>NZ_RPOH01000083.1 GCF_003818135.1 Buttiauxella warmboldiae | reverse complement strand
CAAGGAAAAAGCGTGGTTTTCCCTTCCTTGTGGCGATCGGCCGAAAATCAATAAATTGATTTTCCTTATTTTTTATTGATGCTCTATGTGCGTGTTGCGAAAAACATGGGGTTTGTCATTAGTCTGGGAGTCGTGATTCTATGCTGCGTGTTTACCATTCCAACCGGCTGGATGTGCTGGAAGCCATTATGGAATTTATTGTGGAAAGGCAGCCGTTGCCGGACCCTTTCCAGCCCGAAGTGGTATTAGTACAAAGCACCGGTATGGCGCAATGGCTGCAAATGACGCTGGCGCAAAAATTTGGGATCGCAGCGAATATTAGCTTCCCGCTTCCGGCGAGCTTTATCTGGGATATGTTTGTGCGTGTGTTACCAGGCATCCCTGAGCAAAGCGCGTTCAACAAGCAAAGCATGAGCTGGAAATTAATGACGCTCATCCCGACGATGCTGGATCAACCTGAATTTACCCTGCTCAGCCAGTATCTGGAGCAGGATGAAAATGGCCGTAAGCTCTCTCAGTTAGCCACAAGAATTGCGGACCTCTATGACCAATACCTGGTTTATCGCCCCGGCTGGTTAAGCCAGTGGGAAAAGGGCGAACTGGTCGACAATGTGGGGGAGGCTCAGGCGTGGCAGGCACCTTTATGGGCGGCGTTGGTGCGCCATACGCAACAGCTTGGCCAGCCTGAGTGGCACCGCGCCAATCTCTACCAACGGTTTATTGATACTCTGGAAGCAAGCAGCGAGCGCCCGGCGGGCCTGCCCGCCCGCGTCTTTATTTGTGGCATTTCAGCATTGCCGCCCGTTTACTTACAGGCGTTACAGGCGCTGGGTAAGCACATTGATGTGCATCTGCTATTTACCAACCCTTGCCGCTATTACTGGGGTGATATTAAAGATCCCGCTTCCCTTGCGCGCTTAATCAGCCGACGTCGGCGCAGCCACGCCCGGGATGATATTTCGCATCCGCTGTTCAAAGAGTGCGATACCGCCTCAACACTGTTTAACGCTGACGGCGAACAGGACATTGGTAACCCGCTGCTGGCCTCCTGGGGAAAACTGGGGCGCGACTACACCTTCCTGCTAGCAGAGCTGCAACATTTTGAAGAGATTGACGTATTTGTCGATATTGAACCCGACAACGTACTGCGTAACGTGCAGCATGACTTACTGGAGCTGCAGAACAACGCCGTCACCGGGTTAACGCCAGAAGAGTTTGAGCATAGCCATCAGAAACGCCTTCTTGCCCCTGACGATCGTTCGGTGACATTCCATGAGTGCCACAGCCCCCAGCGCGAAGTCGAGGTGCTGCACGACAGGCTGCTGGCGATGCTGGATGCTGACCCGGAGCTGACGCCTAGGGACATCATTGTGATGGTGGCAGATATCGACAGCTACAGCCCGTTTATCCAGGCGGTATTTGGCAATGCCGCAGGCGATCGCCGTTTGCCGTTCGCCATTTCCGACCGCCGGGCGCGGCAGGCTCACCCGGCACTGCAGGCCTTTATCTCGCTGCTCTCACTTCCCGACAGCCGCTTCGCCGCTCAGGATGTGCTGGCGCTGCTTGAAGTTCCCGCGCTGGCTGCTCGCTTTTCAATTAACGAAGAGGGGTTACGCTATTTGCGCCTGTGGGTCAATGAGTCAGGGATTCGCTGGGGAATCGATGATGACAATGTGCGCGAGCTGGATCTTCCTGCCACCGGCCAGCATACCTGGCGCTTTGGCCTAACGCGTATGCTGCTGGGTTATGCCATGGACAGCCAGGCGGGTGAATGGCAGTCCATCCTGCCGTATGATGAATCGAGCGGGTTGATTGCCGAGCTTGTCGGGCAACTGGCGGATTTATTGATGCAGCTCAACCGCTGGCGCATAGCGCTTTCTGTCGCGCGCCCGCTAGTGGAGTGGAGCAGCGTGTGCCGCGAAATGCTGGCCAGTTTCTTCCTGCCCGATGCGGAAACCGAAGGTGCGCTGGCGCTGATTGAACAGCAGTGGCAAGAGATCGTTAAATATGGCCTGGAGTCAGGTTATCAAGAAAATATCCCGCTGATCTTATTACGTGACGCACTGGCACAGCGTCTCGATCGGGAGCGCATCAGCCAGCGCTTCCTCGCCGGGCCGATAAACTTCTGTACCCTGATGCCGATGCGTTCTATCCCGTTCAAAGCGGTCTGCTTACTCGGCATGAATGATGGGGTTTATCCGCGCACCCTGGCTCCGCTCGGGTTTGATTTAATGAGCCAGAAACCACAGCGCGGTGACCGCAGCCGCCGTGACGATGACCGTTACCTGTTCCTTGAAGCACTCAACTCAGCGCAGAGGCATTTTTATATCAGCTATATCGGGCGCTCCGTTCAGGACAACAGCCCGCGCTATCCTTCGGTATTAGTCGATGAGCTTCTGGACTACATCGCCCGGAGCCACTGCCTGCCCGGGGATACGGAACGGAGCTGCGATGAAAGCAGCGAGCGGGTAAGGAAACATCTGGTTGAGCAGCATTACCGCACGCCTTTTGAAGCCGGTAATTTTATTCCGGGCGCGGAGGAGCAGAGCTATGCCAGCGAATGGCTGCCTGCCGCCAGTGAACGGGGGCAGGCTCAGGCGCCATTTATTCAGCCATTGCAGGAAAAAGCGGATGCAGTCATCACGCTTGAGCAACTACAGCGTTTCTGGCGTCATCCGGTGCGCGCTTTTTTCCAGATGCGTTTAGGCATTCACTTCCGGCTTGAAGAGACGGACTTGCCAGACGCAGAACCCTTCACATTAGATAGCCTCGAACGCTTCCGGATGAATCAGGAGTTGCTGAATACGCTGGTTCAGGAAGGCGACGCCCAGCAATTATTCCGTCGCTACCGGGCAGCGGGCACTTTGCCGTATGGAGCGTTCGGTGAGATTTTATGGGACAACCAGTTAACAGAAATGGAAGAACTGGCGCAAAAAGTGCGAGCCGAGCGGCAAAACGGCACTAGCCAGGAAGTCTCTGTGCGGATAGACGGAACCCGCCTCGAAGGTTGGTTGTCGGATGTGCAGCCTGATGGTTTGCTGCGCTGGCGACCATCGATTCTCAATACGGCCCATGGTCTGCAGCTCTGGATTGAACATCTCGTCTGGTGTGCGATGGGCGGCGGGGGGGAAAGCCGCCTGTATGGCCGTGATGCGACGGAGTGGAAATTCCCCGCGCTGGAGGTGGCACAGGCAACAGGCTATCTCCAGCAGCTAATTGAGGGCTATCGGAGAGGATTGACGCAGCCGCTGTTATTATTACCCGTCAGCGGCGGGGCATGGATAAAAGCCTGTTACGAACCGGCGAATGATGCCATTTTATGGGATGAGCAAACGCAGCAGAAAGCCAAAAGCAAGCTACTGGCGGCCTGGGAAGGAAATCAGCGGGTCGAAGGCGAGGGGGCCGATATCTGGCTGCAGCGTCTGTATCGAACCCTTGAACCTGACTACTACGAAGCGATTATAAAAGAGGCAGAATGCTATTTATTGCCGCTTTATCGTTTTAATAGACCTTAAAAAACGCTTAAAAAATAGTATAAAAATTGCACAATCCGGCAGGTTCATCTATGATGCGCAGCTTGCTCAGGACTGGCGAAAAAAGAAACAACGACAATGACAGATTGTTTTAAAAGTTGTTAATGATGAGTAAGTTAGTGAATGAGGTTCGTTAATGCCTAACTGCAGCACCTGGTTTAAATTGTTTTTCCTGTTAGTCGCTCTTTGGGTCCCCTTCACTCAGGCAGGCACGGGTTGGCAACCCATCCAGGAAACTATCCGTAAAAGTGAGAAAGACAATCGTCAGTATCAGGCTGTGCGCCTGGATAATGGGTTGACGGTGCTGCTGGTCTCCGATCCGCAGGCCGTAAAATCTTTGTCGGCGCTGGTGGTGCCTGTGGGATCGTTAGAAGATCCTGACGACCATCTCGGCCTTGCTCACTATCTTGAACATATGACGCTGATGGGGTCTAAGAAGTATCCGCAGCCGGATAGCCTGTCAGAGTTTCTCAAAAAGCACGGTGGCAGCCACAACGCCAGCACCGCAACCTATCGCACCGCGTATTATCTCGAAGTAGAAAATGAGGCGCTGGAAGGCGCGGTCGATCGCCTGTCTGATGCTATCGCTGAGCCGAATCTCGCTCCAGAGTACGCTGAACGTGAACGTAATGCGGTAAACGCAGAACTGACGTTGGCGCGCGCCCGTGACGGGATGCGTATGGCGCAAGTCAGTGCCGAAACCATCAACCCGGCGCACCCCGGATCACGTTTTTCTGGCGGTAACCTGGAAACCCTGCGCGATAAGCCCGGCAGCAAACTGCTGGATGCGCTGGTGGCTTTCCGTGACAAATACTACTCCGCGAACCTGATGAAGGCGGTTATTTACAGCAATAAGCCTTTGCCTGAACTGGCAAAAATGGCTGTAGAAACCTATGGGCGAGTGCCGAATAAAAACATCGAACGCCCGGTAATTGATGTGCCGGTAGTGACCGATGCGCAAAAAGGGATCGTCATACATTATGTTCCGGCATTGCCGCGCAAAGTGGTGCGTGTAGAGTTCCGCATCGATAACAATAGCGATAAATTCCGCAGCAAAACCGATGAGTTAATTGGCTACCTGATTGGCAACCGCAGCCACAATACGCTCTCAGACTGGCTGCAAAAACAGGGGCTGGCGGACAGCATTCGCGCCGATTCCGATCCGTTAGTCAATGGTAACAGCGGGGTATTTGCTATCTCGGTATCGCTGACTGACAAAGGCCTGGTACGGCGTGATGAGGTGGTTGCGGCGGTTTTCAGCTATCTGGATAAACTGCGCGAAAACGGCGTGGATAAAAGCTATTTTGATGAGCTTGCCCACGTTCTCGATCTCGATTTTCGCTACCCGTCGATCACCCGCGATATGGACTATGTCGAATGGTTAGCCGATACCATGCTGCGGGTGCCCGTTGCCCATACGCTCGATGCGGTGAATATTGCCGATCGTTATGATCCGGTAGCAATAAAATCGCGGCTGGAGATGATGACGCCGCAAAATGCCCGCATCTGGTATATCAGCCCGCAAGAGCCGCACAATAAGACCGCCTATTTTGTCGATGCGCCTTATCAGGTCGATAAAATCACCCCTCAACGCTTTGACGCCTGGCAGCAAAAATCCGCAGCCATCAAGCTGGAGTTGCCGCAGCTCAACCCGTACATTCCGGATGACTTCACCCTGATCAAGCCGGAGAAAACCTACGCTCACCCTGAGCTGCTGGTGCAAGAGCCGGGTTTACGCGTGTTGTATATGCCAAGCCGCTATTTTGCCAGCGAGCCTAAGGCTGACGTCACCCTGGTGCTGCGTAATCCCCAGGCGATGGACAGCGCAAAGAACCAGGTGCTATTCGCCCTCAATGACTACCTGGCGGGAATTGCGCTTGATGAGTTAAGCAACCAGGCCTCCATTGGTGGGATAGGCTTCTCAACCAACGCGAACAGCGGCCTGATGGTCAATGCCAATGGCTATACGCAGCGTTTACCCCAGCTTTTTACCGCGCTGTTACAGGGCTACTTCTCCTACACGCCGACTCAGGAACAGTTGGATCAGGCGAAGTCCTGGTATGCGCAAATGATGGATTCAGCGGAGAAAGGCAAAGCTTACGACCAGGCGATTATGCCGGTGCAAATGATCTCACAGGTGCCTTATTTCCAGCGCGATGAACGCCGTGCGCTGCTGCCAGCGTTGACCCTTAAAGAGGTGCTTGATTACCGGGAGGCGTTAAAAACCGATGCCAAACCGGAGTTTTTAGTGTTAGGTAATCTCTCTGCTGAACAGGCGACCAATCTGGCGCACGCGGTGCAAAGCCTGCTGGGCACCAAAGGGAATGAGTGGTGCCGTAATAAAGACGTGCTGGTGGATAAACAACATTTAGCGATGTTTGAAAAAACGGGTAGCAGCACCGACTCCGCGCTGGCGGCGGTGTATGTGCCTAAAGGGTTCGATGAGATCGCCAGCACCGCTTACAGCTCGATGCTGGGGCAAATTATCCAGCCGTGGTTCTACAACCAGCTACGGACCCAGGAACAGCTGGGCTATGCGGTGTTTGCTTTCCCGATGTCCGTTGGTCGCCAGTGGGGGATTGGTTTCTTACTGCAAAGTAACGACAAACAGCCGGCATATTTGTATCAGCGCTTTAAAGCGTTTTACCCCATTGCGGAGCAAAAACTACGCGAGATGAGCCCTGAGGAATTTGCCCAGATGCAGCAGGGGATCATCAGTGAAATCAGGCAGGCACCGCAGACGCTATCCCAGGAAGCTTCACAGCTGAGCAAAGATTTCGATCGTGGAAACCTGAATTTTGATTCGCGTGCTAAAGTAGTCGCCGAAATTAACCAGCTGACGCCGCAAAAACTGGCTGATTTCTTCCACCAGGCCGTGATTGCACCACAGGGAATGGCCGTGCTGTCGCAAGTTTCTGGCAGCCATCACGGTAGCGCGGACTATGCGACCCCGGACGGCTGGAAAACCTGGAAAGAAGTCAGCAGCCTGCAGCAAACATTACCGCTGGTGGATGCTAAGTGATAGCACCTGTGCAACTGGAAAGACGAAGGGTAATTAATGACCGGAACCACGCAGCCTCTTGATCCGCTGAGTTTACCTTTAACGGGGGAGCGGCTGATTGAAGCCTCTGCCGGTACCGGAAAGACATTCACTATCGCGGCACTCTATTTGCGCCTGCTGCTGGGCCTGGGGGGGGGAAATGCTCACCCCAGGCCGCTTGCGGTCGAAGAGTTGCTGGTGGTCACCTTTACGCAGGCGGCAACGGAAGAGCTCCGCGGCCGTATTCGCACCAATATTCATCAATTGCGTATCGCCTGTGTGCGTAACCGCACTGATAACCCCTTGTTCCAGAGCCTGCTGGCGGAAATTCCCGACCGCCATCAGGCCGCCCGAGTTTTGCATCTTGCCGAACAGCAGATGGACGAAGCGGCGATTTTCACCATCCACGGCTTTTGCCAGCGCATGCTCAGCCTGAATGCTTTTGAATCGGGCATGCTGTTCGAACAGCAGCTCATTGAAGATGAATCGCTCCTGCGCCGCCACGCCTGCGCTGATTTCTGGCGTCGCCACTGTTACCCGCTGCCGAAGCCGATCGCTCAGGTTATGGCAGAAGAGTGGGCAGGGCCGGAAGAGCTGCTCAGGGATATCAACAGCTGGCTGCAAGGGGAACAACCGGTTCTCAAACGGCCGCCTCTTGATGATGAAACGCTGCTGGCACGGCATCAGAAAATTATCAGCGCGATTGAAAATGTCAAAGCGCAATGGCGTGCCTGCGCGGATGACATCGCGCAACTCCTCAGCGTGGCGAAAATCGATCGCCGCAGCTACAGCAGTAAAAATTTACCCAACTGGCTGAATATTGTCGGCAACTGGGCGCAGACGCAGACCACAACCTATAAATTGCCGGAACAGCTTGAGCGCTTTTCTCAGTCGATGCTCGATGAGAAAACTAAAGAGGGCCAGCCGCCGCAGCATGCTGTTTTCCGGGCGATTAACGAGCTCCTGGGCGAGCCGCTGACGCTGCGTGATTTAGTCATTGCCCGCGCGATGGCGGAAATCCGCTATACCGTACAGCAGGAAAAACGCCGCCGTGGTGAACTCGGCTTTGACGATATGCTGACCCGCCTCGACGAAGCGCTGCACAAGCCGGGGGGCGATGCGCTGGCTGCCGCCATCCGTGGCCGCTTCCCGGCGGCGATGATCGATGAATTCCAGGATACGGACCCGCAGCAATATCGCATTTTCCGGCGCTTATACATCAACCAGCCTGATACGGCGCTGTTGCTTATTGGCGATCCCAAACAGGCTATTTACGCATTCCGTGGGGCCGATATTTTCACCTACATGAAAGCGCGTCATGAGGTAAGTGCCCACTACACGCTCGACACTAACTGGCGCTCGTCGCCTGCGATGATTGATTGCGTAAACACCCTGTTTCAGCAACTGGATAACCCTTTCTTATTCCAGCAGATCCCCTTTCTTGCGGTGCAGGCGGCAGCGAAGAACAGCGGGCTGCGTTTTACCCTGAAAGGGAAAAACCAGGCGGCGATGTCATTGTGGGTGCAATCAGGTGAGGGCTGTGGCGTAAGTGATTACCAACAAACCATGGCAATGCAGTGCGCGCAGCAGATTCGCGACTGGCTGAGCGCCGGGCAGCGCGGCGAGGCATTACTGTGGAACGGTGAAGAGTCGCGCCCGGTGCGCTCATCTGATATTACGATTCTGGTGCGTAGCCGCGCGGAGGCCGCGATTGTGCGTGAAGCGCTGGGCGTGCTGAATATTCCCTCGGTTTATCTGTCAAACCGCGACTCGGTGTTTGCCACACCGGAAGCGCGTGAAATTCTCTGGGTTTTGCAGGCGGTGCTCGCGCCAGAAATCGAAACCGCGCTGCGCTGCGCGGTCGCCACCAGCCTGTTAGGCCTGGATGCCCGCATGATTGAGGCGCTTAACGACGATGAACAGGCCTGGGATCGGCTGGTGGAAGAGTTTGCGGAGTACCGGCAGATTTGGCTGCGCCGTGGCGTGATGCCGATGTTACGAGCGCTTATCGCGCGCCGCCAGATTGCTGAAAACCTGCTGGCCACCCCGGGTGGCGAACGGCGTCTGACCGATATTTTGCACATCAGCGAATTGCTGCAGCAAGAGGCGGCGCAAACCGACAGCGAACATGCGTTGGTGCGCTGGCTGGCGCAGCAGGTGGCTGAACCTGACAGCAACGCATCCAGCCAGCAGCTACGCCTCGAAAGTGACAGGCACCTGGTGCAGGTTGTCACCATCCATAAAGCGAAAGGGCTTGAATATCCGCTGGTCTGGCTGCCGTTTATCGCCAACTATCGTGCGCAAAACAGCGGCTTGTACCATGACCGCAGCACATTCTCGCCGCTGCTGGATTTAAGCGATGACGAAGAGAGCCTGAGCCTCGCGGAAGAGGAGCGTCTGGCAGAAGATTTACGCCTGTTGTACGTCGCCCTGACGCGTTCTGTCTGGCATTGCAGCCTCGGTGTCGCCCCGCTGTTTAAAGGCAATCGTGCCAAAAAAGGGGCCAGCGACCTGCATCGCGGCGCGCTGGGTTATCTTGTGCAAAAAGGTGAAGCGCAAGATGCCGCGGGACTACGGGCTTGCTTACAGGCGCTGGCGAGCGAATCGATGAGTATTGAAGAACCTCGACCTGTCGATAACACGCCGTGGCAGCCCGAGAGTTCTACGCTCCCTGAACTGCGCGCCAGAGTGATGAAAAGGCAGGTTGCTGATAACTGGCGTGTCACCAGCTACTCCGCTTTGCAGCAGCACGGCAGCAGCCAGGCGCTGGATTTATTGCCGCGCCTGGACGTCGATGCCGCAGGTGGCGTCGCCGTACAAAGTGAGCCATTACTTACGCCACACAGCTTCCCTCGCGGGGCGGGGCCGGGCACCTTTTTACACAGCCTGTTCGAAGGCATCGATTTTACGCAGCCGGTGGATGAGGCGTGGCTTGCTAAGCAGCTCACAGAGCAAGGGTTTGCTGAGCAGTGGCAGCCGGTTGTCAGCGGGTGGTTGCAGACTATTTTGCAGGCGCCGTTGAATGAGACGGGCGTGTCGCTCAACCGGTTACCCCCCCAGGAAAAGCAGGTGGAACTGGAGTTCTATCTACCCATTGAAACTGATTTACAGGCCGCGCAGCTGGATAACCTGGTGCGTGAGTACGATCCGTTATCCGCAGGCTGCCCGCCGTTAAACTTCAGGCAGGTGCGTGGCATGCTAAAAGGTTTTATCGACCTGGTGTTCCGCTGGCAGGGGCGTTACTACCTGCTGGATTACAAGTCGAACTGGCTGGGAGAAGACAGCAGTGCTTATACGCAGCAGGCAATGGCGGCAGCGATGCAATCTCACCGTTACGATCTGCAATATCAGTTGTATACCCTGGCTCTGCATCGTTATCTGCGCCACCGTATGCCAGATTATGATTACCAGAGCCACTTTGGCGGCGTGATTTACCTGTTTCTGCGCGGCGTAGAGAGCAACGGGTCTTCCCAGGGCATTTTTGCCACGCGTCCTGCAGAGCCGTTAATTACCCGGATGGACGCCCTGTTTTCAGCGCCGATGGGCGAGGTCACGCCATGAAAATGTCTGAATTACTTCAGCGTGCGGTAGATCAAAAATTATTGCGCGCGCTGGATGCGCAATTTGCCATGATGGTTGCCAGCGATCAACAGCCCGCGGTGATGCTGGCGGCCGCGTTGCTCAGCCACGATGCGGGGGAAGGCCACGTCTGCATTCCGCTTACGCGCTTAACGCCGGGGTTCTGTTTTGCCGGGCGCCAGCCTGAACTGGCCGAACAACTCTTTGCCCTGGCGGCGATCGAGGGCGAATGGCGCGAGGTGCTGCTTGCCTCTGATGCGGTAAGCGAGCATGACGGCGCAACGCCGCTGAAGCTTATTGGCGAGCGCCTGTATCTCAATCGGATGTGGCGCAATGAACAGTCGGTGGCGCGCTTTTTTGGCGAAGAAAACCGGGCCATTTCTCTTGATGAAACCCGGATTATCAGCGTACTGAATCAGCTTTTTGAGCCAGCCGCCGAAACGGACTGGCAAAAAGTCGCGGCGGTCGTCGCTTTGACCCGTCGTATTTCAGTGATTTCTGGCGGGCCGGGAACCGGTAAAACCACCACGGTTGCCAAACTGCTCGCGGCGCTGGTTCAACTCTCGGATACCCAACCGTTGCGCATTCAGCTGGCCGCGCCAACCGGCAAAGCGGCGGCGCGCTTAACCGAATCGCTGGGTTCAGCGCTGCGGCGTTTGCCGCTCGATGATGCGCAGAAAGCCGCATTGGCTAATGATGCCTGTACCCTGCACCGCTTGCTGGGCGTGCAGCCAAACAGCCAGCGTTTGCGCTACCACGCGGGGAACCCATTACATCTTGATGTGCTGGTGGTGGATGAGGCCTCGATGGTGGATTTACCGATGATGGCCAAGTTAATCGCGGCTTTACCCGCGCATGCACGCATCATTTTCCTGGGCGATCGCGATCAGCTGGCCTCGGTGGAGGCGGGGGCGGTGCTTGGGGATATTTGCCACTATGTCACGGATGGCTATCTGCCGGAGCGCTCGGCTGAGCTGAGCCGGTTGACGGGCTATTCATTGCCTTCCGGGTCAGGCAATAAGGCAGGCGCGCTGCGCGCTGGGCTTTGCCTGCTGCAAAAAAGCTACCGTTTTGATAGCCAGTCGGGAATCGGGCAGCTGGCATTTGCCATCAATGCCAGCGATGTGCCGCAGGCCAGAGCGGTGTTTGCTAAGGGTTTTGGCGATATCACAAAGCAGACGCTGCGTGAGGCAGAAGATTATGCGCTGATGATTGCCGGGGTGGTGGAAGGGTATCGACCCTATCTGGAGCTAATAGGTGCGCACGCGGAGCCTGCCGCGGTCCTTGAAGCTTTTGCCCGCTACCAGCTGTTGTGCGCATTGCGCGATGGGCCGTTCGGCGTCAGCGGCCTGAACACCCGCATCGAACAGGCTTTGCTGCAAAAACGGCTGATAGAGCGACCCCAGCAGGCCGCTTCGCGCTGGTATAACGGCCGCCCAATTATGATTTCCCGTAACGATAGCTCGCTGGGATTATTTAACGGCGATATCGGTATCGCGCTCGATAAAGGCGAGGGGCTGCGCGTCTGGTTCCCGATGCCGGATGGTACGATCAAATCCGTGCAGCCGAGCCGCTTACCGGCTCATGACACCGCCTGGGCGATGACCGTACATAAATCACAGGGATCGGAATTTGATCACGCAGCGCTGGTCCTGCCCAATCAATATACCGCAGTGGTGACGCGTGAGCTGGTCTACACCGCGATTACCCGTGCGCGCCACAAGCTATCGCTGTATGCCGACGATCGGGTACTGGAAAAGGCGATTGTGACGAGGACGGAACGACGCAGCGGACTGATGGAGAGTTTTCGCTAGCCCTGCTCGGGCTAGCCTGTCCGTTACGCTAAATCTGCCATCAACACTTTTGAACGACGCTGATAGTTGTACATCTCTTTTTTGCTTTCCGGCAGCAGTTCGACATCCACCGGCATAAAGCCGCGCTCCTGGAACCAGTGAATGCTGCGGGTCGTCAGCACGAACAACTTGCTTAACCCCATTTGCCGCGCTTGCGTGGCAATACGTTGCAGCAATACTTCACCGCGTGATGAACTGCGGTAATCCGGATGAACCGCCACGCAGGCCATTTCACCAATCCCTTCTTCCTGGAATGGATAAAGCGCCGCACAGGCGATGGTCAGATTATCGCGCTGAATAATGGTGAACTTGTCGATCTCCATTTCCAGCTGCTCGCGGGAGCGACGCACCAGAATGCCCTGCTGCTCCAGCGGGCGAATCAGCTCCAGAATGCCGCCGATATCATTAATGGTGGCGCGGCGGATTTGCTCCGCGCTCTCCATAACAATTTGCGTACCGATACCGTCGCGTGAGAACAGCTCCTGCAATAGCGCGCCATCCTCCTGATAGCTGATTAAATGGCTACGGCGCACGCCGCTGCGGC
This sequence comes from Buttiauxella warmboldiae, assembly GCF_003818135.1. Lineage (GTDB taxonomy): Bacteria > Pseudomonadota > Gammaproteobacteria > Enterobacterales > Enterobacteriaceae > Buttiauxella > Buttiauxella warmboldiae. The sequence goes on along the minus strand of NZ_RPOH01000083.1, from coordinate 11,769 downwards.
AGGCTTTAAGCGCGCCGCGTAAGAAACGCACCGTACCGGAGTGGTAATCTCCGGCCTCTTCCAGCGCCTCAACGCGTTTTTGCGCATCATTAGGGAACAGCTCAGAGACGATATTGCCGTCATCGTCGATGACGCCTTGCGATGAGCAGAAGCCAATCATCTTTTCCGCTTTCAGTTTGACCGCCAGCTGGGTGGCAATCTCTTCGGAGGTGAGGTTGAAGCTTTCACCGGTGACCGAAACCGCCACCGGCCCCATCAGCACAATCGCGCCGTTATCCAGCTGGCGGTGAATCGCCTCTTCATCGATACGGCGTACGCGCCCGCTGTGGCAGTAATCCACGCCATCATCCACGCCGAGCGGCTGCGCGATAATAAAGTTACCGCTAACGACATTGATGTGCGCACCTTGCAACGGCGTGTTGCCGAGGCTCATCGACAGCCGTGCGGTAATATCCAACTGCAATAAACCGGCGGCCTGTTTGACCAGTTCCAGCGTTTTGGCATCGGTGACGCGCGTGTGTTTATGATAGATAGGCTCATGATTATGCGAAGCCAGATTAGCATCAATCTGTGGACGCGCGCCGTAGACTACCACCAGGCGGATCCCCAGGCTGTGCAGCAGCCCAATATCGTTCACGATACTGGAAAAGTTCTCGTGTTCAATGGCTTCGCCGCCAAGCATAATGACAAACGTTTTTCCCCGATGGGCATTGATATAGGGAACAGAATGGCGGAATCCCTGGACCAGTTCGGTTCTACGCTCCTTCACCACGGCAAGACCTCTTTGCATGATTATTCGTAATTTATGTATTTTTATTCTTTTATTGTCCCGGGCGCAAGCAGCAATTACCCCCAGGCGTATATTTCTGCATTGCAGCTGCCAGCGGCCTGATTGCGAATGTTTACCCTTTAAAGGGTGACAGCCCCAGCCCGTTTGGGTAAAGTTTTCGGCTCAAAAAATAAAACTGCCAATTTGACTCACGGAAATACAGCGCTCAGGAGAGCTATGCCAGATTCCAGTCCATTAATAACCCGGCGCCGTCTGCTGCAGGGAGCAGGCGCTATGTGGCTACTGAGTGTCAGCCAGGTGGGCTTTGCAGCCTCAAGTCTGGTCGTGGCGGTGCGCGTCTGGCCCGCTTCGTCTTACACCCGCGTCACGCTGGAATCGAACAGAGAGCTTAACTATAAGCAGTTCACGCTGAGCAACCCGGATCGGTTAGTGGTCGATATCGAAGGTGTGAATTTAAATTCAGTTTTAAAAGGCATTGGCGGCCAGATCCGCGCTGACGATCCTTTTATCAAATCTGCGCGTGTCGGGCAGTTTGATCCACAAACCGTGCGTATGGTGTTTGAACTCAAGCAGAACGTTACGCCGCATCTGTTTGCGCTGGCGCCGGTTGCCGAATTTAAAGAGCGCCTGGTGATGGATCTCTATCCGGCCAATATGAACAGCGAGCAGGATCCGCTGCTGGCGCTGCTGGAAGATTACAACAACGGCAAGCTCGATAAAGATAAGCCCCCTTCGCCAGAGCAGGGGCCGCAGCCGGGCAAAGCCGGGCGCGACAGGCCGATTGTCATCATGCTTGATCCCGGCCACGGCGGGGAAGATCCCGGCGCGATTGGGCCGAATAAGACGCGTGAAAAAGACATCGTGCTGCAAATCTCCCGCCGTCTGAAGGCGCTGATTGATAAAGAAGCGAACATGAAAGCCTATATGACCCGCAACGAGGATGTGTTTATCCCGTTAAAAGTCAGGGTAGCGAAGGCGCAGAAGCAGCGGGCCGATCTGTTTGTTTCTATCCATGCGGATGCGTTTACTTCCGGGGCGGCACGCGGCTCTTCGGTCTTTGCGCTTTCCACCAAAGGTGCGACCAGCACCGCCGCTAAATTCCTGGCCCAAACGCAGAACGCCGCCGACTTAATTGGTGGGGTGAGCAAAAGCGGCGACAGGTATCTTGACCATACGATATTCGATATGGTGCAGTCGCTGACCATCAACGACAGCCTGAAATTCGGTAAAGAAGTGCTGACCCGGTTGGGGAAAGTGAACAAACTGCATAAGAACAGCGTCGATCAGGCAGGGTTTGCGGTGCTCAAAGCCCCGGATATCCCTTCGATTCTGGTAGAAACCGCGTTTCTGAGCAACGTTGAGGAAGAGCGCAAGCTGCGCACGGCGACATTCCAGCAGGAAGTGGCCGAGTCAATTCTGGCGGGCATCAAGGCGTATTTTTCCGATAGTGCGAGACTTGCGCGACGCGGGTGATTTTGTTGGGGGGGATTAGCCGTCTGAGCGGCATCCATCCCATCATGCGGATTTCAGATACAAAAAAACACCCGTTAAGGTGTTTAAATGTTGGTTGCGGGGGCCAGATTTGAACTGACGACCTTCGGGTTATGAGCCCGACGAGCTACCAGGCTGCTCCACCCCGCGTCCGTGGAAGCGCACTATACTCTGCTCGGCTTTTGATGCAACCTTTTTTTTAAAAAAGAGCCGATTTGTCTCATCTGACTGATAATAATTTAATTTAAGGTCAAATAACCAGCGCATCCGGGGCGCACGCGGCGCAACACGTTTAAATCTTGCAGCGTGTTTGCTATCTTCGCGTGGCATAAAGCGGCATAACCGGGTGAGGAAGTCATGATAGGACGTTGGACCAGATACATTGTAACAGGGGTAGTGATGGCCATTCTGGCGGGCTGTTCCTCAAAACCGACAGATCAAGGTCAGCAATATAAAGACGGGAAGTTTAGCCAGCCCTTTTCCCTGGTAAACCGTCCGGATGCGGTAGGAGCACCGATTAACGGCGGTGACTTTGCCGAGCAGGTTAATCAAATTCGCTCTGCCTCTCCTCGCCTCTATAATAGCAAGAGCGATGTCTACGGTGCCGTGCAGCAGTGGCTGCGTGCCGGTGGCGATACCAGCAAGCTGAGCCAGTACGGCATTGATGCCTGGCAGATGGAAGGGGCAGACAATTACGGCAACGTGCAGTTTACCGGCTACTACACGCCAGTGGTGCAGGCGCGCCACACCCGCCAGGGCGAGTTCCAGTATCCCATTTACCGTATGCCGCCAAAACGTGGACGCTTACCGTCCCGCGCTGAGATCTACCGCGGTGGGTTAAACGACAGCTACATTCTGGCCTACAGCAACTCCTTAATGGATAACTTCATTATGGATGTGCAGGGCAGCGGCTATATCGATTTTGGCGACGGTCAGCCATTAACCTTCTTCGGCTATGCGGGCAAAAATGGTCACGCATACCGCAGCATTGGCAAAGTGCTTATCGATCGCGGCGAAGTGAAGAAAGAAGAGATGTCGATGCAGGCGATTCGCCACTGGGGTGAAACCCACAGCCAGGCGCAAGTGCAGGAACTGCTTGAGCAGAACCCCTCCTTCGTCTTCTTTAAACCCGCAAGTTTTGCGCCGGTGAAAGGAGCGAGCGCGGTGCCATTAATTGGCCGCGCGTCAGTGGCGTCAGACCGTTCAATTATCCCGGCCGGCACCACAATTCTTGCGGAAGTGCCATTGCTTGATAATAACGGTAAATTTAGCGGGCAATATGAGCTGCGGGTGATGGTTGCGCTTGATGTTGGCGGGGCAATTAAAGGGCAGCACTTCGATATCTACCAGGGAATTGGGCCTGATGCCGGCCACCGCGCGGGCTGGTACAACCACTATGGCCGCGTCTGGGTGCTGAAAAACGCGCCGGGCACCGGCAATAGCGTTTTCACGGGTTAAGCGTTCCCACTGACGGGCTGTATAATCAGCCCGTCACCACGAGCTGCTGGCATACCCGCAAAGATTTTTCCGAGGATAACTTAATGTCTGTTGTTTTGACCGAGGCCTGGCTGCAACGCTTTGGCGGCACCGCTCGTTTATATGGTCGCGATGCGCTGCAACTGTTTGCCGATGCGCATATTTGCGTGATTGGCATTGGCGGCGTGGGTTCATGGGCCGCTGAAGCGCTGGCGCGCACCGGTATTGGGGCGATTACGCTTATCGACATGGACGATGTATGCGTTACCAATACCAATCGCCAGATACACGCGTTGCGCGATACCGTCGGGCAGGCCAAAACGGAAGTGATGGCGGCGCGTATCCGTGAAATAAACCCGCAATGCTGCGTTACGGTCGTGGACGACTTTATTACGGCGGAAAACAGCGCGCAGTTGCTCAATCAAGGGTTTAGTTATGTCATTGATGCCATCGACAGCGTGCGCCCGAAGGCTGCGCTGATCGCATACTGCCGCCGTAATAAGATCCCGTTAGTCACCACGGGAGGCGCGGGTGGGCAAATCGATCCCACACAAATTCAGGTCAGCGATCTGGCGAAAACCATTCAGGATCCGCTGGCAGCAAAACTGCGTGAAAGGCTAAAAAGCGATTTTGGCGTGGTGAAGAGCAGTAAAGGTAAACTTGGGATCGACTGCGTGTTTTCCACCGAAGCGCTGGTTTACCCGCAGGCTGACGGCTCGGTGTGTGCGATGAAAAGCACGGCTGACGGCCCGAAACGCATGGATTGCGCCTCTGGATTTGGTGCGGCAACCATGGTCACCGCAAGCTTTGGCTTTGTTGCGGTGTCCCATGTGTTAAAGAAAATGATGGCGAAAGCGGCGCGAACTCAGGCCTGAGCCGCAACGCGCACGGCTTGCGCTAATGCCGCAAGCCCGCTGCTGCGTGATGCGCTTAATTGATTGCGCAGCCCTAAATCATCAAACAACGCGAGCGGATCTTCATTGATTAACCGCTCAGCCGTTTTCCCTTCGATGGCGGTAAGCAACACCGCCAGCAACCCCCGAACGATTCGCCCTTCGCTGTCGCCATAGAAATGCAGGGTGCCATTCATCTGCAGGGAATGACCCAGCCAGACGCGGTTTTCACAGCCGGTAATTTCAATCTCTTCGCGCTTTAAATCAGCGGGCAGCGCCGGAAGCTGTTTCCCCAGCATAATCAGCTGGCGGTATTTATCTTCCCACTGCTGCAACGGCGCGAACGTGACTCGCAGGCTATCGGCGGTGATCGAGGTGCCAAAAGGGTGGCCGGTTAAAAATTCACTTGTCATCTAATCCCCCAAAATCTCCAGCGCGTTGTCGATAGCCTTAACCAGGGCCTCGACATCGCTTTGTGTATTATACGGGGCAAACGAGGCGCGCAATGTGCCGCTGACGCCCAACGCTGCGAGTAACGGTTGGGCGCAATGCTGCCCGGCGCGCAGCGAAATACCTGCTTCAGCCAGTAATGTGACCATATCGTTATGGTGAATACCGGCGAAATCAAACGCCAGCAGGCTCGAATCCTGGCAGCGGAAACTGCGAAAGCCCGGGCGCTTTGCCAGTTCAGCTTCGGCGAGGGTGGCAAGGCCACGGCTATAGCGTTCTGCTTCCTGCAAATCCACCGTTGCCAGCCATTCGAGAGCCGCGCTCAGGCCAATGACGCCCGCCACATTTGGCGTACCCGCTTCAAAGCGATACGGCACCGGCTGTGTTTTGAAGCCTTCAAACGAGACGTGGGTAATCATCTTCCCGCCGCCCAGCCACGGAGACATTTCTTCCAGCAGCTCGCTTTTGCCATATAGCGCGCCAATGCCGGTTGGGCCGTATAGCTTATGCGCGGAGAAGGCGTAAAAATCGATATCCAGCGCTTGTACATCCGGCGGGCAATGCACCGCACCTTGCGCGCCATCGACCATCACCACCGCACCTGAGGCATGAGCAAGCGTAATCGCTTTTGCCAGATCCGGGCAGCCGCCGGTGACGTTAGACATCTGGCCTAACGCCAGGATTTTACTGCGCGAGTTGAGTCGCTCAGGGAGTTGGCTTAAATCGGCGAGGCGATCTTTACCCAGCGGCAGTTTGATAACCCTGGCACCGGTTTGCTCCGCAACCATCAGCCACGGCACGAAGTTGGCATGATGTTCTGCTTCGCTGACGATAATTTCATCCCCGGGCTGCAGGCGCGGGCGGGCATAACACTGCGCGACCAGGTTAATCGCTTCGGTGGTGCCGCGCGTCCAGACAATCTCTTTGCCGGACGGTGCATTAATCAGCGCCGCTACGCTATCACGAGCCGCTTCATAACGCTCAGTAAGGCGCTGCGCTGCGGCAAACTGGCTGCGGTGAACATTACCGGCGCTCAGGCTATAAAACTGCTGTGTCGCTTCAATCACGGCGCAAGGTTTCAGCGTGGTGGCGGCGCTGTCGAGATAGACTCCGGCATCAGCCAGCGCCGGAAACTGGCTGCGAAAATGGGCAGGATTAAATGTCTTCATGATTTTCCTCGTATCCAATGGGGCGATCGTGGCGCATTTGTCTTAATCGCACAAGGGATCTGTAACTCTCGGAATTGTCTGCTTAACCTGGCAGGCTCGCAAAAGAGGGTTATGCTGATAAGTGTTAGGTGAATCTTTCACCCTGGTAATTTTTCAGTATAAATCAGCATTAAACGCTACTAAGGAGAAGAATATGAATAAGGCAGCCGCAGCAGTACTGGTAGGTGTAATGGCTTTTGGTCTTTCAGCATGTTCCAGCCCGAACTATGTCATGCATACCAATGATGGGCGTACTATCGTGGCGGATGGCAAGCCGCAAACCGATGAGGAGACAGGGATGATTCAGTACAAAGATGCTAATGGCAATAAACAGCAGATTAACCGTACCGACGTCAAAGAGATGGTTGAGTTGAATCAGTAAATGGCAGGCAAAAAAAAGCACCGCAATTTGCGGTGCTACATTAATCACTATGGACAGACAGGGTAAATGTACAGGAAGTGAAAAAGGGGTAGCTTAGCTACCGGGGTCTGGAATGCCAGACCAATTGCAAACACAACAACACAACATCACAACCGTAAGCCAAAAGCCCTCCGAAACACGCATTTCAGATAACTTTTCGTTCCGACTCAGGAAGTGACGCCACTATAGGTATTTACTGGTGCATCCTCAACGGACAATTTATAATGGCTCAGATAAAAAAAACTAATAGGTTAACTAAGTTCACCTGTTTGTTAATAGACTTTAACATTTAAGCCAATCAACTATGTCCAAGCGTTTGCCCCCTTTAAATGCCTTACGTGTCTTTGACGCCGCCGCTCGTCACCTGAGTTTTACTAAAGCGGCGGAAGAATTGTTCGTAACACAGGCCGCCGTCAGCCACCAGATTAAGTCGCTGGAGGACTTTCTTGGCCTGAAGCTGTTCCGCCGCCGCAACCGCTCTTTACTGCTGACGGAGGAGGGGCAGAGTTACTATCTGGACATCAAAGAGATCTTTTCGCAGCTGACCGAAGCGACGCGCAAGCTCCAGGCGCGTAGCGCTAAAGGGGCGTTAACGGTTAGTTTGCTGCCAAGTTTTGCCATTCACTGGCTGGTGCCCCGCCTTACCAGTTTTAATACAGCTTATCCGGGAATCGACGTTCGCATCCAGGCGGTGGATCGCCAGGAAGATAAACTTGCCGATGACGTCGACGTGGCGATTTTTTACGGACGCGGCAACTGGCCGGGCCTGCGGGTGGAAAAACTGTACGCCGAATATTTACTGCCGGTCTGTTCGCCCATGCTGTTAACGGGCGACAGGCCGATTAAAACCCCGGAAGATTTGGCCCATCATACTTTGCTGCATGATGCCTCTCGCCGTGACTGGCAAACTTACACCCGGCAGCTAGGCGTCAGCCATATTAATGTGCAGCAAGGGCCTATCTTCAGCCATAGCGCAATGGTGCTGCAGGCCGCAATCCATGGGCAGGGTATTGCGCTGGCCAATAATGTGATGGCGCAATCCGAAATTGAAGCGGGGCGTTTAGTTTGTCCTTTTAATGATGTGCTGGTGAGTAAAAATGCATTTTATCTGGTTTGTCATGACAGCCAGGCAGAACTGGGTAAAATAGCGGCCTTCAGGCAGTGGATTCTGGCGAAAGCGGCAAGCGAACAAGAAAAATTTCGTTTTCGCTACGATCGATAAGCAAACCATCGCGTAGCCACGCCGCTACGCCTTTACTTTAGGGTGACACCATGACCAGCCGTTTTATGCTGATTTTTACCGCGATTAGCGGTTTTATCTTTGTTGCTCTCGGGGCCTTTGGGGCGCACGTTTTGAGCAAAACGCTTGGCGTTGTGGAGATGGGCTGGATCCAAACCGGCCTTGAATATCAGGCGTTTCACACCTTAGCGATTTTTGGCCTGGCGGTTGCTATGCAGCGTCGGGTCAGCATTTGGTTTTACTGGAGCAGCGTTTTTATGGCGCTTGGCACCGTTTTATTCAGCGGCAGTCTTTATTGTCTGGCGCTGTCACACTTACGCCTGTGGGCGTTTGTTACTCCGGTCGGCGGGTTTAGTTTTCTCGCCGGTTGGATCTTGATGTTGATTGGTGCAATGCGCCTGAAACGTAGGGGCGTAAGCCATGAATAAAGTTATTTTGTACTGCCGACAGGGTTTTGAGAAAGAGTGTGCGGCAGAGATCACCGATAAAGCGGGCCAGCGCGGCGTGTTTGGTTTTGCGCGCGTGAAAGAAAACAGCGGCTATGTGATTTATGAATGCTATCAGCAAGATGATGCTGACAAGCTGGCGCGCGAGCTGCCATTCCGCGAGCTGATCTTTGCGCGTCAAATGATCGTTGCCGGCGAATTACTCAAGGATCTTCCACCGGAGGATCGTATTACGCCCATCACCGGAATGCTGACGGGGGTGGTTGAGAAAGGCGGCGATCTGCGTGTTGAAGTGGCCGACACCAACGAAAGCAAAGAGCTGATGAAATTCTGCCGTAAGCTGACGGTGCCGCTGCGTGCAAGCCTGCGCGAAGCCGGGATCCTCACCAATTACGAAACGCCGAAACGCCCGGTGGTGCATGTGTTCTTTATCGCCCCCGGCTGCTGCTACACCGGTTATTCCTACACCACGAATAACTCGCCTTTCTATATGGGCATCCAGCGACTGAAATTGCCTGCTGAAGCGCCAAGCCGTTCAACCCTGAAACTGGAAGAAGCATTCCATACTTTTATTCCGGCGGATGAGTGGGATGAGCGTCTGGCGAACGGGATGCATGCCGTTGATCTGGGAGCCTGCCCTGGCGGTTGGACTTACCAATTAACGCAACGCAATATGTGGGTTTGCTCCGTTGATAACGGCCCGATGGCACAGAGCCTGATGGACACCGGGCAAGTGACCTGGCTGCAGGAAGATGGTTTTAAATATAAGCCAACCCGCAACAACATCTCCTGGATGGTGTGCGACATGGTTGAGAAACCGGCAAAAGTGGCAAGTCTGATGGCTACGTGGTTAGTGAACGGCTGGTGCCGCGAAACGATTTTCAACCTGAAGTTGCCAATGAAGAAGCGCTATGAAGAAGTGTCGCAAAACCTGGCATTGATTCATGAAAAACTGGCAGAGCATGGTATCAGTGCGGAAATTCAGGCGCGCCAGCTATACCACGATCGCGAAGAAGTGACGGTGCACGTGCGCCGTATGTGGGCAGCCGTTGGCGGCCGTCGCGACGAGCGTTAATTTAATCACCCTCACTCCGGCCCTCTCCCAATGGGAGAGGGAGAAACACAAGAGCAAAACTGCGTACAGTTCCCTGTCCTGGGGAGGGCTAGGGCGAGGGCATCCCATCTGGTAAACGTAACTGCTGTAAATTCCCATCAAGCACTAAATCCGTCTGCAACTGCGCCACCTGGCGGCTGATAAACGCACTTTCACGATGCTGCTCTAACTTCTTACGCCATTTCTCAGGCACTTCTTCTAATCGCTGATACAACGCTTCAAGCGTTGAAAACTGATTAATAAGCTGCGTGGCGCTCTTCGGCCCGATACCGGGAACACCAGAAATTTTACTGCTGCTGATTCCCGCAAGCCCCCAGAAGTCACCCAATTGCTCAGGCAACACACCGTATTCCTGCGCAATAAATGGCGCATCCAGCCAGCGTTTCTGAAAATAGTCGCGGATTTGAATGTTCGGTGCCAGCAGCTGGCAGAAACCTTTATCGGTAGAAACAATGGTTGCGCGGTGCCCGCTGGCCGCGATTTTTACCGCTAATGTCGCGGCAAGGTCATCCGCTTCATTTCCCGCAGAATGCCAACAGGCGACGCCTCTTTTTGCGAACGCCTCTCTCAAGGCCGGCATTTCTTGCTGCAGGCTCTCAGGCATTGGCGCACGCCCCGCTTTATAGTCTGGCAACGCCTGATGTCGCCAGCCTTCGCGCCGGTCTTCGTCGTCAAATACGGCAACGGCATGCGTGGGCTGACTATGGGTTATCAGCGCATCAAGCGCGTGCAGGCAAGCCTCCACGCAAGGGGAGCCCTGCACCGCATGAATGCGGCGTATCAGGTTCAGGGCATCAACGATAAGTAAATGAATCATCATAGATATTTCGCTTTCGACATTGGCTTTGCATACCCTACCATTTCTGTAGGGTGGCCGCGAACCCGGCTGCTGTAATCAGGAAAGCGGTTCGCATAAAAAAGGCGTACTTATTTGATCTGAAAAGGCATTGCTAACTCATTCGATTGCTATGTATATTTTAAATAACCAGAAAAATCAGAGATAACTTCATGAGTCATAGCTCGTACCTCGCACACCGTATTCAGGCCCTACAACCCTCCGCGATCAGAGAATTATTGAAGCACAGCAAGATGCCTGGTGTGATCTCCCTTGCCGGCGGCATTCCTTCCAGTGAACTGTTCGATACCGAAGGGCTGGGAATAGCGACACAAAAGGTGGTCGCTGAGAATTTTAACGATGCCTTTCAGTACGGTTTGACAGAGGGTAACCAGCAACTGCGTCAGCAATTGGTTGGCCTGTGTCAGGAACGTGGTATTAGCACCACCGACGATCGCTTGTTAATCACTTCCGGTTCACAACAGGCGTTGGATTTACTCATGCGTGCGCTGGTGAACCCGGGCGACGTGTTTGTGGTTGAGCGTCCAACTTATCTTGCTACGCTGCAAATCCTTAGCCTCAATGAAGCGCAGGTGAAATCAGTCGGCAGCGACGAGCACGGTATGATCGTCGATGAACTGGAGGCATTACTCAAAACGACGCGGATTAAAGGCGTTTATATTGTGCCGACTTTTGGTAACCCAAGCGGCGCGACATTAAGCGCCAGCCGCCGTGAAAAACTGATCAAACTGGCGGAAGAACATCACTTCGTGATTGTTGAAGATGACCCGTATGGCGCAATTAGCTTTACTGAAGCGCGCGAGAAAACCCTGCTGCAGGTGGCGACCGAACGCGGCAGTCAGGAAAACGTGGTTTATACCTCAACGTTTTCTAAAATTCTGGCTCCGGGCCTGCGCGTGGGCTGGATTGTTCTGCCGGAGTGGATGAAGCAAAAAGTGGCTATCATTAAGCAAGCTACGGATTTGCATGCCAACTCATTTACCCAATCTCTGGTGTCGGCGTATCTCACCCTTGAGCGCCTGAATCCGCAGATTGAGCTGATTCGTGAAGCCTATAAGAAGAAATGCCTGAGTTTGTCGAAGCATTTGCAGCAGGAATTAGGGGAACACATTACCTTTAACCAGCCGCAGGGCGGGATGTTCTTATGGGCTGCTTTCCGCTACCAATTCGATACCACCCGTTGGTTGCAGCAGACGCTGGAAAAAGGCGTGGTATACGTGCCGGGTGAGTTTTTCTTTAGCGATAACGCGGATAAGAAAACGCTGCGCTTCTCTTACGCAACGGCGACAGAAGAGCAGCTTTATGATGCGGTACAGCGGCTAAAAGCGGCTTTGTAAAATAAGAAATGGAGCCATTCGGCTCCATTTCAGACTGATGACAAACC
>NZ_RPOH01000082.1 GCF_003818135.1 Buttiauxella warmboldiae | reverse complement strand
TTCTTTGTCAGCAATCTCAATCCCCTCTGCAGAGGGGATTGAGATATTAGCTGCTGCGCCCACCGCGACGGCCGCCGCCAGTGGTTTGCGTATGGCGTTTTACCGCACGGCGAATCTGGTTCGCTTTCATACGGCGACGATCTTTTTCTACCGCCACTTTGCTTTCGGTCTCTTCCGGCAGCTCAACCAGCTTACGCAGGTAGTTAGTTTGCCCCAGATCGAGTTCGGTATAACCGCCACGCGGCAGGCCCTTCGGCAACTGAATATCACCGTAACGCACGCGAATAAGGCGGCTAACCTGCACGCCAACGGCTTCCCACAGGCGACGCACTTCACGGTTGCGCCCTTCGGTCAGGGTGACGTTGTACCACTGGTTAATGCCTTCACCACCGGTAAATTTGATGGTTTTAAACGCCGCCGGGCCATCTTCGAGCTGTACACCACGCCCCAGCTGTTTCACTTTATTGTCGTCAATTTCGCCAAAGACGCGCACGGCGTATTCACGTTCTACTTCACGACTGGGGTGCATCAGGCGGTTGGCCAGCTCACCGTCGGTGGTGAACAGTAACAGACCGCAGGTATTCACATCCAGACGGCCCACCGCAATCCAGCGCGCACCGCGCAGTTTCGGTAGACGGTCAAATACCGTTGGGCGCCCTTCCGGGTCGTTACGCGTACACAGTTCGCCTTCCGGCTTGTAGTAAGCCAGCACGCGACAAATCTGCTCTGCGGATTCTTTAATCGAGATCAGGTGGCCATCAATACGAATTTTCAGGGCCTGAGTCACTTCAACACGATCGCCCAGCGTGGCAATTTTGCCATCCACGCTGACGCGACCAGCGGAGATAATTGTTTCTATCTCACGACGGGAACCATGGCCGGCACGGGCCAGCACTTTTTGTAACTTTTCGCTCTTATCGCTCATTGAGCTTCCTCGGGTGTCGCCTTCACAGGCGTCGAATAGGGATAATGGGACGTTCAGCCCCATTTTAGGCCGGACAGTATAGCCGCAGATGAACTTATAAGAAAGGCTTAGCGTCGCCTGCGCCTTCACGGATAACCACCGGCGCATCATCGGTTAAATCCACGACGGTTGTCGGCTGCTGGCCGAGATAGCCGCCGTGGATCACTAACTCAACGACTTTTTCAAGGCGGTCTTTAATCTCTTCGGGATCGGACTCGGTAAACTCGCTGCCAGGCAGCATCAGCGACGTTGACAGCATCGGCTCATTGAGGACTTCCAGCAGCGCCAGCGCAATCGGGTTTGAAGGCACGCGTAAACCAATAGTTTTACGCTTTTCCTGCAGCAGACGGCGCGGCACTTCTTTGGTGCCTTTGAGAATAAAGGTGTAGTTGCCCGGCGTGTTATTTTTAATTAAGCGAAACGCCACGTTATCAACAAAAGCGTAGGTTGACAGCTCCGACAAATCCCGGCACATCAGGGTGAAGTTGTGCCCGTCGGGTAGCTGACGAATGCGGCAGATACGCTCCATCGCCGACTTATCTTCAAGTTTACAGCCCAGCGCATAACCCGAGTCGGTAGGATAAACAATCACCCCGCCCTTGCGCACAATCTCCACCGCCTGGTTAATCAGGCGCTGCTGCGGGTTATCCGGATGAATATAGAAAAATTGACTCATACTGCCCTCTCTTTAGCAATGTGGTTGCTGCCCCAGTGCTGCCAGACAGGCTCCACGCCTGCGGGCAGCCAGAGTTTGCGCCCAAGCTCAATCCACGCGCACGGCAGATGGAAATCCGAGCCCTGCGACGCCAGCAAATTAAATTGCCGGGCGTAGCTGGCAAGCTGGGTACGCTCGTTTGGGGCCTGCTGACACTGCGCAACTTCCATGGCATCGCCGCCACTTTCGGCAAACTGCGCCAGCAACCTTTTCAGCCATTTAGCGGTCAGGTCATAACGGCCCGGGTGTGCCAGAACCGCTTGCCCGCCAGAATGATGAATCACATCAATAGCTTGTTCTATTGTACACCACTGTGGCGGAACGTAACCGGTTTTCCCTTTAGCGAGGTATTTCTTAAACACCTCGGCCATATTTCTGGCCTTACCGCACTCCACCAGAAAACGAGCGAAATGCCCACGGGTCACTTCCCCCCCGTTGGCATGGCGCATCGCCCCCTCAAGGGCACCGGGAATATGGGCTTTCTCCAGACGCTCGGCAATCAGTGCCGCGCGCTGTACGCGGCGCTCGCTTTGCTGGGCTAAAAACGCCGTCAGAACCGGATGATGTTCATCAACGCCTAAGCCAACGATATGGATTTCATGGTTTTCCCAAACGGTTGAGATCTCAACGCCGCTGATTAAGCGCAATGGCAATTGCAGCCGTGATACCGCTTCCCTTGCGGGCGCGATCCCGGCTACCGTGTCATGGTCGGTGATGGCCAGAATGCCGACACGCATCTCCACAGCACGCTGCACTAACGCTTCGGGGGTTAACAGGCCATCTGACGCGGTGGTATGGCTGTGTAAATCGTAAATCACCGCAAGGGTAGGTTCAGTCAAAATGGCTCCGGGTGGGTTAATAAACAGAAAAACGCCGCTCATGATAACGATATTCACCGCTAACTAAAAATCGCTATTGACTTTGATTCACCGAACCAGTTAACTAGTACGCAAGTTCACACGCGCAAGGTATCTGAAAATGAAAGCGATAATCCGCATGCACGGCTGGTGGCGTCTCTCCCGATCGCGGGCTGTGTTATCGCTATGGCTGTAAATCAGCCCTGATACCAGGCCCGCCAATGAAGCGGGCCTTTTTTTGAACAAAATATGAGAGCAGAAAATGCAAACACAAAAACCAGCGCTCGAATTACTGATTAACGACGCGCCCTATCGCGATAACCCAACGGCCGTTTTCCACCAGCTGTGCGGCGCGCGTCCTGCAACCTTACTGCTCGAATCCGCCGATATCGACAGTAAGGACGATTTAAAAAGCCTGCTGTTAGTTGACAGTGCGCTGCGTATTACCGCCCTGGGTGACACCGTCACGATTCATGCTCTTTCAGAAAATGGCGCCTCACTGCTTCCACTGCTGGATGCGGCTTTACCTGGCGGCGTGGACAATAAACATTCTCCACAAGGCCGCGTGTTGCGCTTCCCGGCAATCAGTTCGCTGTTGGATGAAGATGCGCGTCTGTGTTCACTGTCGGTGTTTGACGCCTTCCGTCTGATGCAGGAACTGGTAACGGTGCCGGAAAACGAGCGTGAAGCGATGTTCTTCGGCGGCCTATTTGCATACGATCTGGTCGCAGGATTTGAAGACTTGCCCGATCTCAGGCAAGACAACAACTGCCCTGACTACTGTTTCTACCTGGCAGAGACGTTGCTGGTTATCGACCATCAGAAAAAACACACCCGCATTCAGGCCAGCTTGTTCACCCCATCTGCTTCAGAAAAACAGCGTTTGATTCAACGTTCTGAGCAGCTAAGCAAGCAGATGCAACAGGAACCTTCTGCGCTGCCGGTGCAAAAAGTGGAACGCATGACCTGCGAATGCAACCAGAGCGATGAAGAGTTTGGCGACGTGGTGCGCAAAATGCAGAAAGCCATTCGTATCGGTGAGATTTTCCAGGTTGTCCCATCGCGCCGTTTCTCACTGCCATGCCCTTCTCCACTTGCCGCTTACCAGACGCTAAAAAAGAGCAACCCAAGCCCGTATATGTTCTTTATGCAGGATAACGATTTCACGCTGTTTGGCGCGTCACCGGAAAGCTCGCTGAAATACGATGCGAAATCACGCCAGATTGAAATTTACCCGATCGCCGGGACTCGCCCACGCGGACGCCGCGCAGACGGTTCGCTCGATCGCGATCTCGACAGCCGTATTGAGCTGGAAATGCGTACCGACCAGAAAGAGATGTCCGAGCATCTGATGCTGGTTGACCTGGCGCGCAATGACCTGGCGCGTATTTGTACCCCCGGCAGCCGCTATGTTGCCGACCTGACTAAAGTCGACCGCTACTCCTTTGTGATGCACCTGGTGTCCCGCGTGGTGGGTGAGCTGCATAAAGATCTCGATGCGCTCCACGCATACCGCGCCTGCATGAATATGGGCACCCTGAGCGGCGCGCCGAAAGTGCGCGCTATGCAGCTCATTGCCAAAGCTGAAGGTGTGCGCCGTGGCAGCTACGGCGGTGCCGTCGGCTACTTCACCGCTCATGGCGATCTGGATACCTGTATCGTTATCCGCTCCGCCTACGTTGAAAACGGCATCGCCACCGTACAGGCCGGTGCTGGCGTAGTGCTGGATTCCGTACCTCAGTCCGAAGCTGACGAAACACGTAACAAAGCCCGCGCTGTCCTGCGCGCTATCGCTACCGCGCATCATGCACAGGAGATTTTCTGATGGCCGACATTCTGCTGCTCGATAACATCGACTCGTTTACCTATAACCTGGCCGACCAGCTGCGTGCTAACGGACACCATGTCGTCATCTATCGTAACCATGTTCCGGCACAGACCTTAATTGAACGCCTGGAAACCATGGACAACCCGGTGCTGATGCTCTCACCAGGTCCCGGTGCGCCAGGTGAAGCGGGTTGTATGCCTGAACTGTTGGCCCGTTTGCGGGGCAAATTGCCGATTATCGGTATCTGTCTGGGTCACCAGGCTATTGTTGAAGCTTACGGCGGTTATGTCGGCCAGGCGGGCGAAATTCTGCATGGTAAAGCGTCGATTATCGCTCACGACGGCGAAGCGATGTTTGCCGGTTTGCCGAACCCGCTGCCGGTGGCGCGTTATCACTCACTAGTGGGCAGCAACATCCCGGCGGGTTTAACCATCAACGCCCATTTTGATGGCATGGTAATGGCGGTTCGCCACGACGCTGACCGCGTGTGTGGCTTCCAGTTCCACCCGGAATCGATTCTGACCACCCATGGCGCGCGCCTGCTTGAGCAAACCCTCGACTGGGCGCTGCTGAAGTTAAAACAGACCAATACGCTGCAACCGATTCTCGACAAGCTGTATAAAGCACAGACCCTGAGCCGCGAAGAGAGCCACCAGCTGTTTGCCGCCATTGTGCGCGGGGAGCTGAAGCCTGAACAGCTGGCGGCAGCGCTGGTGAGCATGAAAGTGCGCGGCGAACACCCAAATGAAATTGCCGGTGCCGCAACGGCGATGCTTGAAGCCGCAGCGCCGTTCCCAAGCCCGGACTACCCATTTGCCGACATCGTGGGCACCGGGGGCGACGGCAGCAACAGCATCAATATTTCGACCGCCAGCGCCTTTGTGGCCGCGGCGGTGGGGCTAAAAGTGGCCAAGCACGGTAACCGTAGCGTTTCCAGCAAATCAGGCTCTTCCGACCTGCTGGCCGCGTTCGGTATCAACCTGGAGATGAGCGCTGATGCCTCCCGTCAGGCGCTGGATGATTTGGGGGTTTGCTTCCTGTTCGCACCGAAATACCACACGGGGTTCCGCCATGCCATGCCCGTGCGCCAGCAGTTAAAAACGCGCACCCTATTTAACGTGCTTGGGCCACTGATTAACCCTGCACATCCCCAAATGGCGCTGATTGGCGTTTATAGCGCGGAGCTGGTGCTGCCGATTGCTGAAACGCTACGCGTTCTGGGATACAAACGCGCGGCGGTGGTACACAGCGGTGGAATGGATGAAGTTTCCCTGCATGCCACCACACAAGTTGCAGAGCTGCATGACGGTGAGATCAAAAGCTACCAGCTGGAAGCCGCTGACTTCGGCCTGCCCGCGTATCATCAGGATCAGCTGGCGGGCGGTACGCCGGAAGAAAACCGTGACATTCTCAGCCGCCTGTTACAAGGTAAAGGCGAGACAGCCCATGAGTCTGCGGTGGCGGCAAACGTTGCAATGCTCATGCGTCTGCACGGGCAGGAAGATCTCAAAGCGAACGCACAACGCGTGCTGGAAGTCCTGCGCAGCGGTGCAGCTTATGACCGCGTAACAGCGCTTGCAGGAAGAGGATAAGCCATGCAGGAAACCGTATTAACGAAGATCGTCGCTGATAAGGCGATTTGGGTTGCAGCCCGCAAGCAGCAACAGCCGCTGGCAAGTTTCCAGAACAACATTGTTCCGGCAACACGTAACTTTTATCACGCGCTGCAGGGTGCCCGCACCGCCTTTATTCTGGAGTGTAAAAAAGCCTCTCCGTCGAAAGGGGTGATTCGTGAAGATTTCGATCCGGCGCGCATTGCGAATGTCTATAAGCATTACGCTTCCGCCATTTCAGTACTGACCGACGAGAAGTATTTCCAGGGGAGTTTTGATTTCCTGCCGATTGTCAGTGACGTTGTCACGCAACCGGTGCTGTGCAAAGACTTTATTATCGATTCGTATCAGATTCATCTGGCGCGTTTTTACCAGGCCGATGCCTGCCTGTTAATGCTATCCGTGCTCGACGATGAGCAGTATCGCCAGCTCGCCGCGGTGGCTCACAGCCTGAATATGGGCGTGCTGACCGAGGTGAGTAATGAAGAAGAGCTCGAACGCGCTATTGCGCTTGATGCCAAAGTGGTGGGGATCAATAACCGCGACCTGCGTGATTTATCCATCGATCTGAACCGTACGCGCCAGCTTGCGCCACGCCTGGGCCATGGCGTGACGGTCATCAGCGAATCAGGCATCAGCAGCTATGGGCAGATCCGCGAGCTGAGCCACTACGCTAACGGCTTCCTGATTGGCTCTGCCCTGATGGGGGAAGACGACTTAAATGCCGCGGTACGCCGCGTGACGCTGGGCGACAATAAAGTATGTGGTCTGACGCGCCCGCAGGATGCCCGCGCCGCCTTTGAAGCCGGGGCTATCTATGGCGGCCTGATTTTTGTGCCGACATCACCAAGATTTGTCAGCGATGAAACAGCGGCTACGGTGATTGCCGCCGCCCCGCTCAAATTTGCCGGGGTGTTTCGCAACGCCCCGATAAGCGAAGTGACGCAGAAAGCGGAAAAATTCGCCCTGGCTGCGGTGCAACTGCACGGTGATGAAAACCAGGCGTATATCGACGAACTGCGCGCAACCCTTCCTGAGAAGGTCCAAATCTGGAAGGCGCTGAGCGTGAAAGCGAGCCTGCCCGCGCGTGATTTAAACCGCGTTGATAAATACCTGTTCGACAACGGCCAGGGCGGCAGCGGGCAACGCTTTGATTGGTCCCTGCTGGCAGGCCAGAATCTGGAAAACGTCGTTCTGGCGGGCGGACTGGGGGCGGATAACTGCGTCGAGGCGGCTAAAACGGGCTGCAGCGGTTTAGATTTCAACTCAGGTGTCGAAAGCGCACCGGGTATTAAAGATGCTAACAAGCTGGCTGCCGTCTTCCAGACGCTGCGGGCTTACTAAGGAAAATTATCATGACTTTACTTAATCCGTATTTTGGCGAGTTCGGCGGTATGTATGTGCCACAAATCCTGATGCCTGCGCTGCGTCAGTTAGAAGAAGCCTTTGTCGCCGCCCAAAGCGACGCGGAGTTTCAGGCCGAATTTAACGACCTGCTGAAAAACTACGCGGGTCGCCCAACGGCGCTAACCAAATGCCGCAATCTGACGGCTGGCAGCAAAACCACGCTGTATTTAAAGCGTGAAGATTTGCTGCACGGCGGCGCGCACAAAACTAACCAGGTCCTCGGCCAGGCATTGCTTGCCAAAAAAATGGGCAAGACTGAAATTATCGCCGAAACCGGTGCGGGGCAACACGGTGTGGCATCAGCATTAGCCAGCGCCCTGCTCGGCCTGAAATGCCGTATTTACATGGGTGCTAAAGACGTTGAGCGCCAGTCGCCGAACGTGTTCCGTATGCGCCTGATGGGTGCAGAAGTGATTCCTGTGCACAGCGGTTCTGCGACGCTGAAAGATGCGTGTAACGAAGCGTTACGCGACTGGTCTGGCAGCTACGACACCGCGCACTATATGCTCGGCACCGCGGCAGGTCCGCACCCGTTCCCGACTATCGTGCGTGAATTCCAGCGCATGATTGGCGAAGAGACCAAAGCCCAGATCCTTGAAAAAGAAGGCCGTCTGCCGGATGCGGTGATCGCCTGTGTGGGCGGCGGTTCAAACGCTATCGGTATGTTTGCTGATTTCATCAATGACGCTAAAGTCGGCCTGATTGGCGTTGAGCCAGCCGGGCACGGTATCGAAAGCGGTGAACACGGGGCACCGCTGAAACATGGTCGCGTCGGCATCTACTTCGGGATGAAATCGCCGATGATGCAAACCGACGAAGGCCAGATTGAAGAATCTTATTCTATTTCTGCCGGTCTGGACTTCCCGTCGGTAGGGCCGCAGCATGCGCACCTCAACAGTATTGGCCGCGCGGATTATGTTTCGATTACCGATGACGAAGCGCTGGAAGCCTTCAAAACGCTGTGCCGTAGCGAAGGGATTATCCCGGCGCTGGAATCTTCCCACGCGCTGGCTCATGCGCTGAAAATGATCGAAGAGAACCCGGAAAAAGAACAGCTGTTGGTGGTGAACCTCTCTGGCCGTGGTGATAAAGACATCTTCACCGTTCACGACATTCTGAAAGCACGAGGGGAAATCTGATGGAACGTTATCAACACGCTTTTGAGCAATTACAGGCACGTAAAGAAGGCGCTTTTGTTCCCTTCGTCACGCTGGGTGACCCGTCCCCAGAACAGTCGCTGAAAATTATCGACACGCTGATTGCAGCCGGTGCCGACGCGCTGGAGTTAGGCATCCCCTTCTCCGATCCGTTAGCCGATGGCCCGACGATTCAGAACGCCGCGCTGCGTGCCTTTGCTGCGGGTGTCACGCCAACCCAGTGTTTTGAAATGCTGGCGGCGATCCGCCAGAAACACCCGACGATCCCCATTGGCCTGCTGATGTACGCTAATCTGGTCTACAGCCGTGGAATTGATGAATTTTACGCGCTGTGCGCCAAAGTTGGCGTTGATTCGGTGCTGATTGCCGATGTGCCAATTGAAGAGTCGGCGCCATTCCGCCAGGCGGCAATGCGCCATAACGTCGCTCCGATTTTCATCTGCCCGCCAAACGCCGATGATGCGCTGCTGCATGAAATTGCCGCACATGGCCGTGGTTATACCTACCTGCTGTCGCGTGCTGGCGTAACGGGCGCGGAAACCCGGGCGCAGCTGCCGCTGCATCATCTGGTAGAAAAGCTGAGCGCATTGGGCGCCGCGCCTTCATTGCAGGGCTTTGGCATTTCCGAGCCGTCCCAGGTAAAAGATGCCATTTCAGCGGGGGCAGCCGGCGCCATTTCCGGCTCCGCCATTGTCAAAATTATCGAGCAGAACCTTGATAACCCTGATGTGATGCTCAGCAAGCTGCACACTTTTGCTCAGAGCCTCAAGGCGGCGACGCTTCCAGAATAATCCCCCTCCCATTGATAAAGCCAGGCCCCGATGAGCAGGGTCTGGTTTTATCTGCGGCCACAAGGAGCGATGCGCAGGTTTAAAGCGTTCTGACGCCGCTGACAGTAACTTACTCACGCCATGCATCTTGTCGGTGCCAGCGCCCGTCATCCAGGGTACAATTCCCGCTGATTTTTAACCGAGCAACATCAAGGAGAGTGCATGTCTATCACGGCGGGTTCTGTGTACCGTGACACGGGGAATTTTCTACGCAATCAGTTTGTTACTATCTTACTGATCGCTTTACTTTGTGCCTTTATTTCGGTTGTTATCGGTCACGCCTTTTCACCCAGCGACGAGCAAATGTCGGTCCTTAGCGAGGGAGACAATTTATCGAATAGCGTTGGGCTGTTTGATCTGGTGCAAAATATGACGCCAGAGCAGCAGCAAATGTTACTGAAAGCCTCTGCGGCC
Organism: Buttiauxella warmboldiae; assembly: GCF_003818135.1. Lineage (GTDB taxonomy): Bacteria > Pseudomonadota > Gammaproteobacteria > Enterobacterales > Enterobacteriaceae > Buttiauxella > Buttiauxella warmboldiae. The sequence continues at coordinate 19,755 of NZ_RPOH01000082.1, read as the reverse complement.
TCGACATTTGCCGGTCTGATTGGCAATGCAATCCTTGCGGCCAGCGTGCTGGTTTTGATCCAGATGGTGAGCGCCGGGCAACGCGTAAGCGCGCTACGTGCCATTGGCACCTCGGCTCCGGTGCTGCCTAAGATCTTTATTCTGATGTTCCTGACCACCTTCCTGGTGCAAATCGGCATTATGTTGATTGTGGTGCCGGGCGTTATCTTAGCGATTCTGCTCGCCTTTGCGCCGGTTATGGTGGTTCAGGATAAAGCGGGAATTTTCCAGGCAATGCGCAGCAGCATGCGGCTTGCCTGGGGTAATATGCGCCTTATCGCGCCCGCGGTAATTAGCTGGCTGCTGGCGAAAACCGCGCTCCTGATGCTTGCCTCTTCCTTTGCGGCGCTGTCACCGGCGATTGGCGGGGTGGTAGCGAATACCATAAGCAACCTTATTTCTGCGGTGTTGCTTATCTATGTATTCCGTTTGTATATGCTGGTGCGCCAATAACCTTCACCTGCTCCTGAGCGGCCAGGCTGGCGCTCAGGAGTCATTGTTACGGAACAAATTATGAAGCAGTTTCTCGACTTCCTGCCCCTGATTGTTTTCTTCGCTTTTTATAAAATGTACGACATCTATGTGGCGTCTGGCGCGCTGATCGTCGCCACCGGTTTTGCGCTGGTTTATAGCTGGTATAAATTCCGCAAGCTGGAAAAAATGGCGCTGGTCACCTTTCTGATGGTGGCCTTTTTCGGCGGCCTGACGCTGTTCTTCCATAATGACGAATTTATCAAATGGAAAGTGACCGTGATTTACGGGCTGTTTGCCGCGGCGCTGTTAATTAGCCAGCTGGTGATGGGCAAGCCGCTGATTCAACGCATGTTGGGCAAAGAGATTGCCCTGCCGCAAAGCGTATGGTCACGCCTGAACGTCGCCTGGGCGCTGTTCTTTATCTTCTGTGGGGCGCTGAATGTTTACGTTGCCTTCTGGTTACCACAAAGCGTGTGGGTCAACTTTAAAGTGTTCGGCCTGACGGCGGCAACGCTGGTGTTTACGCTACTGAGCGGCGTTTATATCTATCGCCACATGCCGCAGGAGGAGAAATGATCCCACAAGACACTCCCGTTGGGGAACTGGTATTACGCACCCTGGCCATGCCTGCCGACACTAACGCCAATGGCGATATTTTTGGCGGCTGGCTGATGGCGCAAATGGATATGGGCGGCGCCATTATGGCGAAAGAGATTGCCCATGGTCGCGTGGTAACGGTGCGCGTTGACGGCATGACATTTCTCAAACCTGTCGCCGTAGGTGATGTGGTGTGCTGCTATGCAAGCTGCATAAAACGTGGCAACAGCTCAATTACCATCAACGTAGAAGTCTGGGTGAAAAAGGTTTCTTCCGAACCCATTGGCCAGCGCTATAAAGCAACAGAAGCTGTTTTTATCTACGTTGCGGTCGATAACGAGGGTAAACCACGTCCTATTGGGCGCTGAGCTTAAAACATTAATGCCATGCGCCAGATGGCGCATGGCTTCTTTTCAGCTTAGCCCGCGGTTTTCCAGCATCGGTTCGCTGTATGGCGCGTGTCCCCGCCAGTCGTGGTATAAGGCTTTCAGTTCACGGCTATTGCCACGCGACAAAATCGCCTCACGGAAGCGCTGGCCGTTTTGCGCCGTTAACCCCCCCTGTTCGACAAACCATTGATAGCCGTCATCGGCCAGCATTTGCGTCCAGATATAGGCGTAATAGCCCGCCGCATAGCCACCGCCAAAGATATGGGCAAAATAGCTGCTGCGGTAACGCGCAGGGACCGCGGGTAAATTGATTTGCTCCCGCTCCAGCGCAGAGGCTTCAAAGTGCGCCACATCATCTATTTCTGTTCCCGCAGGCAGACTGTGCCAGTTCATATCAAGCAACGCAGCAGCCAGCAGTTCCGTCATGTCGTAGCCTTTATTAAAGCGCGCGGCACGGAATAACTTCTCTTTAAGCGTATCCGGCATCGGTTCGCCGCTCTGGTAATGGCGGGCATAGTTCGCAAATACCTGCGGCTGACGCGCCCAGTGCTCATTGATTTGCGAAGGGAACTCCACAAAATCGCGCGGTGTATTGGTGCCGGAGAGTGTTGCGTAGCGCTGGGTGGCAAACAGCCCATGCAGGGTGTGACCGAACTCATGAAACAGCGTGACCACATCATCCCAGGAGAGTAACGCCGCTTCACCGGCTGCGGGTTGGTTATAGTTGCAGACGTTGTAAATCACCGGCGCACGCTCCAGCAGCGTGGATTGTTCAACAAAGTTGCCCATCCATGCCCCGCCGCCTTTGCTGTCGCGGGCAAAGAAATCGCCGTAGAACAGCGCCATGCCGCGCCCGTCATTATCGAAAATTTCCCAGACGCGCACATCCTGGTGATAGACCGGAATATCAAAGCGCTCAACAAATGTCAGGCCGAAAAGCTGGCTTGCGGCCCAGAAGACGCCGTTAATCAGCACATTATTCAATTCGAAATAGGGCTTAATTTGCGTTTCGTCGAGATCGTATTTTGCACGTCGAACCTGTTCGGCGTAAAACGCCCAATCCCAGGCCTCCGCTTTAAAGCCCCCCTGCTGTGCGTCGATCGCCTGCTGAATATCAGCCAGTTCACGCCCGGCGCGAGCCGTGGCGGCAGGCACGATGTTGCGCATAAACTGCAGCGCCGCCTGCGGCGTTTCTGCCATCTGGTCAGCAATTTTCCACGCCGCGTAGTTTTCAAAACCCAGCAGCTGTGCCTGCTCTGCGCGGAGGGCTGCAAGGCGAGCAACAATGGCGCGCGTGTCATGGCTGTCGTTTTGCTGGGTGCGGTTCCAGCCCGCTTTAAACAGTGCTTCACGCGTCGCTCTGTGGCTCAGCGTTTGCAGTGCGGGCTGTTGGGTAAAGTTAAGCAGGGGAATCAGATATTTGCCGTGGAGTCCCTTAGCCGCGGCGTGCTGTGCCGCCGCCGCGATCTCAGCGGCGGTTAATCCGGCCAGTTGCTGCTCGTCTTCCACCACCAGCCCGGCCGCTTTGTCCGCCGCATGAAGACGATTATTAAACTGGCTGCTAAGCTGCGCGGCCTCTTTATTCAGTGCTTTAAGACGTGTCTTTTTCTCTTCGTTTAACGTTGCGCCCGCAAAATGAAAATTTTGCCAGACCACTTCAATCAGGCGCAGAGACTCTTCATCCAGATTTAACGCATTGCGGCGCTGATAAACCTTGTCTAAACGCGCAAACAGCACCGCGTTCAGGCGCATTTCATCCGCCAGCTCGGCCAGTTCAGCGGCAAACTCTTCATCAAGCTGCTGCAGGTAATCGTTGGTGTGCGCGGCTGTCATGGCAAAGAAGACGCTGGCGACGCGCCCCAACATTTGCCCGGTTTTCTCCAGCGCCAGAAAAGTGTTTTCAAAACTGGGCGCTGCCGTGTCATTAGCAATCGCCGCTATCTCTGCGCGTTTAATACGTTTCGCGGCGTCAAACGCCGGGCGATAGTGGCTATCCTTAATCGCATCAAAATGCGGCGCCTGATACGGTAATAAACTGACGTGATAAAACGGGTTGTCCGTTTGCATAGAGCACTCCTGCTGACCACAAAAGGTCATTTATAGCCTATGTCGCGGCCTGATACACAGTAATAATCTCAGCGGCAGTTTTCCTTTTACAACCGCCTGCGCATTCAGCGGTCGTCAATTCGCCAGCACCCTTCCGGCGTGGCCTGCGCTAAAGTTCAATTATCACTAACAGCCTTAGCATGCTAAGGTATAACAAAACAAAAAGCGTTGAGGAACAGTGAGATGATTATTCTGGTAACCGGCGCCACCGCCGGATTTGGTGAGAGTATTACCCGTCGTTTCGTCCAGCAGGGCCATAAAGCGATCGCTACCGGCCGCCGCCTGGAGCGGCTGCAGCAGCTTAAAGATGAACTGGGTGACAGCATCATTACGCTGCAGCTGGACGTGCGCAATCGTGCCGCTATCGAACAGGCAATAGAACAGCTGCCTCACGAATGGCGTAATATCGATGTGCTGGTCAACAATGCGGGCCTGGCGCTGGGCATGGAGCCGGCACACAGAGCCGATCCGGATGACTGGGAAACGATGATCGATACCAATAATAAAGGCCTGGTCTATATGACTCGTGCCGTGCTGCCCGGCATGGTGGAACGTAACCGTGGCCATATTATCAATATCGGCTCTACCGCAGGTAGCTGGCCGTATGCCGGGGGTAACGTCTATGGCGCCACGAAAGCGTTTGTGCGCCAGTTCAGCCTGAATCTGCGTGCCGATCTGCATAAAACCGCTATTCGCGTCACGGATATTGAACCGGGTCTGGTGGGCGGCACCGAGTTTTCAAACGTGCGCTTCAAAGGTGATGACGGCAAAGTCGAAAAAACCTATGAGAATGCCCATCCCCTGACCGCTGAAGATGTTACTGAAGCCGTCTGGTGGGTGGCCACGCTGCCAAAACATGTCAACATCAATACCCTCGAGATGATGCCGGTCAGCCAGTCGTTTGCCGGGCTTAGCGTACACCGCGAAGGTTAATCTCCCCGCCCATACCCGCAGGCGTGTTCCGGGTATGGGCGAGGGTTCAAATAAATGTTAAATTTGCACGGCTCATCCACGAAAAGAAAAATTTAATGTCATCGTCAACCTTGCTCAACCCTACACAGCCTGTAAACCAACAAATCTACCGTATTTTGCGTCGGGATATCGTTCATTGCCTCATCCCGCCAGGAACTCCGCTTTCCGAAAAAGAGGTATCGATACGTTTTGAAGTCTCCCGCCAGCCGGTGCGTGAAGCTTTTATTAAACTGGCGGAAACGGGGCTGGTGCAAATTCGCCCACAGCGTGGCACCTACGTGAATAAGATTTCCGTCAGCCAGGTGAAGAACGGCTGTTTTGTCCGTGAAGCGATTGAGCGGGCGGTGGTAAAACGGGCGGCGAGTATGGCAACGGATGAACATCTGTATATGCTTGAGCAGCTGTTAAATCAACAGCGTACGGCCATTGACCGCAACCAGATGAATGATTTCTTCCAGCTAGACGATGAGTTCCACCAGCAGCTGGCGCTGGTGGCTGATTGCCGCCTGGCGTGGGACACGGTGGAAAATATCAAAGCCACCATGGACCGGGTGCGTTATATGAGTCTGGATCACGTCACGCCGCCGGAGATGTTGCTCTCCCAGCATCATGAGATTTTTGACGCGCTTAAACGCCATGATGAACACGATGTGGATCAGGCGATGCATCGCCATCTGCATGAGATTAGCCAGTCAATATTGCTAATTCGTAAAGAGAAGCGCGACTGGTTTAGTGAAGAGTAAGTTTTTAAAATCTCGCCCGTTTCCGGGCGAGTGATAAACCGCAGAATTTAGAATTTCGCCACCGTCGCTCGCGCGCCGTTTTCATGCAGTGCCAGGTAAGATTCAATCACCTGATTAACGAATTTTGCGTTAGACGGCAGATCGTCACCAAAGATAGTTTTCAGCCCCAGCAGAGCCTTAACACGGGATTCCCCTTCTTTGCTTGCCGCAACAGCTTGTTGAATCGCAGGCAGTAACGGATCGCTGATTTCAATTGGATTGCCCTGCTCATCCACACCGCCGACATAACGCATCCAGCCCGCAACGCCCAGCGCCAGCAGGTCGAATTTGCTGCCGTTGGCCAGATGCCAGCGGATGGAGTCTAACCAGCGCTGCGGCAGCTTCTGGCTACCGTCCATCGCGATTTGCCAGGTGCGGTGGCGCAGCGCCGGGTTGGTATAACGCGCAATCAGCGAGTCGGCATATTTCGCCAGGTCAACCCCCTGAACTTGTAAAGTTGGCGCTTGTTCCTGCAGCATTAGCGCATGCGCGTTGCGACGATAATTTTCGTCCTGCATACATTCGGAAATATGCTGATATCCGGCCAGATAACCGAGGTAGGCCAGAAATGAGTGGCTGCCGTTGAGCATGCGCAGCTTCATTTCTTCATAAGGCACCACGTCTTTTACCAGTTCGGCACCGGCCTTTTCCCACTCAGGGCGGCCCGCGACGAAGTTATCTTCGATAACCCACTGACGGAACGGCTCACAGGCGATAGCAACAGGATCGACGACGCCCGTCGCCTGGGCTACTTGCTCCAGCGTCTCGGCGGTAGCCGCGGGAACAATACGGTCCACCATAGTGGATGGGAAGGTCACATTCGCTTTAATCCACTCGGCCAGTTCCGGGTTAAGCGCCTGCGCATAGGCAACAATTACGTTGCGGGTGACATGGCCGTTTTCCGGCATATTGTCACAGGACATCACGCTAAAGGCAGGCAGGCCCGCAGCTTTGCGGCGAGCCAGCGCTTCTACAATCACGCCTGGCGCAGATTTTGGCTGCTGAGGATTGGCAAGATCGTGCGCAATCAGAGGGTGATCCAGCAGGATGGTGCCCGTTGATGGTGTATGACAGTAGCCTTTTTCCGTCACGGTTAAAGAGACAATCGCCACTTCAGGCTGGGTCATTGCGGCAAACACCGCTTCCAGACCATCGACCTGCGCGTGAATGGCCTCTTTCACCACCCCCACCACGCGGCAATGCCAGGCATCGGCAGACATCTCTGCCACGCTATAAAGGTTATCTTGCTGTTTTAAATCAGCAATTTGCTGCTCACCGCCGATCAGGTTGACTTCGCAGTACCCCCAGTCGCTACCGTGGTCAGCGGCCAGAATATCGGCGTACACCGCCTGATGTGCACGGTGGAACGCGCCAAAGCCGAGGTGAACGATGCGTGATACCAGCTGGCTACGGTCATAGTGTGGGAGAATAGCTTTTGCAGATAAGAGCTTGTTTTCCATTTTAAAACTCGCTGAGTAGTGAACTTGGGGACCGTCACAGACTACCTGACATGGTAGTCTGCATATTGATTTGCATTAAACTTTTGTGCTTTCGGTATGACACAAAAATAAAGTTGTATAACAACCTGATATTGCTTCAGCAAACCGGCAACGTTTTCACTACCCTTTGGGCTTCCGGAGTTGCACTGGCAAAAATCAATAAGTTGATTTGCCTGCTTTTTTACGGGGGCCCCGGACGCGCTTTAAGGAAAGACAAATATAAAAAAGCCCCGGTCAATACCGAGGCGAGAAATTAAGCAGGTAGCGATTCAGTCCAGATTAAACGTGACTTCCGCGCTTTTCTGGTCATTTCCATCATCACTATTGTGCGCCGAGAAAGGATCGGTAAGGCGCATTCGGTCGGCCTTGTCAATTTTCTGATCCATCTCCGGCCACTGATGTTGCTTAGCTTTAAAACAGATATTTCCCCGACAGCCATTCTCATCTTCCGAGCCCCATTTAAGCTCCGTGGCCGGTTTTTTATTTGCCATAGCGCCAGCGGCAAAAAGCATGACGCTGCAAAGAATCAACAACTTATCCATAATTCATCCATTTCAAGGTCATAACGGAATAAAATAATAACATCATGAAACGAATAAAATATAGCCAATATTGCACAGTATTTGTTCTGCCCACGCCGCCCTGGTTAATCAGGCTCGCCCCCAGCCAGCAACAATAATCAGCATACCGCAGAAGGCGATACCCGCGCCTGCCCAGTCGTAAGAGCTGAGTTTTACGCCATCCACCACGCGTAACCACAGCAGCGCCGTCACCACATACACGCCGCCGTAAGCGGCATAAACGCGGCCGCTGGCTGCCGGATGAAGCGTCAACAGCCAGACGAACATCGCCAGCGAAAATGCGGCGGGGATCAGCAGCAGCGGTGAGCCATCGCGCTTTAACCACAGCCAGGGTAAAAAGCAGCCAATGATTTCGGCCAGCGCCGTTGCAAAAAATAACAAGGTTGTTTTGATCATATTGAACATTGTCTGGGATAATGGGGCTAATCTGAGCGCAGCTCGCCGTAGTATATACCCTAAATAATTCGAGTTGCAGAAAGGCGGCAAGGGAGCAAATCCCCAGGAGCTTACATAAGTAAGTGACTGGGGTTTGTGAGTGTAGCCAACGCATCTGCAGCTTGAAGTATCACGGGTATAGTGACTTAATAAGTGCATCACCCTAAAAGGAAACCGCAATGAACACAATCCTTCGCAAACGTCTGTCTGTGGCAACCCTGCCTGTGGCGTTGTTGCTGAGTGCCTTTGCGTTTGTGCAACCAGCCAATGCTCAGACCAATAAACTGATTATTGAATCTGGTGACAACGCGCAAACTCGCCAGGATGCGGCGATGGACAAAGAGCAGTGGAATGACACCCGCTCTTTGCGCCATAAAGTGAACAAGCGCGCCGAAAAAGAGTGGGATAAAACCGACACCGCTTTTGATGCCCGCGATAATTGCCAGAAAAGCGCCAACGTCAATGCTTACTGGGAGCCGAACACCCTGCGCTGCCTGGATCGCCGCACCGGCCGCACTCTCGCTCCTTAATCGCCGCCGTTTCCCGATAAGGCTTCTTGCGGGGAGCCTTATTCACTTTGAAAGGAATTCAAATGAGCCAGCCACTTCCCATCAAACTGCGCCCGCTGGAGCGCGAAGATCTGCGCTTCGTCCATCAGCTGGACAACAACGCCAGCGTGATGCGCTACTGGTTTGAAGAGCCCTATGAGGCGTTTGTCGAGCTGTCCGATCTGTATGACAAACATATTCACGATCAAAGTGAACGCCGCTTTGTGATTGAGTGCAACGGCGAAAAAGCCGGACTGGTAGAGCTGGTTGAAATTAACCATGTTCACCGCCGGGCGGAATTTCAGATTATTATTTCGCCTGACTATCAGGGTAAGGGTCTGGCTACGCGCGCGGCTAAACTGGCGATGGATTACGGGTTTATGGTGCTTAACCTGTATAAGCTCTATCTGATTGTCGATAAAGAGAATGAAAAAGCCGTGCATATCTATAAAAAGCTCGGCTTTATGGTGGAAGGTGAATTAATCCACGAGTTCTTTATTAATGGTGAATATCGCAACACCATCCGGATGTGTATTTTCCAGCAGCAGTATCTGGCAGAGCATAAACCTGCGGGCTCTCTCTTAAAGCCAACCGCGCAGTAGCAACGCATCTCACCCGGTAAAACGCCTGGGTGAGATGCTGCAAAAATTCAGCATTATGCCAGGTTTAGCGTGGCGCGATGTTTCGCAGACTCCATCCCCAGCTCAATCAGCTCCATCACCTGAATGGCCTGGGCCGCCGGAACCGGGTTCTCGCCGTGTCCGGTGAGCGCATCACGAATCGCCGCGTAGTACGCCGGATAGTTACCTGGTATCGTTAGCAACGTTTGCTCCGCCATTACCTCGCCCTGCGCCAGCGTTAACACGCCGTCACGCATGTCGTAACCCCAGTCTTCCTGCGGCAATCTCTCGCCCGCTTTCAGGCGATCTTCCTGCGGATCAAGCCCGTATTTGATGTAACTGCCGCGTGCGCCATGAACGATATAACGTGCGGTTTCAGCCGCCGCCAGTAATGTGCCATGCAGCACGACCCGACGCTGCGGATACGCCAGCACCGCGTGGAAGTAGTCGGTAGCTTGTGCCCCCGGGCGCAGCTGGCCTAAATCAACCGTCAGGCTCACCGGTAGCCCGAAGAGATGCAGCGCCTGGTCGATGAGATGCGGTCCTAAGTCGTACCAGATGCCGCTCCCTACGCCCGCCTGTTCACGCCAGCGGTTACGGACCTGTGGACGATAGCGGTCAAAGTGTGATTCAAAATAGGCTATTTCGCCCAGCGAACCGTCTGCCAGCAGCGCTTTCACGGTTAAAAAGTCGCTGTCCCAGCGGCGGTTGTGAAATACCGAAAGCAGTAAGCCACGGCTTTTTGCCAGCGCGTCCAGCTCGCGCGCCTGTGACAACGTCACGGTGAACGGTTTATCGACCACCACATGTTTTCCCGCTTCCAGCGCCGCTTTAGCCAGCGGGAAATGCGTGTCGTTTGGCGTAGGGATAACAATCAGATCGATATCCGGGTCGTTAAACAGATGATGAGGATCGGAAACCACCGCCATCGCTGGCCAGTCCGCGTGAACTTTCGTGGCGTCGCTGCTGGAGACGCCGGCGAGAACCAGACCCGAGGTGCCAACGATTAAGGGGGCATGAAAGGTTTTGCTGGCGTAACCGTAACCGATTAATCCGACACGAATATTATCACTCATTTGCTTTCCTCATAGGTTTGGACAAGCTATTGGATACCATCCTGTAGATTGTAACAACAAGTAATTATATTGTTGCGGGTCAGTTGCGTATTTGCCGAGCAAATAGCAGAAGCGACCATTGATAAACTTTCAGGCGATGAAAATTCCTAAAAAAAACCGTGCAGCGGATTTATCAGGATATCAATAGGGTTTTGCGTTTATTATTCAGGCAAAACATATGCACCACGTGCTCTCTACCCTACAGCGCCAGGATAACTGCCCCTCATGACCGCTCTCGATTATTTAATGAAGTTTCGTAAAATTAGCTCCTCCGAAAGTCTTGAAAAGCTCTATGACCATCTGAATTACACCCTCACGGATAATACCGAACTGATGAATATGTATCGCGCGGCCGATCATCGTCGGGCTGAATTAGTCTCCGGCGGGCGATTATTCGATTTGGGCTGCGTGCCTAAATCCGTCTGGCGCTATGTGGTCTGAGATCGCAGCGGTAGCCAAGCGTTAAAAAAACCTTATAATCCTCCCGCCTTATGAGTCACATAGGGAAAGTCTTTTCTTTTATTCGGGAGGTAACATGATGACGACGCAAGTTTCTGAGCCCGCACCGCGCATTGCAGGCTGGCTGCTCGCCCCTCTTGCCTGGCTTCTGATGACCTTACTGAGCAGCAGTATTGCGTTAGCCATTTATCTTATGATGCTTATCTCCCCAGAAAGCCATCGACTTATGAGCGCACAAGGCCCCAAAATGGTGCTGTTCTGGTACACCTCAATTGCCTGCGCCATCGCCATGTGGGGGTATACCGTTTGGTTGACTATCGCCTTCTGCAAACGCCGTAAGAATGTGGTACGTCATTATATTCTTTGGTTGTTGCTGTCGGTTTTGTTAGCGATTAAAACTTTCGCGTTTTCCCCGGTGAACGACGATCTGGCATTACGTCAGCTGATGTTCCCGCTGCTGGCTGCGGCTTTGCTGGTCCCGTACCTCAAGCGTTCACAGCGCGTGAAGCAGACGTTTATCAAACCGTAATAACCTTATAAACGCCCAGTTGTCGTCATCGGTCGGTTAGACGATAATAGGCGGCTTTTTTGTTTCAGGTCTTATTCATGACAGATTATTTGCTGCTCTTTGTTGGTACGGTGCTGGTCAATAACTTCGTATTGGTGAAGTTTCTTGGCCTGTGTCCGTTTATGGGCGTGTCCAAAAAACTGGAGACGGCTATCGGCATGGGGCTGGCGACCACTTTTGTACTGACGCTGGCGTCCATTTGCGCATGGCTGGTCAATGAGTTGATCCTTATTCCTCTTGACCTCGTCTACCTGCGCACCCTGGCGTTTATTCTGGTGATTGCCGTGGTGGTGCAATTCACCGAAATGGTGGTGCGCAAAACCAGCCCGGCGCTCTACCGCCTGCTGGGTATCTTTTTACCGCTGATTACCACTAACTGTGCGGTGCTGGGCGTGGCGTTGCTGAACATCAATCTCGGACATAATTTCCTGCAGTCGGCATTTTACGGTTTTTCAGCCGCCGTGGGTTTCTCGCTGGTTATGGTGCTGTTTGCGGCTATTCGCGAACGCCTGGCGGTAGCCGATGTTCCCGCGCCATTTCGCGGCAATGCCATCGCGCTGATTACCGCAGGCTTAATGTCGCTGGCGTTCATGGGCTTTAGCGGATTGGTGAAGTTCTGATGAGTACCATCTGGATGGCAGTAGTTGTGCTGGGCCTGCTTGGCCTGGTATTTGGTCTGATCCTCGGTTATGCCTCACGCCGTTTTCGCGTGGAAGAAGATCCGATTGTCGATAAAATTGATGAGCTGCTGCCGCAAAGCCAGTGCGGGCAATGTGGCTACCCCGGCTGTCGCCCTTATGCAGAGGCCGTCGGCAATCAGGGGGCAAAAATCAATCTTTGTGCGCCCGGTGGCGAAGCCGTGATGCACAAGATTGCGACTTTACTTAACGTCGATCCGCAGCCGATTGAAGGCGATGCCCCGGCACAGGAGCCTGTGCGCATGTTGGCGGTTATCGATGAAGCCAACTGCATTGGCTGCACCAAATGCATTCAGGCCTGCCCGGTGGATGCCATTGTCGGTGCGACTCGCGCCATGCATACCGTAATTAGTGACCTTTGCACCGGATGCAATTTATGTGTCGACCCGTGCCCTACGCGCTGTATTGAGCTGCGCCCGGTCGAAACCACCACAGAAAGCTGGAAGTGGGATCTGCAAACCATCCCGGTCAGACTCATTCCGGTGGAGCAAAATGCTTAATTTATTGGCCCGTTTTAAAAAAGACAAAATCTGGGATTTCAACGGGGGAATTCATCCTCCGGAAATGAAAACTCAGTCTAACGGCACGCCATTGCGCCAGGTTCCGTTGCCACAGCAGCTGATTATGCCGTTGAAACAGCATATTGGCGCTGAAGGCGAGCTGTGCGTGAAGGCTGGAGATTATGTGCTGCGTGGACAGCCTCTGACCCGTGGCCGTGGGCGCATGCTGCCAGTGCACGCGCCCACTTCCGGCACCATTACCGCCATTGCCCCCCACTCCACCGCTCACCCTTCTGCACTGGCAGAGCTGAGCGTGATGCTGGAGGCCGATGGCGAAGATAAATGGATTGAACGCGACGGCTGGCCTGACTATGCCGCTCACAGCCGCGAAGCGTTGATTGAGCGCATCCATCAGTTTGGCGTCGCCGGTCTGGGTGGCGCAGGCTTCCCGACGGGCAATAAACTGCTGGGCGGCGGCGATAAAATAGATACGCTGATCGTCAATGCGGCCGAGTGCGAGCCTTATATCACAGCCGATGACCGCCTGATGCAGGACTGTGCCGCGCAAATTATCGAAGGGGTGCGCATTCTCGCCCATATTCTGCAACCGCAACGCGTATTAATCGGTATTGAAGATAACAAGCCGCAGGCCATTTCGATGCTGCGTGCGGTGCTGTGCAACAGCCACGGTATTGAGCTGCGGGTGATCCCCACCAAATATCCGTCCGGGGGGGCCAAACAGCTCACGCAGATCCTGACCGGTAAACAGGTTCCGCAAGGCGGGCGCTCTTCCGATATTGGCGTGCTGATGCAAAACGTGGGCACGGCGTTCGCGGTAAAACGCGCAATTATCGATGGTGAACCGTTAACCGAGCGCGTAGTGACCTTAACCGGCGGTGCCATTCAGCAGCCGGGCAATGTCTGGGCGCGCCTGGGTACTCCGGTTCGTCATCTACTTGATTTCGCTGGCTTCCGTCCCGGCCACGATCGGCAAGTGATTATGGGTGGCCCGTTGATGGGCTTTAGCCTGCCGTGGCTGGATGTTCCGGTGGTTAAAATGACCAACTGTCTGCTGGCACCACACGCGAATGAAATGGGCGAGCCGCAGGAAGAGCAAAGCTGCATCCGTTGCAGCGCCTGTGCCGACGCCTGCCCGGCTGATTTACTGCCGCAGCAGCTTTACTGGTACAGCCGCGGGCAGCAGCACGATAAAGCTCAGGCCCATAACCTGAAAGACTGTATCGAATGCGGAGCCTGCGCCTACGTCTGCCCGAGCAATATTCCGCTGGTACAGTATTTCCGCCAGGAAAAAGCCGAGATCCGCGAAATCGAACTTGAGGCTAAACGTACCGCCGAAGCTAAAATGCGTTTCGAAGCGCGTCAGGCACGTCTGGAGCGTGAAAAAGCCGCTCGCCTGGAGCGCCATAAACAGGCGGCGGTACAACCGACGGCAAAAGATAACCACGCTATTCAGGCGGCGCTTGCCCGCGTGAAAAGTAAGAAGGCACAGGACAATGAGCCGATTGTAATTCAGGCGGGTAGCCTGCCTGATAATCAGCAGGTCATTGCCGCGCGTGAAGCTCGCAAAGCGCAGGCCCGCGCGCGTCAGGCGGAGAAAGAAGCACAGCTTAACGAAACCGCAACGGCTACCGCCGATCCGCGCAAAGCCGCAGTTGAAGCTGCTATTGCGCGTGCTAAAGCGCGGAAAGCCGCTCAGCCAGAGGAAAGCACAGCTGCACCTGAAGTGGAGGCCGTTGATACTGTCGATCCACGTAAAGCTGCAATTGAAGCCGCGATTGCGCGTGCTAAAGCGCGGAAAGCCGCTCAGACAGAGGAAAGCACAGCTGCGCCTGAAGTGGCGGCCGTTGATACTGTCGATCCACGCAAAGCTGCAATTGAAGCCGCGATTGCGCGTGCTAAAGCGCGTAAAGCCGCTCAGGCTGAAGAGCAATCGCCCGAAATCGCTGCCGACGACCAGCAGGACCCGCGTAAAGCCGCGGTTGCCGCAGCTATCGCCCGGGTTCAGGCCCGTAAGGCCGCGCATCAAATGGCATCAGAGGAATAGATGGTTTTTAAGATAGCAAGCTCCCCTTATACCCATAACCAGCGCAGCACCTCCCGAATTATGCTGATGGTCAGCTGGGCTACGCTGCCGGGAATAGCCATGCTTTGGTACTGGTTCGGCTGGGGCAGCCTGGTGCAGATAGCATCCGCTATCCTGACCGCCGTTGCTGCCGAATTATTGGTGTTAAAACTTCGTAAACAGCCGCTGCGCATCCTGGGTGATAACTCTGCCGTATTAACTGGATTGTTGTTAGGTATCAGTATTCCACCGCTTGCGCCGTGGTGGATGGCGATCCTCGGTACCGTATTTGCGGTGATTATCGCGAAACAGCTGTATGGCGGCCTCGGGCATAATCCCTTTAACCCGGCAATGGTGGGTTATGTGGTCTTGCTAATCGCCTTTCCGGTACAGATGACAGCGTGGCTGCCTCCGCATACGCTTGCCGCCACCGTGCCCGATTTTGCTGATTCGCTGCACGTTATATTTTCCGGTGCCACGCTCGCCGGCGACACCATGGCACAACTGCGTACCGGCATTGACGGCATCAGCCAGGCCACGCCGCTGGACACCTTTAAAACAGGCCTGCGCGCCGGGCATACTCCACAAGATTTGCTGCAAGCCCCCATTTACAGCGGCGTGCTGGCGGGCATTGGCTGGCAGTGGGTGAACCTTGCCTTCCTGGCAGGCGGCCTGTTTTTACTGATCAAAGGGACGATTCGCTGGCATATTCCGCTCAGCTTCCTGCTGACGCTGGCGGCGTGCGCCACGCTGGGCTGGATATTGGCGCCTGAAAAATGTGCCTCACCGCTGATCCATCTGTTCTCTGGCGCCTCCATGCTCGGGGCGTTTTTCATTCTCACCGATCCGGTAACGGCCTCCACCACCAACCGCGGGCGCCTGCTTTTTGGCGCGCTGGCAGGATTGCTGGTCTGGCTGATTCGCACCTTTGGCGGCTACCCGGATGGCGTGGCGTTTGCCGTGCTGCTGGCAAATATTACCGTGCCGCTGATCGATTACTACACACGCCCTCGTGCTTACGGGCATCGCTAAGGAGACGTCATGCTAAAAACAATGCAAAAACATGGCGTAACACTTGCGCTGTTTGCCGCACTGGCCACGGGGTTAACTGCCGTAGTGAATGCCTTAACCAAAGGCACTATCGAGCAGCAGGCCGTCGCACAGCAGAAGTTGCTGTTCGATCAGGTTATTGCGCCCGACAGCTACGACAACAATATTCAGAACAGCTGCGTGATAGTGAATGATTCACCATTAGGTAAAGGCGAACGCCAGATTTACGTGGCGCGTAAAGGCGAGCAGCCGGTGGCGGTGGTCATGGAGGCTACCGCGCCAGATGGTTATTCCGGTGCTATTCAACTGCTGGTCGCGGCGGATTTTAGCGGCAGAGTATTGGGCTCGCGCGTTACCGAACATCATGAAACACCGGGGCTGGGCGATAAAATCGACACGCGTCTGAGCAACTGGATCACCCATTTTGCTGGCAAAGCCATTCACGGGCAGGATGACCCGAGCTGGGCGGTGAAAAAAGATGGCGGCCAGTTTGATCAATTTACCGGTGCCACCATCACGCCTCGTGCGGTGGTCAATGCGGTAAAACGAGCGGGATTGTTCGCGCAAACATTACCCGCGCAAATGGCTAATCTACCTGCCTGTGGAGCACAACCATGAGCGAAGTAAAAGATATTGTCGTTCAGGGATTATGGAAAAATAACTCCGCCCTGGTGCAGTTGCTGGGCCTGTGTCCGCTGCTGGCGGTCACCTCCACCGCCACTAATGCCCTTGGCCTGGGCCTTGCCACCACGCTGGTGCTGGTGCTGACCAATAGCGCCGTTTCCGCACTGCGCCGCTGGGTACCGGCAGAAATTCGTATTCCGGTGTATGTGATGATCATTGCCTCGGTGGTCAGCGCCGTACAGATGCTGATCAACGCTTATGCTTACGGTCTGTATCAATCGCTGGGGATTTTTATCCCGCTGATTGTCACCAACTGTATTGTGATTGGCCGCGCCGAAGCCTTTGCCGCCAGGAATAGCGTACCCCTTGCCGCGCTGGATGGTTTAGCCATCGGCATCGGCGCCACCAGCGCAATGTTCGTCCTCGGCTCGCTGCGTGAAATTATCGGCAATGGGACGCTGTTCGACGGGGCCGATGCGCTGCTGGGCAACTGGGCAAAAGCTTTGCGGATTGAAGTTTTTCATACCGATACCCCATTCCTGCTCGCCATGTTGCCACCGGGTGCCTTTATCGGCCTGGGTTTGATGCTGGCCGTGAAGTATCTTATTGATGAAAAAATGAAAACGCGCCGCACAGCGCAAGCTGCTGCAACGGAAGGTCATCCAGAGAAAGCGTCATGAATAAGAGCAAACGGCTAGAGATCCTCACGCGCCTGCGCGATAACAATCCACACCCCACCACTGAGTTACAATTCAGCTCCGCGTTTGAATTACTGATAGCCGTGTTGCTGTCAGCGCAGGCTACCGATGTCAGCGTAAATAAAGCGACAGCGAAGCTCTATCCGGTCGCTAACACGCCGCAGGCCATGCTGGCGCTGGGCGTTGAGGGGATCAAGTCGTACATCAAAACCATTGGCCTGTTTAACAGCAAGGCTGAGAACGTCATCAAGACCTGCCGGATGTTGATTGAGCTGCATAACGGCGAGGTCCCGGAAGACCGGGCCGCGCTCGAAGCGCTACCCGGCGTAGGGCGCAAAACGGCGAATGTGGTGCTGAACACGGCCTTTGGCTGGCCGACTATCGCCGTTGATACCCATATCTTCCGCGTTTGTAACCGCACTAACTTTGCCGCGGGCAAAAACGTTGAGCAGGTTGAGGAAAAACTGTTAAAAGTGGTTCCGGCAGAATTTAAAGTCGATTGCCACCACTGGCTGATTTTGCATGGCCGCTATACCTGCATTGCCCGCAAGCCGCGCTGTGGCTCATGCATCATTGAAGATTTATGTGAATATCGGGAAAAAGTCGACATCTAATCTCTACCGCCTGCGGCGTTTGCGGCAGGCTCCCTCCCCCACTGCCATTCCCCATGCCATCATCATGGCAAACCCCCTATATTTATCCTGTACAGTCCCGCCGCTTCGTTTAGATAATCTGGCAGATAATCGACTGAACAGGTTAATCGTTTTTTTACGATAAGAATTTTCCATAATTATGTGACTCAGATCACATGGATAACCTGATGTTAAATTTAAGTCATCAGAATGAAACAAATGACCTCCGGTTCAGCGCTATTACCCCGCTCCAGGCAGTACAATAGACTGCACAATTCTTTACACTTGGCCCATATGACTATACTTAGCGCTTTAAAGCAGAATATATACCTAAATTAGGGTTATTGATTCCATTAAGCAGAGAATAAATTGGCAAAGCTCATTTTGATAAAATTTAACGCTGAATAACAAATCCCTTTCCCCAGCATTATATCGCTCGAGATAAATGTAACAGAACATTACAAACCCCTTGCCTGAATGCGCAGGATAGTGAACATTACCCGCCGTTTCCCCTTCCTTATAACTAAAAAAGCGAATGTCTGACCGGCATGACGCTTAGAAAGCTCCTGTTAAAATGGGATGTAAAAAAAGAGGTATATGTGTCGACTGCAAACAAAAAACCAGCAGAAAGCGTTTCACTGAACGCCTTCAAACAACCTAAATCGTTCTACCTGATTTTCTCTATCGAATTATGGGAGCGTTTTGGCTACTACGGCCTGCAAGGCATCATGGCCGTTTACCTGGTCAAAATGCTGGGGATGTCCGAAGCTGACTCCATCACCCTGTTCTCTTCCTTTAGCGCCCTGGTCTACGGCATGGTGGCTATCGGTGGCTGGTTGGGCGATAAAGTGCTTGGCACCAAGCGCGTCATTGTGCTGGGTACTATCGTTCTGGCTATTGGTTATGCGCTGGTCGCTTACTCCGGCCACGATGTGGCTGTGGTGTATATGGGTATGGCGACTATCGCCGTGGGTAACGGTCTGTTTAAGGCAAACCCATCTTCCCTGCTGTCTACCTGCTATGAAAAGGACGATCCGCGTCTGGACGGTGCATTTACTATGTACTACATGTCCATCAACATCGGTTCCTTCTTCTCCATGCTTGCCACACCCTGGCTTGCCGCGAAGTATGGCTGGAGCGTGGCGTTCTCCCTGAGCTTCGTGGGTATGCTGATCACCCTCGTGAACTTCATGTTCTGTAAGAAGTGGGTGAAAAACCACGGTTCTAAACCTGACTTCCAGCCTGTGCAATTTGGCAAACTGGCCGCCACTATCGTTGGCGTTCTGGTGCTGATTACCGCGGCGACCTGGCTGCTGCACAACCAGGGTATCGCGCGTATGGTTCTGGGTGTGGTCGCGCTGGGCATCGTGATTGTCTTCGCTAAAGAAGCCTTTGCTATGCAGGGCGCCGCTCGTCGTAAGATGATTGTGGCCTTCATCCTGATGGTTGAAGCGATTGTGTTCTTTGTGCTGTACAGCCAAATGCCAACCTCGCTGAACTTCTTTGCGATTCGTAACGTTGAGCACTCCATTCTGGGCGTGATGTTCGAACCAGAACAGTTCCAGGCGCTGAACCCATTCTGGATCATGATTGGTAGCCCGATTCTGGCCGCTATCTACAACAAAATGGGCGACCGTATGCCAATGCCGCATAAGTTCGCATTCGGTATGGTGCTGTGCTCCCTGGCCTTCCTGGTACTGCCGCTGGGCGCTAAATTCGCCTCCGACGCCGGTATCGTCTCGGTAAGCTGGTTGATTCTGAGCTACGCGCTGCAGAGTATCGGCGAGCTGATGATCTCAGGCCTGGGTCTGGCGATGGTTGCACAGCTGGTTCCACAGCGTCTGATGGGCTTCATCATGGGTAGCTGGTTCCTGACTACCGCTGGTGCTGCAATCATCGCGGGTAAAGTGGCCAACCTGATGGCTGTTCCTGAGAATGTGACCGACCCGCTGGTCTCCCTGGAAGTTTATGGCCGTGTATTCATGCAGATTGGTATCGCCACCGCCGTTATTGCGGTTCTGATGATGCTCACCGCGCCGAAACTGAGCCGTATGGCGCAGCAAGGTGACGATAAAGCTGACTCCGCTAAGGAAACGGCAACCGCGTAATGTAGCGGGAAACAGGTTATTTTCAGCCGTTAGCTTTATTGCTAGCGGCTTTTTTTTTTGCTTCACGCTAACCTGCGATGCAGCTTTTTTTTTGCCCATATGCGCACTAACATAGGATATCAGACTGATGACAGAGCCCATGTTTGCCGCAAAACCAACATAGGCCATCAATAAAAAA
>NZ_RPOH01000081.1 GCF_003818135.1 Buttiauxella warmboldiae | reverse complement strand
AAAATCAATTTATTGATTTCAGCCGATCGCCACAAAGAAGGAAACCACGTTTTTCCTTCTTTGTCAGCAATTTCAAGGGGTGTTTATGCTGTCTTTAGAAGAACGCGCTCGCCGATATGCCACCAAAGCTCATGCGGCTTGCGATCAGCGTCGTAAATATACCCTTGAGCCCTACATTGTCCATCCGGCAGCGGTAGTGGAACTGGTCAGGAGCATCTCCGCCGCAGAAGAGATGCTTGCAGCGGCCTGGCTGCACGACACGGTAGAGGACACAGGCTCCACACTCACCGACATTCAGCAGCATTTTGGCCCGGATGTGGCGATGCTGGTGGCGATGGTTACCAACCCTGAGCAGCGCCCTGGCACTAACCGCATGTATCGCAAACGCGCCCACTTTCTGCACACGGCAAACGCCAGCCCTGAGGCGCAAACCATCAAACTGGCCGACATCATTGATAATACGCGTGGAATTTTGCGCTATGACCCACATTTTGCCCGCGTCTATTTAATCGAAAAACGGATCCAACTGGCAGGGTTACAGCGGGGAAATGAGAGGCTAAGGGAGCAGGCCGAGGGGATTATCGAGCAGGGGATTTCACAGTTAATGATGCCGCCGTATAACGTCCCGGCGGCATGGTTTGCGGCATTAATGACGCGTTATCAGGCGTGAGCCTCTTGCAGGGCTTCTCGTGCCGGCTGGCGGATGGTGGTGGAAATAGCCAGCGACAAAATCAGCAGCGCGAAGATAACGCAGAAGGTGATATAAAAACCGCCGAAGACAGAAGCGATAATCGAACCGCAGATGCTGCCGATACCGAAGCCTAAGTAAATCACACCGTAGTTTTTAGTCAGGTTATTCAGACCAAAGAACTCGCTGACCAGGGATGGATAAACGGTGATGGTGCCGCCAAAGTTAAACGCCACACAGGCAATCGCGGCAAAGAAAGTCGCTTCGTTTAGCGGGGCGAACAGCAGCGCAGCCATACCGACTAAAGAGATAACCTGACCGAGGGTGATAACACGAATGCGGGCGATTTTATCGGACAGAATACCCAGCACCAGGCGGCCGCTCAGGTTGGCAATCGCGATAACCGTTACCGCATTCGCCGCAGACTCAGCCGTTAAATGCACCATGCCTTGCGCAATATCTTTCGCCACGCCGATGACGTACAGACCGCTCATACAGGCCGTCAGGAACATAATTGCCAGCATCCAGTACTGGGGTTTACGCATCGATTCTGCCAGGGTGTAGTCTTTTTCAGCCACGCCATTGGTTGTTTTCACTTCCTGTAATGGCGCGTCCTTCATCAGCATGGACCCCAGCAGGATCATCACCATCGCCAGAGCCCCCCAGATCATAAAGGTGTTTTCCAGGCCGACGGTCGCCAGCAAATGGCTGTCGATATATTTGAAGCCGAGGCTGCCAAGACCGTAAGAACCAATAGCAAACGCGGAAATCAGCCCTTTACGCTCCGGGAACCATTTCACGCAGTTGGACAGCGTCAGCAGGTAGCCGGCCCCATCGGCCAGGCCAACCAGCACGCCAGCACTAAGCCACAGCATCAATAAGTTATCGGAATGCGCGGTAAGGAAAAAGCCGACACCCAGCAGCACGCCTGCCGCCATCGTGACTTTACGCACGCCAAAACGTTCCTGCAATTTACCCGCCACAGAGGATGAAATCGCAAGACCGAGGCTTAATAAACCAAAGGAGAAGGCGACCTGGCTGATTGGCTCATCCAGTTTTTGTGACAGAGCGCTATTGAACAGGCTCCAGGTATAAACGGAACCCAGGGCAAACTGAGTAATAATGGTGCCGATCAGAGTTAACCAGCGAGTACGGTTGTAGCTAACGGTATTCATGGCAGATGTCCGCAAAATTTAAGAGAAATCTTCTACGGACAAGGGTAACGAAGTGCATTTTATTCCAGGAGAAAAAGGCATGAGTTGCACTCTGGCCGGAATGAAATGCCTCTGAGAGGGCATGAATGGCCAGGACAACGCCGTGGCGAGGGTAACATGGCGACCCGCTGCGTAAATTTTCGATCGTCAAAACGACTCAAGAAAAGATCCCAATCCGGAGATATTTTTATGTTTTGGCCGGGCTTGCGGATAGCCCTGAATTAACTATTGTCTTTTTATCTGGCGCGTCAAATTGACACGAGAAATTTCATCAAAGGAGAAACACATGCTGCGTTGTGGATGGGTGTCACAGGACCCGCTCTATATTGAGTACCACGATAGGGAATGGGGCGTACCGGTGAGCGACGGACAACATCTTTTCGAGATGATCTGCCTTGAAGGGCAACAGGCTGGATTGTCGTGGATAACCGTGCTGAAAAAACGCGAAAACTACCGCCGCTGTTTTAAAAACTTCGACCCTCAGGCCGTGGCCTTGCTGCAACCAGAAGATGTCGACAGGCTGGTGCAGGATGCGGGAATTATTCGCCATCGGGGGAAAATAGAAGCCATCATCAATAACGCCAAAGCCTATCTGGCCATGGAAGCCTGCGGCGAAAAATTCCCGGAGTTTGTCTGGTCGTTTGTTGATAACCAGGCTCAGGTTACGCAGGCGGCTACGCTCGCGGAAATTCCGACCACAACCCCCGCTTCCGATGCGTTATCAAAAGCGCTGAAAAAACGTGGCTTTAAGTTTGTCGGCTCCACCATCTGTTACTCATTTATGCAGGCTTGCGGACTGGTCAACGACCACGTCACTAGCTGTTTCTGCCACCCTGATAACCTGAAATGATTCGGCGTCTGCAGCCCGACGAAATGGATGAACTGATTGCCGTCTGGCTTGCCAGCACCATTCAGGCGCACCCCTTTATTAGTGAAAGCTACTGGCACGAAAGCGAGTCCATTGTGCGCAATGTCTATATTCCGCAATCGGCGACCTGGGTTTACCCGTACCAGGGTAAAATGGTGGGATTTATCAGCGTGCTGGATTCACTCTTTATTGGCGCACTGTTTGTGAGCGAGCCTTTCATCGGCAAGGGTGTTGGGCAGGCGTTGATGGAGCACGCCAAAGCGCTTTATCCCTCGCTAAGCCTTGAGGTTTACCAGAAAAATCATCGGGCAGTGCATTTCTATCATCACCAGGGTTTTCGTATTGAAGAGAGCGCCTGGCAAACTGAAACGCACCACCCGACCTGGATTATGAGCTGGCAGGCGGAGAAAACGCTGTAACCTCCGGAACCGGGCCGAGATATTTTTCGGCCCAGACTAACGACGAATTCGCCGCACAGCCATTGGCCAGCCGTGAAGTTGGAATATCGAGCGTCAGCACGTTTACCGCACCATTTTTACACAGCTTTTCATCATCCAAATCAGGCCAGGCGCCCTGGTGAATGCAGACCACGCCCGGCTTGATGCCTTCTGTTACCCGCGCGCCCACCAGCACCTGCCCACGCCGATTCCAGACCCGCACCAAATCCCCATCCGCAATGCCGCGCGCAGCGGCATCGGCCGGGTGCAGCGTTAAGGGTTCACGCCCGGCAATAGCGTATTTGTCACGCAGCGCCGCATAGTTGAGCTGGCTGTGCAGACGGTGCGCCGGGTGTGAGGAAAGCAGCTGCAGCTGGCCCGGTTCAGCATTGCCTTGCCATTCATCCGGCGCAAGCCAGGCGGGATGCGGTGGGCAATCGGCATAGCCAAAGCTGGCAATACGTTCAGAGTAAATTTCAATTTTGCCGCTTGGGGTTTTTAGGGGATTAGCCTCAGGGTCGCGGCGGAAATCAGCAAAACGGATAAAAGCGGCACTCTTTTCGTTTTCCGGCATTTCTATCAGCTGGTTAGCCTGCCAGAACTGCT
Organism: Buttiauxella warmboldiae; assembly: GCF_003818135.1. Classification (GTDB taxonomy): domain Bacteria; phylum Pseudomonadota; class Gammaproteobacteria; order Enterobacterales; family Enterobacteriaceae; genus Buttiauxella; species Buttiauxella warmboldiae. Next base: position 6,837 of record NZ_RPOH01000081.1, on the reverse strand, counting down.
CAAAATCAGGCAGGTCAACCTGCTGGGCTGCCCCGCGTTTACGGGCGATTTCATAAAATGCTTCCAGCCACTGCAGCTCGCTTTTTCCTTCCGTGAAACGCGCTTCGCCACCCTCTTCCCACAATGCGCTGAGTTGAGCAAAAACATCAAAATCATTGCGCGCCTCACCCTGCGGCGAGACGACCTGCTTCATCGGCACCAGATGCTGGTTGCTGTAATCACCGGTCATGGTTAAATCGTTACGCTCAAACGATGTGGTGATCGGCAGCACAATATCGGCGTGTCTGGCCGCCGCCGTCCAGAAGCATTCGGAAATCACCACCAGCTCTGGTTTTTGCCAGGCTTTAATCAGGCGGTGAGTGTCCTGATGATGGGTGAAATTAGCGCCCCCCGCCCACCACAGCATGCGAATATCCGGGAAGATTTTTTGCATCCCGTTATGCTGATACTCGCCGCCGGGATTTTCCAGCGCGGCAACAATTCGCGCCACCGGGATCTTTTCGACCGCCTCAATGCCATTGGCAACGGCCCCCTGCATTGAACCCAATACCGCCGCGCGCCTTGTTGGGTTACCGCCATTGGCAAAGTGATAAGACAAACCAAAACCACCGCCCGGCGTACCAATTTGCCCAAGCATGGCGGCCAGCGTCACCACCATCCAGTGCTTTTGCTCGCCATACTGCTGGCGCTGCATTCCCCAGCCGGACATCAGCATGGTGCGTTTTTCACTGAATAACCGCGCCAGATATTCGATGGTTTCCGCAGGGACAGCGCAAATTTCAGCCGCCCAGCCAGCCGTTTTGGGCTGGCCGTCAGATTCCCCCAGCAGGTAAGCGGCAAACTTGTCGTAACCGTGAGTACAGCGCTCAAGGAATAGCGTGTCGTGCCAGCCGTTTTTCACCAGCGTGTGGGCGATACCCAGCATCAACGCCACATCAGTTCCCATGTGTGGGGCAATCCACTGCGCCTTATCGCCAAAGAAATCCACCGTTTCCGAGCGCATTGGATCAATGGCGATCACCGTTTTGCCGCTGTTTTTCAGCTTTTCGAAAAACGTTATCCCTTGCTCGTCGCTGGCATTCCAGGCAATTTTCAAAGTGTTCAGCGGATTGGCGCTCCAGAGCACCACGACATCGCTGTGCTCCAGCACCAGCGGCCAGCTGGTTTGCTGCTGATAAACCTCATTGGAGCCCACCACATACGGCATGATCGCCTGCGCCGCACCGGTTGAATAATCGCCCAGATGGCCGGTATAGCCGCCCGCCAGACTCATATAACGCTGTAATAACGTCGCCGCTTTATGGAGCACCCCATTGGAGCGCCAGCCATAGGAACCGGCAAAAATAGAGGCGGCACCGTAAGCGGAACGAATTCGCTGGTGCTGCTGGTGGATCAGTTGCAGCGCCTCATTCCAGCTAATTCGCACATATTCATCATCGCCACGCACGCCTTGTGGGGCATCTGGCGAGGCCAGAAAACCTTTACGCGCCATGGGAAATTTCACCCGGGCTTTGCTGTGAACCTGATCCGGTACCGCACTTTGCAATGAGTTCTCATGGCCGCTATCTAAGGCGCCGGTTGAGGCGAAGACGCGCTCTCCGTCAGTTTCAACGAGCATCGGCCCCCAGTGGGCGGCCGTTAAGATTTTGCTGGTTGATAAAGGTGTATTAGCCAATTCGGGCTCCCGTGTAGGCAGGTGGCGACCTGAGGCCACTCAATATTGTTTACAAATTCAGACGACTCTATAGAAATTTCTACACATTCACACGGCATAATCAACCGCCGCTGAAGTTGCGGCTGAATCATTAAATTCACAAAGGAAATAAGATGAAAAAACGCGTCATGGTGATTGCCGCTCTTGTTTGCGGCACGTTAGCCGTCTCAGGTTGTACGACCAACCCTTACACCGGCGAGCGTGAAGCAGGGAAATCAGGTATCGGAGCGGGTATTGGCTCGCTGGTAGGCGCAGGCGTTGGCGCACTCTCTTCATCGAAAAAAGATCGCGGCAAAGGCGCGCTGATTGGTGCTGCCGCCGGTGCGGCTTTAGGAGGAGGCGTGGGCTATTACATGGATGTGCAGGAAGCTAAGCTGCGCGACAAAATGCAGGGAACGGGCGTAAGCGTGACGCGTAATGGCGACAATATCGTGCTGAACATGCCAAATAATGTCACCTTCGACAGCAGCAGCGCAACGCTGAAACCGGCGGGCGCAAATACCTTAACCGGTGTGGCGATGGTTCTGAAAGAGTATCCAAAAACTGCGGTTAACGTTGTCGGTTACACCGACAGCACCGGCAGCCAGCAGCTGAATATGACACTTTCCCAGCAGCGCGCTGACGGCGTAGGTAGCGCCCTGATCGCACAAGGTGTGGCTGCAAACCGGGTACGCACTTCCGGTATGGGGCCTGCGAACCCCATTGCCAGTAACAACACGGCAGAAGGTAAAGCACAGAACCGCCGTGTAGAAATTACGCTGAGCCCGCTTTCGTAATCGCTATCACTGCTATCCCTTCACTCCGACATTCGTCGGGGTGAAGCCCTCACCTCAGCGTGCGTGATACGCTACACAATCTCTGCCATTCCTGTTACGCACCATGACTCGGATGAGTAATAATGGCCATCCCCACGCTGTGTTCAGCACTGCTTCAGGAAGAAATATGGTTTATCAATACGCTCTGGTATTGCTTATCTCGCTGGCAATAAGCGGCTGCTCTTCGCAGGAGACCTCAGGCGATCGTGGGCATAAAACGCACAGTTCAGCGCAAAATGAAGGCATATTTATCCGCTCGCACTATCCCGCGCCCTATTATGGCCGCGAAAAAATGACGGCCGAACAGCGCAGGGCAATTAGCGAGCGGATACGTGCTGAAAGGCTTGAAGCGAGAGGCCGTAGCGATAACAGCACCGACAGCGGCGATGGTTTCGGGCAGTCAGTTCCCAACGGTTACTTCAACTAGCTATTTTCAACTCTCTGGATCCAGGAAAACAAAAAACCCCGCTGGTGAGGCGAGGCTTTTTGTTTTTACTGCATAGTGCTTTTACTGCTTCGCACACCAGACAATATCAACCTCCCAAATATACGACGAAACCCACAGCGGCGCAAACACTTGCTGCTTTTTCAGGCAGTCTGTAACAGGGTTGACCGGCGGGCCGTTCACATTTTTTTCATTCTTACTGTTTATTTATACAGTATAGTGGATATACTCATGGTGTTGAACGTGATGTGTTCTGAGGCCGCAAACCGCCGCGCAATTCAAGTCCTGGCTGAAACGGGTGGTGCCGTCAGTGCCTTAACCTCAGCGGAGCACATCAGACATTATCAACAAATTCGGCAGGCTACAGGCAGCGGAAAGGCTCGCCGGCTGAAAGTGCTCCTGGCCACAGGAGAAAGCGTATGGGCTTGATGGAACTGACTATTGTGTTTCTGAAACTCATGGTTGCGTTACTGCAACTGCTTGAAGTCGCCATGAAATACTTTAAGTAATTCCTGGCCTTTAAGTCGCACCAAAGGGAGGCGGGAAACCGCCTCCCTTTAATAATTTCCACTTGCCGTTTCGCTGGCAATAAAAATTGCCGTGCGAGCTTTACAGCATGCGACTTTTTCTCCTGACAAAAAGCAGTTTTGCATATGGCTTATTTTTTATTTAATGGTAGATTTCTCTCGATTATTTTTAATATCTAGTTATATAAGCTACACAAAAGCGTTATAACCACCATAAAAACCATGAGAAAATGAAAAAACTAGCCAACCTTCATCTGCTGATGATGCTCATCCTGCTGGTTGCCGTCGGGCAGATGACGCAAACCATCTATATCCCGTCAATTCCCGACATGGCTCACGACTTCGGCGTACGCAGCGGCGCAATCCAACAGGTGATGGCGGCTTATTTGCTGACCTATGGTGTCTCGCAACTCTTCTATGGGCCAATTTCAGACCGCATTGGCCGTCGCCCGGTGATCCTTGCGGGGATGAGTATTTTTATTCTCGCCACGCTATGGGCGCTGTTTACCACTCATTTAACCGCGCTGGTGATTGCCAGCGCGCTGCAGGGAATGGGGACGGGGGTTGCAGGCGTAATGGCGCGAACCATGCCGCGCGATCTCTATGAAGGTTCATCGCTACGCCATGCTAACAGCTTATTGAATATGGGGATTCTGGTCAGTCCGTTGCTGGCTCCGGTGATGGGTGGAATGCTCGATTCGGTCTGGGGCTGGCGCTCTTGTTACGCTTTCCTGCTGGCGCTGTGCGCTATTGTCGCTTTCTGCATGTTGCGCTGGCTGCCGGAAACGCGCCCAATCCAGTCCAAACCACAACGCCTTGTTGCCAGCTATAAAACCCTGTTTGGTAGCGGTTCGTTTAACTGCTATTTGCTGATGCTGGTCGGCGGGCTGGCGGGTGTGGCAGTGTTTGAAGCCTGCTCCGGCGTGTTAATGGGTGGCGTACTGGGGCTAAGTGGCGTCGTAGTCAGTATTCTGTTTATTCTGCCGATCCCGGCGGCATTTTTTGGTTCCTGGTACGCGGGTCGGCAAAATGTGCGTTTCTCTTCATTGATGTGGCAGGCGGTATTGAGCTGCCTGTTTGCCGGCATTCTGATGTGGCTTCCGGGCTGGTTTGGCGTGATGAATATCTGGACGCTGCTGGTGCCTGCCGCGCTTTTCTTCTTTGGCGCGGGCATGTTATTCCCGCTGGCGACCAGCGGCGCTATGGAGCCATTCCCGTTCCTCTCAGGCACCGCCGGGGCGTTAGTCGGCGGGCTGCAAAATATCGGTTCGGGCGCGATGGCGTGGTTTTCCGCGCTGCTGCCACAAAGCGGGCAGTTCAGCCTCGGAATGTTAATGACGGCCATGGGCGTGATGATTTTATTCTGCTGGCTACCGCTGGCATATCGTTTCCAGCAGCATGGAGAAACGGTTTAGTACGCAGATGGTGGGGTTACTAAACAATTGTGGCGGCGCTTCCTGAATCACACCTGATCGATAAAATCCATGTGACCAGCCTATGCTGGCATCAGCGTTGTACTATCAAACATCAAACCCAAAACAGCACCGCAAGGAGCTGAGGTGTGATAATCCGCAGGAACATCACCAGCGGATAAACCGTAGCGTAAGAGAGTGCGGCGGCGCCGCTGGTGGCATGTAATCCATTAGCGAAAGCCAGAGCTGGGGGATCGGTCATGGACCCCGCCAGCATGCCGCACAGCGTCAGGTAATTCATGTTAGCGAGTAGTCGTGCCAGTAAAGCGGTGGCTAACAGGGGAATACTGGTAATCAGAATGCCGTAGCCAATCCAGCTAATACCGTCGCCATGCAGCAGGGTGCCAATAAAATCACCGCCCGATTTCAACCCTACCACCGCCAGAAACAACACAATACCCAGCTCGCGCAGCGCGAGGTTAGCGCTCGGCGGCATAAACCAGTACAGCTTACCGATGCTGCCAATTCGCCCAAGAATAAGCGCCATAATAAGCGGCCCACCCGCTAAACCCAGGCGTAAAGCAACAGGGAAGCCCGGGATGAATAGCGGAATGGAGCCGAGCAGCACGCCAAGGCCAATCCCAATAAACACCGGCAACATCTGAACCTGCTGGAGTTTTTGCTGCGCGTTGCCCACTTCCGCCGCCACCGTTTCGATGGATTCCGGGCGGCCAACCAGATTCAGGATATCGCCAAATTGCAGGCTGGCATTGCTGCTGGCAACCAGTTCAACACCCGCACGATTCAGGCGCGAAATAACCACGTCATACTTTTGCTTTAAATTCAGATCGCGGATTTTTTTACCGAGGACTTTTTCATTGGTCACCACCACGCGCTCCACCCGTAAATCGGTGCCGCGCGTTGAAAGCGAGGTTTCCACCTGCTGGCCGATAACCAGTAATGCAGCGTGCAGATCCTTTTCCTGCCCGACAAGGTGCAGTAAATCCCCGGTTTGAATCACCGTTTCAGGTGCCGGCACCATCAGCAACGCTCCACGCTTAAGACGTGAACAAATAATAGTATCGCTGTTCAGTACCGGTACTTCCTGAATCGGTAATCCGTTGAGATTGGGGTTGGCGACGCAGATATTCATGGTCTGGAGATGGGCGTGAGTTTGCCCGCTGGTGCTATCAAAACGCTGGGCTTCCCGATCGATATTAATGCGAAATATCATGCGGATCAGCCACATGCTCAGCAAAATCCCACAAATCCCGAACGGATAAGCCATCGCGTAGCTCATCCCCATTTTATCGATCAATTCAGAGGGCGTGCCCAGATCGGTCAGGATTTGCTGGCCCGCGCCCAGCGCCGGGGTGTTCGTCACCGCTCCGGAGAAAATTCCGAGCACCACGGGCAAGGGAACATCAAAGATTTTATGGATAAGCGCGGTAACCAGGCCGCCAGTCGCCACAATCAGGATCGCAAAAAGGTTAAGGCGCAGGCCAGAGACCCGTAGTGAAGAGAAGAAACCAGGGCCTACCTGAATACCAATGGTATAAACGAAGAGGATCAGGCCAAACTCCTGAATAAAGTGGAGCATATCGCCATTCAGGCTAATTCCCGCCTGGCTGACGAAATGTCCCACAATAATACCGCCGAACAGCACGCCCCCGATCCCCAACCCGACGCCGCGTATTTTGATATTGCCAAGCCACAGGCCGACAACCGCAACCAGAGCCAACATGCTGACGGTTAACGCTATTCCACTCATCAAAATCATTCCCTGTGAATAACATCTTTATTTCAAGGGATTCTGGCAGAGAGAGGCAAGAGTTAATGGGGTGCAGAGCACAAAAAAAAGCCCCATAAATGGGGCCCAGACTGATGACAAACCCCATGACTTCCGCAAAACGAACATGGACCA
>NZ_RPOH01000080.1 GCF_003818135.1 Buttiauxella warmboldiae | reverse complement strand
ATCACCTTCCTTCAGAGGGCTCTGCTGGGTGACTTTAAAACCATCCATCCCCAGGGTGGTGGCATCCATTTTGTTCAGCTTAATGCCGATGCTCTGGCCATCATTGGCACCAACCTGAATATCCAGGGTCTGGTCGGAGCTCAGCACCTTCACGCCGTTAAACTCCGTCTGTTCAGAGATACGGTTGATTTCCGCCATGCGCGCGTCAATTTCAGACTGAATGGACTCGCGGTCAGTTGTAGAGTTGGTGCCGTTCTGAGCCTGCACGGTCAGGCGACGAATATTCTGCAGGTTGTCGTTGACTTCGTTCAGCGCGCCTTCGGTGGTCTGCGCAATAGAAATACCGTCGTTGGCGTTACGGGATGACTGAGTCAGGCCGTTAATATTGGCGGTAAAGCGGTTGCTGATGGCCTGGCCCGCCGCATCGTCTTTGGCGCTATTGATACGAACGCCGGATGACAAACGTTGAATTGCCGTTCCCAGGGAAGACTGGGATTTGTTCAGATTATTCTGGGCCAGCAGGCTCAGTGCGTTAGTATTAATAACTTGTGACATGGGAAGTTCCTCAGATATTTATAATGCAACGTCCAGGCTTTTAATAAAGTGCCTGAGACAGAGTGATGTAATATGTTATTCACCTATCTAAATATCGGTGGAACTTAAAATGGCTAAAGTATTTTTTCGGGATTTTTTAAATACCTGTGCTTAACTGGTAAAATAGCGTCAGATATGCCGCCTTTTCATGGAATAAGGCTCGGAGGCAGTAACTGGGTGGTGTGTAGCACCTGTATAGTTGACTTTCTTCCGGACAGGCCCTATTGCCACTGGCATGTTGCCCGTAGTGCAAGGAATGGGGTAAATTCTTCTGTCTGGTAGCGGCTGGTAGTGAAGCTGGCGCAGGATATTCTTGATCTCTGCTCGTTGCTTACAGCTCAAGAGTTAGCTGAAATCAACGAGTGACAACCGGACTGATGCGTTAGGTGACGCCAGGATCTGATTACCGGTATGAAATCAAATCTGGCGCGATTGCTTTCAATTGTTAATATTCAAACCGTGGCTTGTAAGCTTTCAATAGGTACAGGCTTGGCGATTAAGTACCCCTGGATATAATCGATATCCATAGCGAACAAGGTATTACGAATCTCATCTGTTTCGACACACTCTGCCACTAATGTCATATTTTTCATTCTTGCCAGCTCGCAGATAGACTGGACGATTTTATAATCCATTTCGCTGGAAAGGATATTGTGAATAAAACTGCCGTCAATTTTGAGTATGTCTGCATGCATGTTCTTCAGTCGCGCATAGCTGGCATAACCCGTACCAAAATCATCGATAGCGATTTTACAGCCCAGCCGCTGTAATGCATCCAGCGTCTTAACCGCCTGCTGATTGTTGGTGAGTTCATCGGTTTCAGTCACTTCCAGAACAATCTGTTCGGGGGCAATACCGTACTGCACAAGCATATTTTCAATCAGATTTGCCATATCCATACGGCAAATAGAGGCTGGCGTCAGATTAATTGCAAAGCGCTGATTGGGCTGGCTGTTACGGGTCTTATCCATAAACTTCATGGTATTGTTTAAAACCCACAGGTCAATATCTGAAGACACGCCAAACTCGTTTGCCAGAGGCAAAAAGGTATCCGGAAAAATAATTTCGTCACGGTTACCGCGCATTCTCAGAAGAACTTCATGATAGCGCTCGCCATTTTTGTTCTCTATTGGCTGTGCCATTAAAATAAAGCGGCCTAACTCAAGCGCACGCTGGAGTTGATTCATCATGTCGACTTTAACTTTGACCTGATTTTGCACCAGGCGACTGCTTTGTTTTCTCATATCCACAGGCAGGTTTGTGGCGAGGGAAATCTCAGCCAGGGCGCGCAGTTCGCCAATCAGTAAATAGAGGTGCCCAACCGGGTAATTAATAATGCAATAGCTACAGCCAATTTGCGGATAAAGCTTTACACCATCGCGGATAAAACGGAATTTTTTTGCCCGGTTATGCAGTTCATCAATACGTTTTTCAGCATGTAAGGGGCATAAACGTATAATTAAATCAAGTACCGAGTTGGTATAGATAACTTCGCCTTTACCCAGTACCGGCTGTAAGAAGTGTGCGAGTTGCTGCTTGTATTGGATTTGCATTAGTAAACCATAATGGCGGCCTAATAATTCAAGTTCCGGGATATATAACTGGCATAAAATAGAAACCGTATTTTTATTCAGGTCGGAATTTAACGCTAATAAGTTAGGTAAGTGTACAATGGGGTCAATGCTTGTTAAACGTTTGGTTTTAATATTCAAAGCGCGCTGGCGTGAAATATTTATCGCCATTAACGTAATCGTTATTGAGAACGCAACAAAGCAAGAAGAAGCAACAGCAAGATGTAGCTGATAGTTCGCATCTTCGGGTATATAGCTGTGAAAGTTGTTACACAGGACGATTAAAAGAACCCACCATACTAATGAAATTGCAGCATGCCCGAGGCGCAAGGTTCCCCATATCATTACTGGAAGTAATAATGTCAGGGTATACACAGAATTCATTAGCATTAACGTATGGCTTCTTGGCAATACCATTAGCATCGTTAGCGTTATTAATGAACCAAAAAAGCAAAGCAATTCTGGTAGCCGTAAATCTTCTGCGACCTGGCTGCGTATTTTTCGGAAATACTTACCCAGATATGTAGGCGTGCGGATCGAGCGAATAACCAAATAGCACATTGGCAACCCGGTCATATTGCCAACCAGCATTCCCTGATAGTTTATTAATGTTCTGGTGGTAAACGGGCTAACATACATTTGTGAGCCATGTATGCCGAATAGCCCAAGGTAGAGTTCAGCATGGTAATAATGGAGAAATAATGTGGCATTAACAAATACCAACCAGAAAATTCGCTGCCAGGTGAGATTATAACGACCAAAACTGGCAACGCCACGTTTACCTGTAAAATAGTAATAGCCTGCACAGCTTATGGCAGCGGAAGTAAAGTAGTGGATTAATGACATTATTGCCGGCTCAAAACCACGGTCTGGATAGACGCGGTAAAACAGGCATAGCATGATCCCCGGCAGCGCCTTAACGCCATAAATCATGGTGAGCGCTGTCATCAGGGCCATATTTAGATAATAAAAAGGTATTTCATAGTCATTAACCTGCCCATACGCACTCAAATATTGAGTTATGGGATAGAGCAGGAAAGGCAGCACAAATGGTAATGCCCACCATTTATCTTTGTGTTTGTTATATAAAGAAATAAAATTCATCATCAATGTCTGCTTATGGTTTCCTGATTCCATTTACTGGAACGATCTGTCAGCATCCATTGCTTAGAAACGAGTATCGCTGATACTCGAACGTATTAACTATTCATCAATATCTGCGTAAGTAGTTTTACATCGGGAGCGTCATCTCAATTTCATTGTAGAAAATGATGTTATTTTTCCCTCTGTCTTTTATGTAATACATGGCGACATCTGCTTTTTTTAGCAGCGTCGCAACATCACGCCCATGCTCAGGGTAAACAGCAATACCGATACTGGCAGAGATAAAATCTACTTTAGTTGCAGAGAGGTGGTAACTGACTGAAATTTTAGTTAATATTTCTTGTGCTAACCGTATAACAGCCTCTTTTGCTTGCTGATTAACAACAATAATAAACTCATCGCCACCAATTCTCGCCACAAAACCTTCACTACCCACCACGCTCCTGAGCGCATGTGCGATGCTCACCAACAATTCATCTCCTACAGCATGGCCCCAGACGTCGTTAACGCGTTTAAAACCATCAAGATCAATGAACATGATAAATAATGGCGTTATCTGGCTTTTGAAAAGCATATTAAGATAGTTTTGTAAGTAGAGCCGATTCGGTAACTGAGTTAATGAATCATGTTGCGTCATCTGTTTTAACTGCAAATTTTTGGCAATTAATTCTCGCTTCAGAAGTTCGTTGCTTAAATGTTTTTTAAAATTAACAAACCAAATGAAGATAGCCATGATGAAAACCAAAGCAATGAGTATCACCATCGTCATGGCTATCGTGTTTTCAATATGATCGGTATGGCTTCCAGCCACTGGCGATAGCACCATAGAGGACATATTGGCTTCAGATGTACCAATAAAGTGCATTAACGCTACGCCAGTACACAGAGTCACGGTAGCACCAAGCCGGTAGGAATTGGCATAACTGTCATTTTTATTGGCCATCACCAGCATCAAATGGGTTAAGCGCAGCATTAGTAATGAGGTGACAAAAATAACGATCAACGACAGAATGATTTGAAGGCTACTAACAGGCCTGCCACTTATATTGATGATGGCAGCCATTCCCAGATAGTGCATGGATGCGGCGGCGGCAGAAAAGATAACTGCTGGTATAATATAGTGATTTTTACGCAATTTTTTGAATAAAAGGCAGCCAAATCCCAGGGTGCAGCCAATAACGGCAAGCAGTAGCGAAGCCAGGGTTATCTTAATGTTGTAACTTATGGCATGGCTATGAGGATGCGCTTGCATCACCATATAGTGCAAAACCCATATGCCGCAGCCCATTGTCGGCCCGCTAAATAAAGGCCAGCAGTAATGTTTTTTACGCGCCCCAGCTTTACATAGCCAAAAAGAAACATAAAAAGCCAGGCTCGCAATAATCATTGCGAGCAATATTAATAAGAGATCGTAATTAAATAACATATTTAACTTAGTATTTACTTCTGGAAGGGATGCGTGTTTATTATCATCTTAATGTGCCACTTGATAATAACGTGCTGCTTATTATCTTCAAGTTTTTTTTTGATGTTTTTCATAAAGAGAAGAGAGCCAGAGGATTGTTTTTTTAACTGGCCGTAACCGTAGCTGAAATGATTTAACTTTGTTCTGTTCGGCACCGGTGATTTTGTCACGTTACTTTTCACACTAAATCGTCACTTTTGCTGATAATGTTACATAGTATTGGGATGATGCCTATTGAATAAATGGTCTCAGCTAATATTCAGCAGGGGGCAACTCTGGTGTGTATATTATTTATGCCATATCTAAAAATAATCTGGATGGCATAATTGTGATCTTCATTGTTTGGCTGTTGAATTTATTATATATTATTTTTCAGGTTGTTTAATTTCCTGCTGTTTATGGCATGGCAGTTGTTACGGTTGAGAAAACTATACGCTATGAAGTGATGCTTGTGGGTGATTATTGGCCGATTAGAAATTAGATTTTGGTAAAGTATAGGTTTGTTTACGGGCATGGAATATTGTTGAGTTGGGAAATGATCGGGTTATTCATGGCAAATTACCATCCAGCCATCCTCAACGACCCAGCGCAGATCTGTCGTCATGCTCTATATTGATATACGTTACCCGTAGCGGGTCATTGATTGCATGAGGTTATCTCGTCTGCTTTGCACAGGAGGTCATCTCAATCCCATAACCAGAGTAAGAGAAGCTGATGCCTATTCTTAATTTTGATGAATCTGTCATGCTCATTGGAGACGAGATAAAAAAATCTGCAACCGCCTACTTCTCATTGAGAAAGAAACGTCAGCGCATTGAAATGAAAAGGGACGGCAGCATATTTTATCTGGAGAAAGGCTCTGTCTCGGTTTACCGGGTGGAAAACGACCTGGTTACGGTGACTTTTACCGCACCCGCAATTCTTGGTCTGGCACAGATGCGTAATGATGTGATGTCTCATTACCTGCGTTGCGACACCGACTGTGAGATGTGGGTGATGAGCTCAGGCAATGCTAACGAGATGCTGACCAGCAAAAATTTATGGATGCATGCGTTTGATATTTTAACCAATCATCTGCAACGTTATTTCCAGCGCGAAAACTTACGCTCGCATAAAACCATTCGCGAAATCGTGATTGAGCATGTGAAGCATATCTGGTCTATGGACCCTGAAATTCGTGATAAAACATCGGTTTATACGTTTATTCTCAGCCGAAACCACATTTCCCGTAGCGCCATTCATAAGGTGCTGCAGGAGTTAGCCAACGAAGGAAAATTAACGCTTAACCGCGGGAAGCTTTCTGCGTTTACCTGCCAATAAAACCAAAACCCTGGCCTGATGTTTTAATGCTGCGGGCAGGGGGCTGGAAACCAAAAAAAAGCCGCAATCTATGACGTTGCGGCTTTTTTGTCTCTGATGACTTTTCTATCTTTCGCGCAAAGCTTCTGCTTTCGCACGTATGATCGGCTTGAGCAGATAACTCAGGATAGATTTCTTACCGGTCAGAATATCTACCGAGGCAACCATACCTGGAATGATCACCATCGGATGCTCCTTAGTGCCCAGGTAGTTTTTGTCCGTGCGCAGGCGTGCAATGTAGTAACTGTGGCCTTCTTTATCGGTTATGGTGTCAGGACTCAGCTGCACCAGTTCACCATTCAGACCGCCATAGGTGGTGTAATCGTAAGCGGTAAACTTCACCATGGCGTGCTGTCCTGGGTGCAGGAAGGCAATATCGCGCGGCTGGATTTTCACTTCAATCAGCAGCGAATCGTCAAGCGGTACGATTTCGACTAAATCACTGCCTGGCTGAATCACACCGCCAATGGTATTAACCATAATCTGCTGCACCACACCGCGAACGGGTGACACGACCATGGTGCGATTTACCCGGTCTTCAAGCGCTTTGCCCGTGGCTTCAGCTTTACTCAGGTTGGTTCGTGCTTCATTAAGCTGCGAAAGCGCATCGCTCTGGAAGCGGTTACGGCTTTCGCCAATCTTATTTTCAATCTCTTTCGTCTCAGACGCCGACTTAGGAATAGAAAGCGTCACGGAGTCCAGCAGCCCTTTAGTTTCCACTTCGGTGCGGCGCAAACGCAGAATTTCTACTTTAGAGATGGCACCAGAGGCCAGCAGCGGTTCAGACATTTTGATTTCCTGCTGCAACAGACGCAGGCTGTGTTTGTACTGTTCCTGTTTGGACTGAAAATCGCGCAGTTCCTGTTCCTTCTGAACAAGCTGCTCCTGAAGACCTTCAATTTCGTTCTGGAACTGGCGGCGGCGGCTGTTGAATAGATCGACTTCGCCGCGCGCAACCGCAGGCGCCTTCTGCGCAATCTCATCAGAGATAACAAAATCTTTGTCTTCAGCTTCCGCCGTCAGACGGTCAATTTTCGCCCGTAGACCAAGCTTATCCGCTTCTGTTTCACCCACGTTTGAGGCAAAGCGCGTGTCATCAAGATGGATTAATGGCGCGCCCGCTTCAACAATTTGCCCCTCATGAACAAACAGTTCGGTGACAATGCCCCCTTCCAGGTTCTGTATTTTTTGCAGGCGTGATGAAGGAATCGCTTTACCTTCACCGCGCGTGACTTCATCAAGCTGGGCAAATCCCGCCCACACAAACGCCAGCACCACTAATGCCAGGATAGTCCAGAGCGTCAGGCGAATCACCCGCGGCGAATCATCAATAAGCGCGTGACTGACCTCGTTAATATTATCGGCCTGGTTCTCATCGCGCCCCTGGAAATAGCGCTTTAGCTGCGGGCGTAAACGTGTAAATAACTCAACGAGACGCATTGATTTGACCCTTCTTCAGCGCATCCATCACGATAGCTTTCGGGCCATCGGCAATAATGCGTCCTTTATCAATAATAATCAGGCGATCAACCAGTGTCAGCATTGATGCTTTGTGAGTCACAAGCAACAGGGTCTTATCGGCCACAAACGGCAGCAGGCCTTGTTTGATCTTATCTTCACTGGTGTTGTCCATTGAGCTGGTTGGTTCATCAAGCAGCAGAACGGGCGGCTCAAGCAGCAGCGCGCGAGCCAGCGCGACAGCCTGGCGTTGGCCTCCGGAGAGTTGCATACCACGCTCGCCCACCTGCAGATTGTAGCCATCAGGGTGAATACGGGCGAACTCGTTGACGCCAGCAAGTTCTGCGGCACGCAGCATCGTTTCGTCATCGACATAGCGGGCGCCACAAATCAGGTTATCGCGCAGCGATCCATTGAACAGCTGAATGTCCTGCGGGACGTAGCCAATGCTATGGCGTAAATCGTTAACGTCCAGCTGACGCGCGTCCACATCGTCGATCAAAATATTGCCGGCGCTTGGCTGATACAAATTGATGATCAGTTTGCTAAGCGAGCTTTTGCCCGAGCCGCTACGGCCGATAATACCGACGCGTTCACCAGGCTTAATGATCAGGTTAATCTTTTGCAGTGAAGGGTTTTTCTGCTCGGGATAGCTGAAATCAACATCTTTAAATTCAATGCTGCCACGGAAGCTTTCACGCTTCAGAGGATGTTCATGCTCGTGACGCTCCTGCGGCATCGACATCATCTGTTCGGTGTTTTTGATAGTCATACGCGCCTGGTGGTAGCGGGCTATCAGGCCGGTGAGTTGCCCCATTGGCATCAGCGCCCGGCCGTTAAGCATGTAGCAGGCAATCAGGCCACCCATACTCAGCTTGCCGTCGATAATCATATACACGCCGGCGATAATCATGATGACGCCAGACATCTGCTGGAACCAGCCGGTCAGGTTGCTGGCAAAGCTTGAAAGAGTTTTAACGCGTAACTCCAGGCGGCTCAGGCTGCCCAGCGTCTGTTCCCACTGATACTGACGTTCGCTTTGCGCGTTATTAACTTTGATAGCGTCAAGGCCGCTGAGCGTTTCAATCAGCAATGCCTGACGTTCGCTGGCCAGACTCATCGTTTTGGCAACGGCGGCATTGACCGGCTTTTGCAACGCCCAGCTGATCGTCAAGGCGATAGGGAAGATCAGTAACGGGATCCATGCCAGCGGGCCACCGATAATGGCAATCACCAGCAGCAGCACCAGCGTGAAGGGTAAATCGATAAGCGTGGTCAGCGTCAACGATGAGAGGAAATCACGCAGCGACTGAAACTCATGAATATTTTGTGCAAAGCTCCCCACGCGTGCAGGACGAGCTTTCATCTCCATACCGGTGATGCGCTCAAACAGCGTAGCGGAGATAATCAGGTCACTTTTTTTACCGGCAATATCCAGGCAGACGCCGCGCAGCATTTTTAAAATCAGATCAAACACAAATGCCAGGCAAATCCCTACGGCCAGAACCCACAACGTCACCGTGGCGTGATTGGGAACCACGCGGTCGTATACGTTCATGGTAAACAGCGGCGTGCCCAGCGCAATCAGGTTAATCAGCAGACTGGCCAGAACCGCATCCATGTACAGATAGCGCGACAGCATCAGGGTGTCTTTGAACCAGGATTTGGTACGCGGCAGGAACGATTCTGACTGCAGGTCAAACTCATGGCGCGGATGGGCGAAAATGACCTGGCCGGCGTAGTTTTGCTCTAGCTCCTGTGCGCCAATCGTGACTTCACCACCTTCGCTCTCGCTTGGCATCATCCGGGCGGTGCCGTCAGTGTTCCAGCCGAGCAGTACCGCAGCGCCGCCGTCACGCAGCGTAAGGATCGCCGGCAGAGACATTGCGGGAATTTTATTGAGCGTGCGTTTAATCACTCGTGCTTTTAAGCCCGCGCGTGCAGCCGCTCGCGGCAAAATTGTCAGCGTCAGGCGATCGTTCTCCAGCGGTAGTCCGCTGCTTAACGTTGAGCGGCTGGCGGATTTACCGTGCAAGGAACAAAGCACCAGCAGGCAATCAAGCAAGGGGTCATCATTGCGGCTACGAGGGTCATGATAATGCGGCTCCTCAACTGCAGGAGCCTCTGACGTTGTATTCATTTGTTCAACTTGTGAATTCATTGATAGGAATGTTCCTGCCGCAACTTTTTAGCAAGCCATAAAACGAACGGATACTGAAATAGTTCCCGGGGGAACTATTTCAGTAGTATGAATGCTAATTGAGTTCAGGTAATGAGTTATCTTCCGGGGAGTCGATGGGTTGACCTGCAGGTACTGGGTTAATTTTCAAGGCTTTTAATAATTCGCCAGTACGTGCGCAAATACGATAACCGGAGGAAATTTCCAGGTAACGCAATTCAACCAGACGACGTTTCGCTGAGAATACTTCATTTTCACTGTCTAATAAATCCAAAAGCGTGCGTTCACCCAAACTAAATTGATCCTGGTAGGCGGTACGCACTTTCACGCTGCGATCGGCATAATCAGTCGCCGCAGGGATCTGATCTCTGGCGCTTTTTAATGCCGACCATGCCAGACCTATTTCCTGATTCATCTGACGCAGGGTGTTATTGCGTACGTCCTGAGCTTGTTTTTGCAGATAGGCGCGGGACTGCATCGCGGCTTTATCGCTGCCGCCCTGGTAGAGGTTGTAATGCATTTTTACCATCGCCTGCCACTCTTCCGCGTGGGCGCGCGTCGTGTCGCTGTCATTACTGACGCTGCGCGAAAGCGCTACGTCAACGCGTGGATAAAACGTTGACTTTGATGCTTCGTACTGCTGACGAGCCGCCTGAATATCGGCATTGGCGGATTTCAACAGCGGGCTGTTAGCCTCCATAATGCGTTTGGCATCTTCCAGTGATTTTGGCAGCATGGCCTCAATACTTTCCGGCAGGCTCAGGTTTTCCGGCGCTGCGCCAACCACGCTCATAAAGGTCGTATTGGCATCTTCAAGGTTAGTTTGTTCGGTCAGCAGGTTATTGCGCGCCTGAGCCAGGCGAGCTTCAGCCTGCATCAAGTCACCTGAACGGCCCACGCCTTGATCGGTACGCAGCCGGATCTGGTCATAGATGCGCTCATGGTTGGCTAAATCATCTTCTGCAAGGCGTACATATTCCTGACGTTGCAGCACGTCGAGATAGGCCTGAACCACCTGAAATGCGGTAGTTTCACTAATATTCAGAACGTTATAAGCGCGAGAATCGACGGTTGCCTTCTGACGGTTAACTTCGCTGGATGTGGCAAAACCATCGAATACGTTCTGGTTAAGGCTAACGGTGGCATCGTTAGGAGAGAGATTCATCCCTTTGTTGCTGCCGCCTGCGCGCGTCGTCGCATCGTTGATGTTTTTGCGGCCCGCTTCAGCATCTAAATTTAGTGATGGGAGGTAGCCACCTCGAGCGGCGCGTAAATCTTGTTCTGCAGAGTAACGGCTGTTTACCGAGGCATTGACTTCTGGATGACTGGATAATGCTTGCTGAACAGTCTGTTGCAAGCTTTCTGCGTTAACAGTCGGGATTGATAAACAACCAAGGATAAAAAGGGAGAACTTCTGCATTGTTTAACGCCTTATTACGCATGTTAATGATATCCCTATATAACGCTTTATTTCCATTCTTGCCTTAACCCGAAACATCATATTAATTAACAAGCGCAGAGGTGTTTACCTGGTTACATTAAATACGGCTTTCATTCGAAATGACATTTAATGTTTTGTAATGTGATGTTTCACTTTTCATCATTTTTGATTATATTTAACGCTCAGTCAAGCCTCGGCTAATCGAGTTCTAATAACTGTGTTTTTTTCTACATTTATTCACCTCCTGCCAGAAAAAATGTCCATTAATGGACGTTTTTTGACCGTTCTATGGGCGCGAATGAAGTGAAAGAATAATGTTATTAATTATTTAATTTATCGTGGCATTTATAAAAATAACGAAAGAATTCAAGAGAGGTAACGGTGAGCAATTTACTTGGTGTGATTAAGGCTGTCATTGGTCTGGTTTATGTAGTTGAGGCAGACGGCTCACAGCGTCTCTTGAAGGAAGGCGACAGAATCTACAGCGGCGAGGAGATTGTTACCGGAGATAGCGGTGCCGTGAGTGTGGCGCTGGAGAACGGTAAAACGCTCGATCTCGGGCGTAACAGCCACTGGACAGAGCATGGTTTAAACGCGGTCAACAACGCGGATCATGATTCCCAGGATGTCGCATCGTTACAGAAAGCCATTGCCGACGGTGCTGACCCGACGCAAGCGTTAGAAGCCACCGCTGCCGGCAACGAACCTCCGGTACAGATTGAAGGGGGCGGGGGTGGACACACTCTGGTGCAGCTGGATTTGACGGGGCAAATCGTTGATCCTACTGCGGGTTTTAATACCGCAGGTTTGGGAGTGCCGACGCCAGAACTTAACCTCCCTGAGAATGGCTTCACCATAAACGGCCCTTCTGGTTCCTCTCCGGTTCTCCCTCCGCTTGTTCATATAGACGATTTTGCCGGCAACGATGGTTACATTAACAAAAACGAAATAAACAATACCAATATCAGCGGCAGCAGTAATCAAAATCACGTCACCCTCACCTTTACCGATAGCCAAAAAAACACTATTACGCTTCAGGTTCCTGTGAACAATGGTCACTGGACAGCCCATCCAGATTTAAGCAGTTTACATGAGGGTAATATTACCGTTATAGCAACGGCTACGGACGTCTCAGGCCGTACTGCAACAAGCACTATTGACGCGCTGATTGACACTGTTGGCCTGCAGGATCAGATCGCTATCGATAGCGTCACCCCTGATAACGTTATCAATATTGCGGAATCCCGCGAAGCGCAGACCTCAATCCACGGCACCGTTTCCGGTGACGCCAAAATTGGCGATCAAATCACCCTGACGGTTAACGGTCAGCAATATAACGATGTCGTTATCGATCTGGGCAATGGCAAGCTGGGTTACCAGATTAACGTTTCTACCCAGGGACTGCTGGCTAACCCAAATATTCATGCCACGGTAACCTCAACCGATGCGGCAGGAAACACCACTCAGGCTTCAAGCGACCATACGGTTGATATCGATCTTGATATTCATAACGCTGTCACTATCGCGACTGTGGCAGGGGATGACATTGTGAACGCCAATGAATCCCGCCTGCCAACTCTGATTGCTGGCGAAGTGGGTGGCGATGCCAAAGCGGGCGATCCGATAACCGTCACCGTCCAGGGGCAGCAATTCCATGGCGTTGTGGTTGATGATAACGGTCAGCTGGGCTACGAAGTGCCGGTGCCGACGAGTCTCCTTCACGAAGGAGCCAACGATGTACAGGTGCAGGTTGTCAGCCATGATGCGGCAGGGAATGAAGCCACTGCCATCGAACATAAAATTGTTACGCTCGACACCCAGGCCGAAAGCCATTTGACCATTAGGACCGTGGCGGGCGATGACACCGTTAACGCCGCGGAGTCGCGTATGCCGACGCTTATCAGCGGAGAGGTTTCCGGTGATGCGCAGGCGGGCGATCATGTGGTGGTCAGCGTCAACGGCCACGATTTCCGTGGTAAGGGTGACGGATGAAAACGGCCAGCTGCGTTACAGCGTGCCGGTACCGACGGCTGCGCTGAACGAAGGCAGCAACGATGTGCAGGTGATGGTGACCGGTACGGATAATGCCGGTAACACCGCGATTGCGGTGGAGCATAAAACGGTGGTGCTGGATACGCAGGCCGATAATGCATGCACTATCGAAACCGTTGCCGGTGATAATGTGGTGAACGCCGCCGAATCCCGTATGCCGACGATGATTTCCGGTGAGGTCTCCGGTGATGCGCAGGCGGGCGACCATGTGGTGGTCAGCGTCAACGGCCACGATTTCCGTGGTGAGGTGGTGACGGATGAAAACGG
>NZ_RPOH01000079.1 GCF_003818135.1 Buttiauxella warmboldiae | reverse complement strand
CGGTGTGTTCGAGTCTCTCAAATTTTTGCAACACGTAAGTGTCTTACGAGACATCTTCGGGTTGTGAGGTTAAGCGACTAAGCGTACACGGTGGATGCCCTGGCAGTCAGAGGCGATGAAGGACGTGCTAATCTGCGATAAGCGTCGGTAAGGTGATATGAACCGTTATAACCGACGATTTCCGAATGGGGAAACCCAGTGCAATTCGTTGCACTATCGTTAAGTGAATACATAGCTTAACGAAGCGAACCGGGGGAACTGAAACATCTAAGTACCCCGAGGAAAAGAAATCAACCGAGATTCCCCCAGTAGCGGCGAGCGAACGGGGAGCAGCCCAGAGTCTGAATCAGTTTGTGTATTAGTGGAAGCGTCTGGAAAGTCGCAGGGTACAGGGTGATACTCCCGTACACAAAAATACACATGCTGTGAACTCGAAGAGTAGGGCGGGACACGTGGTATCCTGTCTGAATATGGGGGGACCATCCTCCAAGGCTAAATACTCCTGACTGACCGATAGTGAACCAGTACCGTGAGGGAAAGGCGAAAAGAACCCCGGCGAGGGGAGTGAAACAGAACCTGAAACCGTGTACGTACAAGCAGTGGGAGCCTCTTTTATGGGGTGACTGCGTACCTTTTGTATAATGGGTCAGCGACTTATATTCTGTAGCAAGGTTAACCGTATAGGGGAGCCGCAGGGAAACCGAGTCTTAACTGGGCGTTAAGTTGCAGGGTATAGACCCGAAACCCGGTGATCTAGCCATGGGCAGGTTGAAGGTTGGGTAACACTAACTGGAGGACCGAACCGACTAATGTTGAAAAATTAGCGGATGACTTGTGGCTGGGGGTGAAAGGCCAATCAAACCGGGAGATAGCTGGTTCTCCCCGAAAGCTATTTAGGTAGCGCCTCGTGAACTCATCTTCGGGGGTAGAGCACTGTTTCGGCTAGGGGGCCATCCCGGCTTACCAACCCGATGCAAACTCCGAATACCGAAGAATGTTATCACGGGAGACACACGGCGGGTGCTAACGTCCGTCGTGAAGAGGGAAACAACCCAGACCGCCAGCTAAGGTCCCAAAGTCATGGTTAAGTGGGAAACGATGTGGGAAGGCACAGACAGCCAGGATGTTGGCTTAGAAGCAGCCATCATTTAAAGAAAGCGTAATAGCTCACTGGTCGAGTCGGCCTGCGCGGAAGATGTAACGGGGCTAAACCATGCACCGAAGCTGCGGCAGCGACGCTTATGCGTTGTTGGGTAGGGGAGCGTTCTGTAAGCCGTTGAAGCTGGACTGTGAGGTCTGGTGGAGGTATCAGAAGTGCGAATGCTGACATAAGTAACGATAAAGCGGGTGAAAAACCCGCTCGCCGGAAGACCAAGGGTTCCTGTCCAACGTTAATCGGGGCAGGGTGAGTCGACCCCTAAGGCGAGGCCGAAAGGCGTAGTCGATGGGAAACAGGTTAATATTCCTGTACTCGGTGTGACTGCGAAGGGGGGACGGAGAGGGCTATGTTAGCCGGGCGACGGTTGTCCCGGTTTAAGCATGTAGGCGGAGAGTTTAGGTAAATCCGGACTCTTATCTAACGCTGAGGTGTGATGACGAGGCACTACGGTGCTGAAGTAACAAATGCCGCACTTCCAGGAAAAGCCTCTAAGCATCAGGTCACATCAAATCGTACCCCAAACCGACACAGGTGGTCAGGTAGAGAATACCAAGGCGCTTGAGAGAACTCGGGTGAAGGAACTAGGCAAAATGGTGCCGTAACTTCGGGAGAAGGCACGCTGTCGGTAGGTGAAACCCCTTGCGGGTGGAGCTGAAGGCAGTCGAAGATACCAGCTGGCTGCAACTGTTTATTAAAAACACAGCACTGTGCAAACACGAAAGTGGACGTATACGGTGTGACGCCTGCCCGGTGCCGGAAGGTTAATTGATGGGGTTAAGCGCAAGCTGAAGCTCTTGATCGAAGCCCCGGTAAACGGCGGCCGTAACTATAACGGTCCTAAGGTAGCGAAATTCCTTGTCGGGTAAGTTCCGACCTGCACGAATGGCGTAATGATGGCCAGGCTGTCTCCACCCGAGACTCAGTGAAATTGAAATCGCTGTGAAGATGCAGTGTACCCGCGGCAAGACGGAAAGACCCCGTGAACCTTTACTATAGCTTGACACTGAACACTGGTCCTTGATGTGTAGGATAGGTGGGAGGCTTTGAAGCGAGGACGCCAGTTCTTGTGGAGCCAACCTTGAAATACCACCCTTTAATGGCTGGTGTTCTAACGTAGACCCGTGATCCGGGTTGCGGACAGTGTCTGGTGGGTAGTTTGACTGGGGCGGTCTCCTCCTAAAGCGTAACGGAGGAGCACGAAGGTTAGCTAATCACGGTCGGACATCGTGAGGTTAGTGCAAAGGCATAAGCTAGCTTGACTGCGAGAGTGACGGCTCGAGCAGGTGCGAAAGCAGGTCTTAGTGATCCGGTGGTTCTGAATGGAAGGGCCATCGCTCAACGGATAAAAGGTACTCCGGGGATAACAGGCTGATACCGCCCAAGAGTTCATATCGACGGCGGTGTTTGGCACCTCGATGTCGGCTCATCACATCCTGGGGCTGAAGTAGGTCCCAAGGGTATGGCTGTTCGCCATTTAAAGTGGTACGCGAGCTGGGTTTAGAACGTCGTGAGACAGTTCGGTCCCTATCTGCCGTGGGCGCTGGAGAATTGAGGGGGGCTGCTCCTAGTACGAGAGGACCGGAGTGGACGCATCACTGGTGTTCGGGTTGTCATGCCAATGGCATTGCCCGGTAGCTAAATGCGGAAAAGATAAGCGCTGAAAGCATCTAAGCGCGAAACTTGCCCCGAGATGAGTTCTCCCTGAGACTTTAAGTCTCCTGAAGGAACGTTGAAGACGACGACGTTGATAGGCTGGGTGTGTAAGCGTAGCGATACGTTGAGCTAACCAGTACTAATGAACCGTGAGGCTTAACCTTACAACACCGAAGGTGTTTTGTCAGAGACAATTTTAATTTTCAGCCTGAACCGAGATTTTAAGTCGATGGTTACAGATAACACTGT
>NZ_RPOH01000078.1 GCF_003818135.1 Buttiauxella warmboldiae | reverse complement strand
GCCTCATGATTTTCATTCTGCAAGGCCAGTGATTTGTTGAATACAAAACGACAAGCCCCAGCGAAGCGCCGCATATCGCGATCTTGCTGACCATTAGGTCTTAACTGGAATTTGAAGGCTTGTAGTCGTTTCATATGGAAGATTATATTTTTGGCCTATGACAAAAGAAATTGATATTCGTCGAGGAAGACATTGCACATTCCTGATGCATGTTCACCTGGTATTTGTTGCCAAGTATCGACGCCGAGTATTTGATCAGGATGCTATCGAGAAGTTACGCAGTTACTTTGCCAGTGTATGCGCTGATTTTGATGTTGAACTGGTTGAGATGGATGGAGAAGGTGATCACGTTCATTTGTTGGTCAACTACCCACCAAAATTAGCGGTATCCAGTTTGGTTAACAGTCTTAAAGGGGTGTCCAGTCGATTGCTTCGTCGTGATCGCCCAGACATTGCCACACGGTATTACTACAAAGGCGTTCTGTGGACTCCGGGCTACTTTGCCAGTAGTTGCGGCGGAGCGCCAATATCCATCATCCGGCAATACATTGAGCAACAGCAAACACCAGGTTAGGTAGAAAACCGTGCCTTATATCCCTGCCCTGAAGGTCGGGGATATAGGGCACACAGGGTAAGATGCGACGAGCTACACTAAATCACCTCTATCACACATAACAGCTCACCTAATCAAGTTCCTTGATAACAGGGCTGATATTCAGCGCTAACAGAACCAGGTGCCTTTTTTATCCCTGTATCCGCGATAATTTTAATGCATAAAAATGAACATCTTTTCCTGTTGAGCGCCAGGCGTTTAGAAAATATTATTCGCGCCGTCAAGTGAATAAGCTCTCATGGCAATGCGCTGTCATGGATGACGGCTCTAAAATATACCGGCCCTTTAGCTTAGCCGATTAAAGCGAATGACCACCATCGTCAGGTCGCTGATTCGGGTTTAGCAAAGGCCACCAACACTAACCGCCATTAGCTCAGCAGGCAGAGCAGACGACCATTTAAGTTGTAGGTACGAGGTTCGAGGCCTCGATGGCGGTCCAATACTTTTTAGTTCAGCAGGCAGAACGGCTGATGGTAAAACCAGAACGTTAGTGGCCCACTCTCGTGACCTGGCCTGCTGATAATGTAGATTTAATTTCGCTGAATGTCAGATAAACGGACAGGTATAAAATGAGTAGTTTGAATTACTTTATGCTGGTCTGGATCATGATGATTTCGCTGATTGGGCTGTATATACATTTTTCTGCCTGATTTTATTTAGCGGGTAATTACTTTTTATTGTTATTGAAAGATCAGCTTTCCAGCCTGCGAAGACGGTGTAAGCCCGAGTGGCTGGAGAGCATATTCGCATGAGTACTGGGGGTTTGTCACAGCTATCGCGCTATCGAAACCCTGCCATTATTTACCTCCAGTATTCAGTCGAATATGACGATTATGTGAATTTTTAAGCACAACTCAGTAATCCCCCCTTTTATGCCAGAAATACAGAATTCAACGAAAACAAAGATGAAGCGTTATTGGCTACGCGAAGTTCCATAAGACAGCAAAAACAGGGTTTTTAAAATCTAACTGAGAGCCTTTTTTTGCAAAGATGACAAAAGTTATTCTCCGACATGATTAAAATTATACATCTTTTTTAATATTCAGCTGCAGTGAGCTTTGTTACTCTGGCGCTGTTATATGCCTCGTTATAACTTTATATCTTCCGGTACGCTAAGGAAGTCTGGGACATGCTTTCGCCTCCTTATGCTGGAGGCTTTTTTTATATTAAGCCATCGTCAGAAAATACATCCATCACCTCGTTTGGAATATTCTCCCCGCAGTGTAACCAGCAATATATTATGATTTTTATGTGCAGCTTTTTGGTTATTCTCCCCCCAGCGGTGAAAAAATGACTAAATATTCTCCCGAATATATAGTTGACGATTTAACCCACCGGACCAGGAACATTCTGGGATGAATGTGATAACCCTTCAGCAACGATTGTTTGTTTATCATCAATATTTTGTTTAATAAATCTCCGTAGTGTTGAAAAATGCACACTTTTAGTGCTGTTATTGGTCGTAAGTGTAAGTTAGTGTCAGTTTATGTATCCATTTCTGAGAGGGCCTGTCTGTTCTCGGGGGAAGGCTTTCAGGGATAAGCTGAGTGAATACGATAACCATAATGCGACTGATGATTCTGCTGTTGGGGCTGATGCTGTTACCTTTCCATGCCCGGGCGCTTAACCCGGCGGACAGGGATACCGTCATTGAGCAGCAGCAGCAGCGTCTTGAGCAAAACCAGCAACAGCGCGATGAACTGATGCGTAGTCTGCAGCCCCTTCCGTCAGTCCCCTCTTCATCTCTTTCCGTAGTTGGCCCCTGCTTTAAACTGAACGGTATCAATCTTGATAAAGCCACTCTGTTAACTGCCCGAACCCGTGCGCAACTGGTTGCCCCGTATCTCCATCAGTGCCTGGACATGCCGCACATAAACCAGCTGGTCAGTGATGTGTCTGAGTGGTACATCGGTCGAGGCTACATCACCAGTCGGGCCTTTCTCTCAGAACAAAATCTTTCCTCAGGGCAGTTGATTATCTCTGTCATGGAAGGGCGTCTGCAGCATATCCGTATGGATGAAATACCCACCCGCACCCTGAAAATGGCATTCCCGGGGCTGGAAGGTGAAATTCTGAACCTGCGCGATATTGAGCAGGGCATGGAACAAATCAACCGCCTGCGCAGCAACCCGGTGCAGATTGAAATTCTGCCCGGTGAAAAACCGGGCTATTCCATCGTCAACCTCACCGCCACGCCGGAGTTTCCGCTCCGTGTTTCACTGGGGTTTGATAACAGCGGGCAAAAAAGTACCGGTACCGGCCAGCTTAATGGGGCACTGACGGGCAATAACCTGCTGGGGCTAGCGGATAAATGGTTTGTCAGCGGCGCGCGCAGCAGTGATTTTTCGCACTCTCATGATGCCCGGAGCGTGCAGGCCGGGCTGAGTATTCCCTACGGATACAGCCTGTTTGATTACAGCTATAGCTGGAGCCAGTATCTCAGCACGATTGATAACAAAGGCTTTAACTGGACCTCCACCGGCGACAGCCAGACGCATCGTTTTACCGCTTCGCACGTGCTATTTCGCAATGGCGATATTAAAACCGGCGCCTCCATCGGCCTGACCCACCAAATCAGCAACAACTACCTTAACGACGCGAAGCTCGACAGCAGCAGCCGCAAACTTTCCAGCCTGCTGTTTGGCCTGAACCATACGCAAAAAATCCTCGGGGGCGTGGCGACGTTTAACCCGACCTTCAGCCACGGCGTGCCCTGGCTCGGTGCGGAAGACGACAACGGCAAAAACGACAATATGCCGAAAGCCGAGTTCAAAAAATGGAGCGTGAATGGCAGCTTCCAGCTTCCGGTCGCCAACGATTTATGGTGGCTGACCAGCGTTTACGGGCAATGGTCGCCAGACCGACTTTACGGCAGCGAACGCCTGACAATCGGCGGTGAAAGCTCGGTGCGCGGTTTTAAAGAGCAGTATTTATCCGGCGATAACGGCGGCTACCTGCGCAACGAACTCAACTACACGCTGTTCACTTTGCCGTTTATCGGCCAGGTCAGCAGCGTTGCGGCAATCGACGGTGGTTGGTTACAAAAAGATGAACACGATCCGTGGGCATCGGGCACGTTGTGGGGGGCGGCGGTAGGGTTATCAAGCGCTAACCGTTATTACTCCAGCCAGTTCACGGTGGGAACACCTTTGAAATATCCGGATTGGCTTGCACCCGATCACATCAGTATTTACTACCGCGTTAGCATCGTATTGTGAGGCCAAAGATTATGGACAATTATCAGCAACCCGTTCGCTTTGCTCAGCGCTTGTTGAGCTACCTGATTTGCGTCTTACTCGCCGGACAGCCTGTCATCCCAGCATTTGCCGCACCGACGCCCGCCAATGGTGCCACCGGAATTGACCAGGCCGGGAACGGGGTGCCGGTGGTGAACATCGCCACGCCCAACGGGGCGGGGATTTCCCATAACCAGTACCAGGATTACAACGTTGGTAAAGAGGGCTTAATCCTTAATAACGCCACCGGGCAGCTCAATCAGACGCAGCTTGGTGGGCTGATACAGAACAACCCCAATCTGAAAGCAGGCCAGGAAGCGCGCGGCATCATCAACGAAGTGACGGGGGCTAACCGCTCACAGCTACAGGGTTACACCGAAGTGGCAGGCAAAGCCGCGAACGTGATGGTGGCGAACCCGTATGGAATTACCTGTAATGGCTGCGGGTTTATCAACACCCCAAATGTGACGCTGACCACCGGGAAGCCGGTGTTTGATGCCAACGGTAATCTGCAATCTCTTGATGTCACAAAAGGTTCTATCACCGTTGAAGGGCAAGGGCTGGATGCCAGCAACAGTGACGCGCTCTCTCTGATCGCACGCGCAACGGAAGTGAACGCGGCGATCCATGCCAGGGATCTGAGCGTGACGACAGGCGCGAACCGCGTTGGTACGGATGGTGATGTTACCCCTATTAGCGGTGAGGGGGCAGCGCCTGTGGTTGCCGTGGATACCGGCGCGCTTGGCGGCATGTACGCCAACCGGATTCGCCTGGTTTCCAGCGACAAAGGAGTGGGGGTCAACCTCGGCAACCTGAATGCGCGGCAGGGGGATATTCAGCTGGATGCCAGCGGCAGGCTGACGGTAACCAACAGTCTTGCCAGCGGCAGCCTGACGGCAAAAGGCGAAAGCGTTGCGCTGAGCGGGGAATACAAAGCCAGTGGCGATATCAGGGTTAGCGGGCAGGATGTTGCGCTTAACAGCGGCACCTTTGTCAGCGACAACAATATTGTCCTGAACAGTGATGGCAAGCTGAGCTTATCCGGTGCGACGTTGACCACCGGAAATAACCTCAGTCTCAACGCGCATGATTTAACTCAGGATGGTAGTAGCCGCGCTGACGCGGCGCGTGATATCACGGCTGAAGTCGTCGGGTCGATGGATAATCAGGGCCAGCTGGTTGCCGGAAACAATGTCGCCTTAAACAGCGGTACGTTGACCAACCACGGCACGATTACCGCCAATAGTGCCGCACAAATTAACGCCAGCATGCTGAATAACACCAGCACCGTGCAAAGCCAGAAAAACATGGCGATAAGTGCTACAGCCCTGACCAACACAGGCCAGATGCTGAGCGGCGGTGAGCTGGATCTCACCACCCAAACTCTTGAACAAAATGGTACGCTGAGCGCAAAAGGCCGCGCCAGTATCAACGCGACTAACACGCTCAATAACAGCGTCAACGGTAAAATTCTGAGCGATGACGCACTCACGGTTATCGCGGGAAATATTCAGCAAAATGGCACGCTGTCGGGCAAAAATGCGCTGACGGTGAAGGCTAATTCCCTGACCACCGCAAGCGGCTCGTTGAGCACCAGCCAGGGCAATATCACCCTGACTGCGGATGATGCCAGTCTGAATGGCGAAGTCATTGCTCACGGCGACCTCGCGGTGCAGGCGCAGCGGCTCGCCAGCCAACAAAATGCGCAGCTGCAAAGCGATGGTCAGCTTACGCTCAACGCCTCAGATGCCACACTTAACGGCACACAAGCTGCCCGTGGCCCTCTCGCTATCCGCGCAGATAACCTGGCACATGGCGGTAAAACCAATGCCGCTGCCATCAACATTAATGCTGGCAACGTCAACAACAGCGGCTCCTTGGTGGCGCCGGAACTGAGCCTCAATAGCCAGAATATCGTCAACACGGGTCTATTCCAGGGCGACATGGCACTGAACCTGTCTGCGCAACGCCTCGACAACCAGTTCGGCGGTTATCTGTACAGCGCGCAAAACCTGGCCTTTAACATTCCCACCTTCACCAACGCCGGTACACTCAGAACCGATTCCGCGTTGACGTTGAGCGGCACCCAGCTGACTAACAGCGGGGCGTTGATGGCTTCAGCGCTGACGTTGCAGGGTCAATCCCTGACCAACAGTGGCCTTTTGCAGGGCACGCAGGCTCTGGATTTAGCCGTTGATAATCTGAATAACCAGTTGGGCGGCACGATATACAGCACGCAGGATTTTGTGCTGACGATTCCGACAATCACCAATACCGGGCTTATCACGAGCGACGCCGGGTTGACGCTCAATGGCAACCAGCTCACTAACAGCGGTGAAGTTAACGCTGTGAATATGACGGTGGGCACGGCTCGCGTGACCAGTAACGGGCGACTGCTGGCGCAAGAACATCTGCAATTCACAGGATCAAACTTTGAAAATGGCGGGCAAGTCGCTGCCAAAAACCTGACGATTCAGAGCGATGAACTCACTAACACCGGCGATCTTCAGGGTGATGCGGCGCTGGATCTCACGGTAAAAAACGTCAGCAACCAGGGCACTATTCTGACCGCGGGTGATTTCATGCTGGACTCAGATTCCTTCGTGAACGCCGGAACATTGCAGGCAACAGCCATCGTGCTGAATCTCGCTAAGCAACTGACGAATACCCAGACTGGCGCGTTCAATGCCGCGACTACCTTCACACTGACAGCCCAGGAACTCACTAACGCGGGCGTGATTACCGCCAGTGATTCGAATATTAACCTGTCGAAGCTGGCCAACAGCGGCACGCTGCAAGGGCTGAACCTGCTTACGCTGACGACCCGCACCCTTGATAACCAGCATTCGGGTGTGCTTTTAAGCAACGGCAAACTGGTGTTGCGTGCCAGCAGCTTAACGAATGCGGGCCTGATGCAGGGGAAAAATCTGGATCTGGCGAGCGGCGAGTGGATCAACACTGGCAATGCGTTAAGCGAACTGGACGGCACCATCAGGGTGACGAATGACTTTAAAAACCAGGGAGAAGTGCTGGGGAAACAAGGGCTGACAATCGACAGTGGCAGCCTTGAAAACAGCAGAATGCTGGTGGCAAACGTGCTTGCTTTCCGTGGCGATTTGATGAACAGCGGGTTGCTGCAAGGCAATCTTGATTTGAGCCTGAAGGGCGAGACGTTCACTAATCAAAACAACGGTCAACTGCTGAGCGGCGGCGCACTGGCAATTGATGGACAGACGGTGAATAACCAGGGCTTGATGCAGGGAAAAAATATCTCCCTGAATGCGCAAGACTGGCAAAACGGTGGTGTTGCGCAGGCGCAAAATAAACTGGATGCCATAACCCGTCACGCACTGATCAATAGCGGTACTTTAGTCAGCCAGCAGGATGCCGGCCTGACCGCAAACAGCATAGTCAACAGTGGCAAACTGGCGGCAAATAACCTCAGTGTTGAAACACAAAACCTCGATAACAATGGGCTGCTGCAAGGCAACAGCACGTTACAGCTTAAAACGCCGATCCTGATTAACCGCAGCAATGGGCAACTGGTGAGCGGCGGGGCACTCACTCTCGCCTTACAAAGCCTGAACAATGCCGGTTTGTTGCAGGTGAACGACCTGCTGACACTGACGGGCAATGAACTGAATAACAGCGGTGATATCGCGGCTAAAAACATGAACCTTGCGTTCAGCGGGCCGTTTATCAACCAGGCTGGCGGACGTTTACTGGCACAGCACGACGCGACACTGAACGGTAATCTCGAAAACGCAGGCCTGGTGGCGGCGAACGATCTGCTGCTTCACGGCGACTCGTTAAGCAATAGCGGCATTTTGCAGGGGAATTTGCTCTCGTTAACCCTGAATGACCTCACCAGCACCGGTTCGCTCATCGGCGTGAACGGCCTCACCGCTCGCGTGAAAGGCGACATGTTTAACGGCAACCAAATCTGGAGTCAGCAGGCTGTCGCACTTAGCGCGGGCCATTTTAACAACAGTGGCAAAGTCATCGGGCAAAGCCTTGATTTGAATGCGACAAGCCTGGCGAATGACGGATTGTGGCAGGGCAGCGACTGGCTGAATGCGAACGCTGACGACATCACGACAGACGCGAATGGCCGTGTTCTTACCGGCGGCATGCTGACTTTCAACGCGCAAAATCTTGCTACAGACGGTCTGCTGCAGGGCGGACAAAACCAGTTCAGCGCGAACAACTGGCGTAACGGTGGTACGGTCATTGCGACCAGCGGCCTGACTGCCAACGTGAATGACACGCTGACTAACAGCGGCGACATCCTCAGCAATGGGCAGGCAACAATTCAGGCCCAAACCCTGAACAACAACGGTTCGCTGCTGAGCGAAGGCGATATGTCGCTGGCAGGCAGCACGCTCAATAGCAGTCGTGCGATTCAGGGCAAAACCCTCACCGCTCAGCAGAATAAAATCAGCAATCAGGGCACACTGACCGGCCTGAATGCACTGACATTTTCAGCACCATCCCTGGAGTTGAACAACGACACGAACGGCCAGTTATTAACTCAGGGCGTGCTGAACATTCATGGCGACAACATCGTCAACGGCGGCGTCTGGCAGGGGCAACACATCCTGCTGAACGCCAGTAATCTGAATAACAACGGCGCGATTCAAAGTGCCGACGACCTGAGCCTGACGCTTGTCGGTGACCTGAATTCTGGCGCGGGCAGTAAAATCACAGCCAGTGGCAATGCGGTATTACAGGCGCTGAACCTCGCCAATAGCGGGCAGTGGATTGCACAAAACCTGACGCTACGCGGTACTACGCTGAATAACAACGGCGAGATTAGCGGTGTTAACGGGTTGACCGTGGCGCTCAACGGCACGTTTACGCAGCAGCAAGACAAAACCCTGTTGACGGGCGGCGCACTGGCATTGAATGCCACTTCGGTGATTAACCTCGGGCGCATTCAGGGCAACAACACACACATCACCAGCGGCACGCTGGATAACCAGGGGCGTATCCAGGGCAATGATGTGCTCACGCTTGCGCTCACCGGCAACCTGACTAACCGTGCGGTGGGCACCCTCCTCAGCCAGAACGAACTGACCATCACCACGGCGAATTTAATCAACTACGGCATTGTGCAGGGTGCGGGTTCCTCACGCATTGACGCGGCCCGCTCAGCGCAAAACGACGGCAAACTGCTGTTCGCAGGCGACCTGACGTTCAACACTGCAAGCCTGACCAATAACGACTGGCTACAGGCAACCACGCTGCTGCTCAACGCTGCAAACGCCACCAACAGTGGGACGTTGCTGGCAGACCAGCAGATGAATCTGAAGGGGAATAGCCTCAGCAATCAGGGCACCGTGCAGGCCGCGAACCTGATTTCTGACTATCAGGTGTTGACCAACAGCGGGACGTTGCTCGGCAGCAACCAGCTCAATATCAACGCCAGTCAGGTCAATCTTCAGGCCGCTGGGAAACTCTTCAGCGGGGGTAATCTGGTACTGAGCAGCACCGGGTTCGATCAGCTTGGCCAGGTGGTGGCGCTCGGTAATTTAACCGTCGGCCTGACGAATGCGTTTACCACGCGCAACGTGATGGCGGCAGGCAATGTGCTGACGCTGACCAACAACGGCGACATCACTAACCAGAGCGTGATGCAGGGCCAGGGGCTGAACATCCGTGCGGGTGGCGAGCTGACCAACAACGGGCAACTCACTGCAGGCAGTGCTGCCAGCAACCTGAGCGGCAGCCGCATCAGTATGAATGCCGCAGGTACGCTGCAATCCGGTGGCGACGTGGCCCTGACCAGTACCAGCGATATTATCCTCAACGGTTTCACCGGCACCCGTGGCAGCCTGACCGCGCAAGTCGCCGGCTCCCTGCTTAACACCGCACTGCTGTATGCGGGCAACAATATGACCCTGCTTGCAAACAGCATCAAAAACAATCGTGGTGATATTCTGGCGGGCAACAGTCTGTGGATGCAGCGCGATACGACAGGCAACGCTAACGCCGAAGTCGTGAATACGTCTGGTTCAATTGAGACGGTGAACGGTGATATTACGATCAAGACCGGGCATTTGTTGAATGAGCGGGAAGGATTGAGTTCATCCTCCGAGACAGAAGATTTTAGCCAACTGTATCCATGGTTGGGTGATGCTGTGGCGGATGTTCCGCTCTCCTTTTTCGATCCTTCAGAATACGGCGTTTATACCATCGATAACCTGATACATGCTGGTTCGTGTAGCGGCCATTGGTGTTTTGAATATCATCGCTGGGTTCAGGTGTACGCACCAAAAGTTCAGGGCTTAAAGAAAGAGATTGCCATTAGTAAAGAAACCGTTTCGGTGGATAGCCAGAGCAATGCTTCGCGTATTCTCTCAGGCAAAGATCTCTCAGTGAATGCTTCCACACTCGAGAACGTGGCGAGCAATATCATGGCAAATGGCAATATCGTTCTTAGTGGAAACACACTGGATAACAATAGTTATCAAGTCAGTAATAAAACTGACTATCTCATTTATCAATATCAGGGAACGATTGCCGGTAAAACCATCGCAGGGGGAACAACAAACGTCGGCGGTGGTGGGTCGTTACAGGACACGACCGTTGCACCGGTTAAAAACTCTATTTCGTTAAAATTAATTGGGCATGATATTCGTGAGGAAGCAGGCGATATATTCCGTTCCGTAATTCAAGCCGGAGGCAACGTCTTTGCCAACTTCACCAGCGATATCAGCAACACCACCACTTCGGCGAACGCGGGCAAAATCAGCAACACCATTACGGCGCCAACCCTGAATACGCTGAGCAGCCAGAACATAGACAGCGGTGTGCAGAAACAAAGCCTCGCCAGTGCCGATAACCTTACGCCGGGTACGCCGCAGTGGCAGGATCACCTACAAAACGCTATCCAGCAAATCAACGGTGGCGGTAATCTGGATAACAGCTCGGCCGATCTTTCCTCCAGAGATTTCGCAGCAGAAGGCAACGCCGTGCTGGGTTCACAAGGCGATCTCGCGGACCCTGCGATGCAAAATGCTGCTCTGGTGAAACCAGGCAGCAGCAGCCTGAACAATCATGCTGGTAAAGCGGTGGATACCCGCGCTTACCCGTTGCCGGACAGCCAGAATGGCTACTTCGTGGCCGCGACGGATCCGAAAAGCCCGTACCTTATTGTCACCAACCCGAAGCTTGATGGCCTCGGCCAGCTTGATCCTTCGTTGTTTGGCGATCTCCACGCCATGACGGGTATGAAACCGGGCGAAGCCCCGCGGGAAACCAGCAGCACTTATACCGATCAGAATAAGTTCCTCGGTTCGTCTTATTTCCTTGAACGCCTGAACCTGCACCCGGAGTACGACTACCGTTTCCTCGGCGATGCGGCGTTTGATACACGCTACGTCAGTAATTTCATGCTGAACCAGACGGGCAATCGCTACATCAATGGCATCGGATCAGATCTTGCGCAGATGCAGTATCTGATGGACAACGCGGCATTTGCACAGCAGACGCTGGGGCTGGCATTCGGTATCGCGCTCACGCAGGCGCAAATCGCTTCACTAGATAAAAGTATTCTGTGGTGGGAAGCGACGACCATTAACGGCCAGATGGTGATGGTGCCGAAAGTTTATCTCTCGCCAAAAGATGTGACGGTCAGTAACGGCAGCGTGATTTCCGGTAACAATGTCCAGCTGGCGGGCGGCAACATCACGAACAGCGGCAGTAGCATCACCGCGAAAAATAACCTGAGCCTCGACAGCGGCAACAGCATCAGTAACCTCAACAACGGCCTGATTAACGCCGGTGGCAACCTGGAATTGAGCTCGCTGGGCGATATCAACAACATCGGCTCCACCATCAGCGGCAAAACCGTCCAGCTTGAAAGTCTCGACGGCAGCATCAACAACATCACGCAGACAAGCACCTGGAGTCTTGATACCGGGGATAAAAATGGCCATGTCGGGATAGTGGATACGACCGTGGGCAACATCGCGTCCATTACCTCACTCGATGCCCTGAGTCTGAGTGCCGGACAGAATATCAACATAACCGGGGCGAATGTGGCCGCGGGTGGCAATTTGCTGATGGATGCCTGGGGCGATATCGCGATAACGGCAAACCAGGCCACTCACAGCTACAGCCAGTCAGGCTTCCGCGGCAGTGAGGCGACCAGTACTGAATCGGTCACGCAGCAGGGCAGCACGATTTCTGCGGGGGGCAACCTGGGTATTCAGGCGGGGAATGATGTCACGACTGAAGCCAGTTCAGTCAGTGCGGGCAACAACGCCACGCTGATTGCCGGTAACGACCTGAACCTGAACGCAGGACAAACCAGCGAAACGAGTTCAAAAGGCAAAAGCGAAACCCACAGCACTGACAATGCACGTACCACCCTCACCGCAGGCGGTGACCTGGCACTGGCAGCAGGCCAGGACATCAACAGTCAGGCGGCAGGGCTTGCCGCAGAAGGCAATGTGGCGATGCAGGCCGGTCGTGATGTGAATCTGCAGGCTGAAGCCTCGGTGGACGGCAGCAGTTCGCGCAGCGGCAAGAAAACCGTCATCGACGAGTCAGTACGCCAGCAGGGCACGGAAATCGCCAGTGGTGGCAATACCACGGTAATTGCCGGGCGCGACGTGAACAGCGAAGCGGCTCAGGCCACTGCCAGCGGTGATATCGCCGTGGCTGCCGGACGTGATGTCAATCTGACAACAGCAACCGAGAGTGATTATCACTACCAGGAAGAGACGAAGACTAAAAAAGGCTTCCTCAGCAAGAAAACGACCCACACTATCGAGGAAGACAGTGCGAGCCGTGAAGCAGGCACGTTGCTTTCCGGTGATAACGTCACCGTTCAGGCGGGCAATAACCTCCTGGTGAAAGGCTCCTCAGTCGTGGGCGATAATACCGTGGCGCTGGGAGCGGGTAACAATGTCGATATTGTTGCCGCCACCAACACCGATTCAAGCTGGCGCTTTAAAGAAGAGAAGAAGAGCGGCCTGATGGGAACCGGTGGGATTGGTATCACTGTCGGCAGCAGCAAAAACACCCACGATTTACGTGAAGCAGGCACCACGCAGAGCCAGAGTTTCAGCACCGTCGGTTCGACGGGCGGTAGCGTGGCGATTTCTGCCGGTAATCAGACACACATCGGCGGTGCCGACCTGATTGCAGGAAAAGACCTGGCGGTGACCGGCGACAGCGTCATCATTGAACCGGGCCACGACAAGCGCAGCCGCGACGAGACCTTTGAGCAGAAGAAAAGTGGCCTGACGCTGGCGCTCTCTGGCACGGTCGGCAGCGCGATAAACAATGCCGTCACCGCAGCACAGGAGACGAACGAAGAAAGTGATAGTCGCCTGAAAGCACTGCAGGCCACCAAAACGGCACTGTCTGGCGTGCAGGCCGGACAGGCTGCCGCAGTGGCTTCCGCTACCGGCGACCCGAATGCGATGGGTGTCAGCCTCTCGCTCACCACCCAGAAATCAAAATCACAACAGCACGCCGGGAGCGATGCGGTATCAGGCAGTACGCTGAACGCAGGCAACAACCTCTCTGTTGTGGCGACGGGTAAAAATAAAGGCCCGAACAGCGGCGACATCGTGATTGCAGGAAGCCAGCTGAAAGCCGGAGGCGATACCGTACTGGATGCGCAGAACGACATTCTGCTGGCAGGCGCGGCGAATACACAGCAGTCCAGCGGCAAGAACAGCAGCAGCGGCGGTGGTATCGGTATCAGTATTGGTGCCGGCGGGAATGGCGCGGGTATCAGTGTATTTGCCAACGTTAATGCTGCAAACGGTAAAGACAAAGGTAACGGTACTGACTGGACCGAGACCACCGTCGACAGCGGCAAAACCGTCACCATCAAAAGCGGGCATGACACCGTGCTCGATGGCGCCCAGGTTAACGGCGATAAAATCGTGGCCGATGTCGGTCACGACCTGCTGATGCGCAGCCAGCAGGATAACAGCGACTACGACAGCAGGCAGACCAGCGTTGCGGCGGGGGGCAGCTTCACCTTCGGCACCATGTCCGGTTCAGGCTATATCAACGCCAGCCAGGACAAGATGAAGAGCCGCTTTGATTCGGTGGCCGAACAAACCGGGCTGTATGCCGGGGACGGTGGCTTTGATATCACCGTGGGGCATCACACCCAGCTTGATGGCGCGGTTATCGCCTCTACCGCCACGCCGGACAAAAACAGCCTCGATACTGGGACGCTGGACTTCAGCGATATCCACAACGAAGCGGACTTTAAAACCTCGCACTCCGGTATCAGCCTGAGCGGCGGTGGCAGCTTCGGGGATAAATTCCAGGGCAACCTACCGGGCGGCATGATCTCCGCTGCGGGTAATAACGGCCATAAAGAAGGCACCACGCAGGCCGCCGTGGCAGAGGGCTCCCTTACTATCCGCGACAAGGCAAACCAGAAGCAGGACGTGGCCGATCTGAGCCGCGACACCGAACATGCCAACGACAGCATCAGCCCGATCTTCGATAAGGAGAAAGAGCAGAACCGCCTGAACGCAGTTGGGATGATCGGCGACATTGGCAGCCAGGTGGCGGATATTGCCAGGACGCAGGGTGATCTTAACGGGCTGAAGGTGGCCCAGAAAGAAACTGGCGCAACACTCCCCGCAAACGCGACAGAAAAAGAGCGCCAGAACTATCTTGCGAAACTGCGTGATACCCAGACATACAAAGACGTAATGGTGACGTACGGAACCGGCAGCGATCTGCAGCGTGGCATCCAGGCGGCCACAGCAGCGCTGCAGGGAATGGCGGGCGGCAATATTGCGGGTGCGCTGGCGGGCGCGTCGGCACCGGAACTGGCAAACATCATCGGCCATCAGGCAGGCATTGATGACGACACGGCGGCAAAAGCTATTGCCCATGCCATCCTCGGCGGCGTAACCGCGGCTCTTCAGGGCAACAGTGCGGCAGCGGGCGCAGCAGGGGCCGCATCCGGCGAACTGGTTGCGACAGCGATTGCCAGACAGCTCTATCCAGACACAGACCCGTCGAAGCTGACGGAAGAGCAGAAGCAAACCGTGAGTACGCTGGCGTCTGTTTCAGCGGGCATGGCTGGCGGGATTGCCGGGGGAAATACGGCTGGTGCGGCGGCCGGGGCCAGTGCAGGGGAGAATACTGTTGAGAATAACTTCCTGAGTAGCACAGAAGCCAGAGCACTTGATAAAGAGCTGTCCGACTGCAAAGCATCAGGTGGTGACTGCAAGTCTGTTGTTGAGAAATATATCGAAATCAGTAACAAAAACAGCAAAGAACTGGTTGATGCCTGTTCCGGTGGTGGCGTTGCTTGCGTGACATGGGAAGAGCTTATCCAAGGGGCGACCAATGTAGCCAATGACGCGCATCCGTCACAAATTCGGCTGGATGAAAAGCTGAAAGATCCAGATGCGGCGGCGTTGGTGAATTACCTGAACGGTACAGATCTTAAGTTCCTGAAGGACAATATCACGACAGGAGACCGTGTGATGTCTGTTATCAGTGATCCTACGTCATGGCCTGTTGTGGTGATGGGTGGGAAAGCAATAGTTACCAATACTGTAACCAATGGAAAAGAGCTGTTAATCGCAGCTGGGGCATCGGCGCTCGGGGGGGCGGCTATCCAATATGGTGTTTCTGGTGAAGTCAAACTATCAGATGTGATTGGTGCAGGGGTTATTGGGGCGATTACTGCGGGTAAAAGTTATAACCCAACAGTGACATGGAATGCG
This sequence comes from Buttiauxella warmboldiae, assembly GCF_003818135.1. Lineage (GTDB taxonomy): Bacteria > Pseudomonadota > Gammaproteobacteria > Enterobacterales > Enterobacteriaceae > Buttiauxella > Buttiauxella warmboldiae. The sequence continues at coordinate 24,520 of NZ_RPOH01000078.1, read as the reverse complement.
GCAGGTGGGTATTACCAGGCAGAGCTTAAAGGCGATGACCCTTTCTTAGGCGCGATATTGAGTAAGGCGGGTGCATCGGTTGGTTACGCTGCGGGAAATATTATTAAAATTCAGTCTGATAAAGTGCTTAATCCAGTATCGAAGCAGTACGAATGGGTTCCGACTGGCGTCTGGACGATAACCAAACCAGCACCCCAAAACTCTCTACCTTCAATCTTAGGTAATGCGGGGAACGCTGCCGCTTCTGGAGGATTTACAGAGGGGATGAATGAAGCTCTGAAGAGTAAAGAGGCGGGGCAATGATGAATAGCAGATATAGATCTTTCATTGCTTTATTTTATATGTGTTCAGCCCTTTTTATTACATTGTTCATTATCACAATGTCATTCAGCCTGCTTGGTTACTGGATTGGTGGCGGAAAAGACATACTATCGTTTTTCTCTGATAAATTGTTTAGCTATTTTAAAGTGGGACTTGCTGGAGTATTGATAGGTTTTATTTTATGGTTTTTTTACTATCGAAAGCTTTAAGTTGTTGTTGAGAATAACTCGCTCAGCTTCGGGACGGGCATGGACAATACTGTTGCGGTTAACGCTGTATGGAATCAGTATGCGGTGGACAATAATCTGACGCAGGAACAAACTCAGGAAGGGTTGAATACAATTGCTACTGGCGAAGGGCCTTCTTGGGGGACTGAATATAAGGTTAAACCTAATGGAAAGGTTGAAGTTTCAGGTGGCGTGGGGCTTGCTCTGAAAGGAGGAGCTGAGGTTAATAATGATTACTTCTCTATTTCTACAGGATACACCAAAGAGTTTGGTGTTAAGGCTGGAGCTTCTGTTGGTATTGATTTTGGTCCATATTTTCCAGGGGTGTTTGGCGACTTAAACCGTGATTATTCAACTAGTATCGGTTTTGGTCCCGGTTCTGTAGGAATGTCTGGTGGAAAAGATGGTATCGGCTTTTCTTTCTCTGTTGGACCAAGCATTGGTTTTACAGGTTCTACCACTGGCTCTCATGATGAAAAAATAGATCTGAACGGTGACTCCACTAAGGAAATATACCACTATGATTTCAAATGATATTATTCTTAATGCATCATCCTTCATGTTGCTATTGTTGCTGTTGCTGTGGGGAGTGTGTTTTTTTATTTTTGTTTATAGAAATCTTGGCGGCACTAAGGTAGGTAAGGATTCCTTGCTTTATTTTAATTATATGTTTTTTAAACGTGATATTTTATCAAGCAGCGCATTGATTTTTCTTGTTCTTGGGTATGTGGCGGCGGCGATAGCTGAATATCGAAGAGAGTTTGATAATTTATCATTAATATCTAATTTATTTGGAGGAATGTCATTTTTTCTCTTTGCACTATATGGGAAATATTTTTACCAAGGGTTAATTGATGATGAAAAACCATTTTTTTTATTAAGGTTTTTTTGACAAAATTAGACCTATCCTTTGGTGCGATTTTTCTTTGGCTATCAAGACTGGCGTATATAACATGGTTAATAATATTCATTAGCCATTAAATAACGGTGGAGAATAACTTACTCGGCGGTAGTGAAGATGCTCAGGCTGCATGGATACGTCAGCATGGTGTCGATATGGCGAGCTGTTCTGATAATCCAGGCGGGAACGCATGTCAGAAAGCGAAAAATGAACGTGATGCGGTAGGACTGGCTCTGGCAACAGGAACAGTGGCTCTGCTTCCTGGCAGTGCTCAGGTGATGTGGGGACTTGGTGCTGGCGCTAATGCAGGGGCTAGTTACTGGGTAGATGGCGCAATTGACCCAGCTAATGCGGCCATTGCAGACTGGGTGAATGTGTTCAGCATGGGTAATGGCCTGGCAGGTACAGTGGGCTGGAATGCTGCAGGTGGTGCACTGGGTAACTGGATTGACAACAAAGATCCGCTGTCGGGTGCGCTTATCAATGGTGTCGGTTCGGGTATTGGTTATGGCCTTGGCAAAGGACTTTCATGGGGTGTTAATGCCGGGGCAAACTGGTGGAAAGGTGGCTGGGATCCTAAGTTTAATGCTGGTCTGAGACAGTTTACTGAAGTGAAGGGAGAACTTGGGATTTCAAAAGAAATGACACCTAGTTATTTTCCAGGTATGGCGGGTGATATCGGTGGTAGCTTGGGCTCTGAACTCAGCGGGAAGTATATAGAGCAGAAATCCTCTCAGGAGGATCGCAAAAAATGAGAAAGCAAAATACGTTTCTGCACCTGGCTATTTTTATCACATTAAGTATTGTGTCTATTTTTTTGACATCAATTATTTTATACGTGGCAGGAGAATTGTTGTTCTTATTTTTCAAAGGAATACCAATGAATTTCACTATGGAAAATATATTTCTGCTCTGTAAGATTAGTTTTAGTGTCGGAGGCTTTGTCGGGGGCGGAATGTGGATAGCTCGTTTATTGAAATTAAAAGGATTCTAAGTTGTTGTTGAGAATAATAACCTAAGTCTGCCATCCGGCATGATGAGTTCTGGTCAGGCTTCATCTACTTTGGGGCAATTTATGGCGCAAAATGGAGCGACTGCTGCAGAGATAGCACAGGCACAAAGTGACCTGGTTTATGTACAACGTGGGTTATCAACAACTGGGCAAAATGGATCTATCCAGAATGTAATGTTGAAGATGTTCATATTATTGAACAATATGTAGCAACCGCTGTTGAATGATAAAGCTCCTGACTCAAAATCATGAGCCGGGAGCTTTTTACCTGTTACTCAGCAGGTCTGATCACCAGTTGCCCCGCTCTACAGCAATGGTATGCGGGCAGCGGTGGCTTCGACATCACCGTCGGCAACCATACCCAACTGGACGGAGCGGTCATCGCCTCTACGGCAACGGCGGACAAGAACCACCTCGACACCGGGACGCTGGGCTTCAGTGACCTGCATAACGAAGCGGATTTCAAAACTGAGCACACGGGCGTCAGTATCAGCGGTGGTGGCAGCTTTGGGGGTAATTTCCAGGGCAATATGCCGGGCGGGATGATTTCTGCGGCGGGGAACAGCGGGCATGCGGAAGGCACCACGCAGGCAGCGGTGGCCAATGGCACCATTACGGTGCGCGATAAAGATAATCAGAAGCAGGATGTGGCTGACCTCAGCCGTGACACAGAACATGCCAACGACAGCATCAGTCCGATATTTGACAAGGAAAAAGAGCAAAACCGGCTGAAGGAAGTCGGGCTTATCAGTGATATCGGCAACCAGGCAGCGGGCATTGCGCGGACGCAGGGTGAGCTTAATGCGCTGGAGAAAGCCAAAAGCGAATCGAGCGCTACGTTGCCAGCCAATGTCACAGAGGAACAGCGCCAGGAGTATCTTGCAAATCTGCGTGACACGCAGGCCTACAAAAATGAAATGGAAAAGTACGGTACCGGTAGCGATATGCAGCGCGGTATTCAGGCCGCGACAACTGCATTACAAGGGCTGGCTGGCGGGAATATTGCCGGTGCTATCGCAGGGGCATCTGCACCTGAATTGGCTCACCTATTGAAATCAACAGAAGGTGATCCTGCCGTCAATGCTATTGCGCATGCAATATTAGGTGGTGCGGTGGCAGCGTTGCAGGGGAGCAGTGCGGCGGCAGGCGCTGCGGGGGCTGCATCCGGTGAACTGGCGGCGCGAGCAATCGCCAGTATGCTTTATCCGGGAGTGGACAAACTCACCGAAGATCAAAAACAGACCATCAGTACGCTGGCGAGTATTTCAGCCGGAATGGCGGGCGGTATTGCTGGCGGGGATACAACCGGAGCCGCGGCTGGGGCGAGTGCCGGTAAAAATGCGGTGGAGAATAACTATCTGAGCGCTACACAGATAGATGATTTTGCAGCTAAAGCTAAAGGTTGTGAGGCTCGTGGTGACTGTGGTCAGATCGTGAAGGAAATGGAAGACCTAAGCCTGGTGCAGCAAAAAGAGTTGATCGCTGTCTGTTCAACTGATCCAACTGCCTGTAAGCAAAACTATGGTGATGTTGCAGGCAGCAGCATGCTGGTTCGCGAAGCGATAGACCGAGTACTCGGTGATGACGTGCCGTGGTCGATGAAGAATGATATGTCTTCATTACTTGCGCAGCAGATGGAAGCGGAAGGTGTTGTCACCAGTACCGAGTTCGCTCAACAGTTACAGAGTCGCTATGATATCGATCCACAGCAGGCAGAGCTCCTTGCTGGGGCTGCGATGGCTGCGGTTACTGGTGGTATTGGGAAATACCAGCCGAATAAAGGCGCCGTAGGGAACATGAATGAATTTCTGAAACAACCAGGATTTGGTAGCGAAATAAAAAATACAGCTCAAAAATCAAGCCAACAATATCAAGGCCAGAGTGTATATAAAGCTACTGGTGATGTCGGTGAGTATATTAAGAAAGGTGATCAATTTTATCTGGATGGTCAACATAAAAACCATATTGAAGTTTTTGATAAGAGAGGGAATTTTAAAGCAGTTGTAAACCTTGATGGTAATCTCAATCAGTCTAAAACTGATGCAGCTTTAGGAAGGAAGTTGAAATGACAGATATCAACAAGATTAAAAATGCAGTCCGAATGCTGGCAGGATTAGCTGAAAGCAATATCGACTTTGCTGATGATGAGTGGAGCATTGATTACCATTTGGATCTGGATAAAGAGCTACGTGACGAGTTGGCTAAATTACAGATTGAGCTAGATCTCTTAACAAATGCACTTAAGGAAAAGGATCTTGTGACTGCTAAGTATGCTTTAGTTATGGCACGACTTTTCTCGCTTAACTTGTCGAATTTCTTTTTAAATATATTTGAAGACATTGAAAAGGTTGGTTGGTCTGAAGAGATTAAATTACCAGCGATCCCGGAAGATTATCAAATACCCGAACACTATAATTACCCTAAGAAATAACAAGAATCCCGGCCACCGAGCCGGGATCTTTTTATCAGTCACTCAGCAGGCCGGATCACCAGTTGCCCCCGCTCTACAGCAATGGTAACCGGCGTATCCGTCCTAAATCCTGCCTCTTCCAGCCAGTCACCCTTGAGGTGCAGGCTGGGCGTGCGGCTGTAATAGGTGGTCATTTCAGTGGCGCATTGTTCATGGTGAATAGCTCCATGGAAGCTGTCACCTGTTCCGTCATGCGATGGCGACGCAGATGCTGGAGAATGGTGCAGACCTGCGCTGGATACAGGTGATGCCGGGTCATACCAGCGTCGAATCAACGCAGATATATATGCAGGTGTCGGTGCGGGCGTTACAGGCTGTTCATGCAACGATACACCCGGCAGAGCGGGAAGCGCAAATCCCGGATGACAACCCGGAGGATAATTATCATAATGACAACACAACTGACACCACGTGAGGTTATGACGATGAGCAGTACCATCCACTTCCGTATCGACGAAGAAACCAAACGGCTGGCGATGCAGGCAGCAGAGCGCCAGCAGATGAGCCTGACAGAGCTGATGCGCCAGCGAGCCGAAGAACTGGCAGCAGAAGAGCGTCGCTATCAGAGCAGTGAACATGAAGGCTGGCTGGAAGAGCGGATAGTCCAGGCGTTCAGGCGTCATGATGCAGGTGAAGGCGAGTACATCAGCAATGATGATATGGAAAGCCGGATGAATACGCTGAAACAACAGGCCATGCGGGGCAAGCTGTGACCATCAGGGTTGAGTGGGAAAAACGCGCTCAGGCCGACAGAGAAAACATCTTCCTGTACCTGAACCGCGAGGCGGGTGCGATGGTGGCTATCGCCGCCGATGACCGTCTGGCGGGCATGACGACTATCCTGACAGAAAACCCGCTTGCCGGGGTGAAGGCCGGACGCTCAGAGAGCCAACGTAAGCTTGTGGTGCCTCACTTCCCGTTCATCATCGTCTACGTTGCCGAAAAAGAGCGGGTGCGTATCCTGCGCGTGCTGCATACCTCCCGCAAGATAGCCGGTCAGAAGGGGCATGTGTATAAGTGAATGATGTGTATAAAAATTTTATACACAATACTATACATATTTTTCACGGATTTATGGCGATTGTCTCGGACTTACACGGACGGTGAGGTGAGATAACTTAATGAATTTAATGATTTTAAAAGACTTTTTCGGATGTGTTCGGACAATGAGTGGCGGAAGATCACAGGAGTTGAACCTGCCCGGCACCGCTGGCGGCACCAACTGGATTTGAAGTCCAGCCGCCTCACCGGAGACGACGATCTTCCTTGCCTCGATTGCTACATGGAGGCGGTGCGCAGTATACCTGGTTTCTTCCGCTTACCAAACAATGCTTTTCCCTTTACTCAATGATTCTGCAAATACTATTAGCACGATCAATTAATAGGCGCACCAACCTCGCGTTTAGCACTTCTGACCCCCTCCATTGAGCGACTCCGCTCACAGTTATCAAGAAACGTAATCTGATAACGAGATTCCACAATTCCCGCTCCCCTTTGGATGATTTAAAACCATAGCTGATGAATTTTTCACGGTCATTTTTGGCAGGCGTGCTTCCGTTTCTCTGCCACGTCGCCTGCAAAAAAATCCAGTAACCAGAGGGCAGCAGAATGAAAATTAGTGACGGTAACTGGCTGATTCAGCCCGGTTTAGCGCTTATCCACCCGGTGCAGGTTTTCGATGTGGAGCAGCAGGGTAATGAGATGGTGGTGTACGCGGGCATGAAAGATGTGAGCGAACGCGCCGGGCAGCTTGATACCCCGCTGTTTACGCTGCGCTTTTTCTCGCCGCAGGAAGGCGTGGTCGGGGTGCGTATTGAGCATTTCCAGGGCGTGGAAAATAAAGGCCCGCATTATCCGCTCAATGTGTTGAGCGATGTAAAAACCCAAATGCAGAACACCGACGCATTTGCCGAGCTGAAAAGCGGTAGCCTGAGCGTGCGCGTGACGAAAGGCAACAGCTGGGCGCTGGATTTCCTGCGTGACGGCGTGCGCATCACCGGCAGCGCGGTGAAAAACAACGGTTATGTGCAGGACGGTAATACTGGTAACACGCATATGTTCGAGCGCCTGGATTTGGGCGTTGGTGAAACGGTTTACGGTCTGGGCGAGCGCTTTACCGCGCTGGTGAAAAACGGCCAGACGGTGGAAACCTGGAACCGTGACGGCGGCACCAGCACCGAGCAATCCTATAAAAATATTCCGTTCTACCTCACTAACCGCGGCTACGGCGTGTTGGTGAATCATCCTGAATGCGTCTCTTTTGAAGTGGGTTCTGAAAAAGTTTCCAAAGTACAATTCAGCGTAGAAGGTGAATATCTTGAATATTTCGTGATTGATGGCCCAACGCCGAAAGCGGTGCTTGACCGTTACACCCGCTTTACGGGCCGCCCGGCGCTGCCGCCAGCGTGGTCGTTTGGTCTGTGGCTCACCACATCCTTCACTACCAATTACGATGAAGCAACGGTAAACAGTTTTATCGACGGTATGGCTGAACGTAATCTGCCGCTACATGTTTTCCATTTCGACTGTTTCTGGATGAAGGCTTTCCAGTGGTGCGATTTTGAGTGGGACCCGGTGACGTTCCCCGATCCGGAAGGCATGTTGAAACGCCTGAAAGCGCGTGGCCTGAAAATCTGCGTGTGGATCAATCCATACATCGGCCAGAAATCCCCGCTGTTCCGCGAGGGGATGGAAAAAGGCTATCTGCTCAAACGCCCGAACGGTGCGGTGTGGCAGTGGGACAAATGGCAGCCGGGGCAGGGGATTGTTGATTTTACTAACCCGGCGGCGTGTGAATGGTATGCGGGGCACCTGAAACGCCTGGTGCGCATGGGGGTGGACTGCTTCAAAACTGACTTCGGCGAGCGCATTCCAACGGATGTGGTGTGGCACGATGGTTCCGACCCGCAGAAAATGCACAACCATTACGCGTTCATCTATAACGAGCTGGTGTGGAACGTGCTCAGGCAAGAGCTGGGCGACGAAGAAGCGGTGCTGTTTGCCCGTTCAGCCTCCGTTGGTGCACAACAATTTCCGGTTCACTGGGGCGGCGACTGCTACGCCAACTACGAATCAATGGCGGAAAGCCTGCGCGGCGGCCTGTCACTCGGCATGTCCGGCTTTGGCTTCTGGAGCCACGATATCGGCGGCTTTGAAAATACCGCTCCGGCGCACGTCTACAAACGCTGGTGCGCGTTCGGGCTGCTTTCCAGCCATAGTCGCCTGCACGGCAGCAAATCTTACCGTGTGCCATGGGCTTACGACGACGAAGCCTGCGACGTGGTGCGCCACTTCACGCAGCTGAAATCACGCATGATGCCGTATCTGTACCGTCAGGCGGCGCAGGCCGCAGAGTTCGGTACGCCGATGATGCGCGCCATGATGCTGGAGTTCCCGGACGATCCGGGCTGCGATTATCTCGACCGCCAGTACATGTTGGGCGATTCCGTGATGGTTGCACCGGTGTTTAGCGAGGCGGGCGACGTGCAGTTTTATCTGCCGGAAGGCCGCTGGACGCACCTGCTTACCAACCACGAAGCACAGGGCAGCCGCTGGCATAAACAGCAGCATGATTTCCTGAGCCTGCCGGTGTATGTGCGTGACAACACGCTGTTAGCGCTGGGCAATAACGACCAGAAACCGGATTATGCGTGGCATGAAGGGACGGCATTCCAGCTGTTTAATCTGGATGATGGCCGCGAGGCGCTTTGTGAAGTTCCAGCGGCAGACGGTTCGGTCATCTTCAAACTGCAAGTTAAGCGCGAAGGCAGTACGCTAACCGTGCAGGGCGAAGGTCAGGCGAAAGACTGGACGCTGTGTCTGCGCAATATCGGTAACGTGAAAGGGGTGAAGCAAGGTAAGAGCGCTGCGGGCGAGCAGGGTGTGGTGATTACGCCGGATTCGCACGAGGCGGGATTGGTTATCGAGCTTTAATGGGTCTTTCCCCTCTCCCTGTGGGCTGTCTCTTGATCAGATCTTTTGCTCAAGAGACAGCTGAGGGAGAAGGGACTAAAAATTTAACCCTTCATCCAAATCCGCAGCCCATCAAGGAACATTTGCGTTGCCAGCATCACCAGCACCAGCCCCATTAAACGCTCCAGCGCATTCACGCCTTTCTCACCCAGCAGGCGCAAGAACAGCGACGATTGCAGCAAAATCGCCACGGTGCCGCCCCAGGCCAGCAGCAGCGCTATCACTAAATGACTCATCTGGTTCGGATACTGGTGCGATAACAGCATTAACGTTGCCAGCAGTGTCGGCCCGGCAACCAGCGGGATCGCCAGCGGCACAATAAAGGGTTCTTCACCCGCAGGCAGGCCGGTAGCGCTGCCTTCCTGGCCCGGGAAAATCATTTTTATCGCAATCAGGAACAAAATAATCCCGCCAGAGATAGAAACCGTCTCTGCGCGCAGGTTAAGGAACGCGAGAATTTTTTCCCCGGCAAACAGGAAAACCAGCATTAATGCCAGCGCAATCAGCAGCTCGCGGATCATGATTTTCCGGCGGCGCTTCGGCTCCGTGTGCTTGAGCACCGACATAAAAATCGGCAGGTTTCCCAACGGGTCCATAATCAGGATTAACAAAACTGCCGCAGAGATGATTTCGGTCATGAATGTTGGTCTCTAATAAGTTGTATTTCTAATAGCTTGCGGATCATTGATTAATTTCACTTGCGAGTTTGGCAGCATTTTGTAATGTGAGGGCTGTTTTCAGTTAATGCATACAACGCATACATCTTCGCAGGATTAGTCGCTATGAAAAATGTTGGTTTTATCGGTTGGCGCGGTATGGTCGGTTCCGTTCTCATGCAACGCATGGTTGAGGAACGTGACTTTGACGCCATTCGTCCGGTTTTCTTCTCCACTTCCCAGCTTGGCCTTGCGGCTCCGTCTTTTGCCGGCCAGAACAACGGCACGTTGCAGGACGCGTATGACCTGGAAGCGCTGAAGGCCCTGGACATTATCATTACCTGTCAGGGCGGCGATTATACCAACGAAATCTATCCAAAGCTTCGTGAAAGCGGCTGGCAAGGTTACTGGATTGATGCGGCCTCTTCACTGCGTATGAAAGATGATGCGATTATCATCCTCGACCCGGTAAACCAGCACGTTATTGAGCAGGGCCTGAACCACGGCGTGAAAACCTTTGTTGGCGGCAACTGCACCGTCAGCCTGATGCTGATGTCCCTTGGCGGCCTGTTCGCCAACGACCTGGTTGACTGGGTTTCTGTTGCCACTTACCAGGCGGCATCCGGCGGCGGTGCGCGCCATATGCGTGAGCTGCTGACCCAGATGGGCCAGCTGCATAGCCACGTTGCCAGCGAACTTTCCGATCCTGCTTCCGCGATTTTGAACATCGAACGCAAAGTCACCGATCTTGCCCGTAGCGGCAGCCTGCCAACGGATAACTTTGGCGTGCCATTGGCTGGCAGCCTGATCCCGTGGATCGACAAGCAGCTCGACAACGGCCAGACCCGCGAAGAGTGGAAAGGCCAGGCGGAGACCAACAAAATCCTCAATACCAGCACCGTTATTCCGGTTGATGGCCTGTGCGTGCGTGTTGGCGCGCTGCGCTGCCACAGCCAGGCGTTCACCATCAAGCTGAAACAAGACGTTTCCCTGCCAACCATCGAAGCGATGCTGGCCGCCCATAACGATTGGGTGAAAGTGGTGCCAAACGACCGCGATATCACTATGCGTGAACTGACGCCTGCGGCGGTCACCGGCACCCTGGCTGCGCCAGTTGGGCGCTTGCGTAAGCTGAATATGGGGCCTGAATACCTTTCCGCCTTCACCGTCGGCGACCAACTTTTGTGGGGGGCTGCAGAGCCGTTGCGCAGAATGTTGCGCTTGCTCGCATAGTTACACTTACACACTAAAGGGGCATTGCAGCCCCTTTTTTTTCGCGTCATACATGGAGTGTATGAATGTTGTTGATTAATTTTCAGGAGTAAAACAGAGCGTTGACTATGCTTTATTCAGGGCGGAGGTAACCGCCATGATGGGAGGTTGGGCAGAGCAGCTACAGGGTTGGTATTTTATTGCTGCCTGTTGGGTCAACATAAATTTCACCCGCGCGTGCTAAGCGTAACGCCGGGATGAGAGATAAAAAACAGGACCAATGCCATGTCTGTTCATCCAGAAAAAGACGTGATAAATGCGCTAATTACGGGTCATTTTGCTGATCCTTTCTCCTTGCTGGGAATGCACAAAACAGAAGCCGGGCTGGAAGTTCGCGCCCTGTTACCTGACGCGACAGAAGTCTGGATTATCGACCCGAAAACGGGTGGAAAAGTCGGCAAGTTAGAGTGTATTGATTCACGCGGTTTCTTTTGCGGGGTCATCCCCCGGCGTAAAAATCCTTTTCGTTATCAGCTGGCCGTTATGTGGCATGGCCAGGAAAATCTTATTGATGATCCTTATCGCTTTGGGCCGCTAATCCAGGAGGTGGATAGCTGGCTGCTGTCTGAAGGCACGCATTTACGCCCCTATGAAACGCTCGGCGCACACGCCGACACGATGGACGGCGTGACCGGCACGCGTTTCTCTGTGTGGGCTCCGAACGCTCGCCGCGTCTCCGTCGTTGGGCAGTTTAACTATTGGGATGGTCGCCGCCACCCGATGCGTTTACGCCGTGAAAGTGGTATCTGGGAACTCTTTATTCCTGGTGCTCATCCCGGTCAACTCTACAAATTCGAGCTGATTGATACCGACGGGCATTTGCGCCTGAAGGCCGACCCGTATGCGTTTGAGTCGCAGATGCGCCCGGAAACCGCCTCGCTGATTTGTGGCCTGCCGGAAAAAACCACGTTAAGCCCGGCGCGCCAACGCGCCAACGGGTTTGACCAGCCGATTTCAATTTACGAAGTGCATCTCGGTTCATGGCGTCGCCACGCCGACAATAATTTCTGGCTCAGCTACCGTGAACTGGCGGACCAACTGGTGCCCTACGTGAAAGAGATGGGCTTTACCCACCTGGAACTGTTGCCGATTAACGAACACCCGTTCGATGGCAGCTGGGGCTACCAGCCCCAGGGCTTATACGCGCCAACGCGCCGTTTCGGCACGCGTGAAGACTTTCGCTACTTTATCAATACCGCCCATGCCGCGGGTTTGAACGTGCTGCTGGACTGGGTGCCGGGCCATTTCCCGACCGACGACGCAGGCCTGGCAAAATTTGATGGCACTGCGCTGTATGAACACGGCGACCCGCGCGAAGGTTACCACCAGGACTGGAACACGCTGATTTACAACTACGGGCGGCGTGAAGTCAGCAACTACCTGGTGGGTAATGCGCTGTACTGGATTGAGCGTTTCGGCATTGACGGCCTGCGCGTGGATGCGGTGGCGTCGATGATTTACCGCGATTACAGCCGCCAGCCTGGCGAGTGGGTACCCAACGATAAAGGCGGGCGTGAAAACCTCGAAGCGATTGAATTTCTGCGGAATACCAATCGCATTATCGGCGAGCAAACCCCCGGCGCGGTGACGATGGCCGAAGAGTCAACCGACTTTGCCGGCGTCTCACGGCCACCGTCCATGGGCGGACTGGGGTTCTGGTTTAAATGGAACCTTGGCTGGATGCACGACACGCTCGATTACATGAAGCTCGACCCGGTGTACCGCCAGTATCATCACAACAAAATGACCTTCGGTATGTTGTACAACAGCACCGAAAACTTCGTGCTGCCGTTGTCGCACGACGAAGTAGTGCACGGCAAAAAATCCATTCTTGACCGCATGCCGGGTGACGCCTGGCAGAAATTTGCCAACCTGCGCGCGTATTACGGCTGGATGTGGGCATTCCCCGGCAAAAAGTTGCTGTTTATGGGGAACGAATTCGCCCAGGGGCGCGAGTGGAATCACGACAGCAGCCTCGACTGGCACCTGCTGGAAGGCGGCGATAACTGGCACCACGGCGTAAAACGGCTTGTCCGCGATTTAAACCACTCTTATCGCCATCACGCTGCAATGCACGAGCTGGATTTTGACAGCTACGGCTTTGAATGGCTGGTGGTTGAAGACAACGTGAATTCGGTGTTTATCTTTGTGCGCCGGGATGCGAAAGGGAATGAAATTATCGTTGCCAGTAATTTCACGCCGGTGCCGCGCTACAACTATCGCTTCGGCATTAACCAGCCAGGCCGCTGGCGCGAAGAGCTGAACACTGACTCGATGCACTATCACGGCAGCAACGCCGGGAACAGTGGTGCGGTTAACAGCGATGCGATCCCAAGCCACGGGCGTGAGAACTCCCTGAGCCTGACGCTGCCGCCGCTCTCCACGATTTGGCTGGTTCGGGAGGCTGAATGACGCAGCTTACCGCCGGAAACTCCGCGCCTTACGGCTCGTTTTATGATGGGAAAGGGGTGAACTTCACCCTGTTTTCCGCCCATGCTCATAAAGTCGAACTCTGTGTTTTTGACGAGCAGGGTCATGAGCAACGCTACGATTTGCCGGTGCGTACTGGCGATATCTGGCACGGTTATTTGCCAGGCGCAAAGCCTGGCCTGAAATATGGTTATCGGGTTCATGGGCCGTGGGAGCCGCAAAACGGCCATCGTTTTAATCCGGCGAAACTGCTGCTCGATCCCTGCGCTCGTGTCGTGGTGGGCGGGGTCGATAATCACCCCCATCTCCACGGCGGCTACCATGAACCCAATCTGGAAGATAGCGCCCCTCATATGGCGAAATGTGTGGTGGTGCAGGATAAGTTCGACTGGGAGGATGATAAACCTCCGCGCACCGCGTGGGGCGACACGGTCATTTATGAGGCGCATGTCCGCGGCTTAACGTTGCTTCATCCCGGAATTCCAGCAGCCCTGCGCGGCACTTATGCGGCGCTCGGCCACCCGGTGATGATTGCTTACTTCAAACGCCTGGGGATTACGGCGCTGGAACTGCTGCCGGTGGCGCATTTTGTCAGCGAGCCGCGCGTTGCCCATTTGGGGTTGAGCAACTACTGGGGTTACAACCCGCGCGCTATCTACGCTGTCGAAGGTTATTACGCGGTTAATCACGATCCGTGTCGTGCCGCCAATGAGCTGCGCGCTGCGATTAAAGCGCTGCACGAGGCGGGAATAGAAGTGATCCTCGACATTGTGCTCAACCACAGTGCAGAGCTGGACCTCGATGGCCCAACCCTTTCTCTGAGCGGAATCGACAACCGTAGCTATTATTGGTTAATGGATAACGGCGATTACCAGAACTGGACCGGGTGCGGTAATACCTTGAATTTGAGTATGCCGGGGGTAGTGGCCCAGGTCGTGGATTGCCTGCGTTACTGGGTTGACAGCCTGCACGTGGACGGTTTTCGCTTTGATTTGGCGTCTGTTATGGGGCGCACCCCGGAGTTCCGCCAGGATGCGCCGCTGTTTGAAGCGATCAAAAACGATCCGGTTCTGGCGCAAATAAAACTGATTGCGGAGCCCTGGGATATCGGTGCCGGCGGCTATCAGGTTGGCAATTACCCGCCGTTATTTGCTGAATGGAATGACCATTTTCGTGATGGCATGCGGCGTTTCTGGCTGCGGCAAGATCTATCGTTAGGGGGATTCGCCTGCCGCTTTGCCGGTTCAAGCGATGTATATCGTCGTGGCGAACGTCGCCCTTCAACCAGCATCAATTTAATCACCGCGCACGATGGTTTCACGCTACGTGATTGTGTCAGCTTCAACCACAAACACAATGAAGCGAACGGTGAAGACAACCGTGATGGCACCAACAATAACTACAGCAACAACTATGGCTTCGAAGGGCTGGAAGCCTCCCTGTATATCAAGGAACGGCGGCGCGACAGCGTGCACGCCCTGCTGACATTGTTACTGCTTTCTCAGGGAACGCCGATGCTGCTGGCCGGTGATGAACATGGCCACAGCCAGCACGGGAATAATAACGCTTACTGCCAGGACAACCAGCTGACATGGCTTGACTGGGAGCACGGTAACGATGGCTTGACCACATTTACCGCAGCATTGATTCATCTACGCAAGACCATTCCGGCATTAACCCGGAACGCCTGGTGGGAAGAAGGAGATGGCAATGTCTGCTGGTGGAATAAAGAGGCTCAGCCTCTGAGTGCTGACGAGTGGGAAAACGGCGTTCATCGCCTGCAAATCCAGCTTTCACAACGTTGGCTGATTACGATTAACGCCACCGAAGAAGTGGCCGACATCGTGTTACCCGCAGGGGAGTGGCGCGCTATTCCTCCGTTTGCCGGTGAGGATAACCCGGTGGTGACGGTTGTATGGCATGGTCCTGCGCATGGAGTCTGCGTATTCCAGAAGGCATAAAAAAGGAGTCAGTCATGGTTAGGCTTGATAAGAACGATCCTTTGATGTTGGCAAGACAGCTGCCGAATAAATCTGTCGCCCTGATTCTGGCCGGTGGGCGCGGCACCCGATTAAAAGATTTAACCGCGACACGTGCCAAACCTGCGGTCCACTTTGGCGGCAAGTTCCGCATCATTGATTTCGCCCTGTCGAACTGCATTAACTCGGGGATTCGCCGCATCGGCGTGATCACGCAATATCAGTCGCATACGCTGGTGCAGCATATCCAGCGCGGCTGGTCGTTTTTCAGCGAAGAGATGAATGAGTTTGTGGATTTGCTCCCCGCGCAGCAGCGGGTGCACGGCGAAAACTGGTATCGCGGTACGGCGGATGCGGTGACGCAAAACCTCGATATTATTCGCCGCTATAAGGCGGAGTACGTGGTGATCCTCGCGGGCGATCATATCTACAAGCAAGACTACTCGCGCATGTTGATTGACCATGTGGAGAAAGGCGCGCGCTGCACCGTGGCATGTATGCCGGTGCCGCTCCATGAGGCGTCGGCGTTTGGCGTCATGGCGGTGGATAGCGAAGAGAAAATTATCGAATTCGTGGAAAAACCGGCTAACCCGCCATCGATGCCGGGTGACGATAGTAGGGCACTTGCCAGCATGGGGATTTACGTTTTCGACGCCGATTATCTGTACGAACTGCTGGAAGCCGACGACAAAGACGACGCCTCAAGCCATGACTTCGGGAAGGACATCATTCCGTACGTCATGAAATCGGGTGAGGCCTTTGCGCACCCATTTCCGCTTTCCTGCGTGCAGTCGGACCCGGATGCCGAGCCGTACTGGCGCGATGTCGGGACGCTGGAAGCTTACTGGAAAGCCAATCTTGACCTTGCCTCTGTCACTCCCGAGCTGGATATGTACGACCAGCAATGGCCGATCCGCACTCATATGGAGCCGCTGCCTCCGGCGAAGTTTGTCCAGGACCGCTCGGGCAGCCACGGTATGACGCTGAACTCGCTGGTTTCCGGCGGCTGCATTATTTCCGGTTCGGTGGTGGTGCAGTCGGTGCTGTTCCCGCGCGTGCGCATCAACTCATTTTGCAACATTGATTCTTCAGTATTGCTGCCGGATGTCAAAGTCGGGCGCTCATGTCGCCTGCGCCGTTGCATTATCGACCGCGCCTGCGTCATTCCAGAAGGCATGGTGGTGGGGGAAAACGCCGAAGAAGATGCGCGCCGTTTTTACCGCTCTGAAGAAGGCATTGTTTTGGTCACGCGGGAGATGCTGGCGAAACTGCCTGGTTAAGTATGGGGTTGACCTTCGCGCGGCAATGGCTGCGCGTTGTAATTTTATCGTTTGGCGTATCTGAAGTTTATTAAAGAGCGCGCCACGACTTGCCACACGGGAGCGATAATGCAGGTCTTACATGTATGTTCTGAAATCTTTCCACTGCTGAAAACGGGCGGCCTGGCGGATGTGCTGGGGGCATTACCGGCGGCACAAATTGCAGGAGGTGTTGAGACGAGAGTCCTGCTGCCTGCATTCCCGGATATCCGTCGTGGCATTGTTGATGCGCAGGTTGTTGCACAGCGTGACACCTTCGCCGGTCATATGACTTTGTTATACGGCCACTTCAACGGCGTGGGGATTTACCTGATTGACGCTCCGCATTTATACGACCGCCCGGGTAGCCCCTATCACGATACCCATCAGTTTGCCTACACCGATAACGTGCACCGATTCGCACTGTTGGGCTGGGTCGGCGCCGAGATGGCGTGTGGTCTGGACCCCTTCTGGCGCCCGGATATTGTGCATGCCCACGACTGGCATGCGGGTCTGGTGCCAGCGTATCTGGAGGCTCGCGGCCGCCCGGCAAAGTCGGTGTTTACCGTTCACAACCTGGCTTACCAGGGGCTGTTTTATGCCCATCATATGAATGAAATTGACCTGCCCTGGTCGTTCTACGACATGAATGGCCTGGAGTTCAACGGTCAAATTTCGTACTTGAAAGCGGGCCTTTACTATGCCGATCATATTACCGCGGTCAGCCCGACCTATGCCCGTGAGATAACCGAGCCACAGTTTGCTTACGGTATGGAAGGGCTGTTGCGCCAGCGTCACCGTGAAGGCCGGCTGTCCGGCATCCTCAATGGCGTGGACGAAAAAATTTGGGACCCGGCCCACGATCTGCTGCTGGCTTCGCGTTATACCCGCGACACGCTGGAAGAAAAGGCCGAGAACAAGCGCCAGCTGCAGGTGGCAATGGGGCTGAAGGTGAACGACAAAGCGCCGCTGTTTGCGGTGGTGAGCCGCTTGACCAGCCAGAAAGGGCTGGATTTGGTGCTGGAGGCGTTGCCTGGGCTGCTGGAACAAGGTGGGCAGCTGGCGCTATTGGGCGCGGGGGATCCCGTGATGCAGGAAGGTTTCCTGGCGGCGGCGGCGGAGCATCCCGGGCAGGTTGGGGTGCAAATTGGTTATCACGAAGCCTTCTCGCACCGCATTATGGGCGGGGCAGATGTGATTCTGGTGCCTAGCCGTTTTGAGCCTTGCGGTCTGACGCAGCTATATGGCCTGAAGTACGGCACCTTACCGCTGGTGCGGCGTACCGGCGGGCTGGCCGATACGGTATCGGATAGCTCGCTGGAAAATCTGGCTGACGGCATCGCCAGTGGATTCGTGTTTGAAGACAGTAATGCCTGGTCGCTGTTAAGAGCGATTCGGCGCGCCTTCGTGCTGTGGTCTCGCCCTTCGCTGTGGCGGTTTGTTCAGCGTCAGGCAATGAGCATGGATTTTAGCTGGCAGGTAGCGGCGCATTCCTACCGCGATCTGTATCAACGTTTGCTGTAGACATCCACCAGGAATCACTGATATGAACGCACCCTTTTCCTATGCTTCACCGACGCTCAGTATTGAGGCTTTAAAGCATTCAATTGCCTATAAGCTGATGTTTACGGTTGGGAAAGACCCGGCTATTGCCAATAAGCATGAGTGGCTTAACGCCACATTATTTGCGGTTCGTGACCGCCTGGTAGAACGCTGGCTGCGTTCAAACCGCGCTCAGCTTTCCCAGGAAGTTCGCCAGGTTTACTATCTGTCGATGGAGTTTTTGATTGGCCGCACGCTTTCTAACGCGCTGCTTTC
This sequence comes from Buttiauxella warmboldiae, assembly GCF_003818135.1. Classification (GTDB taxonomy): domain Bacteria; phylum Pseudomonadota; class Gammaproteobacteria; order Enterobacterales; family Enterobacteriaceae; genus Buttiauxella; species Buttiauxella warmboldiae. Next base: position 6,164 of record NZ_RPOH01000078.1, on the reverse strand, counting down.
ATTAGGTATTTATGAAGATGTCAAAAATGCGCTGGAAGAGATGGGGCTCGATCTTGAAGAGTTGATTGACGAAGAGAACGACCCCGGCCTCGGCAATGGCGGGCTTGGTCGTCTCGCCGCCTGTTTCCTTGACTCAATGGCAACGCTCGGTTTGCCCGGGCGCGGTTACGGTATTCGCTATGACTATGGCATGTTTAAACAGAACATCGTTGATGGCCGCCAGAAAGAGTCCCCGGACTACTGGCTCGAATACGGCAACCCGTGGGAATTTAAGCGCCACAACACGCGCTACACCGTGCGCTTTGGCGGGCGTGTGCAGCTGGAAGGTAAAAAATTCCGCTGGCTAGAAACCGAAGAAATTCTGGCGGTGGCATATGACCAGATAATCCCGGGCTACGATACCGATGCCACTAACACGCTGCGTCTGTGGAATGCGCAGGCGAGTAGCGAAATTAACCTCGGTAAGTTTAACCAGGGCGATTACTTCGCGGCGGTAGAAGATAAAAATCATTCGGAAAACGTCTCACGCGTGCTTTACCCGGATGACTCGACCTATTCCGGCCGTGAGCTGCGGTTGCGCCAGGAGTATTTCCTGGTTTCCTCTACCGTGCAGGACATTCTCAGCCGCCATTATCAGCTGCATAAAACCTATGCCAATCTGGCGGACAAAATCGCCATCCACCTCAATGACACCCACCCGGTGTTAGCGATCCCCGAGCTGATGCGTTTACTTATCGACGAGCACAAATTCAGCTGGGAAGAGGCGTTTGAGGTGACCTGCCAGGTCTTCTCTTACACCAACCACACGCTGATGAGCGAGGCGCTGGAAACCTGGCCGGTGGATATGTTAGGTAAAATCCTGCCGCGCCATTTGCAGATCATCTTTGAAATTAACGACTACTTCCTGAAAACCCTTCAGGAGCAGCACCCAAACGATACCGCGCTGCTGGGGCGTACTTCGATTATTGATGAATCGAATGGGCGTAAAGTGCGTATGGCATGGCTTGCGGTAGTGGTCAGCCACAAAGTCAACGGCGTGTCTGAGCTGCACTCGAATCTGATGGTGCAGTCGCTATTTGCCGATTTTGCCGCCATTTTCCCGATGCGTTTTTGTAATAAAACCAACGGCGTGACGCCGCGTCGCTGGCTGGCGCTGGCGAACCCGCCGCTTTCAGAAGTGCTGGATGAAAACATTGGCCGCACCTGGCGTACCGATCTTAGCCAGCTTAACGATCTCAAACAGCATATTGATTACCCGACGGTGCATCAGGATGTGCGTAAGGCGAAGCTTGCCAACAAGAAGCGTCTGGCAGGTTATATCGGCCAGCAGCTGAACGTGGTGGTCAACCCTAACGCGTTATTTGATGTGCAAATCAAACGTATTCATGAGTACAAGCGCCAGCTAATGAACGTGCTGCATGTGATTACGCGCTACAACCGGATTAAGGCCGATCCCACCGCTGATTGGGTGCCGCGCGTGAATATCTTTGCCGGTAAAGCGGCGTCGGCCTATTACATGGCAAAACACATCATTCATTTGATCAACGATGTGGCGCAGGTGATCAACAACGATCCGCTAGTGAAAGATCGGCTGAAAGTGGTGTTTATCCCAAATTACAGCGTCAGCCTTGCGCAGATCATCATTCCGGCGGCGGATCTCTCCGAGCAGATCTCGCTGGCGGGCACCGAGGCATCCGGCACCAGTAACATGAAATTCGGCCTCAACGGCGCGCTGACCATTGGCACGCTCGATGGGGCAAACGTCGAAATGCTGGAGCATGTTGGGGCGGATAATATCTTTATCTTCGGTAATACGGCGCAAGAGGTGGAAACGCTGCGGCGCAACGGCTATCAGCCGCGTGAATATTATGAGCAGGATGAAGAGCTTCACCAGGTGCTGACGCAAATTGGCGCAGGGATGTTCAGCCCCGGCGAACCCACGCGCTACCGCGACCTGCTGGATTCACTGATTAATTTTGGCGACCACTATCAGGTGCTGGCAGATTACCGCAGCTATGTGGATTGCCAGGACAGGGTGGATGAGCTGTATCGCCAGCCGGAAGAGTGGACGATTCGCACCATGCACAATATTGCCAATATGGGGTATTTCTCGTCTGACAGAACGATTCAGGAATACGCCGATGAGATTTGGCATATCAAGCCGGTGAGATTGTAATTTTCCCCTCACCCGACCCTCAGGGAGAGGGTCGGGTGAGGATTGTTTTAGCATAATTCCAGCAGCACATTATTTTCGGCAATCACCTGCATCACGCCTGGCGGTGGCATCGCATCGGTATAAACCTGATCGACAAGGCTAATACTGCCCAGGTTGACCATCGCGTTACGGCCAAATTTAGAGTGATCGACCACCAGCATCACGCAGCGTGAATTATCAATAATCGCACGTTTGGTGCGAACCTCATGGTAATCAAACTCCAGCAGCGAGCCATCGCTGTCAATGCCGCTGATCCCCAGAATGCCGAAATCCAGCCTGAACTGAGAGATAAAATCCAGCGTCGCTTCGCCGATAATGCCGCCGTCGCGGCTGCGTAATTCGCCACCGGCCAGAATAATGCGGAAGTCTTCTTTCACCTTTAGCGTATTCGCCACGTTCAGGTTATTCGTCACCACGCGCAGCTTACTGTGGTTTAGCAACGCATGAGCGACCGCTTCCGGCGTGGTGCCGATATCAATAAACAGCGTGGCGCCGTCAGGGATCTGGCTGGCGACCTTTTGGGCGATACGCTCTTTTTCTGCCGTTTGCGTGGCTTTACGGTCGTGCCACGGCGTATTCACGGAACTGGAAGGAAGTGCGGCACCTCCGTGATGGCGCATGATCAGGTTCTGGTCAGCCAGATCGTTGAGATCGCGGCGAATAGTTTGCGGGCTAACCGCAAACTGCTCGACTAACTCTTCTGTGCTGACATAGCCCTGTTTTTTAACCTGTTCGACGATCGCGTCATGACGTTGTGTTTGCTTCACGCTGTTTTACTCTCCTGAAAGGCTATGTTCGTTTTCGCGCATGCAAAGTGTCAACCAGCGCCATCGCCAGACCAACCACCAGACCGGTGATATGGGCTGCATTGGCGATAGACATGCCTAAAACATCGAAAAATCCTATCACAATCCACAATACTGCAAAGCCTAACAGGCCGCGCTGCATATAGATGCCGCTGTCGGGGTCACGTTCCCCACGCAGCCAGACATAGCCCATTAATGCGTATACCACACCCGATAAGCCACCAAACAGCGGGCCGCCGAATTTCGCCTGCACGAAGCCGCTCAGCAGCGCGGAAACCAGCGTTAAGGTAATGAGTTTACCGCAGCCCAGGCGCTTTTCCACCGGGCCGCCGAGATACCACCACCACAGCAGGTTAAACGCGATATGCATAATAGAAAAGTGCATCAACGCATGGCTGAAATAGCGCCACAGTTCATAGTGCAAACTCTCTTTATATGGCCAGGCGAGCCATACCATCACCGCGCGGTCGCCCATCACCTGCATCATCAGGTACACCAACACGCAGGCGGCCATGATAACCATAGTGAACGGGCCTGCTTTCTGCGTAATGGTGGCGAGGAAAGGATAGCGCTGGTAGTGCAAACCGCTGCCGGTATGGCCGGTATTCCAGCTTGCAGCCAGATAACGCGCATCACCAGGGTTAGCAAGGAAGAGTTCAAGCTCCGCACGAACGCGCGCTTCCTGGCTGTCATTTGCCAGCCAGATATCACTTTGCTCATGCCGTTGGATGGTGAGGATAATCCCCTGCGTCGCCATATAGTCGACAAAGGCCTGCGCGACTCGCGGGTTGGCAAACGAGGTAATCATGATCATAAAGTTTCAGCCAAATCCAGACAAAGGGAAGCAGTATAACTGCAACGCTGCGATTTCCCGATTGCTAAGAAGCGCCGTGCGTCACTTCTGCCGGGAAATGGCGATGCCATGCGTCAAAGCCGCCATCGACGCTATATACCTGCTCATAGCCCTGTTGCAGCAGATACTGCGCCGCGCCTTTGCTGCTGTTGCCGTGGTAGCACATCACCATCACCGGCGTTTCGAAATCGGTTTGCTGCATAAAGGCAACTAAACGATCGTTCGTCAGATGGAATGCGCCCGGGGTGTGGCCCATCGCAAAGCTCTGCGGATCGCGGATATCAACTAACACTGCCTGTTTTTGCTGCAGTTTCTGGTGCGCTTCTTCCACACCAATACACTCAAAAGTTTCCATGGATTTGCTCATCGCTTTATTCAATCGGCTGGTGCCATATTAAGGGAATCTCCCCTCAGGCCGCTGATATTAACGCCATTATGTTATCTGTATCACGCAGTAATGTTTTTTTTTCGTTACAAAGCGCGTGTACTCTTGCTAGTATGAGCGATAACGAACATATTTGAACTTTAACGAAAGTGGGTGGGGGCAGCATGGAAACTAAAGATCTGATTGTGATTGGCGGAGGAATCAACGGGGCAGGTATCGCCGCTGACGCCGCAGGCCGTGGTTTATCCGTGTTAATGCTTGAAGCTCAGGATTTAGCCAGCGCCACCTCTTCACAAAGCTCGAAGCTTATCCACGGAGGCCTGCGCTATCTGGAGCATTACGAGTTTCGTCTGGTGAGTGAAGCCTTAGCCGAGCGCGAAGTGCTGCTGAATATGGCGCCCCATATTGCCTTCCCTATGCGCTTTCGTCTGCCCCATCGTCCTCATTTACGTCCGGCATGGATGATTCGTATTGGTTTGTTTATGTACGACCATCTCGGCAAGCGCACCAGCTTGCCGGCATCCAGCGGTTTGCGTTTTGGTGCAGATTCGGTGCTTAAACCGAATATCGTGCGCGGTTTCGAATATTCTGACTGTTGGGTGGACGATGCGCGCCTGGTTCTGGCGAATGCGCAAATGGTGACGCGCGAAGGTGGCGAGGTGAAAACCCGTACTCGCGTAACCCGTGCTCGGCGTGAAAACGGCCTGTGGGTTGTTGAAGCGCAGGATATCGATACTGGTGAAACCCTTAGCTGGCACGCTCGCGGCCTGGTGAATGCCACCGGCCCGTGGGTGAAAAACTTCTTTGACGATGGCCTGCAGCTGCCTTCGCCATACGGCATCCGCCTGATTAAAGGCAGCCATATTGTGGTGCCGCGCGTGCACAATCAGAAGCAGGCTTACATTCTGCAAAACGAAGATAAGCGCATCGTGTTCGTGATCCCATGGATGGATGAGTTTTCTATTATTGGCACTACCGACGTGGAATATCAGGGCAACCCGCAAGATGCCCATATTGATGACAACGAAATTAACTACCTGCTGACTGCCTATAACGCGCATTTTAAAAACACGCTCAGCCGTGAAGATATCGTCTGGACTTATTCCGGCGTGCGCCCGCTGTGTGATGATGAATCGGATTCGCCGCAGGCCATCACGCGTGACTACACGCTCGATATTCATGACGAGCACGGCAAAGCGCCGCTGCTGTCGGTATTCGGCGGCAAGCTCACTACTTACCGCAAACTCGCCGAGCACGCGCTGGATAAGCTAAAAGGCTATTACCCGAACATGGGTCCTGGCTGGACTAAAGGCAGCGTCTTGCCGGGCGGAGAAATTAACGGCGATCGCGATCGTTACGCCGCACAGCTGCGCCAGCGTTACACATTCCTGACCGAAAGCCTGGCACGGCGTTTTTCTCGCACTTACGGCAGCAACAGCGATGTGATGCTGGCCGAAAAAGCCAGTCAGGATGATTTGGGGGAAGATTTCGGCCACGAGTTTTATGAAGCCGAGCTACGTTACCTGGTTGAACACGAATGGGTGCGTACCCTGGATGATGCTATCTGGCGCCGGACCAAATTAGGGATGTGGTTAACGGAAGAACAGCAGGCGCGGGTGGCGCAGTGGCTGGAAAAGCATAATGGGAAGGCGCATTTGTCTCTGGCTTCGTGAGTTTCCGCTCTCTCCCCCAGGAGAGGGCGAAGCCGTTCTCAATAATCCCCTCACCCTAAGCTGTCTCTTATACATAACTTGCGCCTCACTCTGGCAATCTGTCAGGGTGAGATCTGTAAGCTTCTCAGGTTTTCCGTTCACCTGAACGCAAGGTTATCTCTATAGTTTCCGTATACGGTGAACGTGCCAGGAGGCTCACGCCAGCCCCCTGGCAACCCCGGCGCCCGGCCAG
>NZ_RPOH01000077.1 GCF_003818135.1 Buttiauxella warmboldiae | reverse complement strand
AATTTCAGACCAAAAGAGGAGCCCTCGCGGGCTCCTCAGACTGATGACAAACCCCATGAGTTTCGCAAAACAAACATAGACCATTAATAAAAAAACAAGGAAAAATCAAATTTTATTTGTATTTTCGGCTGATAACCAACAAAGAATGGAAAAACCACGCTTTTTCCTTCTTTGTCAGCATCTGAAGCCCCGGTGTAGTCCGGGCTTGAGATTGCTGGCTCTTTATTGATTGCGCAACGTAGCTATTTGGGGGCGTTTGTTTTTATACTGTTACGCACTTTAAGCAAAAAAAGAGTGCGACCATGATTGATACCACCCTGCCGCTGACCGATTTGCACCGCCACCTTGATGGCAATATTCGTGCGCAAACCATTCTCGATTTAGGCCGCCAGTTTAATTTGCCGCTTCCGGCAGACTCCACGGAAGCCCTCCGCCCTCATGTACAGGTAGTGGAAACCGCCCCCGACCTGGTGAGCTTTTTGCAAAAACTCGACTGGGGGGTGAAAGTGCTGGGGGATCTGGACGCCTGCCGCCGCGTAGCGTGGGAAAACATTGAAGATGCGGCGCGTAACGGCCTGCATTATGTTGAGCTGCGCTTTTCGCCGGGTTACATGGCAATGAGCCATCATCTGCCGCTTGCCGGAGTGGTGGCCGCGGTGATTGATGGCGTGCGTCAGGGTTGCCGCGATTTTGGGGTTGAAGCGCGCTTAATCGGCATTATGAGCCGTACCTTTGGTGAAGCAGCATGCCTGGCCGAGCTGGAAGCGCTGCTGGCCCATCGCGACAGCATTACCGCTCTTGATCTTGCGGGGGACGAGCTGGGTTTCCCGGGCAGCCTCTTCCTGAATCATTTCAATCGCGCGCGCGATGCGGGCTGGCATATCACGGTGCATGCGGGTGAAGCGGCAGGCCCGGAAAGCATCTGGCAGGCAATTCGTGAACTAGGGGCCGAGCGTATTGGCCACGGTGTGAAAGCGGTCGAAGACCCGGCGTTAATGGATTTCCTGGCAGAACACGGCATCGGTATCGAATCCTGCCTGACCTCCAATATTCAGACCAGCACCATCGCGTCTTTGGATAAGCATCCGTTAATCACCTTCCTCGATAAAGGCGTCCTGGCAACGATTAACACCGATGACCCGGCAGTTCAGGGGATCGACATTCTTCATGAATATAACGTCGCGGCGCCGCAGGCGGGTTTGAGCGCGGCTCATATTCGCACCGCGCAACAGAATGGTTTACACATCGCGTTCCTGAGCGACGCTGAAAAGCAGGCGCTGACAGCTAAAGTGCGCACCGCTTAATCCTCCGCGCGCCTGGATCAGGAAACGGACTCAGGCGCTGTTTTTTCCTGCGCCCTTTTACGCGCATAACGTTGAGCCAGCACCGAGCAGACCATCAGTTGCACCTGATGGAAGATCATCAGCGGCAGTAGCATCATCCCTACGGCGCTTGCCGGGAACAGCACGTTTGCCATCGGCACGCCATTGGCGAGACTTTTCTTCGAGCCGCAAAACACAATCGTAATTTCGTCTGCCGTATTAAAGCCCATCAGGCGCGCCACCCACGTATTGATGACCAGCACAATCGCCAACAGCACGACAGAACAACCCAGTACGCCGAGCAACGCGGCGCCATTCACCTGCCGCCAGATCCCTTCCACCACCGCCTCGCTAAAGGCGACATACACCACCAGCAAAATGGATGATCGGTCCGTCAGGCTAATCAGTTTTTTATGTTTATCGACCCAGCTGCCAATCAGCGGGCGTGACAGATGCCCCACCACAAATGGCACCATCAGCTGCAGGACAATTTTGCCAATGGCATGCAGCGTGTCGGTGCTCCCTTCCTGAGTATTCATCAACGCGCCGACTAAAACCGGCGACAGAAAAATCCCCAGAATGCTTGAGGCCGATGCGCTACACACCGCTGCCGCGACGTTGCCACCGGCAACGGAAGTAAAGGCAATGGCCGACTGCACCGTCGCGGGCAGCGCACAAAGATAGAGAAAACCCAGATACAATGGCTGATTGAGAATGGCCGGGGAGAGAAAGCCCAACGCCAGCCCCAGTAATGGGAACAGCGCGAAGGTGCTAAGGAACACCACGAGGTGTAACTTCCAGTGCCTTATTCCCGCCACCATGGCGTAGCGCGAAAGTTTGGCGCCGTGCATAAAGAACAGCAGCGCAATCGCCGCCGTGGTCAGATATTCAAAGGCCGTTTTGAGCGCCCCTTCGCAGGGGAACAGTGACGCCACCACCACGACCGCAATCATAATCAGCAAAAAAGTATCAATTTTCAGACGCTGCAACCCATTCATTCGGCTTCCTTCCACGCAGAATTTCACACGCTATCAATAGTAATTCACGCTGTTCATAATGGTATAGCTTTCACGTTTTGGCGTTTGCTTCATGTAAGCTGTCCCCGACTTGCTATATAACAACGATGATATAAGCAAATACAATAATTTACACTATAGCGACTATCCTTATTACCGTACCCTCAACGGAAGGAAGAGACCATGAAATATTCAATTTGGCCGGCTATATGCCTGCTGGTAGTGATGACGCCGGCGCTGGCCGCGCAGACATCATGCGATAAAGTGAAGGCCGACATTCAGCAAAAGATTATCAATAATGGCGTTCCGGAAGCGGGATTTAGCTTGACGATAGTGCCGAACGATCAGGCCGACCAGCCCGATGCACAGGTTGTGGGACACTGCGCTAATGATACGCAGAAAATCCTCTATACGCGTACCAGCAGCGGAAACTATCCCGTAAGCGGCGGTAATACTCAGGATGGGCCACGCGCCGAGCCGCAATAAAAATTAAACGGGGTATCGCTGCCCCGTTTTTGCTATTTCCCCACTCACCACTCCACGCTAATTTGATACGTATTAACAAATTGTCGCCCTGAATGCGCGAAAGTAGTCACTGTCAACGATCCTGCTACACGGTCAGTAAATATCACCGTCATTTGCAACAACCACAACAATGGCATCCCGATCCAGCGATAACACATCATGGAGTGAGCTATGTCGAACCAATACCGTCGTGATGGAGTAACCCGTCGAAACTTAATCAAAAACAGCGCCATTAGCGGACTGGCGCTGGCCGTTAGCGCTATTCCCCTGCCCTTTGGCCTACGTGCGGCAACCTCTGCGCTGGCCAGCAGCCTCGCTTCAGCCGCAGCAGACAAAGTGGTGTGGGGAGCCTGCTCCGTAAACTGCGGCAGCCGCTGCGCGCTGCGCCTGCACGTACGCGATAATGAAGTCAGCTGGGTGGAAACCGATAACACCGGCGACGATGTTTATGGCAATCATCAGGTCCGCGCCTGCCTGCGCGGGCGCTCGATTCGCCGCCGAATCAACCACCCTGCGCGCCTGAACTACCCAATGAAACGCACCGGTAAGCGCGGTGAAGGGAAATTTGTGCGTATTTCCTGGGATGAGGCGCTGGACACGATTACCCGAAGCCTGAAAAACATGGTAGAAAAGTACGGTAATGAAGCCGTCTATATTCACTACTCCTCGGGAATCGTCGGCGGCAATATTACGCGTTCTTCGCCTTACGCCTCGTTAGTGACGCGTCTGATGAATTGTTATGGAGGATCCCTCAGGCAGTATGGCACCTACAGCACTGCGCAAATTGCCTGTGCGATGCCGTACACCTACGGCAGCAACGAGGGCAACAGCACCTCCGATATTGAAAACAGCAAACTGGTGGTCTTGTTCGGTAATAACCCCGCCGAAACGCGCATGGGCGGCGGCGGGATTACCTATTATCTCGGGCAGGCTCGCGAACGCTCAAATGCGCGCACGATCGTAATCGATCCGCGCTACACCGACACGGCTGCGGGGCGCGAAGATGAATGGCTGCCCATTCGCCCGGGAACCGACGCCGCTCTGGTTGCCGGTATTGCCCACGTGTTGATTAGCGAAAACCTCGTCGACCAGCCTTTCCTCGATCGATACTGCATTGGCTATGACGAAAAAACCCTGCCGGAAGGCGCGCCCGCCAATGGCCATTATAAAGCGTATATTCTGGGGCTGGGGGAAGATGGCGTGGCGAAAACCCCGCGCTGGGCATCGGCCATTACCGGTATTCCGGCCGATAAAATCATCAAGCTGGCGCGTGAAATTGGCAGCGCTAAACCGGCCTATATCGCACAGGGCTGGGGGCCACAGCGCCAGGCTAACGGCGAGCTGACCGCGCGCGCCATCGCCATGTTACCGATCCTGACAGGAAATGTAGGGATCAACGGCGGCAACAGCGGCGCGCGTGAATCCACTTACACCATCACCATTGAACGGATGCCGGTGCTGACGAACCCGGTGAACGCGCAGATTTCCTGCTTTAGCTGGACAGACGCCATCGTTCGCGGGCCAGAAATGACCGCCAGGCGTGACGGCGTGCGCGGCAAAGAGAAGCTTGATGTGCCAATCAAATTCCTCTGGAACTATGCCGGCAACACCATCACTAATCAGCACTCCGATATCAATAAAACCCACGATATTCTGCAGGACGACAGCCGCTGCGAAATGATTGTGGTCATCGACAACTTTATGACCTCATCGGCAAAATACGCCGACATTCTGCTGCCGGATTTAATGACCGTTGAACAACAAGACATTATCCCTAACGATTACGCCGGGAACATGGGTTATCTGATATTCATCCAACCCGCAACCCAACCGAAGTTTGAACGCCGGCCGATTTACTGGATAACCAGCGAAGTGGCTCGCCGCCTTGGGCCAGATATCTATCAGAAGTTTACCGAGGGCCGCACGCAGGAGCAGTGGCTGAAATATCTCTACGCGCGGATGCAGGAAAAAGATCCGCAGTTACCTTCCTATGAAGCGCTGCGGGCCATGGGAATTTATAAGCGTAAAGACCCAAACGGCCATTTTGTGGCCTATCAGCAGTTCCGCGCCGATCCTGACGCCCACCCGCTGAAAACACCCTCCGGAAAAATAGAGATCTACTCAAGCCAGCTGGCAGAAATTGCCGCCAGCTGGCAGCTAGAAAAAGATGAGACTATCAGCCCGCTGCCCGTGTACGCCCCCACCTTTGAAGGCTGGGATGCCCCCGAGCGCAGCGTTTACCCGCTGCAACTTTTCGGCTTCCATTTCAAAGGCCGCACTCATTCAAGCTACGGCAATATTGACGTCCTTAAAGCAGCCTGCCGCCAGGAGGTGTGGATCAACCCGATAGATGCGCAAAGCCGCGCTATTGCTGATGGCGATAAGGTACGTGTATTTAACGAGCGCGGGGAGCTGCGAATTACGGCAAAAGTCACCCCGCGCATTATGCCAGGCGTCACCGCCATGGGCCAGGGCGCGTGGCACGAAGCCAATATGAGTGGCGATCGCGTTGATTACGGCGCGTGTATTAATACGCTGACCACGCAGCGCCCTTCACCGCTGGCGAAGGGCAATCCACAGCATACTAATCTGGTCGAGATCCAAAAAATTTAATCAGACGGTGGATCTTTTATCGCCGGTATAGATAAGTTGGCATAGCGGTTGCAGGTTAATTGGTAGAGAATGCGCGGCATAACTCGCGCAACAAGGAAGAGAATAATGTCTGAAACAAAGCAACGACTGGCCGCTATCGCCCTGACCGGTAGAGTGCTCGGGGCGCTTTACTATCAAGAACCCCAAAGCCGGGACGTCGCCGGGCTCTACGCCTCGCTTGCACAGCCCGACTGGGTAGAACAATGGCCGCTTCAGCATACAGAGCTGGCCGCTATCGCCCAACGCATGAAAGAGGGGTTCAGCTATGCGCCAGAAACGCTGAGCGAAGCCTGGCAGCGTCTGTTTATTGGCCCTTACGAGCTTCCTGCTTCGCCGTGGGGCTCAGTCTATCTCGATAAAGAACAGGTGCTGTTTGGTGATTCAATGCTTGAGTTACGCCGCTGGATGCGTAAAAACGACATCGCCAACGAGCAGCAGAGCAATGAGCCGGAAGATCATATCGGTTTGCTGCTGATGCTGGCAGCCTGGCTGGCGCAAGAAGGTTTACAGCAAAAAGTAGACGAACTGCTCGCCTGGCATCTTCTGCCGTGGAGCGGCCGTTTTCTGGAGCTGTTTATCGCCAGCGCCGCACATCCGTTCTATCAGGCGTTGGGCGAATTAACCCAGTTAACGCTCGCCGACTGGAGCAAAGATTTATCGCTCCCGGTGGCGCAAAAAGAGCTTTACTGCTAAAAACCGGAGCCCGGGTGGACGACGCTTGCTTGTCCGCCCATTCTTTGTGCGCCATTCAATCCCTTCCGGCTTCGGCTTAAAAGTTACACCGTAACTATTTATCCAGCCCAATCGCTACCTAAGAACAGGCAAACGGTGGATGACGCTGCCGCTTATCCACCCTACAATGCAGACTATGCACCGCTTAAACCACGCCCCCGATATACAAGGCATGTTACGACGACTTATTTTTGCCGTCTGGATTGGTATCGCCTCCGCAGCGGTGGTGTGGCTATTTCGCCAGGGGATCTATTTTCTTGAAGGCCTGCTGCTGGGGGATCGCAGCGGCAGCCTGGTCGCGGCGGCAGCGGCACTATCGCCGTGGCGACGCTTGCTGACTCCCGCGCTGGGCGGTTTGCTTGCGGGCACCTTACTTTGGGGATGGCAACACGCCACACGCCAGCGTCCTTCTGCCCCCACCGACTACATGGAAGCGATTGAAACGGGCGACGGTCGCCTGGATGTCGGGGCAAGCCTGGTCAAATCGGCAGCATCGCTGATTGTCGTCGCCAGCGGCAGCGCCATCGGACGCGAGGGGGCGATGGTTCTGCTGGCCGCCGTTTTCGCTTCGGTGTTTGCCCAACGCTTGTGCAATAAAGATGAATGGAAACTATGGGTCGCCTGCGGGGCCGCCGCCGGGATGGCCAGCGCCTATCATGCGCCGCTGGCGGGCAGTCTGTTTATCGCCGAGATCCTGTTTGGCACGCTGGTGCTGGCCTCGCTCGGCCCGGTGGTGATTGCCGCCGTCAGCGCCTTGCTGATGACTCATTTATTGAATGACGAACAGGCGCTGCTGTATACCGTGCGGGCATTAAGCGCTCCGCAGCCCATACAGTATCTGCTGATGGCAACGTTCGGCCTGCTTGCCGGCGTCGCCGGGCCGTTATTCCTCTGGCTGATGACGCACAGCAGCAGGCTATTCCAGCGTTTGCATTTAATGCCGCCGCTGCAGCTGGCGCTTGGGGGGCTGCTGGTCGGGCTGCTGTCGCTTATCACGCCGCTGGTATGGGGCAACGGCTACAGCGTGGTGCAGTCGTTTCTCTCACAGCCTCCGGGGCTACTTTTTGTGGCGGGCATTCTGGTCTACAAACTGGCGGCGGTGCTGGCCAGCAGCGGCTCTGGCGCTCCAGGCGGCGTGTTTACCCCCACGCTGTTTGTGGGGGCAGCGCTCGGAATGCTGGTCGGCCAATGGTCTGGTTTTGGGGCCTGGAGTGGCGATAACATCGCAATTTTGCTGGCGTTGACCGGAATGGCAACCCTGCTGGCGGCCACCACTCATGCGCCGATTATGTCAACGCTGATGGTTTGTGAAATGACCGGGGAGTTTACGCTACTCCCCGGCTTACTGCTGGCGTGCGTGATAGCTTCGGCGCTTTCGCGCTGGTTACGCCCGCAAACGGTCTACCGCCAGAGCGCCGCTAAGACGGGATAGATCGATGTAGCTCGCCAGCTCGCGCTGCTCTGCACGCGGTAAGTAAGGTAGCTCGCCCACCAGCGGAGCGGGCAGTTTTTTGCTCAATACATCAATGATTTCAGCGTACTGCGCCAGCCCCGGGTTGATACGGTTGGCCACCCAGCCGATTAGCGGCAGGCCATCGTTGGCAATCGCCTGCGCGGTCAGCAAAGCGTGATTGATACACCCTTCCTGAATGCCCACCACCATCAATACCGGTAGCTGCTCCTGGACCACCCATTCAGATAACGGGCGTAAATCGTTCATCAGGCTGCGCCAGCCGCCGGTGCCTTCGACCACAACGTGATCCACCTGCCCGCTCAGACGCTCAAGCCCGTTGGAAAGCAGCGAGTAGTTAATCTGGCAGTTGTGGCTCACGCTGCTCTCCTCTTCGCTTAGCGCGATAGGGTTGATGGCTTCGTAAGGCAGGCTGACCGTGGAAACACTTTGCAGAACTAACGCATCTTTGTTGCGCAGGCCCTCTGGCGTCTCTTTACTGCCTTTGGCTACCGGCTTATAGCCGACGACGCTTTTGCCGCTGGCCGCAAGAGCCTGCAACAAAGCGCGAGAAACCACCGTCTTCCCAACGGCGGTATCGGTACCCGTTATAAAGAAACGCGTAAGCATGACTGACTCCCAGGGTAATGCTCAAAGTGATTAAAAAATGAATAGTGCAGGAGTGGAAGTCTAAAAGAATAGTGATTCGACCGGCTTGAGATAGCGCAATTTTTAGTGGATCAGAGCAGGAGATTAGCCCTGCAGTAAGCGAATCAATAACGAACCGTTATACATTGCGTCTTTTACCAGCGCCGCCCCGGCCATGGTTCCACGGTGATGGTACTGCGTGGCTTCAACGACGGTATGCTCGCTATAGGCGGGTAGCGCCTGCTGGCGAATACAGCTGGTGATAGCCGGGTGCAAAATATCGGCGGCCCGGTTAAGGGGGGAACCAATAAGGATTTTTTGTGGATGGAACAGGTTGACCATAATCGCCAGAATGCGCCCTACGTTAGTCCCGACGCCGAGAATGATATCTTTCGCTAAAAGATCGCCATCCAGCGCGGCATCACACAGCGACTCGACGGTCAGAGGCCGTTCGTGCAGTTTAGAGCCCATCGACTGACTCATGCGCAGCTGCGCCAGCTCCAGCACGCTGTCGATACTGGCGATAGTTTCCAGGCAGCCGTGATTGCCGCAATAGCAAAGTTTACCGTAAGGGTCCACTTGCGTGTGGCCAATTTCCACCAGGCTGCTGCTGCCGGCGTGGAGCAAGCGCCCGTCGGTAATCACCCCGGCGCCAACGTTATGATCAATCACCACCTGAATCACATCACGCGCCCCCTTTGAGGCGCCGAATAACCCTTCGGCCATCGTCCAGGCACTGATGTCATGCTGGATATAGACCGGCACCCCGGTATAGTTTTCCAGGATCTCACCCAGCGGCATATCGCAGACTTCATAAAACGGCATACGATGCACAATGCCACGCCGGGTATCAATAATTCCCGGCGTAGTGATGGCGATCGCCGTCAGACGTTCGAGCTTTTGCTGATGACGAATAAAGAACTGGTCAATCTGGGCGATGATGCGTTCAATCAGCGGCTGCGTGCTATTCACCGCCAGCTCAACGGTATCTTCAACAATCAATTTGCTGCTTAAATCATGCAGGCCAAGCGAGATCTCTCCGCGGCTGATACGCACCGACAAATAGTGCCAGGCTTCGGTCTCCAGCATCAGCCCCACCGCAGGGCGGCCCCGGCTGCCGGGGTCCTGAATTTCGGTTTCCTGCACCAGGTGGGCTTCAATCATTTCACGAACAATTTTCGTGATGCTGGCGGGCGCGAGCTGCGCCAGGCGGGAAAGATCGATGCGCGACACCGGCCCATGGGTATCAATCAAGCGATAAACGACACCGGCGTTCGTTTGCTTGATCTGATCGATATGGCCCGGTTGGCTATCAGCAACCACTTGCGACTCCCTTTATTTTCGCGCTTCGAAATAAACTTTGCGCTATGGTGAAACACTTCAAGTGAAGGAGTCAAATATTTACGTAGGGTTGTGATTTACCGCACATATTCTAGCCGTTTAATCCTCTTTTAAAGCGGTGGCTGAGGCGGTTAACAGCGCCGAGATTCGTATCGCTGCGGCAGACTGCTCACGATGCTTTGACCACACCAGCCACATTTCCGACTGCGCATCCGCTGGCGTTAACGGCAGCCAGACGACCTCCGATAAACGGACCCGTTTAAATGATGCCGGGAGTATCGAAACCCCTAACCCTGCGGAAACCAGCCCGATAATCGTCATCGCCTCCCCCACTTCCTGCGTAATATGGGGTGAAATTCCGTGGCGTTGCAGCAGCCCGAGAATATCGTCATACAGACCTGTGCCAGCGTGGGGATCAAAAAAGACAAAGGGCTCACTGGCCAACTGCTGCAGTGAAATTTCCGCATATGCCGCCAGGGGATGGTCGCGATGCACCATCGCCAACAGCGGCTCGCGCAAAACAAGACGCCAGGCGAGCGTATCCGGCAGACGGGTGTTGCGCATCAAACCGAGTTCCAGCTCGCCGTCGTTTAGCGGGGCGATTTGCTCGCGGGTATTGATTTCACGCATCTGCAGGTGCACATCAGGGTAGCTGTGACGAAAGGTTGACAGGCTATCGGATACCGTTTTAATCAATGGCGCTGATGACGTGAAGCCAATGCGCAGCTCGCCGGTTTCCCCCTGATGCAGCCTGGCGGCTCGCCCCGCGGCGGCATCGACCTGGTTTAAAATCTGCCGGGCATCCTGCAAAAACTGCTGGCCTGCGGCGGTCAGGCTCACGCTACGGTTGGTTCGTGCCAGCAGCCGCGCCCCGGTTTGTTGTTCCAGCATCTGAATTTGCTGGCTCAGCGGCGGCTGGGAAATACGCAAACGCGCGGCGGCACGGCCAAAATGCAGCTCTTCGGCCACCGCCACAAAATAGCGCAGATGGCGCAATTCAATATTCATACTTTAAACATATCAATTGAGATTATTAATATATTAGACAAAACATTGGCAATTTTCTACTCTCAACAGCAGCACTCTTTTGCCCATTAAGGACCCATTTTGAGCCGTACAACCCTTGTCACTACTGCCCCGGCAGAAGATATTGACGACAGATGTCCCCTCCAGCCGGTCAGCTTTATCAAACGTGGTTCACCCCAGTTTATGCGCGTCACGCTGGCGCTGTTTTCCGCGGGGCTTGCCACCTTTGCCCTGCTTTATTGCGTACAGCCGATATTACCGCTGCTCTCGCATGAATTTGGCGTTTCACCCGCCAGCAGCAGTATTTCGCTATCGGTTTCTACCGCCATGCTGGCTATCGGCTTGCTGTTTACCGGGCCGCTTTCCGATGCCATTGGCCGCAAGCCGGTGATGGTCACCGCACTGCTGCTCGCCTCAAGCTGCACCCTGCTTTCCACCATGATGACCAGCTGGCACGGCATTCTGGTGATGCGCGCCCTGATTGGTCTATCGCTGAGCGGCGTTGCCGCCGTAGGTATGACTTATCTGAGCGAAGAGATCCACCCAAGCGTGGTGGCATTCTCTATGGGGCTGTACATCAGCGGGAATTCCATTGGCGGCATGAGTGGCCGGCTGCTAAGCGGCGCGATCGCCGACTTCTTTAACTGGCGTATCGCCGTCGCGGTCATTGGCTGTTTCGCCCTGGCCGCAGCTTTGATGTTCTGGAAAATATTGCCCGCCTCTAAACATTTTCGCCCCTCCTCCCTGCGGGCAAAAACGCTGTTGATCAACTTACGCCTGCACTGGCGCGATCGCGGCTTACCGCTGCTGTTTGCTCAGGGCTTTTTGCTGATGGGCGCCTTCGTCACGCTGTTCAATTACATCGGCTATCGCTTAATGCAGGGGCCCTGGTATTTAAGCCAGGCGGTGGTGGGATTGCTCTCGGTAGCCTATCTCACCGGCACCTGGAGTTCGCCCAAAGCCGGAGTCATGACCGCAAAATATGGGCGTGGCCCGGTGATGATCATTTCCACCGCCGTCATGCTGCTGGGTTTAGTACTCACGCTCTGCTCGCCGCTGACGATTATTTTTGCCGGCATGCTGCTCTTTTCCGCCGGATTCTTCGCCGCGCACTCGGTCGCCAGCGGCTGGATTGGGCCGCGTGCCAAACGCGCTAAAGGACAGGCATCGTCGTTATATCTGTTCAGCTATTACCTCGGTTCAAGCCTCGCCGGGACGCTCGGTGGCGTATTCTGGCAGCGGTTTGGCTGGCCTGGGGTGGCGAGTTTTATCGGCTCGCTTTTGGTGTTGTCCTTATTCGTGGGCGCGCGATTACATCAGCGCGCACATTAACCGGGTTGCGGCCTCGTCTTCTCCGGGGCTTTTTGCTATTTTCGCAGGCGAAAACCATCTCTTCATGAGGCCCTATGGAAAAGCAAAACTACAATCACCTCACCCGTACCTTCCAGCGTCTTTCACGTTTTGGCCATCTCTCGGCTATCGCTGGCTGGGATATGTTCACCAATATGCCGCCCAACGGCAGCACCGCCCGCGGTGAAGCGCTGGCTGAACTGAGCGTTTTGCAGCATCAGATCCTGACCGATAAAAAAATCGCCACCCTGCTCCAGGCGGCGGTGCAGGAAAATCTTAACGATGTTGAACGCGCCAACCTGCGTGAAATGATGCGCCAGTATCAGGAAGCGATTCTGTTGCCCGCTTCGCTGGTGGAAGAGAAATCGCTGGTCGGTACACGCTGCGAACATGGCTGGCGCAGCCAGCGCCCGGCCAACGACTGGCAAGGTTTTGCTGCCAATTTAAAAGAGGTCGTGCGCGTTAGCCGTGAAGAGGCAAAACTGCGTGCTGACGCAAAAGGCAAATCGCGCTACGACGCGCTGTTGGATATTTACGAACCGGGCATGACCAGCGCCAAACTTGATGCGCTATTCGGTGATTTAGCCACATGGCTGCCCGATCTGTTGCAAAAAGTGGTTGAGAAACAGGCAAAAGAGAGCGTCATCACCCCCAGCGGGCCGTTTGCCACCCATCAGCAGCGCGAGCTGGGCCTGGAAACCATGAAGCTGCTGGGCTTTGATTTTAACGCCGGGCGGCTTGATGTCAGCGCTCATCCCTTCTGCGGCGGCGTGCCGGAAGATGTGCGCATCACCACGCGTTACGATGAGTCCGATCTGATCAGCGCGTTGTTTGGCGTGATCCACGAAACCGGTCATGCGCGTTATGAGCAAAATCTACCGCGTGAATGGCTTGGCCAACCTGTTGCGCTGGCGCGTTCTACGGCAATTCATGAATCACAAAGCCTGTTCTTTGAAATGCAGCTGGGCCGCAGTAAAGAGTTCCTGAAGCTGTTACTGCCGATGGTCACTGCGCGCTTCGGAAAACAGCCCGAGTTTGAAACCGCAAACTTTATCGCCGTTAACCAGCGCGTAGAACGCGGGTTTATCCGCGTTGAGGCTGATGAAGTCAGCTATCCTGCCCACGTGGTTTTGCGCTATGAGATCGAACGCGCGCTGATTGATGGCGATATCGAAGTGGAAGATATCCCGGCGCTGTGGGATGAGAAAATGCAGCACTGGCTGGGGCTTTCTACCAAAGACAACTTCCGTAACGGCTGTATGCAGGATATCCACTGGACAGACGGCGCCTTTGGCTACTTCCCATCCTACACGCTGGGGGCGATGTACGCCGCGCAGCTGTTCAATGCCGCCAGACTCGCGCTACCACAGCTGGAAAGTGATATTGCCGCAGGCGACTTCACCGCGCTCTTCGACTGGCTGCGTCAAAACATCTGGCAGCACGGCAGCCGGTTCACCACCGCGGAACTTATCACCAACGCCACGGGTGAAGACCTTAACCCGATGTATTTCCGTAAACATTTAGAAGCGCGCTATTTATAAGTCCCCTCCGCTGAGGTTTTTCGCCAAAGGCATCGGGGCCATCAATAAAAAAGCCAGGAAAATCAATTTATTGATTTTCGTCCAAACGCCACCGGGAAGGAAGAATCACGTTTTCCTTCTTCCCGGTCAGCAAGCTAATCCCTGGAGCCAGGTGATATTGCGACGCTACGGTGTTGAAATCATCCTTACGCTGCTGATTCTTTGCGGCGTTATCACGCTAAGTTTCTGGCTTTAATGACTTTTTACTGCCAATTTTTGTGCCATCCGTCTATAGTTAGTCCATTCGCTGGGTTTCAAAATAAGCAAAATTAATCGCCCCACAGAGAGTGATATGCGCAAAAAAGTTGTGATGCTGCTAGGCGTACTGTGCCTTTTCTCCGTCCTGAGCCACGCCGATGACGAAAGCGCGGCGCAGGTTAAAACGCTGTTTTTCGGCAAGGATGATCGCACCAGAGTCAAGGATCCTACCGCCCCACCGTGGGATGCCATCGGCCAGCTTGAAACCGCCAGCGGTAACTTATGCACCGCGACGTTAATCTCCCCCCATCTGGCATTAACCGCCGGACACTGCCTGCTGCAACCGCCACGCGGCACGCCCGATAAAGCCATAGCATTACGCTTTGTCTCGAATAAGGGAAAGTGGCGCTATGAAATTCATGATATTGAAAGCCGGGTGGAATCATCCCTTGGGCGCCGGCTGAAGCCGGACGGCGACGGCTGGATTGTGCCGACGAATGCCGCGCCCCACGACTTTGGCCTGATTATGCTGCACAACCCGCCGTCGGGTATTACGCCGTTACCGTTATTTGCAGGTGGCCGCGAGGCGTTAACCGAAGCGCTGAAAAATCAGCAGCGCCAGGTCACGCAATCGGGCTATCCGGAGGATCATCTTGACGATCTCTACACCCATAACGATTGCCTGATTACCGGCTGGGCGCAGCAAACCGTACTGTCACACCAGTGCGATACCCTGCCCGGCGACAGCGGTTCGCCGCTGATGCTCAAAACCGATAACGGCTGGCAGCTGATCGCGGTGCAGAGTTCCGCGCCTGCCGCCAAAGACCGCTATCGCGCTGATAACCGCGCCATTTCCGTAACCGGTTTTCGCGACCAGCTACAGACCTTAGCCAGCCAGTAATCTCACCGCCGGATCAAGACCGGCACGGATATTACAGGCTGTAGCCTGGCTTTTTAGCTAATGTCGCAAGCTGCGGGGAGATCTCTTTATCGTAGACATCCTCTTTCCAGCGTTCTTTCTCAACCGGCGTTAAGGCAACGGACAGCGACTCGTCCGATGAATTAAAATGCTTTCTGAGCACGGCGCAAATATCGCTGGCCAGCGCTTGTTTTTGTTCATCAGTCAGTTCACGCGGATAGTGTTTTACAGTGATATGCGGCACAGCGGTTCTCCCCTTTGGTCTGGAGCAATATATTTACGTGAAGCCCTCTGCGCCTGCAATACTAAACCAACAAATTGCACAACCCCTGCTGTTGCTCATCCACACGAGAGGAACTTATTGATTTTCAGCGGGCTTTATCAGCAATCTTACTATAATGCGTTTTTTGGGTCGTAAATGATCGATAATGCCAAACACGCCCCGTTATATCCGCGCCAAAAGGAAACCGCCATGAAAACCAAATCGATGACGCTTTACGATGTGGCGAAACATGCCGCTGTCTCTTACCAGACCGTATCGCGCGTCATCAACCAGGCGGAGCATGTTTCGGAGAAAACGCGGCGTAAAGTAGAAGCCGCGATGCAAGCGCTCAATTATGTTCCCAATCGCGTAGCGCAACAGCTGGCGGGGAAACTGAGCCATACCCTCGGGCTGGTAACCAGTAATTTGTCATGGCACGCCCCTTCGCAAATTGCCGCAGCGATTAAATCCCGGGCCAGTCATCTCCACTTTAATGTGGTGATGTCGATGATTGAGCAGCCTGATTTAAGCGCCTGTAAAAACGCGGTTAACGGGCTGCTTGCACAGCGTGTCGATGGGCTGATAGTCAACATCCCGCTGGAAGATGAGCAGGCGCAAGCGATCGCCCGGATGTGTGGCCGGGTGCCGGTGCTGTTTGTGGATGTCTCGCCTGAACTGGCGACCCACAGCATTACGTTTGACGCCGCTGCCGGTTCGCATCTTGCGGTTGAGCATCTTATTGAACAGGGCCACCAGCAAATTGCCTTACTTTGCGGACCTCAGGATTCAGTTTCCGCACGTTTGCGCCAGCAAGGCTGGCAACAGGCGCTGGCTCAGCATCATCTGAACGCCGTGGCGCAGCTGCGAGGCGACTGGAGTTCGTTATCCGGCTATCTACAAACGCTGGCGCTCATCAGCCTTAATACCCCTTTTACCGCCCTGCTGGTCGCCAACGATCAGATGGCATTAGGCGCGCTGCGTGCGCTTCATGAATCCGGTTTATCGGTGCCCGCCCGGGTTTCAGTCATTGGCTATGACGACACCGAAGACAGCGCCTGTTTTATCCCACCGCTCACCACCATCAAGCAGGATTTCAGAGCGTTAGGGAGTGCCTGCGTTGACCGATTGATCGCGCAAATCCACACGCCGGATTTACCGGCACACGCCAGCGTATTGCCCGTTTCACTGATTAAACGGCAAACCACCGCAGCGCCGGGATCACACGCAGCCTCGCCACAGGCTCTGGCCGATGCGCTGTTGGTTCTCGCCCGCCAGGTGGCTAGTCTGAAGTGATTTCTGTGAATCACCTCACCTGACGTTGTTTTGCTGCTTTACTTATGAACGGGCAAAAATCATATTGCCGTAAATTGTGAGCGAATAGCAAAACTATAAAGGAACCTCCAGCATGACCATCCGATCGGCCTGCACCGCTGCGACACTGGCAGCCATTATTGGGCAACGTGACTGGGAAACTCCCGCCGTGACGCAGCTAAACCGGCTACCCGCTCACCCACCGTTTTCCAGCTGGCGCGATGCGAGCGCCGCACGGGATGACAAAGCCTCCGACAGCGTCCACAGCCTGAATGGCAACTGGCAGTTCAGCTATTTCCCGCAGCCCGAAAGCGTTCCGGAAAGCTGGCTGGCGCATGATTTACCCGATGCGCAAACGCTGCCTGTGCCCGCGAACTGGCAACTGCACGGTTATGATGTGCCAATTTATACCAATGTCACCTATCCGATCCCGGTGACTCCACCGCAGGTACCCTCGCTGAATCCAACAGGATGTTATTCGCTCACATTTAATCTTTCCCCATCCTGGCTTGATAGCGGTCAGACACGGATTATTTTCGACGGCATAAATTCAGCGTTCCATTTGTGGTGCAACGGCCACTGGATCGGTTACGGCCAGGACAGCCGCCTGCCCTCGGAGTTCGATCTCAGCCATGTGCTTCAGGCCGGACAAAACCGCCTGGCGGTGATGGTGCTGCGCTGGTGCGACGGCAGCTATCTGGAGGATCAGGATATGTGGCGCATGAGCGGTATTTTCCGCGACGTAACGCTGCTGCATAAACCGGCCACTCATCTGAGCGATGTGCGGGTGAGCACGCATCTTAATGAAGATTTCAGCCACGCGACGCTCGCAGCCCACATCAAAGTACAGGGGGAAAAGACAGCGGAGGTACAGGTTTCAGTGCAGTTGTGGCACGGTGAGCAATGTATTGGCGAAAAGCAGCAGAAACTCGGCAGTGAGGTTATTGATGAACGTGGCGCATATCACGACCGCGCTACGCTGAAATTACCGGTCAACTCTCCGCTGCTGTGGAGCGCGGAACTTCCTAACCTGTATCGCGTTGTTGTGGCTTTGCTGGATAGCACAGGCGCAACAATTGAAGCGGAAGCCTATGATATTGGTTTCCGAAAAATTGAGATTCAGCAGGGGCTGTTAAAGCTCAACGGTAAACCGCTGCTGATTCGCGGCACTAACCGCCACGAGCACCACCCGATCAAGGGTCAGGTGATGGACGCAGAAACCATGTGTCGGGACATTGTGCTGATGAAGCAGCACAACTTCAATGCGGTGCGCTGTTCGCACTACCCCAACCATCCGCTCTGGTACCGGCTGTGCGACAAGTACGGCCTGTATGTGGTGGATGAAGCGAATATTGAAACCCACGGCATGGTGCCGATGAATCGTCTGAGCGACGATCCCGTCTGGCTGCCCGCTATGGCCGAGCGCGTCACGCGTATGGTGCAGCGCGATATTAACCATCCATCGATTATTATCTGGTCACTTGGCAATGAATCCGGGCACGGGGCCAATCATGATGCGCTTTATCGCTGGATAAAATCGTTCGACCCTACGCGCCCGGTGCAGTATGAAGGCGGCGGAGCCAACAGCGCAGCCACCGATATTATTTGCCCGATGTATGCCCGTGTCGACGAGGATCAGCCTTTCCCGGCGGTGCCAAAGTGGTCAATTAAAAAGTGGATCGGGATGCCGGGCGAAAGCCGTCCGCTCATTTTGTGCGAATATGCCCACGCGATGGGCAACAGCTTTGGCGGCTTCCACAAATACTGGCAGGCCTTCCGCCAGCACCCGCGCCTGCAAGGCGGCTTTGTCTGGGACTGGGTCGATCAGTCGCTGATTAAGCACGATGAAAATGGCGAACCGTTTTCTGCCTACGGCGGCGACTTTGGCGATCGGCCAAACGATCGTCAGTTCTGTATGAACGGGCTGCTCTTTGCCGACCGGACACCACATCCGGCACTGTATGAAGCCCAGCAAGCGCAGCAATTTTTCCAGTTTACCCTGCATCGTGAAACGCCATTACGCCTGATAATCACCAGCGAGTATTTATTCCGCCGCAGCGATAATGAGCGCCTGGTTTGGCAAATTGCGCAAAACGGGGTCACGCTGGCCGAAGGTGAAGCCCTGCTGGATATTGCTCCACAAGGCACGCAAACCCTGACCTTTGACGCTCTGCCAGCGATAACGCAAAGTGGCGATGTGTGGCTGACGGTAAAAGTGCAGCAAATAAATGCCACCGGCTGGTCTGAAGCCGGGCATCTTTGCGCCTGGGATCAGTGGCAGCTTCCCGGTATGTTGTGCGTCAATACGCCATGTTTTAGCCACGATGCGCCAACGCTCGAAACCAGCCCCTGCCATTTTGACATTCGGCTTGGGCACCACCACTGGCAGTTCAATCGTGAAACGGGGTTATTGCATCAGTGGTGGAAAGCACAGCAGCCCGCGCTGCTACAGCCATTGCAGGATCGGTTCACCCGTGCCCCTTTAGATAACGATATCGGCGTGAGTGAAGCGACACGCGTTGATCCAAATGCCTGGGTCGAGCGCTGGAAAGCGGCAGGAATGTACCAGCTGGAAGCGCAACTGGAAATCTGTACTGCCGAAGCGCTGGCAGGTGAAGTGCAGATCTGCACCGTTCATAGCTGGAAACATAATGATAAGACGCTGTTTATCAGCCGCAAAAACTGGCGTATTGATGCCCTGGGCGCATTACATATTAGCGTGGATGTGGAGGTCGCTTTTGGCACGCCACCGCCTGCGCGTATTGGGCTGGCGTGCCAATTGTCACAGGTTGCGCCACAGGTATGCTGGCTGGGACTGGGGCCGCATGAAAACTACCCGGATCGCAAACAATCTGCGCTGTTTGATTACTGGCAACGCCCGCTTGCCGATATGCATACGCCGTATGTTTTCCCCAGCGAAAATGGCCTACGCTGCGACACGCAGGCTCTCGAATACGGTGATAACCAATGGCGCGGAAACTTCCATTTCAACCTCAGCCGCTTTAGCCAGCAGCAGCTGCGCGAAAAGTCCCACCGCCATCTGTTAGTCGAAGAGGCTGGCAGCTGGCTGAACCTGGATGGTTTCCATATGGGCGTAGGGGGGGATGATTCCTGGAGTCCGAGCGTTTCACCGGAGTATCTGCTGGATAAACAGCATTATCATTACGATCTGAGTTGGGTGCGTCGCTAGTTTTTCTTCGACTATTCGCACGGGATTTATACCATCGCGTCGATCCCGCTAATTGCTGTGATACTGGTGCCTCGCTGGTTTGGCGCGCGTAAACGCGTCCATCAGCTTGTGCACCATCACGATGCACACCCTGATGATATACCGACGGTTTAATTAGCTATAGATCATGGGCAGAATCCCCTTTCGGCCCCTGTTGCTTGCCTTATCTCTGCTCCTGCGCGCTAAAGATTTCTTTCTCTTTATCCCGCTGAAAATTTGCATTAACGCCATGCATTGTTAACACTTTCCAAACATTCATCAAAATATTACCTAACCTTCCTCAATGTTCCAGATGGTTTGTCCGGAACTTACCTGCTGTTGACGGTGAAAAACTCTGATGAAAATTGTGCAATATGGAAAGATGTCCCTTTCGCTGCTGGTCGCCCCGGCTCTCTCATTGTTATCCTCTCCGCTGCTTGCGGCCGAAGAAACGCTGGTGGTGACGGCAACGCAAGATACGATTTCTGAGCTGGATACTCCGGCAGCGGTTAGCGTTGTCAATGGCGAGGAGATGCGTCATGCGGCACCACGCATTAATCTTTCAGAACGCCTCAGCGGCGTGCCGGGCCTGCAGGTGCAAAACCGCCAGAACTATGCGCAGGATTTACAGCTTTCGGTGCGTGGGTTTGGATCTCGCGCCACCTACGGCGTGCGCGGCGTGCGAATATATGTTGACGGTATTCCCGCCACCATGCCCGACGGCCAGGGGCAAACCTCGAATATTGATATCAACAGCGTTGAAAGCATTGAAGTGCTGCGCGGGCCATTCTCAGTGCTCTACGGCAACGCGTCAGGTGGCGTCATTAATGTCACGACAACAACCGGCACACAGCCGCCGACGCTCGAAGCCAGCACGTATTACGGGAGTTTTGGCAGCTGGCGTAACAGTGTTAAAGCAACGGGGGCAACGGGCGATGGCACCCAGGCAGGCGATGTCGATTATACGATTTCCGCTTCGCGCTTCACCACTCATGGTTATCGCCACCACAGCAGTGCGCAAAAGAACCTCGCCAACGCCAAACTGGGCGTGCGCCTGAATGAAGCGAGTAAGCTAACGCTGCTGCTAAATAGCGTCGATATTGACGCTAACGATCCCGGCGGGTTAACCGAACAGGAGTGGCGTGGTAATCCGCAACAGGCACCGCGCGCCGAACAATACAACACGCGCAAGAGCACCAAACAGACCCAGGCTGGATTGCGTTATGACAGACAGTTAAGCGCCAATGACGATCTGAGCGTCATGGCCTACGCAGGCGTGCGTGAAACCACGCAATATCAATCAATTCCTGTGGCTCCGCAGTTGAACCCTACTCATCCAGGCGGCGTGATAGAGCTGTCCCGGCATTATCAGGGGATTGATTCGCGCTGGACGCATCGTGGAAATCTGCTCGCTGTTCCTGTGACGTTTACCACCGGGCTTGACTACCAAACCCTATCGGAAAAGCGCAAAGGCTATGAAAACTTTGTTGCCGAAAATGGCATAACGCTATTGGGCGAGAAAGGCGACCTGCGCCGCAATGAACGTAACCTGATGTGGAACCTCGACCCTTATCTGCAAACCGCCTGGCAGCTTACCGATAAACTCAGTCTTGATGCCGGGGTGCGGTTTAGTTCTGTCTGGTTCGACTCGAATGATAACTATATCATCGGCAAAAATGGTGATGACAGCGGGGACGCCAGCTATCACAAATGGCTGCCGGCGGCGGCGCTAAAATACGCTCTGAGCGACGCGTGGAATATTTACACCTCAGCAGGGCGCGGCTTTGAAACGCCAACCATTAACGAACTGTCCTATCGTGACGGTAACCTGCCGGGTTTGAATTTCGCCTTACAACCCGCCACCAGCGATACCGTCGAAGTCGGCAGTAAAACCCGCGTGGGTAATAGCCTGTTAAGCGCAGCCCTGTTCCAGACGGATACCGATAATGAGCTGGTCGCAGACCAGAGCAGCGGCGGGCGTACGACCTATAAAAATGCCGCTGAAACGCGCCGCCGGGGGATTGAGCTTTCAGCCGATAGCCAGCCTGGTTACGACTGGCGCGTGAAAATGGCATGGACATATCTTGATGCCACTTACCGCAGCAACGCCTGCGGCACGGACGACTGCACGGGAAATCGTATTCCGGGCATAGCGCGCAATATGGGCTACGCCGCGCTTGAATACGCGCCGCCAGAGGGATTTTACGCCGGTACCGAAGTGCGCTATATGAGTGATATTCAGGCTAATGATGAAAATACGGCTACAGCACCCACCTATACCGTCGCCTCGCTTAACAGCGGCTATAAACTGCGGTTCCGCGAGCGTTGGATGCTGGATGTCTGGGGGCGCGTGGATAACTTATTCGACCGCGTATATGTCGGCTCCGTTATCGTAAATGAAGGCAATAACCGCTATTACGAACCGGCACCCGGGCGCAATTACGGTGTGGGGGTGAACCTGAGCTATACCTTCCTGTAGAGATAAAAAAACGGAACCACATCGGGTTCCGTTAGATTACTGGCAAAGCAGGAAAAAACGTGGTTACTCCATGGAGGCTCCGCCGTTAATCCTGAACACCACATTAACAATCAAACCCTGCCCAGGCTTTCCACTTTCGTAACGCCATTTTTTCATCGCCATTTTCACTTCGCGCTCAAACATATTGGCAGGCGTCGCCGCGAGCACGGTCACATTGTTCACGCTACCATCCGCGGCAACATCAAATTTCACGCGCACCTTACCTTCAATACGCAACGCATGGGCACGGGCAGGGTACTGCGGCGAGTTACGGCTTAGCGCACGCGGCCCGGTGGCAACCGGAGCCGTCGAGGTAACAGGCGGCGTAGTTGAAACGGGCGCCGTGCGCGCAGGAGCGCTATTGGTTACCGGCGCGACTGGACGCGGTTCAACCGGTTTTACTTCCCGTTTCGGCTGCTCAACTTTTTTCACCGGTTTCGGTTTTGGCTTAGGCTTCGGCTCTGGCTTATGAATAACCACCGGCGCTTCTTTCGGCGGTTCGGGAATAGGTTCAGGCTCGGGCTCTGCCACCGGCTCTGGCGGAGGCTGCACAACTTCAGGCTGTGGAGGCTCAAGCTCAGCAGGCATCACCATCGTGACGCTGATCGGCTGTGCCGGTGCGGGCAACTCAATAACCTGATGATGTACCGAGGTATACAGAGCCGCCGCGACAATAGCACCATGAAGTACGACAGAGAGTGCGGTCGGCCACGGAAAGCGGCGGCGAGGTAAATCAAGGATCATTGACGTCATAATGGCTTAGGTCTCTTAAACAGGCGTCAATTTTAAATGCAAATAGCAATCATATTCAACAACGCATCGTAGAAAGTGGCTTATTTTCCTGGCGGACGCTGGATTTTCCCTCATTCACCGCCCCGATTTAACATCTTGTCTATCTTTCAATTGCAGTCTTAACGCCATTCACTTACCGTACTTTACAACCCTCATACCAAAAGGAGTGCTGCACGTGCTGTATGTCATTTATGCGGAAGATAATGCCGACTCTCTCGAAAAGCGTACGGCAGTGCGCCCTGCCCACCTCGCGCGCCTACAGCTATTACGCGATGAAGGCCGGCTGCTAACGGCAGGTCCAATGCCTGCGGTCGACAGTAACGACCCAGGGGCTGCGGGTTTTACTGGTTCCACAGTGATTGCCGAGTTTGCCTCGCTCGAAGAGGCGCAAGCCTGGGCCGAAGCGGACCCTTATATTGCTGCGGGGGTTTATAAACAGGTGGCGATCAAACCCTTCAAGAAGGTATTCTGATCCCATTCTCAGTGCCGTGAATGATGTTATCAGGAAATTTTGATGGATCTTTTTGACGAATCGTATGAACGCCATAAGCAGTCGGTGGGTAATCAGGAAGCGCGCTGGCATGCCTGGCTGGCTAAGCATCCGTCAGCGATAGGCGCAGCTGGCCTGATAACGGTGTTGATTATTTTACTGGCCATGCATTTTTCGTAGCAGGTTCAGCGAAAACGGGTTGAACCTAGCGCAAAGTAAGAGAAACCACGCTTTTCCTTACTTTGTTAGTCATCTGAGGGCACCGCACGCGGTGCCCTGTTCGTTACGACGCCCATTGATCGTGAATAGCAAACAGCAAGGAGTTGCGCTGGCGGTTTGTCTGGCACTTTCTGATGGCGTGAATGCGCATATTGCGGCGTGACTGACCTTCCAGCCAACGCGATCTGCGCCGTTGTGTCTGACGAAGCATACGCCACCGTCCGACCTCATTTCGACTACGCCTCATTTTTATCACTCGGATTGCATGTAAACACGCGTCATTATAGAGCCTTCTTCCCGCCAGACCAGCCGTTTTACGATTAGTTTTAGTGTCAACCTCTGGCAGTTGTGCGTAAACTCAATAGCATACGGTTTCTAAAGGATTTTTGAACTATGACAACCTTCTACACCGTCGTGAGTTGGCTGATCATTTTAGGTTACTGGTTACTGATAGCCGGCGTGACGTTACGGATTTTAATGAAACGGCGCGCCGTTCCTTCAGCCATGGCATGGCTGTTGATTATCTATATTCTTCCGCTGGTCGGCATCATCGCCTATCTCTCATTTGGTGAGCTGCATCTGGGCAAACGCCGGGCCGAGCGCGCGCGTGCCATGTGGCCTTCGACCGCCAAATGGCTGAACGACCTTAAAAGCTGCAAACATATTTTTGCCGCAGAGAACAGCGAGGTCGCGGCTTCGTTGTTCCAGCTGTGTGAACGGCGCCAGGGAATTGGTGGCGTCAAGGGCAATCAGCTGCAGCTCCTCACCAGCTCCGATGAAACCATGCAGGCGCTGATTCGCGATATCCAGCTGGCTCGCCATAATATTGAGATGGTGTTTTACATCTGGCAACCCGGCGGCCTTGCCGACCAGGTCGCTGAGTCGCTGATGGCGGCGGCTCGCCGCGGTATTCACTGCCGGTTAATGCTGGACTCGGCAGGCAGCGTGGCCTTCTTCCGCAGCCCGTGGGCCAACATGATGCGCAATGCGGGCGTGGAGGTGGTTGAAGCGCTCAAAGTTAATTTGATGCGTGTGTTCCTCAGGCGCATGGATTTACGCCAGCATCGCAAAATGGTGATGATCGATAATTACATCGCCTACACCGGCAGTATGAATCTGGTTGACCCACGCTTTTTTAAACAGGATGCCGGCGTCGGCCAATGGGTGGATTTAATGGCTCGCATGGAAGGCCCGGTCGCCACCGCCATGGGGATTGTTTACTCCTGCGACTGGGAAATCGAAACCGGCAAGCGTATTTTACCTCCGCCTCCGGACGCAAATATTATGCCGTTTGAAGAGGCCAGCGGGCATACGATCCACACCATTGCTTCCGGCCCCGGCTTCCCGGAAGACTTAATTCACCAGGCGCTGCTGACCTCCGTTTACGCCGCGCGTGAATATTTGATTATGACCACCCCCTACTTCGTGCCGAGCGATGATTTGCTCCATGCCATTTGTACCGCGGCACAGCGTGGCGTCGATGTGAGTATTATCATTCCACGCAATAATGATTCGTTGCTGGTGGGCTGGGCAAGTCGGGCGTTCTTTACCGAACTGCTTACCGCCGGCGTGAAAATTTATCAGTTTGAAGGTGGATTGCTGCATACCAAAAGCGTGCTGGTTGATGGGCAACTGAGCCTGGTGGGGACGGTGAACCTGGATATGCGCAGCCTGTGGCTTAATTTCGAAATTACGTTAGTTATTGATGACTCTGGCTTTGCCAGCGACCTGGCCGCGGTACAAGACGACTATATCTCCCGCTCACGGCTGGTAGACCTGCGTTTATGGGTGAAACGCCCCATGTGGCAGCGGGTGGTAGAGCGACTGTTTTACTTCTTTAGCCCGTTGCTGTAAAACGTGGCGCTATCGCACTCGATAAGTGGAAACAGAGATGGAAATGGATCTGAATAACCGCCTGACAGAAGATGAAACGCTTGAGCAGGCTTACGATATTTTTCTCGAACTGGCGGTTGATAATCTCGATCCGGCAGACGTGATTTTGTTTAACCTGCAGTTTGAAGAGCGCGGCGGCGCTGAGCTTTTTGACCCGGCCGAAGACTGGCAGGAGCATGTAGATTTTGACCTGAACCCGGACTTCTTTGCCGAGGTGGTGATTGGCCTTGCCGAGACCGACGGGGGCGAAATCAACGATATTTTTGCGCGCGTGCTGCTGTGCCGCGAAAAAGACCATAAGCTTTGCCATATTCTGTGGCGCGAATAACTGCACCGCAATAGATATCAGGGCAGCTTTACGCTGCCCTCAGACTGATGACAAACCCCATGACTTTTGCAAAACGAACATGGACCATCAATAAAAAACAAGGAAAATCAATTTATTGATTTTCGGCTGATAACAACAAAGAAGGAAAAACCACGCTTTTTCCTTCTTTGTCAGCAATATCAGGGCAGCTTTACGCTGCCCTGCGAGGTTATAGCGGGTCTACCTTGAGATCAG
>NZ_RPOH01000076.1 GCF_003818135.1 Buttiauxella warmboldiae | reverse complement strand
GTCAAAGTCGGCAGCGGGTACGGTAAGCCAACATGGGCGCAACGTCCGGGCAAAAACCGGCTTAAACCGTTCGATATTAGATCAGGGCTGGCACGAGCTTCGCCGACAGCTTGAGTACAAACAGCTTTGGCGGGGTGGTCAAGTGTTGGCGATAAACCCAGCCTATACGAGTCAAAAATGTGCCTGCTGTGGTCATACAGCGAAAGAGAACCGGCAGACACAAAGCAAGTTCAAGTGTCTGGAATGTGGATATAGCGCGAACGCCGATATCAATGGCGCACGTAATATTTTAGCGGCGGGGCACGCCGCGCTAGCCTGTGGAGAGATGGCAGTTTTAGGCCGCTCGATGAAGCAGGAACCCACCGAGGCGAGTCGGACTTCGGTCTGAACGCTGCAGGAATCCTCGCCCTTTAGGGCGGGGAGGATGTCAATCTTTCATACGCTTCTGAAACGCCTCAAGTAGCTGGCAAACGTCCGCAGGGTGCGAAATAAACGGCGCATGGGCGGCCTTCGGGAATATCACGCTCTCGCTCTGCGGCCAGCGCTCATCCAACAGCCCTGCAATGTTGCGCGGCACCAGCCCATCTAAATGCCCGTACAAACGCAGGAAAGGCAGCGCAAGATGGCTCAACGGTTCACGCAAATCTGCCGTTTTCAGTATTTCCAGGCCGCCGTTTAAAACCTCAACGCTCGGCACAGGTTGTTCCAGCACTACCGCTTTCAAGCGGCGGGCATCCTGACGGGCGGTTTCCGTTCCCAGCGTTTGCAGGGCCAGAAAGCGTTCCACCGTGCGCTGAAAATCTTCACTTAGCTGCTGCTGGAAACCGGCCAGAATATCCGGCTTAATGCCCGGCCAGTCGTTTTGTGCAGTAAAGCACGGCGAGGACGCTACGGTGATCAACGCCGTCACACGCTGTGGCTGACTTAATGCCACCTGGCTTGCCACCAGCCCGCCTAAACTCCAGCCCAGCCACATCGCTCGCTCCGGTGCCTGCGCCAGCACCGCTTCTGCCATCTCTTCAAGCGTTAACGCGCCAAAACCCTGGCTGCGACCGTAGCCCGGCAAGTCGACAAAATGAAGGCGAAAATGCGAGCTTAACCCATCACTAATGCAATGCCACACTTCGGCATTCAGTCCCCATCCGTGCAGCAGCACAAGATCGTGTTGCCCTTCGCCTTTTGTCTGCCACCAAAGCTTGCTCATCGGTTACTGTTCTCATTTTTATCTGTAAGGAGGGGAATATGCTAACAATCCCCGGGCTGTGTTGGCTATGCCAGATGCCGCTCGCTTGCGCGCATTGGGGGTTTTGTTCACGATGCACCAAAGCCTTACCCACGCCTCCGCCCTGCTGCCCGCGCTGTGGGTTGCCCTGCGCCAGTACGCATACGCTCTGTGGCCGCTGCCTGCAAAAGCCGCCCGCGTGGGACAGGCTACTCTTCATTACCGATTACCGCCCGCCCCTGAGCGGCTTAATTCAACGTTTTAAATTTAACGCCACCGTTGCGCTGGCTCCGGCTTTGGCGCGTTTACTGCTGCTGCGTGTTCTGGAGGCAAAGCGGCATAATTCGTGGGTGCAGCCCGATTGTATTGTCAGTGTCCCGCTGCATTCATATCGCGCCTGGCGGCGAGGCTTTAACCAAAGTGACCTGCTTGCAAACCCTCTTTCCCGCTGGCTGCAATGTGACTATTTCCCTAAAGGGGTTAGGCGAGTTCGCGCCACGCCAACCCAGCGCCAGCTCAACGCCCGAATGCGCCGAAATAACCTTAAAGGCGCTTTCAGGGTTGATTTTCCGGTTGCAGGCCGTCATATAGCTATTGTGGATGATGTCGTCACGACGGGCAGTACGGTGGCGGAAATTGCGCGGCTGCTGAAAAAGCAGGGCGCGGCGACTATCCAGGTGTGGTGCCTTTGTCGAACCTTGTAGACCCTCGATGATGGGCGTATTATAACCGACTAAAATAGTCAACTATTGAGCAATCGTTATGATCCGTATTTCCGATACAGCACAATCCCACTTTGCCAAACTGCTGGCAGGTCAGGAAGAAGGGACGCAAATTCGCGTATTCGTCATCAATCCTGGTACTCCTAATGCGGAGTGCGGGGTTTCTTACTGTCCGCCGGATGCGGTTGAAGCGTCAGATACTGCCCTGAAATTCGAGCAGTTAACCGCATATGTCGATGAGTTAAGCGCGCCTTATCTTGAAGATGCTGAAATTGATTTTGTGACCGACCAGCTCGGCTCACAGCTGACGCTGAAAGCGCCAAATGCCAAAATGCGCAAAGTGTCTGACGATGCCCCACTGATGGAGCGCGTTGAATATATGCTGCAGGCTACGGTTAACCCGCAGCTGGCAGGCCACGGCGGCCGCGTGACGCTGATGGAAATCACCGACGAAGGCTATGCGATTTTGCAATTCGGCGGCGGTTGTAACGGCTGTTCAATGGTCGATGTGACCCTGAAAGAAGGCATCGAAAAGCAGCTGCTGGCCGAGTTCCCTGAGCTGAAAGGCGTTCGTGATTTGACCGAACACCAGCGCGGCGAGCATTCGTACTATTGATTGATGTGGCGGATGTCGCTACGCGACATCCGACATTTCTCTTATCTCTTCTTACGGCGCTTATCCAAATCCTTCAGTAACTTATTCACTTCGTCGTCTGCGAACATCGCCTCAAGCGAAGTCGATAACTTACGCCGCCAGTTTTTATACTGATAGCTGGTCCCTGGAATATTCACCGGCTCGGCGATCCCCAACCAGTCTTCCGGTTGCAGGCCCAACAATGCGCTATTGCTGTCGGCAATATAGCGTTGCATGCCACGGTTGAGCGTGGAGGTCATCGCCATCAACGAAGCTTTATGCCCCGCACGTTTTGGCAGGCATCCATACTCATGCAAACCATTCAGCAACCCCTGTTTGGCGCGTTCACGATCCTGATACAGCTCAGCCAGCATTTGTTCATCAGGATAGAGGCCAAGCGTTTTGCCCAGCGTTAAATCACCGCTCTCCCAGTAGCCGCGTAGCGTGGGCAGATCGTGGGTCGTCGCCACCGCCATTGACTGTTTCGGCCAGGCTTTTGGCGCTCGGAACTGTTTTTCGTCATCGTGTTCAAAATAGAGCACTTTGTACGAGTAAACGCCGCTGTCGCGCAGCTTGCCGACGATCTCAACCGGCACGGTTCCCAGATCTTCACCGATCACCATGCAATTATGGCGCTGACTTTCCAGCGCCAGGATCGACAACAGATCGTCCACCGGATAATGCACGTAAGCGCCTTTGTCGGCAGTTTCACCGTAAGGGATCCACCACAAACGCAGCATCGACATAACGTGGTCGATACGCAGCGCGCCGCAGCTGGTCATGTTGGAACGCAACAATTCGATAAACGGCTGATAGGCTCGCGCCGTCATCACGTGCGGGTCCATTGGCGGCAACCCCCAGTTCTGGCCGAGCGGGCCGAGAATATCCGGAGGGGCGCCAACAGAAGCTTTCAGGCAGTAAAGTTCGCGGTCACACCAGGTTTCCGAACCGCCTTCCGCCACACCGACCGCTAAGTCACGATACAAACCAATCGGCATTTTGAAGCCCTGGCTGGTTTGCCAGCAGGCCTCAAACTGCGCGTAGGCCAGATATTGCAGCCACAGATAGAAATTCACTTCGTCACGGTGTTCGGTACAAAATGCTTTCACTTGCGGATTGCGTGCATCGCGGAACCCTTCCGGCCACACCGGCCAGCCCCAGCGCATTTCATCTTCTTTGACCTGATAAGCGTGCAGCGCATCAAACGCCGCCTGGTAATACAGGCTTTCGCCACCTTCCTGAACAAACGTCCGGAAAGCGACAACTTGCTCATCACGCTCACCGCGCCGCGAGAACTGCTTCCACGCCATGCGCAGTGCAGCCATTTTCAGCACGGTGACGGCGGAATAATCTACCCACTGCGCATCACGGGCTGCTGCCAGCGTCGCCTGCGTGGTTGGCATTTTCCACCATGTCTGCGCTTCGTCGCTCAGCAAGAAATCATCCACCGCATTCACGTCGATATAAATCACGTTCAACCAGCGACGCGACGACGGGCTGTACGGGCTGGCGCTTTCTGGGTTTGCCGGATACAGCGCGTGGATCGGATTCAGGCCGATAAACGAGCCGCCCCGCTGCGCCACATCCACCAGCATGCGCTGCAAATCCCCAAAATCACCGATTCCCCAGTTATGGGCGGAACGCAGGGTGTAAAGCTGCACGCACGCGCCCCACAGCTTTTCATCACGCAAAAGCGCCGCGGGTTCGTAACAACGTTTCGGCGCCACAATCACGCGGCATTGCCAGTGGTGCTCATTCTGGCTAACCGTGAGGTCATGATAGCCTTCCGGCAGCGCGGCAGGCAGCGCCAGCTTTTTGCCCGCCAGCGCATGTCCTTTGTGCTGCTTACCGTCTTCGGTTGTTAACTGCCAGCTGTAATCGCCGCGGCCTTCCAGCACCGTCGCCATACGGGTGCCGGACGTAAACACCAGCACATTTGCCACTGGCGGCGTCACCGCCGCCTTTTTCACGGTGGCGGTGCGGCTCATGGCTTCCAGCAAACGCTGCTTGGTATCCGCAGGAATAGCCTGCGGTTTGCCGTGGGCGTTAATGTAGTTGGGGCTAATTCCCGCCTCCAGGGCGGCGTTATCAAGACGTTTGCTGTCCATCGCGTTCCCTTAGCGTTGCGCCTGCCAGATGCGTTGTTGATAATCACGAATGGAGCGATCCGAGCTAAACATGCCGCAACGTGCGGTGTTCAGAATAGCGGCGCGCGTCCAGGCTTCCTGGTCGAGATACATCGCATCCGCCAGTTTTTGCGCTGCGGCATAGGCGGTGAAATCTGCCATTACTAAATACGGGTCGCCCCCCTCTTTGCCGATGCTGTGCAGCATCTGGTCAAACGCGTGTTTATCGCCGTCGGCGTAAATGCCTTTCTCCAGCTCTTTAAGCACCGCATCCAGCACTTTATCTTTCTTGCGCCATTTCACCGGGTCGTAGCCTTTGGCTTTCAGGGCTTTCACTTCTTCCACGGTATGGCCGAAGATAAAGATGTTTTCTTCGCCCACTTTCTCGGCGATCTCTACGTTCGCGCCATCCAGCGTGCCGACCGTCAGCGCGCCATTAAGCGCCAGCTTCATGTTACCGGTGCCGGAAGCTTCTTTACCCGCAGTCGAGATTTGCTCGGAAATATCCGCCGCCGGGATCATCACTTCTGCCGCAGAAACGCAGTAATCCGGCAGGAACACCACTTTCAGCTTGTCGCCAACCACCGGATCGTTATTGATTGCCTGCGCCACTTTGTTGATGGCGAAGATAATGTTTTTCGCTAAGTAATATCCCGGAGCCGCTTTTGCGCCGAAAAGATATACGCGCGGCACGCGGTCCGCCGTTGGGTTTTCACGGATCTCTTTGTACTGCGCCAGAATATGCAGCAGGTTCAGGTGCTGGCGTTTGTACTCGTGCAGGCGCTTGATTTGCACATCAAACAGCGCATCCGGGCTAATCACAATGCCGGTGCGCGCTTTGACGAACGCCGCCAGCTTCACTTTGTTCTGGTATTTAATCTCGCGGTATTCTTTGCGGAATTTCGCGTCGTCCGCGTATTTTTCCAGCCCTTCGAGCACATCGAGATCGTTGGCCCACTCTTTCTTCAACTTCTTATCAAGCAGAGCAGCCAATGCCGGGTTGCATTGTTTAATCCAGCGGCGTGGCGTGATGCCGTTGGTGACGTTATGGAATTTGTTCGGCCACAGCTGGTGATATTCCGGGAACAGGTCTTTAACCACCAAATCGGAGTGCAGCGCCGCCACGCCGTTTACCGCAAAGCCACTGACGACACACATATTCGCCATGCGAACCTGTTTGTCGTACACCACCGCCAGTTTTGCCCACACGGCTTCGTCGCCCGGCCAGGTTTTGTCCACCAGCTTCTTAAAGCGGGCGTTGATCTCATTAATAATTTGCATATGGCGCGGCAACAGCGCCTTCACCAGCTTCTCGTCCCAGCACTCCAGCGCTTCAGGCATCAACGTGTGGTTGGTGTAGGCGAAGGTTTTGCTGGTGATGGCCCAGGCATCGTCCCAGCTCATCTGGTGCTCGTCGATCAGCACGCGCAGCAGCTCTGGAATGGCAATAGTCGGGTGCGTGTCGTTAAGCTGAATAACCTCGTAATCGGCCAGCTCAGAAAGCTTACGGCCCGCCAGATGGTGACGGCGTAAAATATCCCCCACTGAGCATGCACACTGGAAGTACTGCTGCATCAAACGCAATTTCTTACCGTTCAGATGGTTATCGTTCGGATAGAGCACTTTCGTCAGTTTTTCCGCGTCGATACCCTGTTGTTCTGCTTTCAGGAAATCGCCGTCGTTGAATTTCGTTAAATCAAATGGATATGCGTGCTTTGCCTGCCACAAACGCAGTGGTTGCGCCACGCCGTTACGGTAGCCAAGCACCGGTAAATCCCAGGCTTCGCCGTGGAAAATAAACGCCGGTTCCCAACGCACGGTTTTGCCGTCTTTAACCACTTTGCCGCCGACGCCGACTTGCACATCAAGCGCCGAGTTATGCTGGAACCACGGGTAACTCCCGCGTTTCCAGTCGTCAGGCGCTTCCATCTGCTGGCCATCTTTAAAGGACTGGCGGAACAGGCCGTATTGGTAATTCAGGCCGTAGCCAATCGCCGATTGCCCAACGGTCGCCATAGAATCGAGGAAGCATGCGGCAAGACGCCCCAGGCCACCGTTACCCAACGCCGGATCAGTTTCTTCTTCCAGCAGGTCAGTAAGATTGATATCAAACGCTTTGAGTTCGTCAGCCACGTCCTGATACCAGCCGAGGTTCAGCAGGTTGTTGCCCGTCAGGCGGCCAATCAAAAACTCCATTGAGATGTAGTTTACGTGGCGCTGTTTCTTCTCTGGTTTCGCAACAGGCTGGGCGGCCAGCAGTTCTGCCAGCGCACCGCTGACGGCGTGCCACCATTGTTGCTGAGTCATTTCGGAGGCGGAATGCAGCCCATAACGCTGCCACTGACGTGTCAGTGCAGCCTGAAATTGTGCTTTATTGAAGGTCGTCTGTGACATAGTGGCTCGGGTCCTGTGAGGTTCTAATTTCATTACCCGCTAGTGTGCCGGGTGCCCTGGGCTAATTCCTCCTCCTGAGGGGGATTACGGAGGGAGGAGTAGCGGGGAGTAGGTAGAAATGTGATCGCCGCCACTTAAAGTTAGGCGCTATTGGCAAAAACACCCAGCAACGCTGCGAGCTTCTTCACTGCAGAGCGGCTCTTTCACCCCGGCTCAGGGAAAAAAGGTATTTGTGACAAAGTGCAACTTACAGGGCCTCAAACCCTCAACAATCTTGCAATAACGGGCAATCTGGTCGACCTTGTAGGGAGTATTAATTACGAAGCGTAAAAAAAATCATATTCGTGCATATTCCATACACAGTGAAGTGACAGACCATGCTGATCCCCTCCAAATTAAGTCGTCCAGTACGTCTGGAAAATACAGTGGTCCGCGACCGTCTGTTGATGAAGCTATCAACAGCGAATAACTATCGTCTGGTGCTGGTAACAAGCCCGGCGGGTTATGGGAAGACAACGCTGATTTCCCAGTGGGCGGCAGGGAAAAATGAGCTAGGTTGGTACTCTCTGGATGAGGGTGATAACCAACAAGAACGATTCGCCAGCTATCTGATAGCGGCGATTCAACAAGCGACGTCCGGGCACTGCGTGACCAGCGAAGTGATGGTACAAAAGCGCCAGTATTCGACCCTGACGGCACTCTTTGCACAACTCTTTATCGAACTGGTGGAGTGGCATCGCCCGCTGTATGTGGTGATTGATGATTACCATCTGATAACCAATCCCGTCATTCATGACGCGATGCGCTTCTTCATTCGCCACCAGCCGGAAAATATGACGCTGGTGGTGTTGTCACGTAATTTGCCACAGCTGGGAATTGCCAATTTACGCGTGCGCGATCAGCTGCTGGAGATTGGCAGCCAGCAGCTCGCCTTTACCCACCAGGAAGCAAAACAGTTTTTCGACCATCGTCTGAACTCACCGCTTGAACATAGCGACAGCAATAGCCTGTGCGATGATGTCGCCGGCTGGGCCACCGCACTGCAACTGATCGCGCTTTCCGCGCGCCAGAACAGTAACTCTTCGGCGCATCACTCTGCCCGGCGGCTTTCAGGGATTAACGCCAGCCATTTATCCGACTATCTGGCCGATGAGGTGCTGGACAATGTCGATGCACAAACGCGTAACTTCCTGCTGCGCAGCTCGATTCTGCGCTCGATGAACGATGCGTTAATCGTGCGCGTCACCGGGGAAGAAAATGGCCAGATGCGCCTCGAAGAAACCGAACGTCAGGGGCTGTTTATTCAGCGCATGGACGACAGCGGCGAATGGTTCCGTTTTCATCCACTTTTTGGCAACTTCTTGCGCCAGCGCTGTCAGTGGGAACTGGCAACTGAGCTCCCGGAGATCCACCGTGCCGCAGCAGAAAGCTGGATGGCGCAGGGCTTCCCGAGCGAAGCGATTCACCACGCTCTTGCCGCCAACGACGCCGCCCTGCTGCGCGATATCCTGCTGCATCACGCCTGGACGCTGTTTAACCACAGC
Organism: Buttiauxella warmboldiae; assembly: GCF_003818135.1. Classification (GTDB taxonomy): domain Bacteria; phylum Pseudomonadota; class Gammaproteobacteria; order Enterobacterales; family Enterobacteriaceae; genus Buttiauxella; species Buttiauxella warmboldiae. The sequence goes on along the minus strand of NZ_RPOH01000076.1, from coordinate 1,634 downwards.
GAATTAACGCTGCTGGAAGAGTCGTTAAAAGCGTTGCCGTGGGAAAGTTTGCTGGAAAATCCAAAACTGGTCTTATTGCAGGCGTGGCTGATGCAAAGCCAGCATCGCTACAGCGAAGTAAACACCTTGCTGGCGCGAGCGGAGCAAGAGATGAATGTCGTGATGGATGATGTGATGCATGGCGAATTTAACGCCCTACGCGCCCAGGTAGCGATTAATGACGGCGATCCGGACGAAGCCGAACGTCTGGCGATGATCGCCCTCGATATGCTGCCACTGGCCAGTTTTTACAGCCGTATTGTGGCCACTTCCGTTCACGGTGAAGTGCTGCATTGCAAAGGCGAGCTCACCAAATCACTCTCGGTGATGCAGCAAACCGAACAGATGGCGCGCCGCCATGATATGTGGCACTACGCGTTATGGGGTTTATGCCAGCAGAGTGAGATTTTGCTGGCGCAGGGTTTCCTGCAATCGGCCTGGGAATGCCAGCAAAAGGCCTTTGCGCTTATCGAGGAGCAGCACCTTGAGCAGCTCCCGCTGCATGAGTTTTTACTGCGTATTCGTGCACAATTGCTGTGGGCGTGGGCGCGTCTGGATGAAGCCGAGGCGACGACGCGCAAGGGGCTGGAGGTGCTTTCCGGCTACCAGCCGCAGCAGCAACTACAGTGCCTGGCGCTGTTAGTGCAGTGTTCGCTGGCGCGCGGTGACTTAGATAACGCACGCAATCACCTGAACCGGCTTGAAAATTTGCTCGGTAATGGTTCATTCCATAGCGACTGGGTTTCCAACGCTGACAAAGTCCGGGTGATTTACTGGCAAATGACGGGGGATAAAAAATCTGCCGCCAACTGGCTGCGCCTGACGCCAAAGCCAGAGTTTGCCAATAACCATTTCCTGCAAAGCCAATGGCGCAATATCGCCCGCGCGCAAATTTTGCTGGGTGATTTTGAACCGGCCGAAATGGTGCTGGAAGAGCTAAACGAAAACGCCCGCAGCCTGCGTTTGATGAGCGATCTTAATCGCAACCTGCTGTTGTTAAACCAGCTTTACTGGCAGGCCGGGCGGAAAAGCGATGCGCAGCGCGTGTTGCTGGAAGCGCTGGCGCTGGCAAACCGCACCGGGTTTATCAGCCACTTTGTGATTGAAGGTGAAGCGATGGCGCAGCAGCTGCGCCAGTTAATCCAGCTCAACACCCTGCCTGAGCTGGAGCAGCATCGTGCCCAGCGGATTTTGCGTGAGATTAACCAGCACCATCGCCACAAGTTCGCCCACTTCGATGAAAACTTCGTTAACCGCTTATTAAATCACCCTGAAGTGCCGGAGCTGATCCGCACCAGCCCGCTGACCCAGCGCGAATGGCAAGTTTTAGGACTGATTTATTCGGGCTACAGCAATGAGCAAATCGCCGGCGAGCTGGATGTCGCGGCCACCACGATTAAAACGCATATTCGGAATTTGTATCAAAAGCTGGGCGTTGCGCACCGTCAAGATGCGGTGCAGCACGCGCAGAAATTGCTGAAGATGATGGGATATGGAGTTTAAATCCCCCTCTCCCTTAGGGATCTGTCTCTTAATCACATCTTTGTGAGATGGGAAATCGTCAGCAACACTGACGCTAACGCCTTTCTCAGGCT
>NZ_RPOH01000075.1 GCF_003818135.1 Buttiauxella warmboldiae | reverse complement strand
CTTAACCGCGATGAACCAAATAAAAACCGCAGCCTATCAATGGCTGCGGTTTTTTTTCGCCGGAGCGTTATTGCAGAAACAAAAAAGCCGATCGGCATTAAGCGGATCGGCTTTTTTTACAGCTTCAGACGATTATCAGAAGTTGTAACCTACAACCAGGTAACCACCCCAGCCGGTAGAACGTACGCTGAAATCGCCATTGCCATCATTGAAGTTCAGGCTGGCGTTATCCGCCCATTGACCACCATTGTGCCAGTAACGAGCCACCACAGAGTAATGCCAGTGATCGTAGTTCAGTGCCAGGATGTGGCTGGACGCGATAGAGTTGCTGGTACGGGCGTGTTTGCCGTTGTTATCGATGAAGTTGTCATCGCCCAGATCTGAACCCCAATCAAAATTGGTGAAACCGATGTAGCTCAGGTTACCGCCCCACAGGGAAGTAATAGGAACAAAGTATTTCACTTTGAAGCGGTAGCCATCCCACTGGTTTTCGTTAGAAGCGCCATAGTTCTGCCACTGGTATTTTGCATACACGTTTAGAGACAGGCTCATCGGCAGACCGGTGTCGATATCGGTGCCCAGACCCATATACCAGGTGTTTTGCTTGCTGCCGTCGTCGCCGTGAGCACCCATATCGTAGATATAGTTGTTCGCGATATACCATTCTTTAAATGGACCAAACGCCAGGCTAGTGCCGGTCATCTTGTCGATAGAGAAGCGTGGTTCAATCTCCATAAACATACGAGAACCGTCATCCCAGATGCCCTTATCGTTGCCGTTGCCCCACTCGAAAGTTTTTGGAATATCGATGTAGCCATAAAAATCTAACCAATCTTTTTTGGCAAACGCTTCATATTCCAGGTAGACGTCGTTAGTGATTTTTGGTCCGAAGCGAGTGTGGTAGCTGCCCACCACGTTAACGCTCTGGTGCCACCAGTCAGAGAGGTATTCGGCGTTTTTGGTTTCTTCAGCCTGAGCTGTGAAAGAGCTGGAAAGCGCGAGGACGGTGCTAGCCGCCAAAATAATCTTTTTCATTTTATATGCCACTGTTTTTACATGAATCCCGTGAGGGCAGGTGGTGAGTTATCACCTAAGGTCATCAACCATTAAACTGGTTTCTTATTGACGCGCCTATTATAGAAATCCCTGCTCACAAAAATATGTTTCATTTCACATTATCGCCAAGTGCGTAATCGATTGCGTTCACGTTTGCGCACATTTAAAACGGACGAGATTCTACCTGCTTCGTGAATTTAAGCAAATTTATAGGCTGTTGTTACAAGTATATGTGATTAAGATCACTTCTTTTAAGGGCCGTGCAGCGGCCTTTTCCGCATTTTTAGCGCTGGAGTTGTAACAAAAATCACAGAGGTTACCCTGCGTTCAGGTGAACGGAAAACCTGCGAACCTTATAGATCTCACCCTGACAGATTGCCAGATTGAGATACAGGTTATATAAGAAAGGGGCCGAGGCGGAGGGCATACCGGCTTAGCGTGCGGGTAACGCCTGCGAAGGATCGGCAGGTTGTATATCGTGAATACGGACAAAACCTAACTGTTCAGGAGACAGCCCGGACAGCCGCAATGGGATGCTGATATCGCTCGGCGCTAACAGGCTGGCGGGGACACTGAATTGCTGCGACTGCACGTTGACCTCCTGATAGCTATCCGTGGTGCCCTGAATCTGCCCCCATTCAACTTTTCCGCTAAATGCAGGCAGCGGATCGTGGGACTCGCCTTTGATCATCAGCATCGCCCGGCTACCGTTTGCTTCCGGGGTAATAGCGCTCAGCGACATTTGCAGATTCCCTAACTGGCTATTCAGGCGGGCCGGGGTTTGCGAACCCGGTAACAGATAGACGCCGGTTGTCGATTTGGCGTTTAGCGCATTTTGCTGCGTCAGTTTGACGGCCTGCTCGGCCAGCTGAGCCATCTCTTGATTCAGTGACCCCACTTCGCTCTTCATCTGGTGCACTTGCGTTTGCTGGGCGCAGGCGCTGAGGCTCACCAGGCTGCAAGCCAGAAGAAATCTTAGGTAACTATTTGTCATAAATGGTTTTTCCTTAAAGTACTCGCTGCTTTAAGCGTAGCTTGTTGCCGATGAAAAGCCATATTTTCCGGGACAAGGTGGCGTTGCCTTTGTACTCCCGCGACTTCGCGGTAAACTATTGTTCATTTGAATCCTCCTTCAGGACGTGCCATGCATTGCCCATTCTGTTTCGCAGTAGACACTAAAGTGATTGATTCCCGTCTTGTCGGCGAAGGATCGTCCGTGCGTCGCCGCCGTCAGTGCCTGGTTTGTCATGAGCGTTTCACGACTTTTGAAGTGGCAGAGCTTGTGATGCCGCGCGTGGTAAAAAGTAATGATGTTCGTGAACCCTTTAATGAAGACAAACTGCGTAGCGGCTTTTTAAAGGCGCTGGAGAAGCGCCCGGTTAGCTCCGACGACGTTGAAATGGCGATAAACCATATCAAGTCCCAGCTGCGCGGTACCGGTGAGCGTGAAGTGCCCAGCAAAATGATCGGTAATCTGGTGATGGAGCAGCTTAAAAAACTCGATAAAGTAGCCTATATCCGCTTTGCCTCGGTTTATCGCAGTTTTGAAGATATCCGCGAATTTGGCGAAGAAATTGCTCGCTTACAGGACTGATGCCGATGTCGCTTGATGAAAAATTTATGGCGCGTGCGCTCCAGCTGGCAAAGCGTGGCCGTTTTACGACCATGCCGAATCCTAATGTCGGCTGCGTGATTGCTAAAGATGGCGAAATCGTCGGCGAAGGTTTCCACTTTCGTGCCGGTGAACCCCATGCTGAAGTTCATGCTTTGCGCATGGCTGGCGAAAAAGCGCGAGGCGCCACGGCGTACGTCACGCTGGAGCCTTGCAGCCACCATGGGCGCACGCCGCCCTGCTGTGATGCGTTAATTGCCGCAGGCGTGACGCGGGTGGTTGCTGCGATGCAGGACCCCAATCCGCAAGTGGCAGGGCGTGGGTTGTACCGTCTGCAACAGGCCGGTATCGACGTCAGCCACGGTTTGATGATGAACGAAGCCGAGGCGATAAACCGTGGCTTTTTGAAGCGGATGCGTACCGGCTTCCCTTATATTCAGCTCAAGCTGGGGGCTTCGCTGGATGGGCGTACCGCAATGGCGAGCGGTGAAAGCCAGTGGATCACCTCACCTGAATCACGCCGCGACGTACAGCGCCTGCGTGCGCAGAGTGCCGCAATTCTTAGCAGCAGCGCTACGGTTCTGGCGGATAACCCTTCATTAACCGTACGCTGGAATGAATTAGATAGCGCCACACAGGCGGTTTATCACGAAGAAAATCTGCGTCAACCGACACGTATTATTCTGGACCGTGAAAATCGGGTGACGCGAGAGCATAAAATTATCACGCAAGCAGGGGAAACCTGGCTTGCCCGATGCAATGCAGACCAGCAAACGTGGCCCGAAGGGGTTGAGCAGTTTATCGTGCCGGAACATAACGGCCACCTCGATCTGGTGGTGATGATGATGTTGCTGGGGAAACGCCAGATAAACTCTATTTGGGTAGAAGCGGGCGCCACGCTTGGCGGCGCGCTGCTCCAGGCAGGTCTTGTTGATGAACTGATAGTCTACGTTGCGCCAAAATTATTAGGCAACGATGCGCGTGGGCTGTGTAACCTGCCAGGGCTGGAAAAACTCGCCGATGTGCCGGAATTTAGCTTTAGTGAAGTTCGTCAGGTAGGCCCGGATTTGTGCCTGCATTTGACGCCGCGCTACGCTGGCTTGTAAAACGTAAGCAGCCGCGAAAAGATTATGATAAAATCCGCCCCCCTAACGGGGCTAAACAGAACCGTAAAGGAAGAATATGAACATCATTGAAGCAGCCGTTGCTACTCCAGACGCTCGCGTCGCCATCACCATCGCGCGTTTTAATAACTTCATCAATGACAGCCTGCTGGACGGCGCGATTGACGCCCTGAAACGTATCGGCCAGGTTAAAGATGAAAATATCACCGTGGTCTGGGTTCCGGGTGCTTATGAGTTGCCACTGGCGGCAGATGCGCTGGCGAAAACCGGTAATTATGACGCGGTGATTGCGCTGGGTACGGTTATCCGTGGCGGCACAGCTCACTTTGAGTATGTTGCTGGTGGTGCCAGCAATGGCCTGGCACATGTTGCGCAGGAAAGTGGTATTCCAGTCGCCTTTGGCGTGCTGACCACCGAAAGTATTGAACAAGCCATCGAACGCGCTGGCACAAAAGCCGGTAACAAGGGTGCAGAAGCTGCACTGACCGCGCTTGAAATGATTAATGTATTGAAAGCCATCAAGGCCTGATTTTTTGTAAGGGGAAATCTGTGAAACCTGCTGCTCGTCGCCGTGCCCGTGAGTGTGCCGTTCAGGCGCTATACTCCTGGCAGTTATCTCGAAATGACATCGCTGATGTCGAATACCAGTTCCTGGCGGAACAGGACGTCAAAGACGTTGACGTTAACTACTTCCGCGAACTGTTGATCGGGGTGGCTACTAACAGCGCGTATCTGGATGGGCTGATGAAGCCTTATCTGTCCCGTCAACTCGAAGAGTTGGGTCAGGTAGAAAAAGCGGTTCTGCGTATCGCACTGTTTGAACTGGCTAAGCGTGATGACGTGCCATACAAAGTGGCGATTAACGAAGCCATCGATCTGGCGAAAACCTTCGGCGCCGAAGACAGCCACAAGTTCGTCAATGGTGTACTTGATAAAGCTGCTCCGCAAATTCGTCCCCGCAAGAAATAATCTCCAGGCCGGTTAATCCCGGCCTGTTTTTCATTCCTTTAATTAAACTCAGAGGCATTACGCATGGCATGCGGTGAGTTTTCTCTGATTGCCCGTTATTTTGATCGCGTAAGCAGTTCCCGTCGCGATGTGGAAACCGGAATCGGCGATGATTGTGCATTGCTGACGGTAGCCGAGAAGCAAGTCCTCGCGATCAGTACCGATACGCTTGTCTCGGGTATCCACTTTCTGCCGGATATTGATCCTCGCGATTTGGGCTACAAAGCGCTGGCGGTAAATTTAAGCGATTTGGCCGCCATGGGCGCCGACCCGGCCTGGCTGACGCTGGCGATTACCCTTCCTGAAGTCGATGAAAGCTGGCTTGAAGCCTTCAGCGACAGTCTGTTTGAACAACTCGAATACTACGATATGCAGCTTATTGGCGGTGATACCACCCGTGGTCCGCTTGCGATGACGCTTGGCATTCACGGCCTGGTGCCTGCCGGGCGTGCGCTTAAACGTAGTGGAGCGCGTCCCGGTGACTGGATTTATGTTACCGGCACGCCGGGCGATAGCGCCGCTGGCCTGGCGATTTTGCAGGATCGATTAGTCGTCAAAGATGCCGCGCAATCTGACTATCTGAAAAAGCGCCATTTACGCCCAACGCCGCGTATTTTGCATGGTCAGGCGCTACGCGATCTGGCGAGCAGCGCAATTGATCTTTCGGACGGGCTCATTTCTGATTTGGGCCATATCCTTAAAGCCAGCGCGTGTGGAGCACGTATTGACCTCGACGCTCTGCCGTATTCAGAAGCCGTGAAGGCGAACCTCAGCGCTACCGCTGCGCTGCAATGGGCGCTTTCCGGCGGCGAAGATTATGAACTGTGCTTTACGGTGCCTGAAGTTAACCGTGGCGCACTGGATGTGGCTATCGGCAATCTCGGGATCCCCTTTACCTGCATCGGTCAGGTTTTACCTGAGTCTGAAGGGCTACAGTTTCTGCAGAATGGCAAACCGGTAATGCTTGATTTAAAAGGATACGATCACTTTGCTCCGCTCTAAAGATGTGGCTAAAAGCCGTCTCAGGCTCAGCAATCCATGGCACTTGCTGGCTACCGGTTTTGGCAGTGGACTAAGCCCGGTTATGCCGGGGACGGTAGGATCGCTTGCGGCGATCCCGTTCTGGTATCTGATGACCTTCCTGCCGTGGCAGGTTTATTCCATGGTTATCATGCTCGGCATTTGTATCGGCGTTTATCTTTGCCACCAGACCGCACGCGATATGGGCGTTCATGACCACGGCAGCATCGTGTGGGATGAGTTCATCGGTATGTGGATAACGCTGATGGTGCTGCCCGTCAATGACTGGCGCTGGGTGGCCGCAGGCTTTGTGATTTTTCGTATTCTCGATATCTGGAAGCCGTGGCCCATTCGCTGGTTTGACCGTAACGTTCATGGCGGGATGGGGATTATGGTGGATGATATTGTCGCCGGGGTGATTGCGGCGGGGATTATCTATGTGACAGGCTACCACTGGCCGGCGGGTTTGATGTAACCAGACTGACGGCCCCTCATTTAGTGCCAAACGAATCTTTGACTGTCATCTTCATTATGTAACGCTTTCTTCCACGACAAGGGAAGAAAGCGTTACAGGCTTATGGCCGGGCCGCTGTGCCGTCAGGTGTCCGGGCTAGCGTCCATTCAGGAAGGCCGCCGGATACCGGGTAATGGCGGGCTTTAGCTTCATCAATATCAATGCCAAGCCCCGGACTATCGCTAATGTAAGCGTAGCCTGCGTGGATCTCCGGGCACCCGGGGAAAACCTCCCGCAGGGCATCATTTAAGGGAGTCCACTCTTGGATCCCAAAGTTCGTTGCGCTCATATCAAGGTGCAAATTAGCCGCAATGCCAACCGGGGAAATATCCCCTGGTCCATGCCATGCGGTGCGAACCCCATGCAGCTCGCCCAGCGTCGCCAATTTTTTGGCTGGCGTTATGCCACCAATACTGCTGACGTGGCAGCGAATATAGTCGATCAAATGCTGGGTAATTAAAGGCCGCCACTCGTTGATATGGGTGAAAAGCTCCCCCATCGCAATAGGGGTTGAGCTTTGCGCCCTCATTATTTTGAGCCACTCGATATCTTCTGGCGCGACCGGATCTTCGAGATAAAACAGCTGGTGCTCTTCAAGCCGTTTCGCCAGATGAATCGCGGCTATCGGCGTGATACGTTCATGAACATCATGGATAAATTCAATGCCAAAACCAATTTTGTTGCGCAGGTGATCGAAAAGGCGCGGGACGCTTTTTACATACGCATCGGGGTCAAAATAGACGCCTGGGCTCTGGCTGCGGGGCGAGCGCTTAGGCTGGATATTTTTAGCCCGCGCCAGCTGGGCGGCAATTAATTTTAAATCATCGGTGCCTGCTCCCCCATACATCCCCATCTGGCAGCGGACGTACTGGTAGCCCTCTTCCATACGGGCGCGTACGTTATCTTCAACGGCAAACTCATCGCTTCCGTCGGTATGAACATATAAAGGGATTCCATCCCGGCTGCGCCCACCAAGTAATTGGTAAACGGGTAAGCCCGCAACTTTACCTTTAATATCCCACAGAGCCATATCGACGCCTGAAAGCGCGTTATTGATTATTGGGCCGCTACGCCAGTAGCCGCTGACACAGGCCGTTTGCCAGATATCTTCGGTGCGTAAGGGATTTTTACCGCTAAGAAAAGGTTGCAGGTAATGATCGATGGCGGCCTTCACGGCATGGATACGCTGGGTGAATGTTGCACACCCCAGACCGTATAGACCCGGTTGGTTAGTTTCAACTTTTACCACGGCCAGGTCGATGCCTCCAGGGGCGGTCAGGATAGTTTTGACATGGGTAATTTTAATCGTTTCCACAGCGGCTCCTTTGCATAGCACAGGGTATTTGTGTGATGTCTGACAGGTTTGATAGGAAATATCTACCGCTTGCTGATATTGGCGAAATGATAATGAGCTGGATGAGAATTAAGTTTTACTTTGCTGAATGTTATTAATATTTTCAATGGCTACGCTGTTATCCGCTATTGCGTCATTCAGCGCGCAAACTGTGGTAGCCACGTTTTTATTTTTAATAGCCATAAAGATTTTAATAGGGGCTTCCACACTCTCTATTGAAATTCCCGGCGCCCGGTTAAGCTCTTCAAGGTATTAATAATAAGTCTCTTTAATGGCGTTCATTACGCTATAAAAAACTTTTTTTTGAAGCCCTGGCGATAGCCAGATGAAAATTGAAGTCTGCTTGCTGGTTGTCCTGCAACATGCCGAATGGTATATCACGCGCTTAAAATTGGCTGAAGTTCAGGGATTTTATTTTGTGAAACCGGTCAATGTATATTTTTTGAACTGTCTGCGAGTTAATATTTTTGTGAGAGTGTTGTTACGCAGATTGCTATTTCAGCAAAGAAGGCTGTGATCTCTATTCAATCTTTTAATGGATTAGGCAGGGTGGTATTTATTCCTGCTGACGACCATTAAATTTTTAGCGGGCGACGCTTGCGGCCACCCACCCGGAAATAAGGAATGCTACTTATGTCATTTAAAGCCAACCTTTTCATGCGGCTGGTAAATCGTCTCCAGCTCGGCAATCTCTTCTGGTTTTAGCGTTAAATCCACCGCCTCGAGTAAATCGTCCAGCTGATGCTCACGCGAGACGCCAATAATGGGTGCGGCAATCCCCGGTTTACTCAATAACCATGCCAGCGCTACCTGCGCGCGCGACACGCCTTTATCGTTTGCGACATTCGCCAGCCGTTCAGCAATCATCGCATCGTTATCTTGACTGCGGTCGTAGAGATTTTTAGCGACTTCGTCGGAAACCGAACGCGCTGTGGTATCGCCCCAGGGGCGAGTGAGCTTGCCTCGGGCCAGCGGGCTCCATGGGATCACGGCAATGCCTTGCTCGTAGCACAGCGGCAGCATATCGAGTTCTTCTTCGCGATAGATCAGGTTGTAATGATCCTGCATGGTGACGAACCGCGCCCAGCCGTGCCTGTCCTGCAGGGCCAGCGCCTGAGCCAGCTGTGAACTATGCATTGATGAAGCGCCGATATAACGTGCCTTGCCTGCTTTTACGACATCATTGAGCGCTTCAAGGGTCTCCTCGAGCGGCGTGTTGTAATCCCAGCGGTGGATTTGCAGCAGATCGACGTAATCGGTTCCCAGACGGCGCAGGCTGTCATCTATTGAACGCATAATCTGGGCGCGAGAGAGGCCTTCCGGCAGGTCGCCTACCTGAAAGTACACTTTGGTGGCGAGAACCGCCTCTTCGCGCCGCATAAAATCTTTAAGCGCACGACCGACAATCTCTTCGCTGCTGCCGTCGGAATAGCTATTGGCGGTATCAAAGAAATTAATGCCGTTATCGATGGCGTGTTTAATAATGAGGCGGCTGCTCTCTTCGGGAAGCGTCCAGGCGTGATTGCCGCGGTCTGGCTCACCAAAGGTCATGCAGCCCAGGCAAAGACGGGAAACCTTGAGGTCTGTTGTTCCTAACGTGCCGTATTGCATGGTTCCACTCCGGCTATTGAGGTTCTTTAAGCATAGCAGGAGTGGAAGAGGGGGTTATTTAAGCCAGTCGCGGATGCTGGTTTCCATACCGATGGCATCAAGGCCGATTGCGGCGCGCGCCTCTTCCTGAGTGCCCTGCGGGATAAAGTAATCCGGTAAACCGATATTGAGCACCGGAACCATTTTACGGTTTGCCATCAGCACTTCATTCACGCCGCTGCCCGCCCCCCCCATGATGGCATTCTCTTCGATGGTGACCAGGGCGTCGTGGCTGGCTGCCAGTTCAAGGATCAGCGCTTTATCCAGCGGCTTCACAAAACGCATATCGACCAGCGTGGCGTTAAGAGAGTGCGCAACGGCTTCCGCTTCTGGCAACAGCGTGCCGAAATTCAGCAGCGCGATTTTTTCACCTTCGCGCTTTTTCACACCTTTGCCGATTGGCAGCGACGCCAGCGGCTGTAATTCAGCGCCGGTCCCGTTGCCGCGCGGGTAACGGACAGCGCAAGGGCCGTCGTTATAGTGATAACCGGTGTGCAGCATCTGGCGACATTCGTTCTCATCGCTCGGGGTCATAATGACCATTTCCGGAATGCAGCGCAGGAAGGAGATATCAAACGCGCCCTGGTGGGTTTGGCCGTCGGCGCCGACAATCCCGGCGCGATCGATGGCGAACAGCACCGGCAGTTTCTGGATAGCAACGTCGTGAATGACCTGATCGTACGCGCGCTGCAGGAAGGTTGAGTAAATGGCGACCACCGGCTTATAACCACCAATCGCGAGGCCTGCCGCAAACGTCACGGCGTGCTGTTCAGCAATGGCGACATCAAAATACTGTGACGGGTACTGGCGGGAAAACTCCACCATACCCGAGCCTTCACGCATCGCTGGCGTGACCGCCATTAATTTATCGTCAATCGCTGCGGTTTCGCACAGCCAGTTGCCGAAGATTTTTGAATAGCTCGGCAGGCCGCCCGCCGTTTTTGGCAAGGTGCCGCTTTGTGGATCAAATTTAGGCACCGCATGGAAGCTGATCGGGTCTTTTTCCGCCGGCGCATAGCCACGCCCTTTTTTGGTCATGATATGCAGGAACTGCGGACCGTTCAGGTCGCGCATGTTCTTGAGCGTATTGACCAGCCCGACAACATCATGCCCGTCAACCGGGCCAATATAGTTAAAGCCCAGCTCTTCAAACAGCGTGCCCGGCACCACCATGCCTTTCAGGTGTTCTTCGGTGCGTTTGAGCAACTCTTTAATCGGCGGTACGCCGGAGAAGACTTTCTTGCCGCCTTCACGCAGCGATGAATAGAGTTTGCCGGAAAGCAGTTGCGCGAGATGGTTGTTCAGCGCGCCGACGTTCTCGGAGATCGACATTTCGTTGTCGTTGAGGATCACCAGCATGTTCGGGCGAATATCACCGGCGTGGTTCATCGCTTCAAATGCCATGCCCGCCGTGATGGCGCCATCGCCGATCACGCAGACGGTGCGACGGTCTTTGCCTTCTTTCCCGGCGGCTACCGCAATGCCGATTCCAGCGCTGATTGAGGTGGAGGAGTGCCCTACGCTCAGTACGTCATATTCGCTCTCGGCGCGCCACGGGAAGGGATGCAGGCCCCCTTTCTGGCGGATGGTGCCAATTTTGTCACGGCGGCCGGTAATGATTTTGTGCGGATAGGCCTGATGACCGACATCCCAGATTAGCTGGTCGAACGGGGTGTTATACACATAGTGTAGCGCCACGGTCAGTTCCACCGTGCCAAGGCCAGAGGCAAAATGCCCGCTGGAACGGCTTACGCTATCGAGCAGGTAACGACGCAGTTCGTCACAAAGTTTCGGTAAGCTCTCTTTTGGCAACAGGCGTAGCTCAGGGGCTGATTCCACCAGTGCGAGGGTCGGGTATTTGGCAATATCAAAACTCATTAGAAACTCATCGTGGTGTTTACCCTTCATCCTTCAGGCTTCAGCCTGAATGCCAAAGGGTGAGTTAATCATTATTTATCACGTTGGATTATATAGCTCGCTAACGCTTCGAGTGCGCTCGTGTCTAACGACTCCCGAGCCAGGCCTTCCAGCGCCCTGAGAGAATCCTGGTAGAGATCCCAGGCTTTGGCTTTGGCATTCTCTAACCCCAGCAGAGCCGGATAGGTGCTTTTACCCAACTGCTGATCGGCTCCCTGACGTTTACCCAGTGTAGCGGTATCGCCGATAACGTCGAGAATATCGTCCTGAACCTGGAATGCCAGGCCGATGCTTTGGGCATAACGGTCAAGCAACGGCAGCGCGTGACGACCAGCGTCGCCGGCGCTCAAAGCGCCCAGGCGCACCGCGGCACGAATTAACGCGCCGGTTTTATGGCGGTGAATACGTTCAAGGCCTGGCAAGTCGATATGCTTGCCTTCAGCTGCTAAATCTAACGCCTGGCCGCCGCACATGCCCGCAACGCCGCTGGCGGCTGCCAGCTCTTTCACCATCGCTAAGCGGTCAGCAATCGCGACCCCCGGCATTGGGGCATCACTTAGTATAGAAAACGCCAGCGTTTGCAGGGCGTCTCCGGCCAAAATTGCGCTGGCCTCGCCGAATTTAATGTGGCAGGTCGGCTGCCCGCGACGCAGATCGTCGTCATCCATGGCCGGTAAATCGTCATGAATCAAAGAATAAGCATGGATGCACTCAATTGCAGCCGCAGGAGCATCCAGCGTCTCCTGCGCGCTACCGAACATCTCTCCGGTGGCGTAAACCAGGAAAGGGCGCAGGCGCTTGCCGCCAAATAGTGCGCCATAGTGCATGGCTTCAACCAGCGGAGTGTTCTGAAACGGGAGCGGCGCCAGAAAACGCAGCAGCGCATCGTTTGCCCGTTGCGCGTGGGCCTGCAACTGATGGTTAAAATCCATTTACTCGTTATCCGGGATAAAAGGCTTAAGCGGGGCGTCTTCGCTATCGTTTAGCAGGATTTGTACGCGTTGTTCTGCCTGCTGCAGCTTCACCTGACCCTGGCGTGCCAGCTGCACGCCACGTTCAAATTCATTTAACGCCTCTTCAAGCGCTAATTCTCCGCTTTCCAGACGAGTAACAATCTGCTCAAGCTCCACAAGCGCAGTTTCAAAACTGGCCGCGACTTCGGTTTTTTTCGGCATAGTGAATGTCTGACTCTGATAATTTTTTGCGACTGCGCCATGGTAGCGGAGTCATTTGTGTAACGCTATGGCAAGCTGTTAGTGATATACTTTTGCGCCTCGGATGTAACGGCGCTACTGCCGCTGCAATTCTTTAAGTCTTTCAGCCCGCATGATTCATCATGCCTGGCTCACCAACGAATCATGAGCGCCATGAAGTTTATCATTAAATTGTTCCCGGAAATCACAATCAAGAGTCAATCTGTGCGCATACGCTTTATTAAGATGCTCACCGGGAACATTCGCAACGTTTTAAAACACTACGATGAAGATCTGGCGGTGGTTCGCCACTGGGACAACATTGAGGTGCGCGCTAAAGATGAAAATCAGCGCATCGCCATTCGTGAGGCGCTGACCCGCATTCCCGGTATTCACCACATTCTGGAAGTTGAAGATGTGCCGTTTACCGACCTGCACCATATTTTTGAGCAAGCGCTGGAGCTTTATCGCGAGCAGCTGGAAGGCAAAACCTTCTGCGTGCGTGTGAAGCGTCGCGGTAAGCATGAGTTTAGCTCGATTGAAGTGGAACGCTATGTTGGCGGCGGCCTGAATCAGCACATTGAGTCGGCGCGCGTCAAACTCACTAAGCCTGACGTGACGGTAAATCTGGAAATCGAAAACGATCGCCTGCTGCTGGTGAAAGGCCGTTATGAAGGCATTGGCGGTTTCCCGATTGGTACCCAGGAAGATGTGTTATCGCTGATTTCCGGCGGTTTCGACTCCGGTGTTTCCAGCTACATGCTGATGCGCCGCGGCTGTCGCGTGCATTACTGCTTCTTTAACCTCGGTGGTGCGGCGCACGAAATCGGCGTTAAACAGGTCGCGCATTACCTGTGGAACCGTTTCGGTAGCTCTCACCGCGTGCGTTTCGTGGCGATCAATTTTGAGCCGGTTGTTGGCGAAATCCTCGAGAAAGTGGAAGACGGGCAGATGGGCGTAGTGCTCAAACGTATGTTCGTGCGCGCCGCTTCCCGTGTCGCTGAACGCTACGGCGTGCAGGCGCTGGTCACGGGCGAAGCGCTGGGCCAGGTTTCCAGCCAGACGCTGACCAACCTGCGATTGATCGATAACGTTTCCGATACCCTGATCCTGCGCCCGCTTATCTCTCACGATAAAGAGCACATTATCGATCTGGCGCGTGAAATTGGTACGGCTGATTTTGCCCGCACCATGCCGGAATACTGCGGCGTGATTTCGAAAAGCCCAACCGTAAAAGCGGTGAAGGCGAAGATTGAAGCGGAAGAAGCCAACTTCGACTTCTCGATCCTCGATCGCGTCATTGAAGAAGCGACCAATATCGACATTCGCGAAATTGCCAACCAGAGCAAAGAAGTGGTTACCGAAGTGGAAACCGTTGGCGAATTTGGCCCGAATGACGTGCTGCTGGATATTCGTTCTATCGATGAGCAAGACGATAAGCCATTCAAACCTGAAGGCGTGGAAGTGGCGTCGCTGCCGTTCTATAAGCTGAGTACCGCATTTGGCGACCTGGATCAGAGCAAGACCTATTTGCTGTGGTGCGAGCGTGGCGTGATGAGCCGTTTGCAGGCGCTGTATCTGCGTGAGCAGGGCTTTAATAACGTGAAGGTTTACCGCGCTTCTTAATTGCCCGGTCTTCTCTCCCTGGCGACGGGGAAAATTAATCCCCTCTCCCCAAAGGAGAGGGTGGTTTTAGTAATCCCTGTAACTGTAAATTCCCGCCGCCATCACCAATTGCTGTGAAACCTCATGAGCCTTCTCGCGGCTCACCAGCAAATCAATCATCTTCAGCGCAAAATCGATAGCGGTTCCAGGCCCCTGGCTGGTTAGCAGGTTGACGCGTGGATCCCAGACGATACGTTTATCCTGCCACTGTGCTTCTGGAATAGTGTCTTTTAAGCCCGGATAACCCGTCATATTCGCCATGGGAAATAACTCGTGGGGAACCAAAACCGTCCCAGCTGCGGCACAAATCGCAGCTACGATACGCCCGGAAAGATGGAACTGGCGCACGGTTTCCACTAATAGCGGACTGTCACGGAAACATTCGGCACCTTTTAAACCACCGGGCAAGACAATGACATCAAACTCTCCGTCTGCCACTTCAACCAGCGGGGCATCTGCCAGCAGTTTTACTCCTCGTGAACAGACAATCGTGAGATTTCCGTCACTGGCAACGCTTGCCGTCGTTACGCTAATACCGCCGCGAACCAGAAGGTCGATGGTGGTAACGGCTTCCGTTTCTTCAGTTCCAGGAGCCAGGCAAACCAGTGCTCGTGCGCTCATACTCATTCTCCTTACGCTTTATCAGCTCATACAAGCGGCTGTTCACCGGCACAGAAAGGCCGTGGGCGCGCGCGCGTTGCAGTAAATAACCGGTGATGTAATCAATCTCGGTGTGACGCTGCACCCGTATATCTTGCAGCATTGATGAAATATTGGCGCGGGTGCTGTCGATAATTTCTTCCACATATAAAAGCAGGGCTTCAGCCGACGTATGATGCCCCTCGCGTTCCATCACCATTGCCACTTCGTGACAAATAGCGCTCACCTCGTCAGGATAATGGCGCAGCTCGCCATTTGGGCAGTTGTAGATGACGGTGAGCGGGTTTATCACGCAGTTTACCGCCAGCTTTTTCCAGCTCGCCGCCAGAATATTGTTGTGCCAGGCTATCTCTGGTAAAGCGTCATGGAGCATATCGGCCAGAAAACTAAAATCGTTCGCCGCAGCATTCCCCGGGCCAATATGCGTGGTGCCGTGAGCCACGTGAATAATCATATTGCCATCACGGCGCGCAGCATGGGTGGTGACGCCCGACAGCAGCGGCTGGCGCAACATGCTTAGCTCATCCAGGGTGCCCATACCATTATGGAGCAGAAGGATCGGCGTGCTGGCCGGAAGCGTGGCAGCCAGCGTTTTCACCGCCGTGGAAACCTGCCAGGCTTTAAGGGTGACCAGCAATAATTCACTATTGGCGAGAAAATCAGGATCGTTGGCGATTAGCGTTTGATTGAACACGCTGCCGTCGGTTTCGACCAGGTTGATATGGCAAAAAGGTTGCGGTACCCGCAGCCACCCCTGAACTTCATGCCCTTGTTTATAAAGCGATGCCAGCCAAAGCTGACCAAGCGCGCCGCAGCCCAGCACGGTGATTTTCATGTTGCCTCCCCATCCGCGTATCACGCAGATGTTTTGCGTAATCTTTATTATACAGAGCTCTCTCCTGCTTTAACGGGTTGTTTTGCGCCGCCCAGCAGGTATTATGCAACGCAACAAAAAGAGAGGGAGAACAAACTATGCCATCTTTTGACATTGTGTCTGAAATTGATATCCAGGAAGTGCGCAACGCGATTGAAAACGCGGAGCGTGAGGTTGCAACTCGTTTTGACTTCCGTAATGTACCGGCGACTTTTGAACTGAACGAAAAAAATCAGTCGATTAAAGTGGCCAGCGAGTCTGATTTCCAGGTTAACCAACTGCTGGATATTCTGCGTGCTAAGCTGCTTAAACGCGGCATCGAAGGGGCTTCTATCGATGTGCCGGAAGAGTTTGTGCACAGCGGTAAAACCTGGAGCGTGGAAGCGAAGCTCAAGCAGGGCATCGAATCTGCCATCGCCAAGAAAATTGTGAAGCTGATTAAAGACAGCAAAACCAAAGTTCAGGTGCAGATTCAGGGCGAAGAGCTGCGCGTAACCGGCAAATCTCGCGACGATCTACAGGCCGCCATGGCGCTGGTTCGTGGGGGTGATTTGGGGCAGCCGTTCCAGTTTAAGAACTTCCGCGACTGATATTTGAGGGGCGTTTACGCCCCTTTCACTAATTGCTCAATCTCAAATCGATTCGTCAGCTTGCTATCAATCTTCACGTAAGCACTGCGTTCCTGCGCAATAATATTCACATCACTCACGCCTGGTTGTGCCAGTAAACGCTGTTTCAGCGTTTCGTCATCGGCCACATCTTCCGGTAGTTCAACGCGCAAACTCGCCACATACGGCGGCTCCGTCATGGTGCTGCTCACCAGCAACCAAATCATTGCCAGCAATGCGCCAGCCAGAAAAACGGTTTGTGAATCAAACAATCCGTCAATCCATCCGCCAAATGATCCACCAATCGCCACGCCCAGGAACTGGCTGGTGGAGTAAATCCCCATCGCCGTACCTTTATAGCCAGCCGGAGATTCTTTGCTGATAAGCGACGGCAACAGCGCTTCCATCAGGTTAAAGGCAAGGAAGAATAGCTGCACCCCTAACACTAGCTCCCAGAAGTGCGGGCCAGAACCCCACAGCACAATTTCAGCAATCAGCAGTAGCGCAACGCAGCCAACAAACACAGGTTTCATGCGGCGTTTTACCTCCGCATAAATGATAAACGGCACCACCGAGGCAAAAGCTATCAGCATGGTGCAGAGATAAACTTTCCAGTGCTCAGATGCCGGAAAGCCCGCCTGTGCGAGCTGGCCTGGCAGGGCGACAAATGTTGACATTAACATGATGTGCAGGCACATGATGCCGAAGTTCAGCCTGAGTAATTTTGGCTCCGCCAGCACTTTGCGAAAGCAGCCTTTTACCATGCCGGACTCACGGTTGAGCACGTGGTTTTTAGCATTCGGCACCACCCACAGGGTGATTAAAATACCGCAGCTTGCCAGAATCGCAATCATCCAGAACAGCGCATTTAAACCCAGGCTATGCGTGATTATCGGGCCGAGAACCATGGCTATCGCGAAAGTAACGCCAAAGCTGACGCCGATAAACGCCATGGCTTTGGTGCGGTTCTGTTCACGAGTTAAATCTGACAGCAGCGCCATAACGGCGGCGGCAATAGCGCCGGAGCCCTGTAACGCGCGCCCAAGGATCACACCCCAGATGGAATCCGCCAGCGCTGCGGTAACGCTGCCGAGCACAAAAATCAGCAGGCCGCCGATAATCAGCGGTTTACGGCCAATCCGGTCGGAAAGCAGACCAAAAGGGATCTGAAAAATAGCCTGCGCCAGGCCATAAATGCCGATGGCGATACCGATCAGCGCTTCACTTGCGCCCTGTAGCATCATGCCGTAAGTGGTAAGAACCGGCAGTACCATAAACATGCCGAGCATGCGCAGTGAAAACACCGTGCCTAAACCCCATGTCGCTCGTAACTCAACGGGCGTCATTTTGTAATCGTTCATTACCACCTCAGATGAAAAAACGGCCTTAGTGTAGTGCGTGGGCAGGGGAGGGTAAATCTTTAGTTATTGGGCAAATATTACAGCGAGGAATGCCTGATGACACGAATAAAAAAAGGCGCAATTGC
>NZ_RPOH01000074.1 GCF_003818135.1 Buttiauxella warmboldiae | reverse complement strand
TCGTCACGGCTCATGTTCTGCAACAGGCCCGTACTCACCGCAACCAGCGATGCATCGCGACGGCGCCCGTGGCGAACGCGTTAATATCCGGCGCATGGTATACCGCCACCTGCGGCATGGCGATACCCGCCTGCTGTGACTGCTGGCGAACCGTGTCCATCAGCCAGCGTTCCGTTTCGTTACGCGGCTGCTCAATCACTTCCCCGCCGACTGAACGAAGCGCCATCCATTTGGACATCAGCAACGAGATGATTGAACCACCAAAGCCAAACAACACCGCCATGATCATCAGACCCTGTACGCTGCTCGACTGGATCCCCGTCAGGCTTAGCACCAGCCCGAAAACGACCATCACGGCAAGGTTGGTCAACAGGAAAAGCCCGATACGCATCATAATTTTCTTTTTACCTCGGTTAATAATACGCATTCTGCGTTACCCCACATCGTAGGGGCAAGCTTGCCATTTTCAAGTATTCATTGTTGCCAAGTGGTTAATAATACATAACTTTACATTCCGGGCGAGCTTGGTTTACGTGGCTTGTCAGAGGTAAAAAAACGGGCACAACATGTGTGCCCGTTGGGGGAGTTACTTCACAGGAGCCGGCTGCTCGGCTGGTTTGTCTTGCTGCATTTTTGCAAGGTCCAGCGCGATATGTACCGTTTCATCAAGATAAGGATCGGGTTCCTGATAATCCTTCGGCAAGTCTTCCAGTTTCTTCAGAGCCGCTTTGCCTTCTCGCTTATAGCGGTCGTTGATACGTGCCAGACGCGTTGCATCATCTTCCTGATTCTCTTTCTCGCGCACGGCAAGATTCAGGGAGACCATATTGCGCTTCTCTTTCAGGGCATTGAAGCGAGCAATGTCCTTCATGATGTACTGGAACTCTGGATCGGCTGCAATCCTGCCCTGATGCAGTTTAAGCAGCTGTGGCCCAAATCCGCTCAGGTCGTCTGACTTAACGTAGGTTGCCGCATTGATGCTATCCCACGGCAATGCGTTATCTTCAAACTTCTCGCCCGTTTCCGTCTCTTCCGTACCCGTCGGCATCATCAGATCCGGCGTGACGCCTTTACGCTGAGTACTGCCACCGTTAATACGGTAGAACTTCTGAATGGTGTATTGCACAGAGCCTAATGCCGGCCACTCAGGGCGCAGCATCTGATCGTAGATACGGTTCAAAGAGCGGTACTGCTGAACCGTACCTTTACCGAAGGTTGGCTCACCCACGACCAGCGCACGGCCATAGTCCTGCATGGCGGCGGCGAAAATTTCAGATGCCGAAGCACTGAAACGGTCAACCATTACCACCAGCGGCCCTTTGTAGTAAACAACGCCGTCAGTGTCGCTGTCTTCACGCACTTTACCGTTGTTGTCACGAACCTGAACAACCGGGCCGCCCGGAATAAACAGGCCGGAAAGCGCAACGGCTTCGGTTAACGCACCGCCGCCGTTAGAGCGTAAATCGATGATCACGCTCTTCACGTTCTGTTTTTCCATCTTCTGCAGCTGGACTTTGACGTCATCCGTCAGGCCAACGTAGAAGCCGGGAATATCCAGCACGCCCACTTTGTCTTTGCCGAGCGTTTTAACCGTCAGTTTAACCGCGCGGTCTTCAAGACGAATACGCTCACGGGTTAAGGTGATAACACGCGTTTTAGTGCCCTTTCCTGCCGGTAAGATTTCAAGGCGAACCTTGCTGCCTTTTGGTCCTTTGATCAGGGCAACCACATCATCAAGACGCCAGCCAATCACATCAACCATGGCTTTACCGGTTTGACCCACTCCCACAATGCGGTCACCCACGGTAATGGCTTTACTTTTCGCCGCCGGGCCACCGGCCACCATGGAGTTGATAACGGTGTAGTCATCGTCCATTTGCAGCACGGCACCAATTCCTTCCAGAGATAAACTCATCTCGGTATTGAACTGCTCCGTGTTACGCGGCGACAAATAGTTGGTATGGGGATCGATTTCGCGGGCAAAGGCGGTCATCGCCAGCGAGAAAACATCTTCGCTGTTGGACTGCGCCAGGCGGCGAATGGCGAACTGATAGCGCCGGGTCAGCGTTTCACGAATTTCCAGATCGGTTTTCCCAGTCAGCTTCAGGCTCAGCTCGTCATACTTAACTTTGCTATCCCAGAGTGCATTCAGTTCAGCGACGCTAGCTGACCACGGCGCTTTGCTGCGGTCCAGATTGAAAGTATCCTGGCCGGTGAAGTCCATCGGCTTTTCCAGCACCTTCAGCGCGTATTGATAACGTTCAAAACGTCGCTTCTGGGCCAGATTGTAGAGATCGTAAAAAACATCCAGCTTGCCGGTACGCAGCTCATCGCCAATCAGCTTTTTCCGCGCCATAAACTGCTCAACGTCGCTGGCAAGCAGCACGTTGTGGCTATAGTCGAGGAGATTGAGATAGCGATCGAAAATTTTGGCGGAAAAATTTTCATCAAGATCGAACTGGCGATAGTGCGAGCGAGTAAAGCGTGAAGTGACACGCTCACTCACCGTTGCATGCTGCGGCTCTTCCTTTAGCTGCGGGATTTGCGAAGCTTGCGTAATATTTTCGACGGCCAGTGCACTACCTGCAAGAAACAACAGACTAGCGACCGCCGTGCGCTTAAAGAATTTGTTCATGCCCGGGTCTGGCCTCCGTTTCAGAACTGCAAGTGTTCTGCGCGTACGATCATTGCCATACCAGAAGTCAGCTGTACACGGACGCCATCTTTGGTAATTTCCAGTACGGTGGCATCCATCGCGTTATTACCCGCTTTAACTTTGATGGCCTGACCCACCTGCAAAGCAGAAATGTCGGTAACCGGCGTGCGCTTTTCTTCACGCGGAGCCTGCGGCGCTGGTTTTTCTGCACGAGGCTTGCGTTCTGCCGCTTCCGGGCGACGCGGAGCAGAACGAGGCTTACGATCGCGGCGCGGCTTATCGGCAACGGTCTCACCGTTAGCGATAGCGGCTTCGCGTTTTTTCGCTGCCTGTTCTGCACGCTGTGCCTGAACACGAGCTTTGGCTTCTTCAAGCTGCTTACGGGCATGCTCAACGTGCTGCTCATCGAGTTCACCGCAAGGGTTACCGTCGAGATCGACACGGATAGCGCCGACTTTGATACCGTACAGGTAACGCCAGCTTGAAGTATAAAGACGTAACGCGGAACGAAGTTGAGTTTTACTGAGGCTCATCTCCCCTTCAACGCGCGCGACCAAATCCTGGAAGATACCAATCTTCAGGGGGCGGGCTTCACCTTCAGCGCTAAAGCACTGTGGGAAACGCTCTGCCAAAAAGGCGATGACTTCTTTGCTACTATTCAACTTAGGTTGATTTTCCATGAAATTTCCTGATTACAACGGAGTTGCCAACAATCCGCAGGCATGAACAGGCGACATTATAATGACGCTCTCGGCAAATGCCACGTTATCCGTTGTTTATCATGCTATCGAGTGAAGAATTTTTTAAAATCCGTATCGGCAAGCGTCAGCGCAAGCTGCGTTACCAGCTGAGATAAGCCGAGCTGATCTTCAGGTGTGAAGCGCCCAAACTCAGTGCTATCAATGTCCAGAACCCCAATCACCTCACCATTGACCGTCAATGGCAGTACAATTTCCGAGTTACTGTCCGCGTCACAGGCGATGTGCCCATCAAAAGCATGCACGTCTTCAACGCGCTGAATGCTATTAGTGGATACCGCTGTACCGCAAACCCCTTTTCCTACCGGAATGCGCACGCAGGCGATTTTCCCCTGGAATGGGCCTAGTACCAGAGTATGGTCTTCTAACAGATAGAAGCCAGCCCAGTTCACCCCTTCAAGTCGTTCAAATAGCAAGGCGCTGGTATTTGCCAGCGTCGCCAGAAAACTTGTTTCACCTGCCATTAACGCGCTGAAATCGCGGTTCAGGTCCGCGTAAAATTGTTCTTTGTTCATTGATTAACCATAGTATGTTGTCTTACTCAACTGCATAGCATCGTAAAATAAGCATTAAGTGCCCTACGCCACAGGGTGTATCATTCAATGAATTACTATACGCTTAACGCCTATTTCATAACAGATTGAGATACCCCATGCGCCTGCGGTTTTCCCTGCTTACGATAACACATGAAAATACACGCCATTAGCCATGCTGTACCGCAGGCACGTTATCAGCGTTGCCCTCAATGCGATACCCTTTTCTCGTTACCATTGGTTAAATCCTCGCAGGGCGCTTATTGCCCGCGCTGCGATGCCAAAGTTTACCATGGGCGCGACTGGTCATTAACGCGCCTGGCCGCCATGGCGATGGCGATGCTGTTGCTGATGCCGGTGGCCTTCTCCGAACCTTTGGTGCGCATCTATTTATTAGGCACCAGAATCGACGCCACTCTTTTCCAGGGTATCTGGCAGATGACCAGCCAGGGCGATCCCCTGACCGCGGCGATGGTGCTGTTTTGCTCTGTGGGAGCCCCCGCCACGCTGGTCGCAGGCATCGTCTACCTCTACTTCGGCAATCTGTTTGGCATGAATCTGCGCCCGGTATTGCTGATGCTGGAGAAGCTCAAAGAGTGGGTGATGCTGGATATTTATCTGGTCGCCATCGGCGTGGCCTGCATAAAAGTCAGAGAATTTGCGTTTATCCAGCCGGGCGTCGGCCTGGTGGCATTTATCGCGCTGGTGGCGCTCAGCCTGTTAACGCTGATTCACCTCAACGTTGAGCAGCTGTGGTCGCGCTTTTACCCACAGCGCCCTCCACGCGCATGGAATGCGCAGCTGCGCGTTTGCCTCGGCTGCCATTTCACCGGCATCCCGGATAAGCGCGGACGCTGCCCGCGTTGCCACATCCCGTTGCGCGCGCGCCGCCGTCATAGCCTCCAGAAGTCCTGGGCGGCGTTAATTGGCTCGTTAGTTTTGTTGCTTCCCGCCAATCTGCTGCCGATTTCGATACTTTACGTCAACGGAGCCCGCCAGGAGGACACTATTCTCTCCGGGATTATTTCCCTCGCTAACAGCAATATTGCGGTTGCCGCCGTGGTTTTCATTGCCAGTATTTTGGTGCCGTTTACCAAAGTTATCGTCATGATTTCCCTGCTGGTCAGCATTCATTTCAAATGTGAAAGAGGGCTGAGAACGCGTATTTTACTGCTACGCTTTATAACCTGGATTGGCCGCTGGTCGATTCTCGATCTCTTTGTGATCGCGCTTACCATGTCACTGGTTAATCGCGACCAATTACTGGCATTTACCATGGGACCGGCGGCGTTTTATTTTGGCGCAGCGGTGATTTTAACTATTCTTGCAGTCGAATGGCTGGATAGCCGACTACTTTGGGACGCACATGAGTCAGGAAATGCCCGCTTCACCGACTGAAGCGCGAATTAAAACAAAACGCCGTATTTCGCCCTTCTGGCTGCTGCCAGTTATCGCACTGCTGATTGCCAGCTGGCTGATGTGGACCACCTGGGAGGAGCGCGGCACCACGGCGACGATTGATTTTGTCTCAGCCGACGGCATTGTTGCCGGGCGCACCCCTGTTCGTTACCAGGGCGTTGAAGTAGGGACGGTGCAAAGCATCAGCCTGAGCAAAGACCTGCGCAAAATAGAAGTAAAAGTCAGCATCAAAAGCGATATGAAAGATGCGCTGCGGGAGGATACCCAATTCTGGCTGGTGACGCCGAAAGCCTCTCTTGCCGGGGTTTCCGGGCTGGATGCGCTGGTCGGCGGTAACTATATCGGCATGATGCCCGGCAAAGGCGAACCGCAGGAGCACTTTACCGCGCTTGATACCCAACCGAAATACCGCCTGAATAACGGCGAGTTAATGATTCATCTGCATGCCCCGGATTTAGGGGCGCTGAACAGCGGGTCGCTGGTCTATTACCGCAAAATTCCGGTCGGCCGGGTTTATGACTACACCATTAACGACAACAAACAGGGCGTGACTATTGATGTCCTGATCGAGCGCCGCTTTACCCAACTGGTGAAAAAAGGCAGCCGTTTCTGGAATGTCTCCGGCGTCAAAGCCAACGTCAGCCTTTCCGGAGCCCAGGTTCAGCTAGAAAGCCTGGCGGCGCTGGTGAACGGCGCCATCGCTTTTGATTCGCCGGAAGATTCCGCCCAGGCAAAGGCTGACGATGAATTCGGCCTGTATGAAGACCTCGCCCATAGCCAACGCGGGGTGATTATCGATCTTGATTTGCCGAGCGGCCAGGGCTTAAAAGCAGGCTCCACCCCCCTGATGTATCAAGGTCTGGAGGTGGGAACGCTGACTAAGCTGAATCTCAATGCTGGCAGTACCGTGACCGGGCAAATGACCGTCGACCCGAGCGTAGTCAGTTTAATGCGCAGCGGAACCCGAATTGAGCTGCGCAGCCCGAAACTTTCGCTCAGCAATCCGAATATCAGCAGTCTGTTAACCGGCAACACCTTCGAATTGGTGCCCGGCGAAGGCGATGCGCAAAATCACTTTGTGGTCTTCCCCAGCGATAAAACGCCGTTACAACAGCCAAATGTCCTGACGCTAAAGCTGACCGCTGCGGAAAGTTATGGTATCGATGCCGGGCAGCCCATCATTTTACACGGTGTGCAGGTAGGGCAAGTGCTGGAACGTACGCTGTCGGCAAAAGGGGTGAGTTTCTCAGCGGCTATCGAGCCTGAGTACCGCCATTTAATTCAGGGCGACAGCAAATTCGTGGTCAACAGCCGTATTGATGTCAAAGTCGGAATTGACGGCGTCGAATTCCTTGCTGCCAGCGCCAGCGAGTGGGTTAACGGCGGGATCAGAATTATCCCGGGCAACAAAGGGGCGATGAAAGAGAGCTACCCGCTATACGCCAACCTGGAAAAAGCGGTGGAAAATAGCCTCAGCGACCTGCCAACCACTACGCTTACGTTAACCGCCGCCAGCCTGCCGGATATTCAAACCGGCTCGGTGGTGCTGTACCGTAAATTCCAGGTCGGTGAGATCATCAGCGTGCGCCCGCGCGCCAACAGCTTTGATATCGATGTGAATATCAAACCGGAATATCGCAGCCTGCTAACCTCGAACAGCGTGTTCTGGGCGGAAGGTGGCGCTCGCGTACAGCTCAACGGCAGCGGCCTGACGGTGCAAGCCTCCCCGCTTTCCCGTGCGTTAAAAGGGGCAATCAGCTTCGATAACCTCAGCGGGGCGAGCGTTGGCCTGAAGAAAGGCGACAAGCGGGTGTTGTATGCCTCTGAGACTGCCGCTCGCGCGGTCGGCAGCCAGATTACGCTGCACACTTTCGACGCCGGAAAACTCTCTTCGGGGATGCCAATCCGCTATCTGGGAATTAATATCGGCCAGCTTGAGTCGCTGAACCTGACGGCGTCACGCAATGAAGTAGAGGCTAAAGCGGTACTTTACCCTGAATTCGTTGAGACTTTTGCTCGCGGCGGCACGCGTTTCTCGGTTGTCACACCGCAGATTTCGGCCGCCGGGGTCGATCATCTCGATACTATTCTCCAGCCGTATATCAACGTGGAGCCGGGCCGTGGCGCACCACGCCGCGACTTTGAGCTGCAGGAAGCGTCGATTACCGACTCCCGCTACTCTGATGGTCTGAGCATTGTGGTTGAGGCTCCGGAAGCAGGCACATTAAACATCGGCACGCCGGTGCTGTTCCGCGGTATCGAAGTGGGTACGGTCACGGGGTTAACCCTCGGCAATCTCTCTGACCGCGTGATGGTCGGGCTGCGTATCAGCAAACGCTTCCAGCATCTGGTGCGCGACAGCTCGGTATTCTGGCTGGCTTCCGGATACAGCCTAGACTTCGGGCTGACCGGTGGCGTGGTGAAAACCGGCACCTTTAACCAGTTTATTCGCGGCGGTATCGCCTTCGCCACCCCGCCAGGTACGCCGCTGGCGCCGAAAGCGCAACCGGGTAAACACTTCCTGTTGGAGGAGAGCGAGCCGAAAGAATGGCGTCAGTGGGGCACCGCACTGCCGCGTTAATCTCTGCGCCCCGGTATCTCGCCGGGGCGTTTGTGCTACAATCCGGTCCTCATTTTTTTCTGGACTTCCTTCGTGGCTCACTCTCATACCGCCTTTCTCCCGCAAGCCTTTCTTGATGTTATTCGCGATGCACTCCCGGCCGACCAAACGCTTGAAAGTTTTATCGAGTATTGCCAGCGCCCGCTGCGCCGCAGCCTGCGTGTGAATACCCTCAAGATTTCGGTCAGCGATTTTCTTGCGCTGGTAGCCCCCTATGACTGGCGCCTGACGCCGGTTCCGTGGTGCGCCGAAGGGTTCTGGATTGAGCGAGATGATGAAGAGAGCCTGCCATTAGGCAGCACCGCCGAGCATTTAAGCGGCCTGTTTTATATTCAGGAAGCCAGTTCAATGCTGCCCGTTGCAGCCCTGTTTGCCGACGGCAATCAACCAGAACGCATTATGGATGTCGCCGCGGCTCCGGGCTCCAAAACCACACAAATTGCGGCGCGAATGGGCAACCGCGGCGCAATCCTCGCTAACGAATACTCTGCCAGCCGGGTGAAAGTGCTGCACGCTAACATCAGCCGCTGCGGGATTAGCAATGTCGCGTTAACGCATTTCGACGGCCGGGTGTTTGGTGCAGCCCTGCCGGAGTGTTTCGATGCGATCCTGCTCGATGCCCCCTGCTCAGGCGAAGGCGTGGTGCGTAAAGACCCTGACGCCCTGCGCAACTGGACGCCAGAAAGCACCGCCAGTATCGCCGATACACAGCGTGGGCTGATTGCCAGCGCTTTTCATGCGCTGCGCCCCGGCGGTATTCTGATTTATTCGACCTGTACTTTAAATCGTGAAGAGAATCAGCAGATTTGCCAGTGGCTGCTGGATGAGTGGCCTGACGCGGTGGAAATCGCGCCGCTTAACGATCTCTTCCCGCAGGCCGCTAAAGCGATTACCGCTGAAGGCTACCTGCACGTATTCCCTCAAATTTATGACTGTGAAGGTTTTTTCGTCGCCCGGTTGCGTAAAACCGCCTCCGTAGAAGCATTGCCGGCCCCCGGTTATAAAGTGGGTAAATTCCCGTTCACCCCCCTGTATGGCAAGCAGGCTGCGGAAGTGACCGCGGCGGCAAAACAATCCGGCATTGTCTGGCAAGATGACCAGCAGCTCTGGCTGCGCGACAAAGAAATCTGGCTTTTCCCAAAAGAGATTATTTCGCTCTTCGGACAGGTCCGTTTTTCACGTATCGGGCTGCGTCTCGCGGAGCAGTACAATAAAGGCTACCGCTGGCAGCACGAAGCCGTGATTGCTTTGGTGCCCGGCGATTCGCCGCTGGCATTTGCGCTCACGGAGTTTGAAGCCGACGAGTGGTATCACGGGCGTGATATCTATCCTGATGTGACACCATCACTTAACGAGGTGGTGGTCACTTATCAAGGGCAACCTCTTGGGCTGGCAAGAAAAGTCGGCTCACGCCTGAAAAACAGCTACCCGCGCGAACTGGTACGCGATGGAAAACTGTTTGCCGCCAGGGGCTGACGGGGTGAAAAAATAGTCATCTGCGTATTGGCAGTTTTTGGAACTTTGTCTACGCTCTATTATGGCAGACCTTACTGGTCGTACCACACGCACCTGAGGAGAGCGAGATGACGAAAACTAGCGTACGAATAGGCATCTTCGAAATTGATGATGCCGAATTACATGGCGAGCAGCAGGGGGAGCGAACGTTAAGCATTCCTTGTAAATCCGACCCGGATCTGTGCATGCAGCTCGATGCCTGGGATGACGAAACCAGTATTCCCGCCGTTCTTGATGGCGAACATTCAGTCCTCTACCGTCAACATTACGACCAAAAATCTGATGCCTGGGTAATGCGCCTTGCATAGCTCAATATGACCCGTCGCCAGGACGGGTTAATTAATCTGCTCTGATTACCCCTCTTCGCGCGACATCCCCTACAATTAAACCAAACGGTGCGGCTTAAAGGCGATCATGTTTGCGTTGGTTTTATTTGTTTGTTACCTGGACGGTGGCTGCGAAGATATTGTGGTAGACGTCTTCAATAGCGAACAACAGTGCCTGTTTGCTATGGATGAGCAACGGATACGCTACGGCGGCTGCTTTCCGGTGGAGGATTTTATTGATGGCTTCTGGCGTCCAGCTCAGGAGTACAGCACGCTATAAGGTTACTGAACCTGTACCATCGTCAGTTTGTTACCGAACACCGCACCGGTATCAATATAATATTGATTATAAAAATGGCTGGCTTCTTTCAGCGGCGTATGGCCGAAGTAAAACTCATCGGCCCCGTCGATAACAGCCCCTTGCCCTTGTAGATTCTGAGTGAGTCGCTCCCGACTCCAGAGCAGTAAATGCTCATCAACCGGCTGGTTCCAGCGGTAATGCGCGGCGGGATAGTCAGCATGGGCAATAACCAGCGTTTTATGATGGGTGCGAAGCTCTATGACCAGCGGCAAATCACGGCACTGTAATAAGGCGCGCCGCACGCTGTGCTGAAGTGGCTCAGATAACGCGTGATACCAGCTTCCGCCGTTCATCTGCCAGAGCATCCCCTCGCCTTCGTCAAGCGCCGCTAACGCCATCGCTTCGTGATTACCTTTTACCGCTTTGAACCAGTTGCTGGCAAGCAGCGCCAGGCAACCGGGGCTGTTGGCACCCCGGTCGATAAGATCCCCGACAGAGATAACCAGATCCTGGTGATAATCAAAATGCTGACGCCTGAGCTGGCTGCTGAATTCAGAGAGACAGCCGTGTAAATCACCGACAATAAACACCTGCCGCCAGTTTTCACCCTCGATTCGCTGATACATACCGCCCCCACCCGGTTTATTTTTTGTTCAATTATAAGCCAGTGAGGATCGCTCGGCGAGATGGATAGAACGCAGCAACCGCCCCTGGTCATTCCGGCCCCGGAGGCTATCTGCCGCATATAGCCTGCGACACAACCAGCGTAACCAGAGGAGAGCGAACCAAGAACGGCAAAGAAAAAACGCTGCGGATGTAGCAGTAAAAAAGGCTGCGGATTCGCAGCCTTTATAAGATGTGACACGAGTTATCTGGCAAATTTTTCCGCTTCTTCAAGCGTTTCAATGTGGTTTACACCAAAGAGTACAGTAGTGATTATGCCCACCATATACCCCACCAGCTTACTATTGAGGATCAGTTTCAAGCTTTCTGGCACCTCCGTTTCACTTTGGGACTAAGGTAACTCTAGCAGCCCTGAGAATGTAAAAGTCACGACAGATTCACAGTTTTGTTATCTCATACGTGAACAGGTAATTTTAGCCCGCCGGTTTACGTCAGATTTTTCCGCTCAACCGTGCATGGAAATCGCTGCTGCGTAAATCCAGCCCAACGATTTGCACCTGGCTTGCATAACGTTGATAGCGGGTTTCGATAGCATCCAGCACCGCGACCGTTGAGACATCCCAGATTTGGGCCTGAGATAAATCAATCACCACATTCTGCGGGTCGTCGGCATACTGAAAATGCTCGAACAGGTCGTTGCTGCTGGCAAAAAATAGCGGGCCCGTTACGGTATAGCACACCGATTGCCCGTCTTCAGACAACGTTCTTTCCGCGCGCACGACATGCGCGATACGGCGCGCAAACAATATCATCGCAAAGATAACGCCGCCAACGACGCCCAAAGCCAGGTTTCCGGTGGCGACGGTAACTACAACCGTCGTCACCATTACCAGCGTTTCTGGCAGCGGGATTCTTTTCAATGTTGCAGGTTTCACGCTATGCCAGTTGAGCGTTTTCACCGCCACAATCACCATGATCCCCGCTAACACCACCATCGGGATCTTTGCCATCAGGTCGCTTAAACCTGTCACCAGCAGCAAGAGCACTAACCCGGCGGCCAGCGTTGAAAGACGAGTTCGCCCTTTACCAAGTTCTACGTTCACCATGGTCTGACCAATCATAGCACAGCCCGCGATACCGCCGTAGCAACCGGCGAAGATATTAGAGACGCCTAACCCCCAGCACTCCCGACGTTTGCTTGATGGCGTATCGGTGAGTTCATCAACCAGTTTGGCGGTTAGCAGCGACTCCATTAACCCAACGAAGGCAATACTCAAAGCGCACGGCCAGATAATGCGTAACGTGTCCAGATTCATTGGCACCAGCAGCTCCGTCAGCCCCGGCAAACCCGCGGCCATCGGCCCGGACTCACCCACCGTCGGCACATTGAACCCCATCCCAATACAGGCGGCGGTAATCAACACGATCGCCACCAGCGGGGAAGGAATCATTTTAAATACCCGAGGAAGAAACAGCACGATCCCCACGGTCAGGGCAAATAGCCCCCAGACCAGCGGGTTATTTCCCCAGATGTGGGGCACCTGGGCGCAGAAGATAAGAATACCCAGCGCGTTCACAAACCCGGTCATCACCGACAGCGGGATATAACGCATCATGCGTGCAAGCCCGGTAGCGCCAAACAGGATCTGGATTAAACCGGCCAGCAACACGGCAGGGAAAATGTACTCCACCCCGTGTAAATGCACCATCGGACCGATAACCAGAGCAACAGAACCGGCCGCCGCCGTCACCATTGCCGGGCGACCACCCAAAATCGACATGGATAAACACAGGACAATAGAGGCAACCAGGCTGACTTTGGGATCAACGCCCGCGATAACCGAGAAAGAGATAATCTCCGGAACCAGCGCCAGTGCAGTAACAACACCCGCAAGAGTTTCACGGGCGAACAAACGTGGGCTACGCAAAACCGCAGTCAGAGAGTTTTCCCGGCTATGAATTTCAGTTTGAGTTGTGGTCATCGTTTTCGTCTTTGCAGGTAGGTTGTTATTAGAGGTGGCCGTATTTATACCGCAGGCGATTGTACAGAGAGGTCAGTGAGGATGCTAATTAATGTGATCTATATCGCTTTCATCCAGATCTGCAACGTAACTTTCACGAGACCGGAAACTTTGCCCGGTAAACTTTCTGGAAAGGTGTTCACTCCCCCTAACATAAGCCACAAAAAATGGCTGAAAAGTACCTGAATGTGAGGGAGAAAAACTTTATATTGATTTAACAAGGCAAAACGCCGGATATAGAATTTAGGAGGAATTTCGGAATAAAAAACCTAACCTATTGTATATAAACAGAAATAAAAAAAGACCGAATACGATTCCTATATTCGGTCCAGGGAAATGGCTCCTGGGAGAGAGCCGTGCGCTAAAAGTTGGCATTAATGCAGGCAGACATCGCCTTGCCTTCTAAGAATAGATTATCAGCGCAGGTTTTCCAGTCCGGTGCCAAAGCGTTCGGAAAAAAACGCTATTCCCGGTGATGCTTCAGACAAAAGCCGCAATAACCGTAGAGCGGATATTGCGGCTTTTTATTTAAGATGAACACCTTAGCTTTTTAGCTACATAATTTCTCTGCGCGTTCAATAAACGGCGCAAGGCTCTTTTTTTGCCCGGGTGTTTTAGCATCGTCAATCTGAATCACTGAGATAGGTTGCCCGGTAGTTTTACCACTTCTCACCTGCTGCTGCGCAATGTCGTTTAACGGGTATTGCATCAACGTAGCAGGGTTAATGACAAACAGCGCCTTCCCCGGGCGACAGCTCAGCATCACCTCTTCACGATTAAATGCCCAGTTATCTTTACCCATTTCAAAACGGCTTACGGTGATAATTTGTGGCGCTGCGAGGGCGCTACCCGTGCAGGCCAACAGTAATAACGTCAAAATACTTTTTTTCATGAATATCTCTTGAGCGGATAACGTCTTCAGTACGGTTCCCAGGTTGCGAAAATGCTAACCGCAAGCAGCACCGCCACCGACAAAATGACCTCCAGCCAGGTTAGCTGGATAAACTGTTTTATTGCCGTAGACCCACTGTTGAATCGCGGCACCAAAAAATAGCGGTTATACAGAGCAACGATAACCATCACGGCAACCAGCACAACTTTCACCAGCAGCAGACGCAGATAATTACTTTCCGCTGGCAGCGACCAGCCAAAAATCATCAGGCTGTTGATTAACCCGCTGAGTAACACGGCGGCTACCGCCAGATGCCCATAGCGCGAGAAACGCATCATGGCGGTGATAGCCGCAGCACGCCAGCGTGGTTTACGCGCCATGCGCATACATACCAGCAGCGGCAACAGACCCCCTACCCACCAGCCAGCGCTCAAAAGGTGGATAGCATGGTTGAGGCGTTGCAAGCCCCCCACGAAGCCTTCCCGCATCGTCGCATGCCCGACGCCAGCCAGTAGAATAAGCTGCGCGGCAGCAAGGATCAGCAGCACAGGCTGTTGGGTTCGGGGCTTGAGCAGCAGCACCGCAACCGTCACGGCGCCGAAGACTATCTGCCACAGCCAGAGCGAACCAAAACGCGTTCCGAGAACGGCCAGCCAGATCTGTGGATTGATAGCATCCTGCCAGCCATTGCCCATCAACCCCGCCTGTGCACACAGCAACAAAACGGCACTGGTTGCAGCCAGCCAGACGGCAGAATGCCATAGCCATTTTAGCCGCCGGATAAGCGCCGGTTTAACGGCCTGCGGAGCGAGCAGTGAACATGAGATGGCGCTGCCAAGCAGCACCATTAGCGCGGAAAAATGGATGAATCGCAGCGCAATATAGAACCCAGGTAGCATCCGTGTTATTTCACCGAGAAGCGGTACTTCCCTTTGGTCTTGTGCCCATCAACCGAGACGACATGCCAGTCAACCTGGTAATCACCGGGCTTCAAGGCCTCTTCAACTGGAACGATAAGCTGTTTCTCATCTTTTTCATTGCGTTTAGCCGGGCCGGTTTTCACCGCAATTTGCTGTGGCCCGGTCAACGTGAGTCCGCTAAAATTAGCCTCCACCCCTTCGGAGAAATTAAGGGTTATCGCCTGCGGTGCAGCCGCTACTGCCGCATCGGCTGCAGGATACTGGTGTTCCAGATGTGCATGAGCAAAAGCAGAACCGGAAGCGGTAACGGCGGCAAACAGAGTAGCGAGGGTAAAGAGACGAGTGCGGGTGAAAGCCATATCAACTATTCCTTTTTCTTATTCGAGACGGCAAAAGCATAACCCTGCGCCCGGGCTAAGTCGAGATGAGAACAGCTATCAATAAATGTAAAAACTTGTCAGCCACGGCATCAACAAGTACCCTGGCTGCTTAAAACAGGAGGCCTATATGAATCACAACCTTGCTGAACTTCCCCAGCACGAAATGGATAAGATCAATATCGATCTGGCGGCGGCAGGCGTAGCATTTAAAGAGCGCTACAATATGCCGGTCATCGCCGAGGTCGTAGAACGTGAACAGCCAGCACACCTGCGTGAATGGTTCAGAGAACGGTTGATGGCGCACCGCCTGGCGTCGGTTAACCTGTCACGTCTGCCTTACGAACCTAAAGTAAAATAAAAATTAGCCGCACTAAACTTCCTGACAAAATTGGTGTTAAGATTTTTCCCGGTTTATAGCATTAAACACAGGAACTACCCGTTTTGGCCCCAGGATGACGGCCGTTGGGTAGCTTGATTAAGGAAGAACCTATGGCTATCTGGAATATTGCTGCGGCACAGTATGGTGCCACGCCCGGCGATCTCGAAGCGAATATCTCCCATCATTTGGATTTTATTCGCTGTGCGGTTGCAGAACGCATAGACCTGCTGATTTTCCCGGAGTTATCCCTCACCGGCTTCAACACTGAAAACCCTCATGCTTGCGCCCTGCCCTTCACCGATGAACGCCTCACCCCGCTTCAGGATGCCGCCGTAGAGCATCAAATGACCATCGTTGTGGGTTTACCCCTGCACAGTGAAAAAGGCGTTTCGCCGGGCTCCGTCGGTTTTTTACCGGATGGTTCCCGGGTCGCCTGCTGTAAGCCACAACATTGCGATATGGATCTTCCGGAACAGCACACGCCGCTGGTCGGTTTGCACAACCGTAGCGTAGCGATGGGGTTTAGCACCGGCAGCGATGAAGAAGTCTGGCCGCGCAGCGCTGCTGAAATGGGGGCCAGTTTGTATGCCACCGGGAAATTCATTAATGAAATCAGCTACCAGCAAGACGAAATGTACCTGCAACGCTGGGCGCATAAGTACAACCTGCCGGTGCTGTTGGCAAATCATGCATTTTCCAGCGGCCAATACCGCTCCGCCGGGCGCAGCGCCTGCTGGGACGATCGCGGTGAATTAGTGGTGCGTGCCGATCATGGTGAATTACTCGCCGTAGGCAGACGTGATGCAAAAGGTTGGCACGGCGAAATCATTCCATTACGCTTAGCGCATGATTAAAACCCGCTAAGGTCGGATGGAGTAAGTATGCTGCGCATTATTGATACGGAAACCTGTGGTTTGCAGGGTGGCGTGGTGGAAGTCGCCTCCGTCGATATCGTCAACGGTAAGATTGTGAATCCAATGAGCGATCTGGTACGTCCGGATCGCCCGATTAGCCACCAGGCGATGGCCATCCACAAGATTACCGAAGAGATGGTGGCGGATAAGCCCTGGATTGAAGATATCATTCCACGTTATTACGGCAGCCCTTATTACGCTGCCCATAACGCCAGCTTTGACCAACGCATGCTCCCTGAGCTGCCCGATAGCGAATGGATTTGTACGGTAAAACTGGCGCGTCGCCTATGGCCGGGTATCAAGTACAGCAATATGGGGTTGTACAAATCCCTGAAGCTGGAAGTGGAGACGCCCGCCAATCTGCATCACCACCGCGCGCTGTTCGATTGCTATATCACCGCCGCATTGCTGCTGCGGATTATGGAAGAATCAGGCTGGACACCAGACCAGATGGTGACCATTACCGGGCGCCCGGCGCTGGTCGCCACCATGGCTTTTGGCAAGTATCGCGGTAAACCGATTGCCGAAATTGCACAGGACGACCCTGGCTATTTACGCTGGATGTTAAATAACATCAAAGAATTAGCGCCAGATCTCAGAATGACGCTCAAGCATTATCTGCAAAGCTAACCGCGCGTTACCCCGCCTGCCCTGGTAAGGTTCCCTGCGCCAGGGCAATCAGGAATGCAAACTCCAGCGCCACGCCCTCATAAGATTTAAAGCGCCCCGACTTCCCGCCGTGCCCGGAATCCATATCGGTACACAGCAGCAGCAGGTTATCGTCGGTAGCAATCTCGCGCAGTTTCGCCACCCATTTTGCCGGCTCCCAGTATTGCACCTGCGAATCATGCAAACCGGTGGTCACTAACATATGTGGATAGGCCTGCGCGGTGACTTGATCATAGGGGCTGTACTGTTTGAGGTAATGGTAATACTCCACCTCCTGCGGATTTCCCCACTCTTCAAACTCCCCCGTCGTTAACGGAATGGACTCATCGAGCATAGTGGTCAGCACATCCACAAACGGCACCTGTGCGACGGCTCCGTGGAATAATTCCGGACGCATATTAATCGCGGCACCGACTAACAGCCCGCCCGCGCTACCGCCCATGGAATACAACAAATTCTTATCGCCATAACCCAGCCTGATTAGCGCATCGCATACATCAATATAGTCGTTGAAGGTGTTCATTTTCTTCAGGTACTTACCCTCTTCGTACCATTGCTGCCCCAGCTCACCGCCGCCGCGCACATGGGCGATAGCATAGACAAAACCGCGATCCAGCAGGCTCAGGCGGCTGCTGCTGAAGTCCGCGTCCATGCAGCTGCCGTACGAGCCGTAGCCGTACACCAGCAGGGGATTTTTCCCGCGCCGAAAATATTCACGGTGATAAACCAGCGAAACCGGCACCTGCACTCCATCGCGCACCGTAACCCAGAGATGTTCGCTTTTATAGTGGCTGGCCTCAAAGCCTGCGACCTCAGTTTGTTTAATCACGCGCCGCTCGCCGGTTGCCATATCCAGCTCAAACAGCGTATCGGGTGTGGTCATCGAGGAGTAGCCGTAGCGCAGCCGTGAGGATTCCGGCTCCGGATTGTAGCCAAGCCAGGTCACATAAGCGGGATCGTCAAAGGCAATCCCCGTCACCTCGTGGGTTTTACGATTGATTTGCCGCAGGCTGGTCAACCCCTGCTGACGCTCTTCAACCACCAGCCAGTCGCTGAACAGCGTGAAACCTTCCAGCATGACGTTTTCACGCGGTGGGATCAGCGCTTCCCACTGCTTCTCATCGCGCACTTTAGTACGATACAGGCCAAAGTTTTTGCCTTCGCGGTTGGAACGCAGGTAGAAATGATGCTGGAAGTGGTCGAGGGTATATTCATGGTCTTTACGCCGCGGCGCGAAGCTGATTGGCTGCGCATCCACCAGCTCAGCATCCAGTAACAGCACCTCGCTGGTGGTAGCGCTTGCCAGATAAATTAATATGAAATGCTTCGAGGTGGTTTTATGCACGCTGACGTAAAACATCTCATCTTTTTCTTCGTAGACCAGCCGATCTTCGGAAGCAGGATGACCCACAGTGTGCCGCCAGACCTGATACGGCAATAACGTTTTGGGATGCTTACGTACGTAATACAGCGTGGCGGAATCGTTCGCCCAGACAAAGCTGCTGGCGACATTTTCCAGCACTTCCGGATACCAGTTTCCGCTTTCCAGATTACGCAAGCGCAGACCATACTGGCGACGGGAGAGAAAATCTTCCGCCAGCGCCATCACCGTATTGTCGGGCGTAATGCTCATTCCACCCATGGTGTAAAACTCACTGTGAGCCGCACGGAGGTTGCCATCAACCAGCGTGCTCCACTCCTCCCATTCAGCCAGCACCACCGGCTGACGCTGGTAAATAGCGTACTCGTTTCCGCTTTCGAACACCTGGCGATAGCGATAGCCATTTTGCGTATAGGGCGCGGAGACATCATGCTGCGCAACTCGCCCGATCATCTCTTTGAGCAGGCGTTCCTGCAATGCCTGCTGCGTACTCATCACCTGATGACCGTAATCATTCTCCTGATGAAGATAATCAAGCACCTGCGCATCCGCGCGCTCATCGTCGCGCAGCCAGTAATAGTTATCGATGCGGGTATCGCCATGCATAGTCATGGCGTGAGGAATTTTTTTTGCTTTTGGCGGCATGTCATCTTTCTTTTTTTGAGTTAACACCCTGTAAGGGTGGCAAATTCAGACAGCCTTGCAAGCGTAACGTGGGATTTTGCGGAAACTGCCGGGATTAACCCGGCAGGCTGAGTTTCTGCTGCTGAATATCTTGCTCGATACCTGCGCGCACATCCTGCGGGATTTTTAGCGCATCGCCCAGCGCGTTGAGGTAGCTGCGCTCCATAAAATGGTCGATATCGATTGCCGCACAGCTGAGAAAATAAAGCTCCAGCGCTTCTTCTTCGTTATTAACGCCTTGTGCCAGACTCTGTGGATCGAGCGGCCGATCGATGGCTTGCTCAATCAGGTTACGCCCTGGCCCTTCAATTCCGGCATCACGCAGCTGCTGGTCGATAATCTGGCGCTCTTTTTCATCGATGTGACCATCGCTTTTCGCCGCGAAAACCAGCGCCATCACCAGGCGCTGCGCGCGCACATCAACAGGAGAGGATTGCTGCCCGAACTGGGGTTCACCCTGGTGGGCTTCACGAACGCGGTCTTTATATTTGTTCCACAACACGCTTCCTGCCACCGCACCGCCGCCAACCAATAATGCGCTGGTGCCATATTTTGTCAGCAGCTTACGTGACGACTTACTCGCCAGCAGTAAGCCTGCCAGGCCGCCCAGCGCGCCGGGCACCAATAATTTACTTAGCCCCTGCACACCATTTCCCGGCGGAGTATTCGGCGATTGATTTTGACCAGTGTGGTTCTGGACGGCCTGCGTTGCCTGCCCCAGCATCGACTGGAGCTGCTGTAACCAGTGACTCATAAGAGATACCCTTTATTAGGAGCTTAACCTCTGAGGTTAAGCGACGGGGTGTCAAGAAGTGTCTGATAAGGCTAAAGATGGGAAAAGAAGCCCGCGCAATAAAGCCCGACGCTGGAAATCAGGATTGATAATCAGCCGTTCCCGCTTTGCAATCGACTACCACGTTATACTGGATATCGGTATTTTTGCCGCGTACGGTCATAGGGACTTTCCAGCGATCGTTATTGCCGGTGATTTCTTTACTGTTGATCCAAATAATCGGGTCGG
Organism: Buttiauxella warmboldiae; assembly: GCF_003818135.1. Taxonomy (GTDB): domain Bacteria; phylum Pseudomonadota; class Gammaproteobacteria; order Enterobacterales; family Enterobacteriaceae; genus Buttiauxella; species Buttiauxella warmboldiae. The sequence continues at coordinate 28,580 of NZ_RPOH01000074.1, read as the reverse complement.
CCTGCCCTAACTTTTCCCGGTGGCCCGGCCAGCGGACGATTCGTTTTTGCTGATAGTCGTTTTTAATGCTGTTGGCGATGGTTTCTGCATCCACGCCCTCGCATTTCGCAATGGTAACTTTATTCGACTCTGCCGCGGTAGAGATGAAACTAGTGACGAGGCAGACGGCGCAAAGCGCAATACCGATTTTTTTCATCAAATTGTCCTGACAGCTGAGTATCAGAAAAAGTCTGGTACAAAATCGTTATTGCGCAAGTCCTGCTTAGATCTTACGCCGCTTTGGTGCGTTTGCGCGGATGCTCCGCAACGTGATCTTCTGCATCAGCCTCTTGCGGCTCAGCTTTTTCCCCGGCGGTTTCCAGTTCGGGCAGTTTGCCGCTTCTGAGCACCGTAGAGAGCAGATCTTTATTTTCTGCCATCCACATTGCCAGCACGTCGTTTTGCCCCTCTTCAAGCGCAACCGGACTGTGCGTCAGCCACTCGCTCAGCACTTCGGCCAGGTCGAGCATTTTGTCATAGGCGTCCGCATCCTTTTTACTGGCAAATGACATTTTTTCCTGCCCCTCTCGAACAACAACGTATTTGATTTCAACCGCCATCTTGCAGCTCCGATTTAACTGGTTATTTGAACAGTATAATAATATTACCCCTGCATCGCAAGCGGGAAAACCGCTGCGTACGCAAACGTTTTCGTTTATAATTTGCCGGTCCATTTTCTCCGTTCGGGTATACAGATTATGTCAATATTGGGAACAGCACTTCGTCCTTCCGCTACACGCGTTATGTTGTTAGGGTCGGGTGAATTAGGAAAAGAGGTGGCGATTGAGTGCCAGCGCCTGGGTCTGGAAGTGATCGCCGTAGACCGCTACGCCGATGCGCCCGCGATGCATGTCGCCCACCGCAGCCACGTCATCGATATGCTCAATGGCTCCGAACTCAGGAAGCTGGTTACCGTCGAGATGCCCGATTTTATTGTTCCCGAAATTGAAGCTATCGCTACCGATATGCTGGTTGAGCTTGAGCAACAGGGCCAGTGCGTGGTGCCATGCGCGCGGGCAACGCAGCTGACCATGAACCGTGAAGGGATTCGTCGCCTGGCCGCGGAAGTGCTGGGGCTGCCCACTTCCAGCTATCGCTTCGCCGAGAGTGAAGAAGCCTTCCTGCAGGCGGTTGAGGAAATTGGCCTGCCATGCATCGTTAAACCGGTAATGAGCTCTTCAGGCAAAGGGCAAACCTTTATTCGTCATGCCGAACAACTTAAACAAGCCTGGGAATACGCACAAGAGGGTGGGCGCGCAGGTAAAGGGCGCGTGATTGTCGAAGGCGTAGTGAATTTTGATTTCGAAATCACCCTGCTGACTATTAGTGCTGTCGACGGCGTACATTTCTGCGCCCCAATCGGGCACCGTCAGGAAGATGGCGATTACCGTGAATCCTGGCAACCACAGAAAATGAGCGATATTGCTCTGGGCCGCGCGCAAGAAATCGCTGAAAAAGTGGTGAAAGCTTTGGGTGGTTACGGTCTGTTTGGCGTTGAGCTGTTCGTGTGCGGCGATGAAGTGATTTTCAGTGAAGTCTCCCCTCGCCCGCACGACACCGGCATGGTAACGCTGATTTCTCAGGATGTTTCAGAGTTTGCGTTGCACGTCCGTGCTTTCCTTGGCTTGCCAATTGGCGATATTCGCCAGTATGGCCTTGCTGCTTCTGCGGTAATCCTTCCAGAATTGAGCAGCGACAACGTGCAGTTCAGCAATGTGGGTGCTGCGGTAGGCGCAGGTTTGCAAGTACGTCTGTTTGGTAAACCAGAGATTAACGGCAAACGGCGGATGGGTGTCGCATTAGCGACCGGCTCAAGCGTAGAAGATGCGATTGCACGCGCCATTGCCGCAACCAAAGCAGTAAACGTAAAGGGTTAAAAAAATCCCCGCTCTTTCGAGCGAGGATCTTATAAGACGAATAATTCGAGTTGCATCAAGGCGGCGACGCAGTGACAAATTCGTCGGGAACGAATTTGTCCAGCCAAAGGCTGGCCTCCGGTGAGAGACAGGAGTCTCTCATTAATCCCCAGGAGCTTACATTAGTAAGTGACTGGGGTGAGCGAGGAAGCCAACACAGATGCGGCTCGAAGAATGAAGTCTTATTTAGCGCCTTCAACCGCTTCACGAGCAAGCTTAGTAATACGGTCGTAATCACCCGCTTCCAGCGCGTCAGCCGGAACCAACCATGAACCACCGATACACAGAACGCTTTTCAGCGCCAGGTAATCACGGTAGTTAGCCGGGGTGATACCGCCAGTTGGGCAGAAACGAACCTGAGAGAATGGACCTGCAATCGCCTGCAGCGCTTTGGTGCCGCCATTTGCTTCAGCCGGGAAGAATTTGAACTCTTTCAGGCCGTAGTCCAGACCCAGCATCAGTTCAGAAACGGTGCTGATACCAGGGATCAATGGAATGGAACCTTCGGTTGCTGCTTTCAACAGTGGCTCAGTCAGGCCTGGGCTGATGGCGAACTGCGCGCCAGCTTCGGTCACTTCTGCCAGTTGCTCTGGGTTCAGAACGGTACCCGCACCAATAATCGCTTCCGGTACTTCTTTAGCGATAGCACGAATCGCGTCCATTGCGCATGGGGTACGCAGAGTCACTTCCAGAACGCGCACGCCGCCAGCAACCAGCGCTTTAGCCATTGGTACTGCGTGTTCCAGCTTGTTAATTACGATAACCGGGACAACCGGTCCTGTTTTCAGGATCTGTTCCGCAGTAGTTTTCCAGTTTTTCATCTAAGGCCTCTTCAACCAACTTTATTATTCGTTTCCAGCGCAGCAGCAGCTACTCCTGGTCCTTAAAATTTAATACAGGTCGCGCCCTGTTCCGCGCCAGATAACTGTTCGCGTAACGCGCTAAATAGTTCACGGCCGGTTCCCACACGATCTGCGCTGAGATCCGGACGGTAGGCCGTGCGCTTTTCCAGTTCCGTTTCATCGACCAGCAACGCCAGTTCACCCGTCTGACCGTTGACGCGAATCATATCGCCGTCGCGGACCTTTGCCAGCAGCCCACCGTCATAAGCTTCCGGGGTAACATGGATTGCCGAGGGCACCTTACCTGATGCGCCCGATAGCCGTCCATCGGTGACTAACGCTATTTTGAAACAGCGGTCCAATAATACCCCAAGTGGCGGCATAAGTTTATGTAATTCTGGCATGCCGTTCGCTTTTGGCCCTTGATGGCGCACAACAATGACGCAATCGCGGTCAAGTTGACCTGCTTCGAAGGCAGGTAACACGTCATGCTGGCTTTCAAAAATAACTGCTGGCGCTTCGATCACCTGGTTTTCCACCGGCACCGCTGAGGTTTTCATCACCGCACGTCCCAGGTTTCCGCTCAGCACTTTCGTGCCGCCGTGTTTTGAGAAAGGTTTTTCGAAGGTGGCAATAACCGCGGTGTCGAACGCCGCCGCGGCCCCCTCACGCCATGCCAGCTGACCGTTATCCAGCCACGGCTCCATGGTGTAATGATGCAGGCCGAAGCCCGCGACAGTGTTCACGTCTTCGTGCAACAAACCGCCTTTAAGCAATTCGCGCATCAGCACAGGTACGCCGCCCGCCGCCTGGAAGTGGTTAATGTCAGCCGGGCCGTTTGGATACAGCTTCGCCAGCAACGGCACCACATCAGAAAGATCGGAGAAATCATCCCAGTTGATGATAATACCCGCCGCGCGCGCCATCGCCACCAGGTGCATGGTGTGGTTGGTAGAGCCACCGGTCGCCAGCAATGCCACGATACCGTTTACCACCACTTTTTCATCCATCATTTTACCGATCGGCATCCACTCGTTACCGTTGCCGGTCAGACGCGTCACCTGGCGCGCTGCCGCTGCGGTCAATTCGTGGCGCAGTGGTGCGTCCGGGTGAACAAAAGAAGAGCCGGGCAGCTGCATGCCCATGAACTCCACCACCATCTGATTGGTATTGGCAGTGCCGTAGAAAGTACAGGTTCCTGGGGCATGGTAAGAGGCAGCTTCAGACTCCAGCAGCGCGTGGCGATCGACTTTGCCTTCGGCATAAAGCTGGCGAATGCGGACCTTTTCTTTATTCGGTAAACCGCTGGCCATCGGGCCTGATGGCACAAATACCGCCGGCAGGTGGCCAAATGAGAGCGCCGCCATCGTCAGGCCCGGGACGATTTTGTCACATACGCCAAGGTAGAGTGCACCATCAAACATATTGTGCGACAGGCCAATCGCCGCAGACATCGCAATAATTTCGCGGCTCAGCAGCGACAGCTCCATACCATCCTGCCCCTGGGTTACGCCGTCGCACATTGCCGGTACGCCGCCCGCCACCTGTCCTACTGCGCCAACGGAATGTAACGCTTTGCGAATTTGCTGCGGATAATCCTCATAGGGCTGGTGAGCAGAGAGCATATCGTTGTAAGAGGTAACGATCGCAATATTGTTACGCAGCATACTTTTCAACGCCGCTTTATCTTCCGGCTGGCATGCCGCAAAACCGTGAGCCAGGTTACCGCAGGCTAACTCCGAGCGGTGAACGGTATTCGACTTCGCTTCTTCTATGCGCGCCAGATAAGCTTCACGGGTCTGGCAGGAACGTTCAATAATGCGCTTTGTTACGCGTAACAAATCAGGATTCATAACAGGTCCTCATAATATGGCTGCCGTCGCTTTTGGGCAGGGGATGAAGGTGGCCGGCTCCTCTCTCTTCTTGTGAGGCGGCAATCCGTATCATCGGTGGCAAAATCGCTTCAGCTAGTGTAAATAAAAAAGCCCTGCTGGTGAATCCAGTCAGGGCTTTTAAATTAAAAAATTTCCACAGTACGCGTGCCAGACCATGTTACCGGTAAAATTAGTGACTCCTATTACGCGGTTTTTACAAACTTACACCAAATTTATCTCCTGAATCATTCGAGTTGCAGGCAGGCGGCAAACGTCCGAGTCCCGATGAGCTTACATAAGTAAGTGATTACTCGGCCCACTTATGGGCCTCACCCCTTGGGACCGCTGCAAGCAGCGTTCAAATCAGCTTTCAGCCGATTTGTCGGGTGAGGGCGCACAGCCACACCCCTGCAACTTGAAGGATGACGGAGATTTACTCGAATTCGTTCCATGAACGGCCATCGCGGGTAATCATCGCCACCGATGCCACCGGCCCCCAGGTGCCAGCCTGGTAAGGTTTTGGCGCATCGTTGTCCGCAGCCCAGGCTTCGGTGATGGAGTCAACCCACTTCCATGCCTCTTCGACTTCGTCACGACGCACGAACAGAGCCTGAATACCGCGCATGGTTTCCAGCAGCAGACGCTCGTAAGCATCGGCCAGATGTGATTCGTTGAAGGTTTCGGAGTAGCTCAGATCGAGTTTAGTGGTTTGCAGGTTATGCTTGTGCTCAAGGCCGGGAACTTTGTTAAGCACCTGAATATCCACCCCTTCGTCTGGTTGCAGACGGATGGTGAGCTTATTCTGTGGCAGATCCTGCCAGGAATCTTTGAACAGGTTCAACGATGGGTTTTTGAAATAGACCACCACCTCAGAGCATTTGGTTGGCAGACGTTTACCGGTGCGCAGGTAGAACGGCACCCCCGCCCAACGCCAGTTATCGATATCAACACGGATAGCGACAAAGGTTTCGGTGCTGCTGCTTTTGTTGGCCCCTTCCTCTTCCAGATAGCCCGGAACCTTCTTACCCTGCGCAAAACCGGCGGTGTACTGGCCACGGACGGTTTTCTCACGCACATTGCTGCGGTCGATACGGCGCAGGGATTGCAGAACTTTGACTTTCTCATCGCGGATATGGTCAGCGGTGAGATCGGAAGGCGGGGACATCGCAATCATGCACAAAATTTGCAGCAGGTGGTTTTGAATCATGTCGCGCATCTGCCCGGCCTGATCAAAATAACCCCAGCGCCCTTCGATACCCACCTCTTCCGCAACGGTGATTTCCACGTGATCGATGGTTTTGTTATCCCAGTTATTGGCAAACAGGGAGTTAGCAAAACGCAGCGCCAACAGGTTGAGAACCGTTTCCTTTCCTAAATAGTGGTCGATACGGTAAACCTGGCACTCTTCAAAATACTCGCCTACCTGGTTATTGATCTCTTGCGAGGTCACAAGCGAGGTACCAAGCGGTTTTTCCATCACCACGCGAGCAGGTTTAGCGTTGAGGTTCGCCTTACCGAGGCCCTTACAGATCGAGCCAAAGGTATTCGGTGGCATAGCAAAATAGTTGATGGTGACGCGATTTTGCTGGTCGAGCATTTTACCGAGTTTGCTAAAGGCCGCGGTGTCGTTAACATCAAGGTTGCAAAAATCGAGACGGCCGCTCAATTTATCCCACAGGCTTTCGTCAATCGTTTCCTTCATAAAGGTTTCGAGCGCTTCGCGCACCACCTTGATGTAAGCCTCTTTATCCCACTCTGCGCGGCCCACACCCAGGATACGTGTTTCCGGGTGGATCTGCCCCGCCTTCTCCAGCTGATACAGGGATGGCAGAAGTTTCCGACGCGCAAGATCGCCTTTTGCGCCGAAAATCACCAGGTCACATGCCTGAGCTGTCTGTGTTACCGCCATGTCTCGTCTCCTCGTTGCGGATGTCCCGGCTTGCTTACCAGGCATACTTGTAATTTTATTACAGAACAATGTACTGCGTTTGATGAATTCAGGTAAATCTTTGCCCATTATTTGATCGTACTGGTGGGCAATATTGAGCCACCAGCGCCATTATGGCGCTAATTAAGCGAATTTTCCGACGTTTTGCCGTTGATGTACACCATCTCTAAAGTTAGACGCTGATCATGTAATGAAAAAAAACAACATTATTACCGCGAATAACTTAACCCATCGCCAGTCGGCAAGCGTATATTCTTGCTAAATCGTGCCACGATTTCTCCATTTGTTGAAATCGACAAAAACCATGAGTGCCGGACACCTATGAATATGCTGGACAAAATCCAGTCCCAACTGGAACACCTTAGCAAATCAGAACGTAAAGTCGCAGAAGTGATTCTTACCGCACCGCAAGACGCCATTCACTCAAGCATTGCCACCCTCGCCCGCAGTGCTGAAGTCAGCGAGCCCACGGTCAACCGCTTTTGCCGCCGCCTGGAAACCAAAGGCTTTCCGGATTTTAAATTACATCTGGCACAAAGTCTGGCTAATGGCACCCCTTATGTAAACCGCAATGTTGACGAAGATGACAGTGTAGAAGCTTATACCGGCAAAATCTTTGAATCCGCCATGGCAAGCCTTGACCAGGTGCGGCAATCACTGGATATGGCCGCCGTTAATCGCGCGGTAGACCTGCTAACTCAGGCAAAAAAAATCGCCTTCTTTGGCCTGGGCTCTTCTGCCGCCGTCGCCCACGATGCGATGAACAAATTCTTCCGTTTTAATGTGCCGGTCATCTATTCCGACGATGTCGTTTTGCAGCGAATGAGCTGCATGAACTGTAGCGAGGAAGACGTGGTGGTGCTGATTTCGCACACCGGGCGCACTAAAAACCTGGTGGAGCTGGCGCAGCTGGCCCGAGAAAACGATGCCATTGTGCTGGCTATCACCTCAGAAGGCTCGCCGCTGGCGCGCGAAGCCACTCTCTCTTTATTGCTCGATGTGCCAGAAGACACCGATATCTATATGCCGATGGTGTCGCGCCTTGCGCAGCTCACCGTTATTGATGTGCTGGCAACCGGTTTTACTTTGCGCCGTGGCGCGAAATTCAGAGATAACTTGAAGCGAGTCAAGGAAGCCCTCAGGGAATCGCGTTTTGATAAGGGGCTTTTTGTCCCGGGTGAAGATAATTAAGTTTTATAACAAAGCTGTAACTTTTTAGGTCATTCGGTTAAGTTGTTGCTTTGGGCTTTTCAACGCCCCTGACTTACCGAATCTTTTGTTAACGCAACACCAAAGTTGTTTCAGTCAACGGAGTAATACATGTCCAGACGGCTACGTAGAACCAAAATCGTTACCACTTTAGGTCCAGCGACCGATCGCGACAATAATCTGGAAAAGGTTATCGCTGCTGGCGCTAACGTGGTACGAATGAACTTTTCTCATGGCACCGCAGAAGATCATCAGCTGCGTGCGGATAAAGTTCGTGAAATTGCCGCGAAACTGGGTCGACATGTCGCTATTTTGGGCGATTTGCAGGGACCAAAAATTCGTGTTTCCACCTTTAAAGAAGGGAAAGTTTTCCTGAATATCGGTGACAAATTCCTGCTTGATGCCAACCTGGGCAAAGGCGAAGGCGACAAAGAAAAAGTCGGTATCGACTATAAAGGTCTGCCTGCTGATGTGGTGACCGGCGACATCCTGCTGCTTGATGACGGACGCGTACAGCTAAAAGTGCTCGAGGTTCAGGGGATGAAGGTCTTTACCGAAGTCACCGTGGGCGGCCCGCTGTCGAATAATAAAGGGATCAACAAGCTGGGCGGCGGCCTGTCTGCTGAAGCGCTGACCGATAAAGACAAAGCGGATATTCTGACGGCCGCCAAAATCGGTGTTGATTACCTTGCGGTCTCTTTCCCGCGCTGTGGTGAAGACCTGAACTACGCTCGCCGCCTGGCGCGTGATGCAGGCTGTGATGCGAAGATTGTGGCTAAAGTTGAGCGTGCCGAAGCGGTCTGCGACGAAGCGGCAATGGATGACGTGATCCTGGCGTCTGACGTCGTAATGGTGGCTCGTGGTGACCTCGGCGTTGAAATCGGCGATCCGGAACTGGTCGGCATTCAGAAGACCCTGATTCGTCGCGCGCGTAAGCTCAACCGTGCGGTTATCACCGCGACTCAAATGATGGAGTCGATGATTACCAACCCAATGCCTACCCGTGCGGAAGTGATGGACGTGGCAAACGCCGTCCTCGATGGCACCGATGCGGTCATGCTTTCTGCAGAAACGGCGGCGGGGCAATACCCGGCGGAAACCGTAGCGGCTATGGCGCGCGTTTGCCTGGGTGCGGAGAAAATCCCAAGCATCAACGTTTCCAAACACCGTCTTGACGTGCAGTTCGACAATGTCGAAGAGGCGATTGCCATGTCGGCGATGTATGCGGCCAACCACCTGAAAGGGATCACCGCCATCATCACCATGACCGAGTCTGGCCGCACCGCACTGATGACTTCACGTATCAGCTCCGGCCTACCTATCTTCGCGATGTCCCGCCATGAGCGCACGCTGAACCTCACCTCTTTGTACCGTGGCGTAACGCCTGTCTATTTCGATAGCGCAAGCGACGGCGTTTTGGCGGCCAACGATGCGGTAAACCTGCTGCGTGATAAAGGCTACCTGGTTTCTGGCGATTTGGTTATCGTCACCCAGGGGGATGTGATGAGTACTATAGGTACCACCAATACCACGCGTATTCTGTGCGTTGAGTAATTTATCCTCATAAGATAAAGGGGCCGATTGGCCCCTTTATCTTTCTGATAATCAAACAAAAAGCGCGGTTCTTATTTCCTCAGCGCTTTTTCTTCGGATATAACTCTTTGCGGCTGTAGGGCTCCGCCTCCCCTTCCTTGCGCGTTTTAAGCAGCTTCAGGATCCAGGTGTACTGCTTCAGATTCGGGCCGACAAAAATTTCCACCTCTTCGTTCATCCGCCGGGCAATGGTAAGGTCATCTGCGCTGGCTAAATCATCCATGGGCGGGCGAATATAAATATCCAGACAGTGGCTCTCGCTGTTATAGGCCGGGAAAAGCGGCACGATACGCGCACGGCATACTTTCATTAAGCGACCAATAGCTGGCAGCGTTGCTTTGTAGGTAGCGAAGAAATCAACAAACTCGCTATGTTCAGCGCCGTGATCCTGGTCTGGCAGATAGTAGCCCCAGTGGCCCTGGCGCACCGAGCTAATAAATGGCTTAATCCCGTCATTACGCGCATGCAGACGCCCGCCAAAACGGCGGCGCACGCTATTCCACATATAGTCGAATACTGGATTGCCCTGATTATGGAACATCGCCGCCACGTTTTGCCCCCGGGACGCCAGCAGCATCGCAGGGATATCTACCGCCCAGGCGTGCGGAACGAGCAGAATCACGTTTTCTTCGCGCCGCTGTAGCTCATCAATAATCTCTTTACCGTGCCAGTTAATGCGCGGGGCGATTTTTTGCGGACCTTTAATGGCCAGCTCCGCCATCATCACCATGGCCTGTGGCGCGGTAGCGAACATCTCGTCGATAACCGCCTCACGCTCTGCTTCAGGCATCTGTGGGAAACAGTACAGTAAATTAATCTGTGCGCGACGCCGGGCGCTTTTACCAAAGCGCCCGGCAATGCGTCCTATTTTACCCAGCAGAGGATCGCGTAACGATGGCGGTAACATTGCCAGCCCGGCAAAAGCGCCAACGCCTAACCAGGCACCCCAAAATTTCGGGTGCAGGAAGGCCTTTTGAAACTCAGGAATGAACTCGCCGGGGCTTTTTTTTGCTTTTTCCATGCATATTCTCAGTACGGCATCAAATCATTGATGACATGAAATTTGTCAGTATCTTAGCGGGGGAATGTCCATCAGACAAATCAGACAAAGAAAAAGCCGGTACGGAGTACCGGCTGCTTTCTTGATGCCGAATTAATTGAAGCTAAGCTGCGGTGTCACTTCACGAACCTGAGCCAGATATTGATTGCGATCCGTGCCGGTCAACCCTTCGGTACGCGGCAATTTAGCTGTCAGTGGATTCACGGCCTGCTGGTTAATCCACACTTCATAATGCAGATGTGGCCCGGTAGAACGCCCGGTATTGCCCGATAGTGCAATACGGTCGCCGCGCTTCACTTTCTGCCCGGGCTTCACCAGCAGCTTCTTCAGGTGCATATAGCGGGTGGTATAGGTGCGCCCGTGGCGAATAGCGACAAAGTAACCTGCGGCGCCGCTACGTTTTGCCATGACCACTTCACCATCACCGACGGCGAGTACCGGTGTGCCTTGCGGCATCGCAAAGTCGACCCCCTTATGGGGCGCCACGCGTCCGGTTACCGGGTTAAGGCGACGCGGATTGAAGTTCGAAGAGATACGGAACTGTTTGGCGGTTGGAAAACGCATAAAGCCTTTCGCAAGGCCGGAACCGCTACGATCGTAGAACTTGCCGTCCTGCGCGCGAATAGCATAATAATCTTTACCGCTGCTGCGCAGACGCACACCAACCAGTTGGCTTTGTTCGCGCTTGCCATCCAGCATTTCCCGCGACATCAGCACGGAAAACTCATCGCCTTTTTTCAGTTTGCGGAAGTCCATCTGCCACTGCATGGCTTTGATAACCGAGCTGATTTCAGCACTGGTCAATCCGGCGGCTTTGGCGCTGCTGACGAAGCTATTGCCAACCGTGCCTTTGAGCACATTATTGACCCACTCGCCCTGCTGCATTTCACTGCTGAGCCTGAAGGTGCTGCCCGAACGATCGTAAGTGCGCGTTTCCCGGCGCGACATTTCCCAGGTCAGGCGCTGTAATTCGCCAGCATCGTTTAGCGTCCAGGAAATTTGCTGACCGATTTTCAGATTGCGCAGATCTTTATCCACTGCGGCAAGCTGGCTGATATCGCCCATATCAATGCCGTACTGGTTGAGAATGCTGCTGAGCGTATCCCCCGTCGAGACCACATACTCATGAACGCCGGTTTCACCCGCGGTTTTATCATCGAGCTCATCTTGTGGAATGGTGTCATCTTCAGCGTCCGGGGATTGGTCCAATGGTTCACTGGCTTCCGGAAGCAACGAGCGAATCTCGTTTTTCTCCAGCTCAATGGTTTTAATCACGGGGGTAGCTTGAGGATGATAGACGTACGGTCGCCAGACGGCGACCGCAAGCGTAAGAACTGTAAGAGACCCCAGCATAACGCGGTGGGGCCGGGACAAATTGTCGAATGCCAGGGCGACAGAGCGGGCTATCTGTTGCACGTATTCACTTCCTCATTAATCTCCTTTCAGGCAGCTCGCATACTGGTTCGCAAGCCCGCTCAAAAACTGCATATAGCTGTCTTTAGCAAGCTTAACCTCAATTCCCAGTGGGTCTAGCGTGCCGCTTCGCACGTTAGTGCCACGGGCTACGGCATTGATCACTGCTGGCCTGAACTGTGGTTCAGCAAACACGCACACGGCTTTTTGCTCAACCAACTGTGTTCTGATGTCATGTAAACGCTGCGCACCGGGCTGGATTTCTGGGTTAACGGTAAAATGGCCAAGTGACTTCAAACCGTACTGTTTTTCAAAGTAGCCATAAGCGTCGTGAAAAACGAAATACCCTTTTCCTTTGAGCGGTGCCAGCTCGCTACCAACCTGCTTATCGATGTTGGCTAATCCTAACTCGAAAGTCCGCAGGTTGGCGTTTAGTTTGGCGCTATTTTGGGGCATAAGTTCCACTAATTTATCGTGGATTGCAACCGCTGACAGGCGCGCTATCTTTGGCGAAAGCCAAATATGCATGTTGTATTCACCATGATGGTGACCGTCGTCACCATTTTCAGCTGAATGGTCATGGCCTTCATGGTCGTGAGCGTCATCGTCAGCACCTTTCATCAGTAACGGTTTCACGCCCGGCAGCGCCGCCAGCTGCACTTTTTTGGGTTCCGCTAGCTGGCCGACTGATTTCTGCATGAAGGCTTCCATTTCTGGACCAACCCATACCACTAAGTCCGCGCTTTGTAAGCGTTTTACGTCTGATGGGCGCAGCGCATAATCATGGGCAGAAGCGCCGTCCGGCAGTAAAATTTCAGTGGTTGTCACGCCATCAGCGATAGCTGCGGCAATAAATCCTAATGGTTTGATAGAGGCAACAACGGCGGCCTGGGCCGGTAGCGCTGCGGCGCCGAGAAAAGCTGTTGCCAGAGCTGCGCAAAGAAATGAGTTTTTATGTAACATAATGCGACTTTTCATCATGATGAATGTGGGAAGTGTGATATTATAACATTCGCTAACTTCTGCAACCCTGAAATTGTCATGACAAATCTGGTATCACTGAAAAATATTTCTGTTTCTTTCGGACAACGCCGCGTGCTGTCTGATATTTCTCTCGATCTTAAAGCGGGCCGAATTTTAACGCTGCTGGGCCCTAACGGCGCAGGTAAATCAACCCTCGTGCGCGTGGTGCTTGGTCTGGTCACGCCTGATGAGGGGGTTATCAGGCGCGATCGCGATTTGCGTATTGGCTATGTGCCACAAAAATTACATCTCGATGCCACCCTGCCGCTGACCGTCAGTCGGTTTATGCGCCTGCGTCCGGGGGTGAAAAAAACCGATATTTTACCCGCTCTTAAACGCGTGCAGGCCGCACATTTGATTGACGCTCCCATGCAAAAGCTTTCGGGCGGTGAAAACCAGCGCGTTCTGCTGGCGCGAGCCTTGCTCAATCAGCCGCAGCTGCTGGTGCTTGATGAGCCCACTCAGGGCGTTGATGTGAACGGGCAGCTGGCGCTCTATAACCTCATCGATCAGCTGCGCCAGGAACTCAACTGCGCGGTCATGATGGTTTCTCATGACCTGCATTTAGTGATGGCGAAAACCGACGATGTGTTGTGCCTGAACCACCATATTTGCTGTTCTGGCACGCCGGAAGTGGTATCGATGCATCCTGAATTTATTTCGATGTTTGGCGCTCGTGGTGCCGAACAATTAGGGATTTACCGTCATCATCATAATCACCGTCACGATCTTACCGGACGTATCGTTTTGCGCAGAGGAAATGGCCAGCCATGATTGAATTGTTGTTGCCCGGCTGGCTTGCAGGGATGCTGCTGGCCTGTGCCGCAGGGCCGCTGGGGTCGTTTGTTGTCTGGCGTCGGATGTCTTACTTTGGCGATACCCTCGCCCACGCCTCTTTATTAGGCGTTGCATTTGGCCTGCTGCTTAATGTTAATCCATTTTATGCGGTGATTGCGGTGACGTTATTGCTGGCAATCGGGCTGGTGTGGCTTGAAAAACGCCCTCAGCTGGCGCTGGACACCTTGTTGGGCATTATGGCGCACAGCGCGCTGTCGCTTGGCTTAGTGGTTGTCAGTTTAATGTCGAACGTGCGCGTCGATTTAATGGCGTATCTGTTTGGCGACCTGCTTTCGGTCACGATGCCCGATATTATCTCTATTGCTCTGGGTGTCACCGTGGTCGTTGGCGTGCTGCTCTGGCAATGGCGCAATCTGCTGTCGATGACCATCAGCCCGGATCTGGCGCATGTTGACGGAGTCAACCTGCAACGCGTGAAAATGCTGTTGATGCTGGTGACGGCGCTGACCATCGGGGTAGCGATGAAGTTCGTTGGCGCGCTGATTATCACTTCCCTGCTGATTATTCCTGCAGCAACCGCGCGCCGTTTTGCCCGCACGCCGGAGCAAATGGCAGGTTTTGCCGTGCTTATCGGGATGCTTTCAGTCACTGGCGGACTGATGTTCTCAGCGTTTTATGACACGCCTGCCGGGCCTTCGGTGGTGCTGAGTTCGGCGGTGTTGTTTGTGTTGAGTATGGCGAAGAAGCAGGCTGCTTAAATAATTATGTAGCCCCCCGGGCTACTGAAAGTAGCTCGGGTGACAAAAAAACAGTTGAGTCTCTTTTTGGCGTTCAGTTCAAAGAGCGGCGACTAAATCTCCAGTAGCGATCATCAATGTCATCGCTTCTACTGGTGAGGGTTCAAACCCAACATGTAAATAAAAATCCCGGGCTTCATCAGATAGAGCGTGGACCAGCATCCCGCGTATACCAATCGTTTCTGCGGCCTGAATGACCCGTAGCCCGGCATCACGCACCAGCGCCCTGCCGATGCCCTTCCCGTGTAATGATTTATCAACTGCCAGACGCCCCAATATGACTACTGGGATCGGGTCGGGCATATTACGACGAAAGTGACCTGGTGCTGATTTCGTTGCAACCGCACTTGATGCCAGTGAATAGTAAGCCAGCACCCTTGCTTCATCACAACAAACGAAAGTACGGGATGCACCGGTTAATTGATTTTTCATCGCCCGCTGTCTGAGCCAGTTATCCATAGACTCCACACCACAGCCAAACTGGCTAACAACATGTTCCGCGCGCAGAGGCTCAGGAGCGGCAATCATTTTTTATGATCCCAGGGTGCAGTTGTCTGCATGGTTTTACGCAGTGCCGCATTGGATTGCGGCGCCTGATCAAGGCGAACAAGAAACTCCTGATAAGCTTCGGGATCCACCATAATAATACGCTGTTCAAGCAATGTTTCTTCAGCTGCTGCCCGGGCAGCATCCAGAACAAAATCAGTACGATTTTTCCCTCTGATTTTTGCTGCACGATCGATCAAGTCGCGCTCGGCGGACTTAATACGTAAATTTAACGTTTCACGCTTAACACCGATGTTTTGTGTACCGGGCATGATATCTTCCTCATAGATGTTTGTGGTTAATAAGTATACAGCCACCGTAACGTTAATGTCATTACACACCAAAGGAAAAGTACAACAATTTCTATCCCCTAAATAATGCACGTTGCAGACTCTGGCTAACGAACTCGCCAAAAATCTCAACCCCCTGAAGATCTCAACCAGTTCGATCGCCTGCTGAAAAAATCAGCGTTGAAGCCGATCTTAATGCCGAAATGATTCACCCTCTCGGGTATGAGAAAAAGTAGATGAACAGCTTTTTAGATCATTCAGGGCAGTATTGGCGGCACAATCCCAAAGTGAGTCCAGGCGCGCGGTGTGGCCATTCGTCCGCGCGGGGTGCGCTGCAGGAAGCCCTGCTGGATCAGGAAGGGCTCCAGCACATCTTCTATCGTTTCCCGCTCCTCACCAATTGCCGCCGCGAGGTTGTCCAGCCCAACCGGGCCGCCGAGGAATTTGTCGATCACCGCCAGCAGTAGTTTGCGGTCCATATAGTCAAAGCCTTCGGTATCGACATTCAGCATATCCAGCGCCTGCGAAGCGATTTCGGCGCTGATGGTGCCATCGTGACGCACTTCGGCAAAATCACGCACCCGCCGCAGTAAACGGTTGGCAATACGCGGCGTACCACGCGCTCGCTTCGCCACTTCAAAAGCGCCCTCTTCACTCATTTCCAGCCCTAATACGCTCGCGCTGCGGCCAACGATGTGCTGCAAATCAGCAACCCCGTAAAACTCCAGGCGTTGCACGATCCCGAAACGGTCACGCAGTGGTGAAGTCAAAGAACCTGCTCGCGTCGTCGCGCCAATCAGGGTAAACGGCGGCAGATCGATTTTAATCGAGCGCGCTGCCGGACCTTCGCCAATCATGATATCGAGCTGATAATCTTCCATTGCCGGATAAAGCACTTCTTCGACAACCGGCGATAAACGGTGGATTTCATCGATAAATAAAACGTCGTGGGGTTCGAGGTTGGTCAGCATTGCCGCCAAATCCCCTGCTTTTTCCAGCACCGGGCCGGAAGTGGTGCGCAGATTGACACCCATTTCGTTGGCGACAATATTCGCCAGCGTGGTTTTCCCCAACCCTGGCGGGCCGAAAATTAACAGATGATCGAGCGCATCCCCACGCAGTTTCGCCGCCTGAATGAAAATCTCCATTTGCGAGGTAACCTGCGGCTGGCCGACATAATCTGCCAGGAAACGCGGGCGGATTGCGCGGTCAATTAGCTCATCAGGGGTGATGGTGTCTGGCGATACCAGACGGTCTGCTTCAATCATCCTTTATCTACCTTAGGGGTTCAAAGTGCCGCACGGAGTGCGTCACGGATCAGGGTTTCGCAATCGGCACCCGTTTTACCCACTTTGCTTACCATGCGACTTGCTTCTTGTGGTTTATAGCCCAGCGATACCAGCGCCGCAACCGCTTCCTGCTCGGCGTCGTCCGTCGCCCCACTTTCCGGCGCCGTCAGCACCAGATCGGATGCCGGAGTAAACAGGTCGCCATGCATACCTTTGAAGCGGTCTTTCATTTCGACAATCAAACGCTCGGCGGTCTTTTTACCCACGCCCGGCAGTTTGACTAAAGAACCAATTTCTTCACGTTCAACCGCATTAACAAACTGTTGTGCCGACATACCAGAAAGAATCGCCAGCGCCAGTTTCGGGCCAACGCCATTCACTTTGATAAGTTCGCGGAAAAGCGTGCGTTCTTGTTTGTTATTGAACCCGTAAAGCAGCTGCGCATCTTCGCGCACCACAAACTGGGTAAACACCACCGCTTCTTTACCGATTTCCGGTAATTCATAGAAGCAGGTCATCGGCATATGGACTTCATACCCTACACCGCCCACTTCCATTAATACCAGCGGCGGCTGTTTTTCGAGAATGATGCCTCTGAGTCGTCCAATCACAATCTGCTCCTGCGTTTAGCGGCTATGCCAAAAATTTTGCTTATCATATTAAAAAGGCTGGATAGATATCCAGCCTTATTTATTTTAAACGTCCCCGCGCCAGATTAAGCCGCGATTCGCTCATCTGCATCGAGTTCTGCGTCACGTGGCAGTGCGTAATGGCAATCGCCAGCGCATCCGCCGCATCGGCCTGCGGGTTAGCGGAGAGTTTCAGCAAAGTGCGCACCATGTGCTGCACCTGGCTTTTCTCCGCGCTTCCGATACCGACCACCGTCTGCTTGACCTGACGGGCAGCATATTCAAACACCGGCAGCTCATGGTTTACCGCGGCAACAATCGCCGCGCCGCGCGCCTGGCCGAGTTTCAACGCTGAGTCGGCATTTTTTGCCATAAACACGGATTCGATGGCGAAATATTCAGGCTGGAACTGGGTAATAATTTCGCTCACCCCCGCGTAGATAAGCTTCAGACGCGAGGGTAAGTCGGTCACCTGAGTACGAATACAGCCGCTGCCTAAATAGGTAAGCTGCCGTCCGGTCTGGCGAATAACGCCATAACCGGTAACGCGTGACCCCGGATCGATACCGAGAATAATCGCCATCACGCGTCTCCCGTAAACCGGTGTACGGTTTCAGACAACACCATTACAGCGTTGCCGCAACCTCATCAGAGATCTCACCGTTGTGGTAAACTTCCTGCACGTCATCGCAGTCTTCCAACATGTCGATAAGGCGCATCAGTTTCGGTGCAGTTTCTGCGTCCATATCCGCTTTGGTGGATGGGATCATAGAAATTTCTGCTTCGTCGGCTTTCAGGCCTGCAGCTTCCAGCGCGTCACGTACCGCACCCATTTCTTCCCACGCGGTGAACACGTCAATTGCGCCGTCGTCATAAGAGACAACATCTTCGGCACCCGCTTCCAGCGCAGCTTCCATCACGGTGTCTTCATCTTTGCCTGGGGCATAAGAGATAACGCCTTTTTTGGTGAAGAGATACGCTACAGAACCGTCGGTTCCCAGGTTGCCGCCACATTTGTTGAACGCGTGACGCACTTCCGCCACGGTGCGGTTGCGGTTGTCGCTCAGGCACTCAACCATGACCGCAGAACCACCGGGGCCGTAACCCTCATAAATGATGGTTTCCATGTTCGCGTCTTCATCGCCACCCACGCCACGCGCGATTGCGCGGTTTAAGGTGTCGCGCGTCATGTTGTTGGATAACGCTTTATCAATCGCCGCACGCAGACGCGGGTTAGAGCCCGGGTCGCCGCCGCCCAGACGAGCTGCGGTTACCAGCTCACGAATGATTTTGGTAAAAATTTTACCGCGCTTGGCATCCTGTGCCGCTTTGCGGTGCTTCGTGTTGGCCCATTTACTGTGACCTGCCATAATAACTTTCTCCAAAAACGCCTTTTTCAGGCCGCATCAATAACAAACTCTTCAATCGCCTGCCGGTTGCTCCACGATTTAGTCATAGCAGCCGCAGCCTGTGCGTCTGTCCATTCCCAGGCCAGATGTTCCGTGATGGTAATCGAGCGTTCGTGAGGCAGCGCAAGACAGAACCAATATTCTGTATTGCGCGTGATCCCCGGCGCATAGCGATGACGCAAATGTGTAAAAATCTCGAACTCCACGCAGCGTTGACAGTCGTTCAGGGTCAGCTGTTCTGAGACAACGTCAATATCGACCTCTTCCTTTACTTCACGCAGCGCGGCATGCAGCGCGCTTTCCCCCTCTTCAATGCTGCCGGTAACCGACTGCCAGAAATCAGGATCGTCGCGCCGCTGTAGCATCAGCACCCGTCCGGTGTCCTGCGCAAAAATCACAATCAGTACCGAGACGGGACGCTTCCAGGCCATTTATTCTTTCTCAGCCTTTTTAATCACCGCCACACCCAGCTCGGCCAGCGCCGTTGGATTAGCAAAACTTGGCGCTTCGGTCATCAGACACGCTGCTGCGGTGGTTTTCGGGAACGCGATAACATCACGGATGTTGTCGGTGCCGGTCAACAGCATAGTCAGACGATCCAGACCAAACGCCAGGCCCGCGTGCGGCGGCGTACCGTATTTCAGGGCGTCGAGCAGGAAGCCAAACTTCTCGCGCTGGTCTTCTTCGGTGATACCCAGAATGCCGAACACAGTCTGTTGCATATTGCCGTTGTGGATACGCACAGAACCGCCGCCAACTTCGTAACCGTTGATAACCATATCGTAGGCGTTTGCCACAGCCGCTTCTGGATCGGCCGCCAGTTCTTCCGGGGACATATCTTTCGGGGCGGTGAACGGGTGGTGCATTGCGGTCAGGCCGCCTTCGCCGTTGTCTTCAAACATAGGGAAGTCGATAACCCACAGCGGTGCCCATGCTTTTTCATCGGTGATGCTCAGATCTTTACCGATTTTCAGGCGTAACGCGCCAAGTGCATCCGCAACCACTTTTTTGTTGTCTGCGCCGAAGAAGATCATATCGCCATCTTGCGCAGCAGTACGCTCCAGAATAGCTTCAACGATTTCAGCATTCAGGAACTTAGCCACCGGGCTAGTGATACCTTCGATGCCTTTCGCACGCTCGTTCACTTTGATATAGGCCAGCCCTTTCGCGCCGTAAATTTCAATGAACTTGCCGTAGTCGTCAATCTGTTTGCGGCTTAACTGTGCGCCACCCGGCACGCGCAGGGCAGCAACGCGGCCTTTCACATCATTGGCCGGGCCTGCGAACACTTTAAACTCAACGTCTTTGAGCAGGTCAGCAACGTCCACCAGCTCCATCGGGTTACGCAGGTCTGGTTTGTCAGAGCCGTAACGACGCTCCGCTTCGGCGAAGGTCATGATTGGGAAATCGCCCAGATCGACGTTTTTCACTTCCAGCCACAGATCGCGAACCAGTTTTTCCATCACTTCACGCACCTGTGGGGCGGTCATAAAGGAGGTTTCAACGTCGATCTGGGTAAATTCTGGCTGACGGTCGGCGCGTAAGTCTTCATCGCGGAAGCACTTAACGATCTGATAGTAACGGTCAAAACCGGACATCATCAGCAGCTGTTTGAACAGCTGCGGCGACTGCGGCAGGGCGTAGAATTTACCTTTATGCACACGGCTTGGCACCAGGTAGTCACGCGCGCCTTCAGGTGTGGCTTTGGTCAGCATCGGGGTTTCGATATCAAGGAAACCGTGGTCATCCATAAAGCGGCGCACGAAGCTGGTGATTTTGGCACGCGTTTTCAGACGGTTCGCCATTTCAGGGCGACGCAGATCCAGGTAACGGAATTTCAGACGCGCTTCTTCCGTGTTGACATGGTTGGAGTCCAGCGGCAGCGCTTCCGAACGGTTGATGATGGTCAAATCGGTGGCGAAGACTTCAACCGCGCCGGTTGCCATATCTTTGTTGATGTTTTTTTCATCACGCGGGCGAACGGTGCCGGTGATTTGAATGCAGAACTCATTACGCAGTTCGGAAGCAAGCTGGAACGCATCCTGACGGTCCGGGTCGAAAAACACCTGCACGATGCCTTCGCGATCGCGCATATCAATAAAGATAAGGCTACCGAGGTCACGACGACGATTGACCCAACCACACAGTGTTACTTGTTGTCCCACATGGGATTGATTGAGCTGCCCGCAATATACTGTACGCATGAGATATCCCTTAAATTAGCCGCTCACCGTGCGTTACCTGCAAATCAGGCAGCCCGGCGACCACTATTTTTGTATGTCATATATTGATAAAAAAGGGGGCTATTATACTGGAAATAATGCCCGACGATAAGCCCGATACGCCTGACTAACGCGTTTCAAAACGCCGCGCGCAGGCAAAACTCACAAAAATTAACAAAATTTGTAAACTCTGCCGCTCGTATTCCGTCGTAAGGTATGCGTCGATAAGCTCATTTTGACCCGGAGTCACCGAATGTTAGCACTCAATACCGCCAGAACCGCGCTTGTGGTGATTGATTTGCAGGAAGGCATCCTGCCCTTTGCCGGCGGCCCGCACAGTGCACAGGATGTGGTGGTTCGTGCGGCAAAACTGGCTGAAAAATTCCGTGCCAACGGCTCGCCGGTGTTTATGGTGCGCGTAGGCTGGTCTGAAGATTTTGCCGAAGCGCTCAGGCAGCCGGTTGACGCCGGGATCGGCGCGCATACCCTGCCTGACAACTGGTGGGTTTACCCGCAGGAGCTGGGGAAACAAGACGGCGACATCGAAGTGACTAAACGCCAGTGGGGCGCATTTTACGGCACCGATCTGGAACTCCAGCTGCGCCGCCGGGGTATCGACACCATCGTGCTGTGCGGTATTTCCACTAATATCGGGGTGGAATCCACCGCGCGTAACGCCTGGGAGCTGGGCTTTAATCTGGTGGTCGCTGAAGATGCCTGTAGTGCGGCAAGCAGCGACCAGCATCAGGGCAGCATGAGGCATATTTTCCCACGCATCGCCCGTGTCCGTCGTACTGAAGAGGTTATTGCTGCCCTGTGATATACGTTGGCCTTCCCCAATGGTCGCATCCCAAATGGGTACGCCTTGGCATCACCTCTCTTGAAGATTACGCTCGCCACTTCAATTGCGTGGAAGGCAACACCACGCTGTATGCCCTTCCCAAAGCCGAAGTGGTGATGCGCTGGCGCGAGATGACCACGGATGATTTCCGTTTCTGCTTTAAATTCCCGGCCACGATTTCCCACAACGCGGCCTTACGCCAGTGTGGCGATTTAAGCGCGGAATTTCTTGAGCGCATGTCGCCGCTGGCAAACCGCATCGGGCAGTACTGGCTACAGCTTCCGGCCACCTTTGGGCCGTCTGATTTACCTGCCTTGTGGCATTTCCTCGACTCGCTGCCGAAAGATTTCACCTATGGCGTCGAAGTTCGCCACCCTGCTTTCTTTGATAAAAGCCAGGATGAGCAGGCATTCAATCGCGGATTACATCAACGCGGCGTAAACCGCGTAATCCTCGATAGTCGCCCAGTTCACCGCGCCAAACCGCATAACGAAGCGATTCGTGAAGCACAACGCAAAAAACCAAAAGTCCCTGTCCATGCGCTCGTCACGGCGGGCAACCCGCTGGTGCGTTTTATCGGCAGTGACGATATGCAGCAAAACAGCGCTTTCTTTGAGGCGTGGTTAAAAAAGCTGGCTGAATGGGAGACCCACACCACGCCCTACCTGTTTTTGCATACGCCAGATATCGGGCTGGTACAGGATCTGGTGCATACCTTATGGCCTGGGCTGCAACAGACCTTTCCTGAACTGGGTAACGAACCGGCTATTCCAAAACAAAACTCCCTGTTTTAGGGGTAGCGACAGCCGATGGTCTGCGCTGTTATCATAGGCCGTGCTGGAACTACCGCTATAGGATATGAGTATGGTATGCGCGCTCTATGCCGTTTTGGGTGCATTGTTGCTGATTAAGTTCTCGTTTGATGTTGTTCGTATGCGTTTGCAGTACCGCGTCTCCTATGGCGACGGCGGTTTTAGCGAACTTCAGAGCGCAATTCGAATTCATGGTAATGCGGTGGAATATATTCCGGTGGCATTACTCCTTTTATTACTGATGGAGATGAACGGTGCCGAAATCTGGATGGTGCATCTTTGCGGGCTGCTGCTGATTGCCGGGCGCCTGATGCACGCTTATGGTTTTCATCATCGCTTAATCAGCTGGCGTCGTTCTGGTATGAGTGCCACCTGGTGTTCTTTGCTGCTGATGGTGCTGGCTAACCTGTGGTATATGCCATGGGAGTTGGTTTTCTCGCTGCATTAACGCAAAATACGCCCCTTTCGAAATTTCGAATTTCCGGATTTAACATTATGTCTGACCGCGATACGCTGTTTTCCGCCCCGATCGCCAAATTAGGTGACTGGACCTTTGATGAACGTGTAGCAGAAGTGTTCCCCGATATGATTCAACGATCGGTGCCCGGCTATTCCAATATCATTTCGATGATTGGCATGCTGGCGGAGCGCTTTGTGACACCGGATAGCCAGGTGTATGACCTCGGCTGCTCCCTTGGCGCCGCAACCTTGTCCGTGCGTCGCAACATTCATCATGACAACTGCAAAATTATCGCGGTAGACAACTCCCCCGCTATGGTCGAGCGCTGCCGTCGCCATCTCGACGCCTTTAAAGCGCAAACGCCGGTAGAGGTTATCGAAGGCGACATTCGCGATATCGTTATCGAAAATGCGTCAATGGTAGTGCTGAACTTTACCCTGCAATTCCTTGAGCCAGGCGACCGCAAGCTGCTGCTGGAGAAAATCTGCCGGGGTCTGAAGCCGGGGGGCGCGCTGGTGCTGTCTGAGAAGTTCAGCTTTGAAGATGGTGAAGTGGGTGAATTGCTGTTCAATATGCACCACGATTTTAAACGCGCCAACGGCTATAGCGAGCTGGAAATCAGCCAAAAGCGCAGCATGCTGGAAAACGTCATGCTCACCGACTCTGTCGAAACCCATAAACAACGCCTCAAACAAGCCGGATTTGACCACGCAGAATTATGGTTCCAGTGCTTTAACTTTGGCTCTTTGGTTGCACTGAAATCAGGAACATCAGCATGATCGACTTTGGTAATTTTTATCAGCTTATCGCCAAAAGCCCGCTGGCTCCGTGGCTTGAAACCTTGCCCGCGCAAATTGCCACCTGGCAGCGCGAGAATCTGCACGGCCAGTTTAAGCACTGGTACAACACCGTTGAATACCTGCCTGAGCTGAAGCCGTATCGTCTGGATTTATTGCACAGCGTAACGGCGCAATCAGAAACGCCGCTGAGTGACGGTCAACGCCTGGGGATTGAAAAATTACTGCGCAACCTGATGCCGTGGCGCAAAGGGCCTTACTCGCTGTACGGCGTGGATATCGACACCGAGTGGCGCTCTGACCTGAAGTGGGATCGCGTGCTGCCACATATTTCCCCGCTGGCCGGGCGCACCATTCTGGACGTTGGCTGCGGCAGCGGCTACCACCTGTGGCGCATGATTGGCGCGGGCGCGCATCTCGCCGTCGGCATCGATCCGATGCAGCTGTTTGTCTGTCAGTTTGAAGCGGTGCGTAAACTGCTGGGTAACGACCAACGAGCGCATGTACTGCCGCTGGGCATCGAGCAGCTTCCCGAGCTGAATATTTTCGATACCGTGTTTTCAATGGGCGTGCTCTACCACCGCCGCTCCCCGCTCGACCATCTCTATCAGTTGAAAAACCAGCTGGCGAAGGAGGGCGAACTGGTGCTGGAAACATTAGTGGTAGAAGGCGACGAAAATACGGTGCTGGTGCCGGGCGATCGCTATGCGCAAATGCGTAATGTGTATTACATTCCGTCTGCGTTAGCGTTAAAAAACTGGCTGGAAAAGTGCGGCTTCGTTGATGTGAGAATTGTGGATCATTGCTATACCACAAGCGAAGAGCAGCGCCGCACCAGCTGGTTGACGACAGAATCATTGGCCGATTTCCTCGACCCGAACGATCAACGCAAAACCGTCGAAGGCTACCCCGCCCCGCTACGTGCGGTGTTGGTAGCACGTAAGCCATAAAAGTCAGAAAGGCCACATTTTGTGGCCTTAATTATGTTGAGGCAAACCCGAGTGCGCGAATCACCTCGCTCATCGCGGCGCTGGTCAGCGGCGAACGTTGAATGTTACCGTTGGCGGACATCGTCCTGACCACGCCTGCAATCACAACATGCTTCGGCTCCTGGCCTAAATCACGCATCTCAAGCACGACCTTTCCCACCACCCTGCACATTTCGTCGTAAAGCTCTTTGTCGGTAATATTCATCTTGTCCTCCGTCGTTGAACCGGAAGACTAACACGTTTGAACAACACGCCAACATACACTTTAAAAACAAATCGTTATCTGGCTCACTAAAAAAAACCCCGATAAAACATCGGGGCCTGGTACGAGCAACATCATATGGGCAACATGATGCGCGGTTTAAAACTGTTATCGGTTAGTTTGCCGTCTGGCTGGCCACTAACACCGCTTTCATTGCTGCTACCACCTCACCATCCACGCAGTAGCGGTTAAACTCATCGGCTTCGGCATCCGCACTCATGGAGACCCCCGCTTTGCGGTAACGCATCGGCGAAGCGACGCTCTTCCCGGCTGAACTGTGCATTTCATCAATCCCCCGATCGACGAACTTTTTCAGGTTGCTCAGTCTTACTCCAGCCCCGGCCATAATGATTGGAGCACGGGAATGCTGTTTTAGTTCCCTGAGTAATGAAAGTCCTGCCTCGGCACTCTGTTGCTGGCCGGAAGTGAGAATACGTGCCACCCCCAAATCCGTTAATTGTTCCAATGCCTGAAGAGGGTTATGGCACATATCGAACGCGCGGTGGAAAGTGACCGCCATGCCCTTTGCCTGCCCCATAACACGTTTCATACGCGGCAGATCAATATGCCCTTCGTTGTCTAACATCCCGATAACCAGCCCCGGGAACCCCAGTTCACGCACGAAGGCGATATCTTCAAGCATGGTTTCAAACTCGCCATCGGTGTAGCAGAAATCGCCACCGCGCGGACGAATAATTGGGTGCACGGGAATCGAAACCCGTTCTTTAACTTTACGCAGCACGCCCGCTGAAGGGGTTAATCCACCCTCTTTCGGCGCTGCACATAATTCGATTCTATCCGCTCCGGCTTGTTGCGCAGTAACTGCACAGTCTATTCCATAACAACATATCTCAAGCAACGGCATTGATGACTCCTTAAAAATCAGTCAGCTAATTCGCTAGCCACAATATCTTCAATACTCCACGGATGGAATTTGATCGTCACTTTGCCGTCGGTGACCGCAAGCGTTGGGTTTGGCAGGCGCTCACGTTCGCCTTTTGGAGAACTGGTTTTCACCGAAATCCCCGTTTGACGCAGACCGGCGTCGGACATTAAATCCAGCGCACGCGCATTCAGAGTGGCAATGTCCCCCGGCAGCACAATTTCTACGTGCTCCCAGCCTTCATGGGGGTAACGCTTTTCACCCGGCCACGGTAATTCAACCACGCTGAATTGCCAGTGCGCCACGCATACCGGCTCATCAAGCTTAAACAGGCAAATCGGACGATCGTTGATGATATTTTCTGACAGCAGAGTGCCGCACTGTTCCAGCCCCGCCCGCCAGCGTTCCGCCGTCGTATTCTGGTGACAGCGCAGCGAAATGTGGTCGGCATCAAGAGGCGCGATGTCAAGATCCAGACGCGCGGCAAGTTCCGTTAACGCTTGTGTAAAGCGCGGGAGATCCGCTGCAATATCATTCAGTTGTTCAATTGCCTGCCAGTTAGCCATCCCTATCTCCTCTCAAGTCACCAATGGAGGGTAATCTACCTTTTCCCGCCGCCATCACCAACACCCGAAACGCGGCAACATTTCTGAATGGTTATTCACTATACCGTTGATATTAGTACAGGGCGCACGGGGCAAGGCTTTTGCTGACTAAGGTGGGGAAATAAAGTTATACTTACGCCCTATTTTTATCCCCAATGATACGGTTGCTGTAAATTAATGGCAGCCCTTAGCAAAAAGTAAGGTATCCCGGTGAATATTCAGGCACTTCTCTCAGATAAAGTCAGTCAGGCACTGATTGCCGCAGGCGCGCCTGCGGATTGCGAACCACAGGTTCGTCAGTCAGCAAAAGTTCAGTTCGGCGACTATCAGGCCAATGGTGTGATGTCAGTTGCGAAATCACTGGGCAAGCCGCCACGACAAGTCGCAGAGTTGGTGATTGCCAATCTGGATTTGACCGGTATTGCCAGCAAAGTTGAAATCGCCGGCCCGGGTTTTATCAATATCTTCCTCGATCCTGCGTTTCTGGCGAAGAATGTCGACGAAGCCGTGGCGTCTGACCGTGTTGGTGTTACCGTTTCTGAACCGAAAACAGTCGTGGTTGATTACTCCGCACCGAACGTGGCGAAAGAAATGCACGTCGGCCATGTGCGCTCCACCATCATTGGTGATGCTGCGGTGCGTACTCTGGAATTTCTTGGCCATAAAGTTATCCGCGCCAACCACGTTGGCGACTGGGGCACACAGTTCGGGATGCTGATTGCGTATCTGGAAAAGCAGCAGCAAGAGAACGCTGGCGAGATGGCGCTGGCCGACCTCGAAGAGTTCTACCGCGCGGCGAAGAAACACTATGACGAAGACGCTGAATTTGCCGAGCGCGCTCGCGCCTACGTGGTGAAGCTGCAAGGCGGCGATGAATATTGCCGTACTATGTGGCGCAAGCTGGTCGATGTGACCATGACGCAAAACCAAATCACCTACCAACGTCTGAACGTCACGCTGACCCGTGACGACGTAATGGGTGAAAGCCTTTATAACCCAATGCTGCCGGGCATTGTGGCGGATCTGAAAGCCAAAGGTCTGGCGGTTGAAAGCGAAGGCGCAACGGTGGTCTTCCTTGATGAATACCAGAATAAAGAAGGCGAGCCGATGGGCGTCATCATCCAGAAAAAGGATGGCGGCTACCTGTACACCACCACCGATATCGCCTGTGCGAAATATCGCTTTGAAACGCTACATGCCGACCGCGTGATGTACTTCATCGACTCCCGCCAGCATCAGCACCTGATGCAGGCGTGGACTATCGTGCGTAAAGCCGGTTACGTGCCAGATTCCGTGCCGTTAGAACACCATATGTTCGGCATGATGCTGGGTAAAGACGGCAAGCCGTTTAAAACTCGCTCCGGTGGCACCGTTAAGCTGACCGATCTGTTGGATGAAGCGCTGGAACGCGCGCGTCGCCTGGTGGCTGAAAAGAACCCGAATATGCCTGCTGATGAGTTAGAAGCGCTGGCAAACGCAGTCGGTATTGGCGCGGTGAAATACGCGGATCTGTCCAAGAACCGTACCACCGACTACATCTTCGACTGGGACAACATGCTGGCCTTCGAAGGCAACACCGCGCCATATATGCAATATGCATATACCCGTGTGCTGTCAGTGTTCCGTAAGGCCAATATTGATGAAGCCGAGTTGCTGAAAGCGCTGGTGGTACTGACTGAAGATCGCGAAGCACAACTGGCGGCACGTCTGCTGCAATTTGAGGAAACGCTGAATGTGGTGGCGCGTGACGGTACGCCGCACGTGATGTGTTCTTACCTGTACGACGTAGCGGGCCTATTCTCTGGCTTCTATGAGCATTGCCCAATTCTGACCGCTGACAGCATTGAAGCGCGTAACAGCCGCCTGAAACTGGCGCTGTTGACGGCGAAAACGCTGAAGCTGGGTCTGGATACGTTGGGGATTGAAACCGTAGAACGTATGTAATTTTTGCTTTTATGCACAAAAGGCTCGCCATTAACGGCGAGCCTTTTCAGACTGATGACAAACCCCATGACTTTCGCAAAACGAACATGG
>NZ_RPOH01000073.1 GCF_003818135.1 Buttiauxella warmboldiae | reverse complement strand
TTAATGGTCTATGTTCGTTTGGCACAACTCATGAGGTTTGTCATCAGTCTGTAAGTGCAATTGTCCCCTCACCCCGGCCCTCTCTCCAGGGAGAGGGCGAACACCAAATTAATTCCCTCAGGGAGAGGGCAAGGGTGAGGGTTGCTTTAAGTCTTATGCTTTAATCTGAACCTGGCCGTCCTGAACGCGCGCGGGGTAATGCGCAATCGAGCGGCTCTCATCTTCCATACATAGCCCGTCACGCAGTCTGAAGCGCTGCTTTTTCAACGGGCTGGCAACCCACAATTCATTCTGGTGTTCGGCAATCAGGCCGCGTGACAGCACGCTCGCTTCAAAGAACGGGTCAATGTTGCTGATGGCGAAAACCTGCTCGTCGTGACGCGGGCGGAAAATAGCGATCTGCTTAGCACCCACTAACGCGCAAACACCGGTAGCAGGCAGGATGTCGTTTAACTGGCAAACGGTAGTCCACTGGCTCATACATTTTCCTCCACGGCTTCTACCAGAGTGACCGGGATACGCTCATAAGGTGTCGCCGGACGGTGTTGTTCACGCTCGGGCACGACCTGTACGTTCGGGTCGCGCACCGGGCTGTTGATAAAGTGTTTAAAGCGAACCTGCGCTTCCGGGCTGTTAACCGTTTCAGCCCACTCGCAGATGACTTTCTCGCGCAGGCGTTCCAGCTCTGATTCCAGCTGCTCGTTCAGGCCCAGCTTATCTTCGATGATGACCTGTTTCAGATACTCGATGCCGCCTTCCAGGCTATCCAGCCACGGTGCGGTACGGGTCAGCTTGTCGGCGGTGCGGATGTAGAACATCATGAAGCGGTCGAGATATTTAATCAGCGTGTCACGGTCTAAATCAGCGGCCAGTAAATCAGCGTGGCGAGGTTTCATGCCGCCGTTACCGCATACATACAGGTTCCAGCCTTTCTCGGTGGCGATAATGCCGACGTCTTTACCCTGCGCTTCCGCACATTCACGGGTACAGCCGGATACGCCAAACTTCATTTTGTGCGGGGTGCGAATACCTTTGTAACGGTTTTCCAGCTCAACACCGAAGCCAACGCTATCGCCAACGCCGTAACGGCACCAGGTGCTGCCGACGCAGGTTTTCGCCATACGCAGCGCTTTAGCATACGCGTGGCCGGTTTCAAAACCCGCCTCGATCAGCTGACGCCAGATTTCTGGCAAATCATCTTTCTGCGCACCAAACAGGCCGATACGCTGCGAGCCGGTGATTTTGGTGTACAGATTGAATTCGCGCGCGATGCGGCCAACGGTCATCAAGCCTTCCGGCGTGATTTCACCGCCGGCAGAACGAGGAATAACGGAGTAAGTCCCGTCTTTCTGAATGTTGCCGAGGAAGTTGTCGTTGGTGTCCTGCAACGGCGTATGTTGTGGAGCCAGCACATAATCGTTCCAGCAAGAGGCCAGCAGCGAACCGACGGTCGGTTTACAGACTTCACAGCCGTAACCTTTACCGTATTTTCCCAGCAGTTCGTCGAAGGATTTGATGCCTTCAACGCGGATCAGGTGGAATAGCTCCTGGCGTGAGAAGGCGAAGTGCTCACAAAGATTGTGGTTAACTTCGATGCCTTGCTTGCTTAGTTCAGCATTCAAAACCTGGGTGATTAATGGAATACAGCCACCGCAGCCGGTCCCCGCTTTGGTTTCTGCTTTCAGCGCTGCGACCGTATGGCAGCCATTGTTAATGGCTTTAACCAGATGTCCTTTGGTGACATCAAAGCAGGAGCAGATTTGCGCGCTGTCCGGCAGTTTATCCACGCCAATGGCTGGCTTGCCGGAGCTGGCATGGGCCGGGAGAATCAGCGCATCCGGGTTCTCCGGCAGTTCGATGTTATTCAGCACCAGCTGCAGCAGGTTGCCGTAATCGCTGGTGTCACCCACCAGCACGGCACCCAGCAGCGTTTTATTATCGGCGCTGACGATCAGACGTTTATAAACTTCTTTGCTTTCGTCGAGGTAAACATAGCTGCGGCAATCTGGCGTGCGGCCATGGGCATCACCAATCCCGCCGACATCCACGCCGAGCAGTTTCAGCTTGGCGCTCATATCCGCGCCTTCAAAGGCATTTTCTGCGCCGAGCAGGTGATCGGCGGTGACCTGAGCCATTTTGTAGCCAGGTGCCACCAGGCCGAAGGTGCGGTTATTCCAGCTGGCACATTCACCGATAGCGTAAATGTCAGGATCGGAAGTCTGGCAGGTGTCGTTAACCACAATCCCGCCGCGTTGCGCGGTTGCCAGTCCGCACTGAGTCGCCAGCTTGTCGCGTGGGCGGATACCGGTGGAGAAGACGATAAAATCGACTTCCAGGTCGGTGCCATCGGCAAAACGCATGGTTTTACGGGCTTCTTTACCTGTCTGGACGATTTCCTGCGTGTTTTTGCTGGTGTGAACGCGCACGCCCATGCTTTCAATTTTATTGCGCAGCTGCTCGCCACCCATCTGGTCGAGTTGCTCGGCCATCAGCATCGGTGCGAATTCAATCACGTGCGTCTCAACGCCGAGGTTTTTCAGCGCGCCTGCGGCTTCAAGACCCAGCAAACCACCACCAACCACCGCGCCGCGCTTGCTGCGGCGGGCACAGGCTTCGATAGCGTTCAGATCTTCGATGGTACGGTAAACGAAACAGTCTTGTGTTTCGGAGCCTTTAATCGGCGGGATCCACGGGTATGAACCGGTCGCCATGACCAGTTTGTCGTAATACACGGTACGGCCAGTATTCGAGTGAATGACTTTTTCCTGGCGGTTAATGGTGATGGCGCGTTCGCCAACCAGCACTTTTACACCGTGTTTCTCATAGAAACCGTCACGCACCAGGGATAATTCTTCAGCAGTATGATGGGAGAAGTAGGAAGATAAATGCACGCGGTCGTAGGCTTTGCGTGGCTCTTCACAAAAAACGGTGATATCGAATTGGCCTGGCTGGGCTTTATCAAGTAAGTCTTCGATAAAGCGATGGCCGACCATGCCATTACCGATGATTGCGATTTTGACTTTGCTCATAATTGCCTCAATTTCTTTTCTATTACCGCCTACCTTAACGATTCAGCAATGGCGATTATTGATACAAATCAAATACACCCCCATATACCCATTAATGGGTATATTGCTGATTTTTTAGGGTTTTTCTAAGTCGTGGAATTGTCTGGCTATTCCCGTAAGGACAATAAATGTCCTCATTTTTTCTGGGCGTGTTTAAAAGAGGGGCGATTAATCAACAAGGAGTGGATACGCGTCATCTGGCATGGGCATCGAGCCAACATACCGTTCCGATGATTATTCTCAATGCCGGAGGAAAGCCGCAGGGATTAATTTTGGCGGGTGAGTTTTGCCCCCGCCATGACAGCCACTGCCGTTAATGTGTGGCAACGGCAGCGTTATGCTGACGATGTTTTGTGACCAGCCCCAGAATCAGACACATGATAAACACTACCGCGTACAGCGCATTTGCGGTTTGTAGCGCCGCATGCGGGCCGCTGTGTGCCACAATCGGACCGGTTACCACGAAGGTCAGCATGGTACCGATGGTGCCGCAGGTCAGCACAAAGTTAACCAGCTTTGGCGAAGCCACTTTGGTTTGCAAAGAGCCAAGCGTAATCACCGAGGTGTAAATTGCGCTGGAGAAGAAGCCGAGCGCCAGAATAAACCACGCCAGGTGCGCCGGTTCACTTTGGTTGAAGAAGTACATCAGAACGGTTGCCGTTCCCGCCAGCAGGGTCAGAATGCGTTGCAGATCGAAGAAACGCAGAATGGCGCTGAACGCCCACATCCCGAACATATAAGACATCCAGAAATTGCTCACCAGCTGGCCGGCATCATTCAGGTTCATACCCAGGCTTTTGGCGTATTCCGGCACCCAGGAGATAAAGCCCAGCTGGCCGAGGATATAGCACAGTGCGGCAATGGAGAGGAACAGCACGCCGACGCCCCATTTTTCTTTCTCCGCAGCCTGTTCAGTTTTCGCTGCGTGTTTGCCCAAAGCCGGGAAATCACAACCGATAGTCAGAATAAAGATAGCGACATAAACCATGCCGATGCAGACGTAAACCCAATACCAGTTAATGCTGCGCGCCAGCAAAATTGCCGCCAGCATCGGGAAAACCATCCCCGCCATGCTAAAGAAGGAGTCGGTGAACAGCAGGCGTGAACCGCGCTGGCGGCCTTCATAGATATGGGTAATCAGGAAGGTCCCAATCGACATAGTGATACCGCTGACCAGCCCGAGCACAAACATCGCGCTCGAAAATAGCGCCAGGCTATTGCCGAACACCAGTCCGGCCACCGCCAGAATCAGCAGGATAAAACCGAAACGCAGCTGAGTTTTGAGCGGGACAATTTCCATTAACCAGGCGTTGAGGAAAATAGAGATCAGAATGCCGGCATTCAGGAAGGTGAAGGTGTTGCTCATGCTGGAAACGGGAACGTGGAAGTATTCGGCGATATTGCCCATCACCATCCCGGTGACGATCACCAGCGCACCCGTAAGGGCGTAGGAGAAGAAGCTGATCCATGTGAGCTTAATGCGGTTGCTGTTAGTCATGACGAGCCTGTGAATAGAAATGTAAAGTGCTTTGACAGCACCCGAGTAACGTGAATTTTAGTCAAAAACGTGATCCATTAATACAATTTATATATTATTTGCTGCAACGGGATGGGTTTAAAGTGATTGTTATCACGAAAAATTGCGCCATTCGCGAATGGCTTCATTTAACTTGTTGATTTGTGTGAAAGTAAAAAACCGTAAATGGCTGGCGCATAGTTGAGCGCCTCTTTACAATCTAGCCACTGGCCTCATTCACCGCATTCGTAAGGAATTATTCATGCTCAAATCGACTCTGGCGGCTGTAGCAACCGTGTTTGCTCTCACCGCTCTCTCTCCTGCGGCACTCGCTGCTAAAGGCGACCCCCATGTCCTGTTGACGACCTCAGCGGGTGACATTGAGCTTGAGTTAAATAGCCAAAAAGCCCCGGTTTCTGCGAAAAACTTCGTCGATTATGTCAACAGCGGCTTTTACAACAACACCATTTTCCATCGCGTGATCCCAGGCTTTATGCTTCAGGGTGGCGGCTTTACTGAAGATATGAATCAGAAGCAGCCTAATCCACCGATCAAAAACGAAGCCGATAACGGTCTGCGCAATACTCGCGGCACCATTTCAATGGCGCGTACCGCGGCTAAAGACAGTGCAACCAGCCAGTTCTTCATCAACGTGGCGGACAATGCTTTTCTCGACCATGGCCAGCGCGACTTTGGTTACGCGGTATTTGGTAAAGTTGTGAAAGGGATGGAAGTGGCCGATAAGATCTCTCAGGTACAGACGCATGACGTCGGCCCATACCAGAATGTGCCGTCAAAACCTGTCGTTATCCTTTCCGCGAAAGTCCTGCCGTAACTCATTCCTGCGCGGGCAGTTTATGCTCGCGCAAAATCCTGCTTCCAGCACTTCCACCGATTGCTGCTTATACTTGTGGCAACTGAGGGTTATGTTAGGGAGGCATCATGGCAAAGAAACTGACCGACAAACAAAAGTCGCGCCTTTGGCAGCAGCAGCGTAGCCGTTCATTTCAGGCAAGTCAGCGGCTGGATATTCTTGAGCCTCATGCCCAGGATGAAGCCATCGCGCAGCGCGTTGAGGAAATTGAGCTTGGCCCGCTGCATCGCGGATTACCCTGGTTATGCGCTATCCATCAGCAGCTTTTTCAGGATGTTTTCGACTGGGCAGGCGAGCTGCGTGATGTGGATATTTCCAAAGGTGAGACACGGTTCTGCCATTTCGAGTACATCGAAAATGAAGGCAACGACCTGATGCAGGAGCTGGAAGACGAGCATTATCTGGTGGGGCTTGCCAGAGCCGAGTTCGTTCAGCGTCTGGCGCATTACTACTGCGAAATTAACGTCCTTCACCCGTTCTTTGTCGGCAGCGGTCGTGCTCAGCGCGTGTTCTTCGAGCAGTTGGCGATCCATGCGGGTTATGTTCTGGACTGGAAAGACGTCGCCCCTGAAACCTGGCACGCGGCTAATCAGGCCGGGGCTTTGGGGGATTTGGCCGCGCTGGCTGAGATTTTCACTAAAGTGGTGAGCGAAGCGCGCGAAAGCGAATAGAATAGCGCGGTTCTTTTTACCCCGGAGCCGCGATGCTACTGCTTATCGACAATTACGATTCGTTCACCTGGAACCTCTATCAGTACTTTTGCGAACTGGGTGCAGAAGTGGTGGTAAAGCGTAACGATGAACTGACCCTTTCTGATATCAGGGCCCTGGCACCTGAAAAGCTGGTTATCTCACCAGGCCCCTGCACACCTGATGAGGCGGGAATTTCTCTGGCCACGATAAAACACTTTGCCGGGAAGCTGCCGATACTGGGAGTTTGTCTGGGTCATCAGGTCGTTGCTCAGGCATTTGGCGCAGCCATTGTGCGTGCGCAAACCGTAATGCATGGCAAAACATCTGCCATTACGCATAACCATTCTGGCGTATTCCACAACCTGAATAATCCCCTGACAGTCACGCGCTACCACTCTTTGGTGATTGACCCCACAACGTTGCCCGACTGCTTTGAGATAACGGCCTGGACGGATAAACAAGAGATTATGGGGATCCGCCACCGCGAGTTTGATTTGGAAGGGGTGCAATTTCATCCGGAAAGTATTCTTAGCGAGCAGGGGCACCAGCTGTTAGCCAATTTCCTTCAGCGCTGATTTTTATTGCCAGGTAATGATTTTTTATGCATATTTCATGATTATATTTTCATGTCTGTTGTTGCGTAAAAATAGGGTGGCAATTAAATGGCAACTGAACAAGCAGCAATTACCCGTGCGACTTTCGATGAAGTGATTTTGCCGATTTATGCACCGGCAGAGTTTATCCCGGTGAAAGGCAGAGGCAGTCGCGTCTGGGATCAACAAGGTAAAGAGTACGTTGATTTTGCGGGCGGGATTGCCGTCACCGCATTGGGCCACTGCCATCCGGCGTTAGTTGAAGCGTTGAAAACTCAGGGCGAAACGCTGTGGCATACCAGTAACGTTTTCACGAATGAACCCGCGCTGCGCCTGGCCCGTAAGCTTATTGCTGCCACTTTTGCTGAGCGCGTGCTGTTTATGAACTCCGGCACCGAAGCCAACGAAACCGCGTTTAAACTGGCTCGTTACTACGCTTCTACTCGCCATAGCCCGTATAAAACCAAAATTATTGCCTTCCATAACGCGTTCCATGGCCGTTCGCTGTTTACCGTTTCTGTTGGTGGGCAGCCGAAGTATTCCGATGGCTTTGGCCCGAAACCTGCCGATATTATCCATGTGCCGTTTAACGATCTGCACGCGGTAAAAGCCGTGATGGATGACCACACTTGCGCAATTGTAGTCGAGCCGATTCAGGGTGAGGGCGGCGTAACGGCGGCGACGCCTGAATTCTTGCAAGGCTTGCGCGACCTGTGCGACGAATACAAAGCCTTGTTGGTATTTGATGAAGTGCAGTGTGGTATGGGGCGCATCGGTGAGCTGTTTGCTTATATGCACTACGGCGTGACGCCCGATATTTTGACCAGCGCGAAGGCCCTCGGCGGCGGCTTCCCGGTCAGCGTGATGCTGACGACCCAGGATATCGCCTCGGCGTTCCATGTCGGCACACACGGTTCTACCTATGGCGGAAACCCGCTGGCCTGCGCGGTCGCCGGTGCGGCGTTTGATATCATCAATACGTCTGAGGTGTTGAACGGGGTTATGGCAAAACGCCAGCAGTTCATCAGGCATTTGCAGCAAATCGACCAGCAGTTCGATCTGTTCAGCGACATTCGCGGCATGGGGCTGCTGATTGGCGCCGAGCTGAAGCCTCACTACCAGGGCCGCGCGCGCGAGTTCCTGTATGCGGCAGCACAGGCGGGCGTAATGGTACTGAACGCGGGGCCAGACGTGATGCGTTTTGCCCCGGCGCTGATCGTTGAAGAGGCTGATATCGACGAAGGGATGAAGCGCTTTGCTAACGCGGTCGCTAAGGTCATCAAAGGTTAACCATCAGCCGGGCCGCCGCAGGCGGTTCAGCCAGATCCCATGATGTGGCCGCTGGCGCCATGCAACAGACGAGATCGTGTGCATGGTGCTGAGGTGCGCCAGTATCCGCTGTAAATGCTGCTCCATGGTACTTAACGGCCCGCCCGGAAGCCCTTCCAGCGGGTCCAGAATATTCGCATCCTGAGTTTCTCCCGGCCCATCATATTGCAGCCGCTGCTGGCAGCGTTGCAGCGCAATCTCACAAGATTGCAAATAGCGTTGGGCGAGGTCCGGCGTCAGCATGGTGTGCTCGCGAGCCAGCGTCGTCATCGCATTGATATGCTCGACGATAAACTGGCTGTGCGTCACCCATAGCTTCATATCCGCCAGATAGTCTGAGTTAAATCCGGGTTCCTGCATCGCCTGATTGAGGGAGTTAAACAGGGCGTTATGTGCCTGGTTGACCTTCATGCGCTCGTAAGCGAGCGGCGTAGGTTGCGGGTCATGGCTCAGAATCAGGCGAATCGCATTTTGATCCCTTTCCAGCGCGTCATGGGCGTTCTGGCGCAGCAGGCCGCTCTGCCACTGTGGCCACAGCCACACCATACCGCCGAAGGCTATCAGACAGCCCAGCAGGGTATCTATCAGGCGCGGAACGATATACTGCCCGGCGCTTAGCGTGAGTAATTGCAGGGTATAAACAGCGGTGACCGTAAAGCCAATCGTCGCCCAGCCGTAGTTTTTGCGAATAAACAGATAGCTGACCAGGGTAATGAGCAGCATGGCCCCCAGCGCAATACTTTGTGGGAAGTGGACGTGCAGGGCGATACCGGCGATAGCCAGGCCCGCAATAGTGCCCGCTGAACGGTGAAGAATACGGACGCGCGTAGCGCCATAGCCATTTTGCGTGACAAACATCACCGTCATTAATATCCAGTAAGGCTTAGGCAGATGTAAAAAGGCGCCTAACAGACTGGCGATGGTGAGCATTACGCCTAGTCTTGCGGCATTACGTAGCGCCGCCGATCGCAAAGATAAATAGCTTTTTAGCGCCGCCCACAGCGGCAAATGGCGTTGTCGGTCTTCCATCAGGTCACGGATATACAGCGGGCGCTGGGTACGCAGCACGCGTGCGACGCGGCTGAAGTGGTAATGGCAAAATTGCCCTACCGGGTTATCGGGATTCTGACG
Source organism: Buttiauxella warmboldiae (assembly GCF_003818135.1). GTDB lineage: Bacteria > Pseudomonadota > Gammaproteobacteria > Enterobacterales > Enterobacteriaceae > Buttiauxella > Buttiauxella warmboldiae. The sequence continues at coordinate 17,285 of NZ_RPOH01000073.1, read as the reverse complement.
GGCGATTTTCTCCAGCGCGTCGATCTGCTTTTCCATGGTGAAGCGCCGGGGGAAGCGATGGTAAAGGATATCGTCTGCCAGCACGCGTAATCGTGCCGCGATGGTGCGGGCATTCCAGCGAATCACCGCTTCGGCGTGGCTTTTTTCAACGAGTTTTTGCACCTCGGCAGGTTGATGCAGGCTGACCGAAATATGCTCCTGTAAATCCAGCGCGACCTGAAATACCCGCAGTAAACGCTTGTAGCCGTTTTGCTGGTTTGCCGCCAGCATATGCAGCTGCTGGTAGCAGACGGTAATCAGATCGACCGCTTTTTGCTGGCGGGCTAGCAGCGGAGGCAGCGCCTTTTCAGGATCGGTATGCTGCGTCAGCATGCCGTATTTCGCTTCGCAATAATCCGCCAGCTGGCGATAGAGCAGGCTTAATGATTCGCGCAGCGGCTGTTCACGCCACACCCAGAACCAAAACCAGTTAAACACGCCGTACCAGACGGTGCCGCAGACATACAGCAGCATCGGCTGCCAGACGGGCATATTCCCGGCCATGCTGAGCGTGAAGATGGCGGCTATCAGTGAGGCGGGAAGCAGACGAGCATGGAGAGCGCTGATTTCCGCCGTTATCCCCAGCAGGAGCGCCATCGCCATGAGGATCACGGGCAGCGGCACGGTGGTATAGAGCAGTAAGAGCTGCATAATCAAACTGCTGATGGCAAACAGGCTGCCGCCAACGATCAGACGTTTAAAAAAGCGCTTATGGGGCGTATCAAGGCCCGCAATGTTGCAGCAGGCGGGGACTAATGAGAACAGCAGGCCAGACTGGAGCGCGTCGAAGAGTAAACCTGCTGCCACCGGAAGGCACAGCACCAGCGTTTGCCGCAGTGCGTAATTAACTTCTGGATGGTAGATCAGCCGTCGCCACATTTGCTCGTCATACTTCAAGTTGCAGGGTTGTTGGTTCCCCAGTCACTTACTTTAGTAAGCTCCTGGGGATTCCTGAGCTTACTGCCCACCTGCAACATGAATTATTTAGAGCAAGTGAGGGAAGTGTAGAGACAAAAAAGGCGTGTTATGAAGCAAACACGCCATTTTTTGAGACGGAGATTAACGAGTGCCGTAGACGACGATCGTTTTACCGTGAGCGGAGATCAGGTTTTGATCTTCCAGCATTTTCAAGATACGACCTACGGTTTCGCGAGAGCAGCCCACGATCTGACCGATTTCCTGACGGGTAATTTTAATCTGCATACCGTCCGGGTGGGTCATGGCATCAGGTTGTTTAGCCAGGTTCAGCAGCGTCTGTGCGATACGACCAGTCACATCAAGGAATGCCAGGTTACCGACTTTTTCAGAAGTGACTTGCAGACGGCGGGCCATCTGTGAAGAGAGGCGCATCAAAATGTCCGGGTTGACCTGAATCAGCTGGCGGAATTTTTTATACGAAATTTCAGCCACTTCACAAGCACTTTTAGCGCGAACCCAGGCACTACGCTCCTGACCTTCTTCGAACAGCCCTAACTCGCCGATAAAATCGCCCTGATTCAGATAGGAGAGGATCATTTCCTTGCCCTCTTCATCTTTGATCAGGACAGCCACAGAACCCTTGACGATGTAATACAGCGTCTCTGCTTTTTCACCCTGATGAATCAGTGTGCTCTTCGATGGATATTTATGAATATGGCAATGGGACAAGAACCATTCGAGAGTCGGGTCTGTTTGCGGTTTGCCAAGCACCATGCGCGGTTATCCTCTGTTTTATAACTGGCTACCAACGACAGGACGCTAAACATCCTGTCTGGCGTTGCAAGTATTAGAATGTTCCCCACCTTGGGGAGGTGGCATGCAAGTCATTCTTGCTGCCTGTAATTAGTGATGTCCTCTGCTTACATGCATTACGTCAATGTATCGATGCAGCATCGGGATTGTTTTAGCATAGCTTTTGACAAGTGTCTTCTATTGTCTCGTTTCAGCATGACGCAGGTCGCCTTCCGTTGCCAGAATTGCTGGATCTGCGTACTCTGAAAGGTAATTTTCCCGGAGGAGTGAACAACATGCAGGCACGAGTGAAATGGGTTGAAGGATTAACTTTTCTCGGAGAGTCCGCATCAGGACACCAGATTCTGATGGACGGTAATTCTGGCGATAAAGCCCCCAGCCCGATGGAGATGGTGTTGATGGCCGCTGGCGGTTGTAGTGCAATTGATGTGGTGTCGATTTTACAAAAAGGCCGCTACAACGTGACGGATTGTGAAGTAAAACTGACTTCCGAGCGCCGTGAAGAAGCCCCGCGTCTGTTCACGCATATCAATCTGCATTTCATCGTGACGGGCAAAGAGCTAAAAGATAACGCGGTTTCCCGCGCGGTAGACCTGTCTGCTGAGAAGTACTGCTCTGTGGCGCTGATGCTGGAAAAAGCAGTGAATATCACCCACAGCTACCAAGTCATTGAAGCTCAGTGAGTGACAAAAGGGCGGTGATTAGCCGCCCTGATTAATCTTGCGACCTTCTGCCAGGCGTTTAACTAACGGCGTCATAATCAGCTCCATCGCCAGCCCCATTTTGCCGCCCGGCACCACTAATGTATTGATATGAGAAATAAATGAGCCTTGCAGCATGGCGAGCAAATAGGGAAAATCGATGTCATCCAGCCCGCGAAAATGAATCACCACAAAGCTTTCATCCAGAGACGGAATACCGCGCGCGGCAAACGGGTTAGAGGTATCTACCGTAGGGACGCGCTGGAAGTTGATGTGCGTGCGGGAAAACTGCGGCGTGATGTAATTGATGTAATCGTCCATTGAGCGCACCACGGAATCCATTACCGCTTCACGGGAATGCCCGCGCTCGCTGGTATCGCGCACCAGTTTTTGTATCCACTCCAGGTTCACAATCGGCACTACGCCTACCAGCAAATCAACGGCATTCGCGACGTCGTGCTGCGGGGTAACGACTCCGCCATGCAAGCCTTCATAAAACAAAACATCCGTTGGTTCCGGCAAGGGCTGCCATGGCGTAAAGGTTCCCGGAATCTGGTTCCAGGGTACGGCCTCATCGTAAGTGTGCAGATATTTACGTGACTGGCCCTGGCCGGAGTTTCCGTACTCAATAAACGTCTGCTCCAGCAAGCCAAAGTCGTTGGCTTCCGGGCCGAAGTAGCTGATATGGCGGCCAAGATCGCGCGCTTTACGAATCGCCATATCCATTTCAGGACGGGTGAAACGGTGGAAGCTGTCACCTTCGACTTCCGCCGCGCGCAGATTTAACTGCTGGAAGATTTTACGAAAGGCAATGCTGGTGGTGGTCGTTCCCGCGCCGCTGGAACCTGTTACGGCAATAACCGGATGTTTGGCTGACATAAGGCAACAACTCCATGGGTAGTAGCAAGTTTGGTGGGGTGCAGGCAGTTGTATTATGCAGTATAGGCAGGCTTAGCCGCGAAATTGCCCGCGCGCCATGATATTCACCGTTTCATGAAGTTCTGACCATACCAGCACCGCCTCACCGCTTTGCAGCTGGCGCTTAACATCAGCCACCTTTTGCTCAAGTGAACGCTCTTGTTCACCATAATCGGTGCCCTCGCGTAATACAAAGGATTCAATCAGATTATCAAGCGTTTCGGGCGGTAGGTCTTGCCAGGGGATCATCATATTAGGGGTCCAGAAATTGCGACAGCCACTGCGGAATGCGCTGCTCAAGCCACATTTCAGGGCGGCGCAGCGTGCCGCCCACAAACCCAACGTGGCCACCGTAGCGCGTCAGTTGATACTCGATATTCGCCGGTAATGTTGCTTTATCCGGGATCACATGATGATCCATAAACGGATCATCTTTTGCATGGATGATAAGCGTAGGCGCTTTGATTTGCGGCAGCAACGGCATGGCGCTGCATTGACGGTAATAGTCGATAGCATCGGCAAAGCCGTGAATCTTCGAGGTAATCAAATCATCAAACTCGCGCAGGCGGCGCATCCCTTTAAGCTGGCGCAGATCTACCGGGAGCGAGCCTGGATAACTTCTCAGCTTGCGTGCGGCATTTTTCTTCAGCAGATTCAAAAGATAGTGCTGATAGACGCGGGAGAAACCTTTCTCAATGTGCTTGCTGCAATGCTCCAGCATCAATGGTGCTGAAACCACCACGCCGGCCTGCAAAGCGCAGTCGGCCCCCTGTCGGGCCATCAGGCAGGCGAGCATATTCCCACCGAGCGAAAATCCGACCGCCGCCGTTGGCACTTTGCCGTAACGGGTGCTGAGCCAGTTTAAGAAGTAGCTGCCGTCTTCGGTTTCGCCAGAGTGATAAATACGCTTCATGCGATTTGGTACGCCGCTACAGCCGCGGAAATGCATCACCACGCCTAACCAGCCTTGTTTACTGGCGGCCTCAATTAAGCCGTGGGCATACGGACTGTGCAGGCTGCCTTCAAGCCCATGAAAAACGACTAACCGTGGTTTATGCATGGCCAGGCGCGGGTCTTCGCTCCAGGCAAGGTCGACAAAATCCCCGTCCGGCATGTCCAGACGCTGCCAGTGAGGTTTGAAATTAAGGCGACGGCGAATCAACCGCGGAAGCATAGTTTGCAGGTGCGGGTTACTGACACCCCTCAACGGACGAAACTGCTCATCTTCCAGGTGATGAAAATTCAATACTGCGGGACTTGTCGTGGCCATATCACACTGTTAGTTTCATTTAGTTTGCTAATTAACTTACCGGGTGTGGAACACCCATTTCATGGAAACGCTTTTTTTCTCAATGCTGGGTTTTTTATGGGTCGCGGCGATTACACCTGGCCCAAACAATATGTTACTGACTTCTTCCGGCGCCAATTACGGCTTTATGCGCACCATTCCGTTGATGATTGGCATCATGCTTGGGATGCAATGCATTCTGCTGCTGGTGGCCTTCGGCGTCGGTAGCTTAATCCTTTTATATCCTGCTTTGCACCTTATCCTGAAAATAGCCGGGAGTGCTTACCTGTTATGGCTGGCCTGGAAAATCGGCACCGCGACCTATGAAAAACTGGAAACCGATGCGCCGCCTCCGGTTCCCATTCCATTCTGGCAGGGCGGCTTACTTCAGGTCATCAACCCTAAAGCCTGGCTGATGGCGCTGGGTGCCGTGGCCAGTTTTAGCCTTGCTGGCGCTCAGTACCTGCATTCCGTGGTGTTAATCAGCATCGGTATTGCGCTGGTTAACATTGTTGCGGGTATTATCTGGATTGCGTTCGGCAGTATGATTGGCAAACTGCTGCGCAGCCGCCGCGCCTGGACAATCTTTAACGTATTTATGGGACTGCTGACGGCGGCGTGCGTATTGCTGATTTGGCATTGAGTGCTCTGGCCTCACTTTGGGTGAGGCCAGACTGTCATTCGGCCTGCATCATCTGCTCCAGCTGGTCTTGCGCGTCCAGCCACTCCATCTCGCACTCTTCCAGCGCTGCCTTTACTTTTACCTGGGTTTGCAGGCATGCGGTCATTTCGGCTTTGCGGCTCTGCTCGTAAATCGCGCTGTCAGCCAGCTTTTCTTCAACTTCCGCAAGCTGTGCATTCAGCTTTTCCATCTGCTTTTCAAGCTGAGTGATTTGCTTACGCAGCGGCTGAGTTTGCGTACGCAATTCTGCTTCACGGCGTTTCTGATCTTTACGAGCCTGTGCGCTGTTGAGGTTATCTTTAGCTGAATCAAGCGGCTGGTTTTCCTGTTTTTGCAGATCCACCAGCCACTGCTGGTAATCTTCCAGATCGCCATCAAAGGCTTCGACTTTACCGCCGTGCACCAGATAGAGGTCGTCGGTGGTGGAACGCAGCAGATGGCGATCGTGCGAAACCACAACCAGCGCTCCTTCGAAATCGATCAGCGCTTCGGTTAATGCCTGGCGCATGTCGAGATCGAGGTGGTTGGTCGGTTCATCGAGCAGCAACAGGTTAGGGCGCTGCCAGACCACCAGCGCCAGCACCAGCCGTGCTTTTTCACCGCCGGAGAAACGCGCGGTTTGCTCGGTGACTTTATCGCCCCGGAAACCAAAACCGCCCAGGTAGTCACGCAGCTGCTGCTCAAGCTCCTTCGGCGCAATGCGCGCCAGGTGTTGCAGCGGCGACTCATCGGCACGTAAATATTCCAGCTGATGCTGGGCGAAATAGCCAAGCTTGATGCCTTTTGCCAGACCAATATCGCCCTGCAATGGCTGAATTTCTTCTGCCAACAGTTTTATCAGCGTCGATTTACCGGCGCCGTTGCGGCCAAGCAGGCCGATGCGCGAGCCGGGAACCAGATTCAGTTTGATAGAATCCAGGATCACGCGCTCGCCGTAACCCGCGCTAACTTTTTCCATGCGCAGCAGCGGGTTCGGCAAACTTTCCGGGGTGCGGAAGCTAAAGTGGAACGGGTTATCGACATGCGCCGGAGCAATCAGCTCCATGCGTTCGAGCATCTTCACGCGGCTTTGCGCCTGTTTTGCTTTACTGGCTTTGGCCTTGAAACGGTCGATAAAGCTTTGCAGGTGAGCGACTCGCTCCTGCTGGCTTTCATACATTGACTGCTGCTGAGCCAGGCGCGTCGCGCGCTGGCCTTCGAACGATGAGTAGTTGCCGGTGTACTCAAACATCGACTCTTGTTCGATATGAATAATCTTGCCGACGACCGGATCGAGGAAGTCACGATCGTGGGAAATCAGAATTAACGTGCCCTGATAACTTTTCAGCCAGCGTTCGAGCCAGATAACAGCATCTAAGTCCAGGTGGTTAGTCGGTTCATCGAGCAGCAGTAAATCGGAACGGCAAATCAGGGCTTGAGCGAGGTTCAGACGCATACGCCAGCCGCCGGAGAAATCACTCACCGGGCGCTCAAGCTGTTCGTTGCTGAAGCCTAAACCATGCAGCAAACTTGAGGCACGCGAGCGAATCGTCCAGGCATCAACCGCATCAAGCTTGCCGTGAACCAGCGCGATAGCGTGACCGTCGTTGCGCTCATTGGCGGCGGCCAGTTCCGCTTCAAGCTGGCGGAATTCGCGGTCGCCATCAATAACATATTCAATGGCAGGCATCGCCAGCGCAGGGGTTTCCTGGTTTACCCAGGCCAGCGCCCAGTTGCCCGGATAGGTCATGCTGCCGCCATCGGCGCCGATCTCGTTCTTCAGTAGCGCCAGCAGCGTGGATTTACCGCAGCCGTTTTTACCCACCAGGCCCACTTTCTGGCCTGGATTGATGGTGGCGGTGGCGTTATCCAGCAGAACGCGGGTGCCGCGACGAATTTGTAACGAGGAGAAAACAATCATAAAGCGCCGTATGTTCAGAGTATGTTAAATTGTGATTATATTAAGGTAACGTGATGCTATTGGCAGCGCGTCGGGCTGCATGGTAGCCCAATTTAAAGACGATGACGACGCCCTGGAGGGGAATGATGTCGCAGCCGCCGAAAGTTTTGCTGCTATATGCCCATCCGGAGTCACAGGACTCGGTCGCCAACCGCGTCTTACTCCAGCCGGCGCAGCAGCTTGCTAATGTCACTGTGCATGACCTTTATGCGCACTATCCTGACTTTTTTATCGATATCTATCGCGAGCAGGCATTACTGCAACAGCATGATGTCATTGTTTTCCAGCATCCTCTTTATACCTATAGCTGCCCGGCATTGCTCAAAGAGTGGCTGGATCGCGTGCTAAGCCGCGGCTTTGCCAGCGGCGTTGGAGGCACCGCTCTGGCGGGAAAGTACTGGCGTAGTGTGATAACCACCGGCGAGCCGGAGGGCGCTTATCGGCATGACGGCTTTAACCGCTTCCCGCTGACCGATATTTTACGTCCCTTTGAGCTGACCGCCGCGATGTGCCGTATGCACTGGATGAATCCGATGATTGTTTACTGGGCGCGCCGCCAGTCTCCACAGGAGCTTGCCAGCCACGCGAAGGCGTATGGCGAGTGGCTGGCCTCTCCGACATTACCAGGAGGCCGCTGATGGAAGGATCTGACGTCCTGCTGGCAGGCGTGCTGTTTTTATTTGCGGCGGTGGTGGCGGTGCCCATTGCTGCCAGGCTAGGAATTGGCGCGGTGATCGGCTATTTGCTGGCGGGTATTGCTATCGGGCCGTGGGGGCTAGGTTTTATCAGCGACGTGGATGAAATTCTCCACTTCTCGGAGCTTGGCGTAGTGTTCCTGATGTTTATCATCGGGCTGGAGCTGAACCCGTCCAAACTTTGGCAGCTCCGGCGTTCTATCTTTGGCGTGGGTGCTGCGCAGGTGTTACTCAGCGCCGTGGTACTGGCTGGGTTGCTGATGCTAACGCAGTTTTCCTGGCAGGCGGCGGTGATTGGCGGCCTTGGGCTGGCGATGTCATCTACTGCGATGGCGTTACAGCTGATGCGCGATAAGGGCATGAACCGCAATGAATCCGGCCAGCTCGGTTTTTCTGTGCTGCTGTTCCAGGATTTAGCGGTTATTCCGGCGATCGCGCTGGTGCCGCTGTTGGCCGGGAATGACGGTGGGCATACCGACTGGATAAAAATAGGCTTTAAAGTTCTGGCATTCGCCGCCATGTTGATTGGCGGCCGTTACCTGTTAAAGCCACTGTTTCGCTTTATTGCGGGTTCCGGCGTGCGCGAGGTCTTTACCGCCGCGGCGCTGCTGCTGGTGCTCGGCTCGGCACTATTTATGGATGCGCTGGGCTTTTCAATGGCGCTCGGCACTTTTATCGCCGGCGTTCTGCTGGCTGAAAGCGAGTATCGCCACGAGCTGGAGATCGCCATCGATCCCTTTAAAGGCTTATTGCTGGGGTTGTTCTTTATCTCCGTAGGCATGGCGTTAAACCTGGGCGTGCTTTATACCCATATTCTCTGGGTGGTTTTAGGTGTCGTGGTGCTGGTGGCCGTGAAGGCCGCGGTTCTGTATAGCCTGGCGTGGCATTTTGGGTTACGCCGCTCCGAACGGCTGCAGTTTTCCGGCGTGTTAAGCCAGGGCGGGGAGTTCGCTTTCGTCCTGTTTTCTACCGCGTCATCGCAAAAACTGTTCAGCGGCGACCAGATGCCGCTGTTGCTGGTGACCGTCACGCTGTCAATGATGACCACGCCATTGCTGATGAAGGGCATCGATGCCCTTCTTGCGCGGCGCTTCAACGTTATTGATGATGAAAACGATGAAAAACCGCATGTGGAAGACGACCAGCCACAGGTCATTGTTGTTGGCTTTGGGCGCTTCGGCCAGGTGATTGGCCGCCTGTTGATGGCGAACAAAATGCGCATTACGGTGCTTGAGCGGGATATCAGCTCCGTTAGCCTGATGCGCAAATACGGCTATAAGGTTTATTACGGCGATGCCACCGAACTTGAGCTGCTGCGTTCAGCGGGCGCCGGGAGCGCAAAATCTATCGTGATCACCTGTAATGAACCGGAAGACACGCTGAAGATCGTGCATTTGTGTCAACAACACTTTCCACATCTGGCGATTCTGGCGCGCGCCAGAGGGCGTGTAGAAGCGCACGAATTGCTGCAGGCTGGGGTTACGCAATTCTCACGCGAGACGTTTTCCAGCGCGCTGGAGTTAGGGCGTAAGGCGCTGATGACCCTGGGCATGCACCCGCATCAGGCGCATCGTGCGCAGCTGCACTTCCGGCGTCTGGATATGAGCATGCTGCGTGAGTTAATGCCGATTCATACCGATAACGCACAAATTTCCAGAGTGCGCGAAGCGCGTCGTGAATTGGAGGAGATTTTCGAACGCGAGATGCAGCAGGAACGTCGACAGTACGATGGTTGGGATGAATTTGAATAAAGAAGGTGAAGCGAATGTCGGTGCGTAAACGTTTTATTGCCGGGGCCGTGTGTCCCGAGTGTCAGACGCGAGATTCCCTCGCGATGTGGCGTGAGAATAATGTCGATATTGTTGAGTGTGTTAATTGCGGCCATCAGATGCGTGAAGCGGATAAACAAGCGCGCGAGCACGTTCGCGAACAAGAGCAAGTTATCGGGATTTTCCATCCGGACTAGCGAGATGCCCCAGCTTTTTTTAAGCTTAGGGGTACACCGGCGCTAAATTCCGCTACAATCGGCGCCAGTTTTTTTCTCACGCTCGCTCAGGAGATATCATGAAAGTAGCAAAAGACCTGGTGGTCAGCCTGGCCTATCAGGTACGTACAGAAGACGGTGTGTTGGTTGATGAGTCTCCGGTGAGTGCGCCGCTGGACTATCTGCATGGTCACGGCTCCCTGATTTCTGGTCTGGAAACCGCGCTGGAAGGCCACATTGTTGGCGACCGTTTCGACGTGAACGTTGGCGCAAATGACGCTTACGGCCAGTACGACGAGAACCTGGTTCAGCGCGTACCGAAAGACGTCTTTATGGGCGTTGACGAACTGGAAGTGGGTATGCGCTTTATGGCTGATACCGACCAGGGGCCGGTACCGGTAGAAATTACCGCGGTTGAAGATGAGCACGTTGTTGTCGATGGCAACCACATGCTGGCAGGCCAAAACCTGAGCTTCAACGTAGAAGTGATTGCCATCCGTGAAGCCACGGCTGAAGAGCTGGCTCATGGCCACGTTCACGGCGAGCACGATCATCACCACGACCATGGTGAAGGCGGCTGCTGCGGCGGTCACGGCCATGACCACGGCGACCATGAACATGGTAAAGGTGGTTGCGGCGGTAATGGCGGCTGCGGTTGCCATTAATCGGCTAACGATTAAAGTTACAAAAAGAGGCGTGTCGGTGACACGCCTCTTTTTTTATCACGGCTATACGACTAACTAGTAGTGCGGCGGTGGCGTCTCTTCGGCTTCCGAGGCGACCATTGAAGGCTGGCTGGCTTTTAGCTTTTCAACCAGCAAACGGAAATGCTCGCGTAGTTTGACCATCTCCAGTTCGTGAGCCGTTACCGTCTGATTTAACTCTTCTATCGTAATCTCCTGGAAAGCGAGACGACTCTCAAGTTCTTCCAGTCGTTGTTCGGTCGATTTTTGCTGCATGGCGAATACTCCTGGCCTGCGGATGGACAATTTCCGGCGATTCTACTGAAAAATCCTGCTGGTTACAGCGCCGTTTTACTCAGCACGAAACTTCTTTATACAAAAAGAGTCTGAATTTGTCTCGATAAGGCGCGGAGAGATTGTGTAGATTTCTTCCACGACGTTATAGTACGTCTCTTAGTTGATAATAACCTTGGGGTTAGAGGCCCCGGCCCTGGAGAAATGGATGAAATCACTGTTTAAAGTAACGCTACTGGCGACCACGATGGCCGTTGCCCTGAGCGCTCCGGCGTTCGCTGCCCCGGCAGCTGCGGCTAAAGAGGCTGCGGCTCCTGCTGCCAGCAACGCGGCATTCAAAAATGACGACCAGAAATCTGCGTATGCATTGGGTGCTTCGCTGGGCCGTTACATGGAAAATTCACTGAAAGAACAAGAAAAACTGGGGATCACGCTGGATAAGAATCAGCTTATCGCCGGTGTTCAGGATGCCTTTGCGGATAAGAGCAAATTATCTGACCAGGAAATCGAGCAGACGCTGCAGGCTTTCGAAGCGCGCGTGAAGGCTTCGGCCCAGGCGAAGATGGAAAAAGACGCTAAAGAAAACGCCGATAAAGGCAAAGCTTTCCGCGATACTTTCGCCAAAGAGAAAGGCGTGAAAACTTCCTCTACTGGCCTGATGTACAAAATCGACAAAGCCGGTACCGGTGAAGCGCCGACAGATAGCGACACGGTCGTGGTGAACTACAAAGGTACGCTTATCGACGGTAAAGAGTTTGATAACTCTTATACCCGCGGTGAGCCACTCTCTTTCCGTCTTGATGGCGTTATCCCAGGCTGGACTGAAGGCCTGAAGAACCTGAAGAAAGGCGGCAAGATCAAACTGGTTATTCCACCAGAGCTGGCCTACGGCAAAACTGGCGTTCCGGGAATTCCGGCTAACTCCACGCTGGTGTTTGACGTTGAGCTGCTGGATATTAAGCCTGCACCAAAAGCAGATGCCAAACCAGAAGCTGCGCCTGAAGCGGATGCAGCGAAGAGCAAATAAGATATGTTTAACCGCCGTCCTCAGGGGCGGCGGTTTTTTATTTGAGGCCGGATAGAATAAAAGCTGGAAAGCGCATCTTCCACTGTATTACCTTAGCAGACGGCGTTTCAACTGAGTATGAGTCTGCCCTGATACAATTTAAGCACGACAGGCTCTCTGTAGAGGGTGGTATCTTTAAATGTCCAATTCGCTTTTAACCAATGAAACCAGTGAGCTTGACTTACTGGACCAGCGTCCTTTTGAACAAACCGACTTTGAAATATTAAAATCCTACGAAGCGGTAGTGGACGGGTTAGCGATGCTGATTGGTTCTCATTGTGAAATTGTGTTGCACTCGCTGCAGGATCTGAAATGTTCCGCTATCCGTATTGCGAATGGTGAACACACCGGGCGTAAAATTGGCTCGCCGATTACCGATCTTGCCTTGCGTATGCTGCACGATATGACAGGTGCTGACAGTAGCGTTTCTAAATGCTATTTCACCCGTGCAAAAAGTGGCGTCCTGATGAAATCCGAGACGATTGCGATCCGCAATCGTGACGAGCGGGTGATCGGCCTGCTGTGTATCAATATCAATCTTGATGTGCCGTTCTCGCAAATTATGTCGACGTTTATTCCGCCGGAAACCCCAGAAGTGGCCTCTTCGGTAAACTTTGCCTCCTCGGTGGAAGATCTGGTGATGCAGGCGCTGGAATTCACGATTGAAGAAGTGAATGCCGATCGCAATGTCTCTAACAACGCCAAAAATCGACAGATTGTGCTGAACCTGTATGAGAAAGGTATCTTTGATATCAAAGACGCGATTAACCAGGTTGCCGATCGTTTGAATATTTCCAAGCACACGGTTTATCTCTATATCCGCCAGTTCAAAAACGGTGATTTCCAGGGGCAGGATAAGTAATGCGTTTTGCCATCCTGGTAACAGGCCCGGCTTACGGTACGCAGCAGGCGAGCAGCGCGTTGCAATTTTCGCAGGCGGTTATTGCCGAAGGGCACACGCTCGAAAGCGTGTTCTTCTACCGTGAGGGGGTTTACAACGCCAACCAGCTAACCTCTCCTGCCAGCGATGAATTCGATCTGGTTCGCGGCTGGCAGCAGCTTAATGTGCAGCATGGTGTTGAATTGCATATCTGCGTGGCAGCGGCGCTGCGCCGTGGCGTGGCCGACGAAACGCAAGCCGGGCAGCTCGGTTTACCCTGCCACAATTTGCAGCCTGGCTTCACGCTTAGCGGGCTGGGCGCGTTGGCACAGGCTTCGCTCACCTGCGACAGAACGGTGCAATTCTGATGAAGCGTGTCGCATTTGTGTTTAAATCAGCTCCTCACGGGAGCGCCAGCGGCCGTGAAGGCTTAGATGCATTGTTGGCTACCTCAGCATTATCTGAGGAGATTGGCGTATTCTTCATCGGTGACGGCGTGATGCAACTGCTTCCCGGTCAGCAACCCGGCCTTATCCTTGCCAGAGATTACATCGCCACATTTCGTGTGCTGCCGCTGTATGATATTGAGCAGTGTTATCTGTGCGCGGCTTCTGTCCGCGAGCGGGGGCTATCACCCGCCAGCGCCTGGGTGCTTGATGTCAAACCCCTTGAGCCTGATGCGTTGCGCGAAATACTGCATCAGTTTGACGTGGTGCTAACTTTCTGAGGCGATATGCTGCATATTTTACACCATTCCCCCTTTCAGACCGATTTTGACGCGCTGCTGCGCTGCGTTAAGCAGGGGGACGAAATTTTATTGCTGCAGGATGCGGTCATTGCCGCACTCACCGGCACCCGAGCTCTTGATTTACTGCACGCCGCCCCCATTTCTGTGTATGCTCTGCAGGAAGATATCGAGGCTCGCGGCTTGTCTGCTCAAATTTCAACCGGGATAGGCAAGGTCAGCTATACTGATTTCGTCAGATTAACGGTTAAACACGAACAGCAAATATCCTGGTAAAATCCAGGATCGTTGTATATTTCTTGACACCTTTTCGGCTCAGCCCTAAAATTCTGCGTCCTCATATTATATGAGGTCGTTTTATTACGTGTTTACGAAGCAAAAGCTAAAACCAGGAGCTATTTAATGGCAACAGTTAACCAGCTGGTTCGCAAACCACGCGCTCGCAAAGTTGCAAAAAGCAACGTGCCAGCGCTGGAAGCCTGCCCGCAGAAACGTGGTGTATGTACTCGTGTATATACCACCACTCCTAAGAAACCAAACTCCGCACTGCGTAAAGTATGCCGTGTGCGTTTGACTAACGGTTTTGAAGTGACCTCCTACATCGGTGGTGAAGGTCACAACCTGCAGGAACACTCCGTGATCCTGATCCGTGGTGGTCGTGTAAAAGACTTGCCAGGTGTTCGTTACCACACCGTTCGTGGTGCACTTGACTGCTCCGGCGTTAAAGACCGTAAGCAATCTCGTTCTAAGTACGGCGTGAAGCGTCCTAAGGCTTAATGGTTTCCGTTAAGTAAGGCCAAACGTTTTAAATAAATGTCAAACTCAATAGAGTTTTGGACAACCCTGAATTAACAACGGAGTATTCCCATGCCACGTCGTCGCGTCATTGGTCAACGTAAAATTCTGCCAGATCCTAAGTTCGGATCAGAGTTGCTGGCCAAATTTGTAAACATTCTGATGGTAGATGGTAAGAAATCTACTGCTGAATCTATCGTGTATACCGCGCTGGAGACCCTGGCTCAGCGTTCTGGTAAACAAGCTCTGGAAGCTTTCGAAGTCGCTCTGGACAACGTTCGTCCGACTGTCGAAGTTAAGTCCCGCCGTGTTGGTGGTTCTACTTATCAGGTTCCAGTAGAAGTACGTCCGGTTCGTCGTAATGCTCTGGCAATGCGTTGGATCGTAGAAGCTGCTCGTAAACGCGGTGATAAATCCATGGCTCTTCGCCTGGCGAACGAACTTTCTGATGCTGCAGAGAACAAAGGTACTGCAGTTAAGAAACGTGAAGACGTTCACCGTATGGCTGAAGCCAACAAGGCGTTCGCTCACTACCGTTGGTAATCCCTTCGGAGTGTTAGTCACCAGGCGGGCGCTTCATGTGAGCTGCCCGCTTTGGGTTACTTAAATGAACGTCCCAGGATATAGAGGAATCAAATGGCTCGTAAAACACCCATTGAGCGTTACCGTAACATTGGTATCAGTGCTCACATCGACGCCGGTAAGACTACTACTACCGAACGTGTTCTGTTCTACACCGGTGTAAACCACAAAATCGGTGAAGTTCATGATGGCGCAGCCACCATGGACTGGATGGAGCAGGAGCAGGAACGTGGTATTACCATCACGTCCGCTGCGACCACCTGTTTCTGGTCAGGTATGGCCAAACAGTTCGAACCACACCACATCAACATCATCGACACCCCAGGGCACGTTGACTTCACCATCGAAGTTGAACGTTCCATGCGTGTGCTTGACGGTGCGGTAATGGTTTACTGTGCTGTTGGTGGTGTTCAGCCACAGTCTGAGACCGTATGGCGTCAGGCTAACAAATACAAAGTTCCACGTATCGCGTTCGTTAACAAAATGGACCGTATGGGTGCTAACTTCCTGAAAGTTGTTGATCAGATTGAAAAACGTCTGGGCGCAACTCCGGTGCCTCTGCAATTGGCAATCGGCGCGGAAGAGAAATTCACCGGTGTTGTTGACCTGGTGAAAATGAAAGCCATCAACTGGAACGAAGCCGATCAGGGCGTGACCTTCGAATACGAAGAGATCCCAGCTGATATGCAGGAACTGGCCGAAGAATGGCGCCAGAAACTGGTTGAAGCCGCTGCTGAAGGTTCTGACGAACTGATGGAGAAATTCTTTGGTGGCGAAGAGCTGACTGAAGAAGAGATCAAAACTTCTCTGCGTAAGCGCGTACTGAACAACGAAATTATCTTGGTTACCTGTGGTTCTGCATTTAAGAACAAAGGTGTTCAGGCGATGCTGGATGCGGTTGTTGAATACCTGCCAGCTCCAACTGACGTTACTGCGATTAACGGTATGCTGGACGACGGTAAAGACACTCCGGCTGTTCGTCACTCTGACGACAACGAGCCGTTTGCTGCTCTGGCGTTCAAAATCGCAACTGACCCGTTTGTTGGTAACCTGACCTTCTTCCGCGTTTACTCTGGCGTGGTTAACTCTGGTGACACCGTGTTCAACCCGGTGAAATCAGCACGTGAGCGTCTGGGCCGTATCGTACAGATGCACGCCAACAAACGTGAAGAGATCAAAGAAGTTCGCGCGGGTGATATCGCTGCAGCTATCGGTCTGAAAGAAGTGACTACCGGTGATACCCTGTGCGACCAGGACAATGTGATCATTCTGGAGCGCATGGAATTCCCTGAGCCAGTAATTTCGATCGCAGTTGAACCAAAAACCAAAGCTGACCAGGAAAAAATGGGTCTGGCTCTGGGTCGTCTGGCTAAAGAAGATCCATCATTCCGCGTATGGACTGATGAAGAGTCTAACCAGACTATCATCGCTGGTATGGGTGAGCTTCACCTCGACATCATCGTTGACCGTATGAAACGTGAATTCAACGTTGAAGCTAACGTGGGTAAACCTCAGGTTGCTTACCGTGAAGCGATTCGCGCGAAAGTTACCGATATTGAAGGTAAACACGCTAAGCAGTCTGGTGGTCGTGGTCAGTTCGGTCATGTTGTTATCGACATGTACCCACTGGAGCCGGGCTCGAATCCGAAAGGTTACGAGTTCGTCAACGACATCAAAGGTGGTGTGATCCCAACGGAATACATCCCTGCTGTTGATAAAGGTATCCAGGAGCAGCTGAAGTCTGGTCCTCTGGCGGGTTACCCAGTAGTAGATCTCGGCGTGCGTCTGCACTTCGGTTCTTACCACGACGTTGACTCCTCCGAACTGGCGTTTAAACTGGCCGCTTCTATTGCCTTCAAAGATGGCTTTAAGAAAGCGAAACCAGTTCTGCTTGAGCCTATCATGAAGGTTGAAGTGGAAACCCCAGAAGAGAACACCGGTGACGTTATCGGTGACCTCAGCCGTCGTCGTGGTCAGCTGAAAGGTCAGGAATCTAACGCTACTGGCGTTCAGATTCACGCTGAAGTTCCGTTGTCTGAAATGTTCGGTTACGCAACTCAACTGCGTTCACTGACCAAAGGTCGTGCATCTTACTCCATGGAATTCCTGAAGTATGATGACGCGCCAAACAACGTAGCTCAGGCCGTAATCGAAGCTCGCGGTAAATAAGCCCCGGGTTTTAAAAAACATTGATCCCGTGCTCTCTCCAGAAGGGGAGAGCGCAACAGTAAGGAATATAGCCGTGTCTAAAGAAAAATTTGAA
>NZ_RPOH01000072.1 GCF_003818135.1 Buttiauxella warmboldiae | reverse complement strand
CCCTGGGGATGGATGGTTTTAAAGTCACCCAGCAGAGCCCTCTGAAGGAAGGTGATACGGTAACCAAAGGTGCTGATACCGTTGTCCTGGATAAGGCAACCCTGGATGGCATTAAAACCTCGGTGTTCGGTGCGGGCGGCAAGGGCGAGCTTTACCTGAATAAGAATGGCGAATATATAGCTGTGGGTAAAAATGCTGCTGGCGCAGATAAATGCGCCACAGTAAAAGCTACTTTTACTGCAGCAAACGCCGCTGCGAACCCTCCTACTCTGGCAAGCGTAGCTCTGGCTAAAGATACAGACCTTACCGCGACCGACCCGAAAGTCACTGAGCTGACTAATTCAACTCAGCTAAAAACCATTGACCAGGCGCTGGCCAAGGTTGACCAGCTGCGCTCCGGCCTCGGTGCGGTACAGAACCGTTTCGACTCGGTGATTAATAACCTCGACAGCACGGTCAATAACCTGACTCAGTCGCGCTCGCGCATTCTGGATGCTGACTTCGCTTCCGAAGTCTCCAATATGAGCCGTGCCAATATCCTGCAGTCTGCCGGCACCAGCGTGCTGGCTCAGGCAAACCAGGTTCCACAGAACGTGATGTCGCTGCTGCGCTAACGGGCTGAGCCTCTCCCCACGGCGCGCGTTGTGGGGAGAGGCGTTATTCGTTTTACGGTGACAGCCAACAGAGCCGCGGTTTAAAACCGGCAGTTCAGGCCGCAGGGCGAATGTTTACCGCCACAAATAACACCGCCAATAACGACATAACCATTTTGCGGTGATTAATTTCTCTGCACAGCGATGATGCTGAAATAAACGCGGGTTTAAGTTTGTCCGGGGTATTTTTTATTTATCGCCAGTCTGACCGGGCTGCACAGACGGAATAGCCTGTTTTATTACGATGTTTTTTGATGACCATAAAACATCATAAAACGACGTTGATAAATCACCCTCATCAGCACTGACGGTTAGTCATAAAAACCCCCCTTGTCCTGACACTGG
>NZ_RPOH01000071.1 GCF_003818135.1 Buttiauxella warmboldiae | reverse complement strand
GAGCATCGGTATCAAACTGAACAAAATGGATGCCACCACCCTGGGGATGGATGGTTTTGATGTGACCCAGATGCCAAAAGCGCTGAAAGCAGGTGATTCGGTAACCAACGCGGGTAAGACCGCTGTCCTGGATAAGGCAACCCTGGATGGCATTAAAACTGCGGTGTTCACTGCGGGTGGCAAGGGTGAGCTTTACCAGGATAATAAGGGCGATTTCATTGCCGTGGGTAAAGATGACAAGGGCGTTGATGTATATACCACAGTAACGGCTACTTTTACCGCCGCTGTAGCTCCTAATCCAGGGGGAGCGACTCCACAGGCAAAACAAGGTACTCCGGCAAGCTTCACCTTGGCTAAAGGCACCGCCCTTGCCGCCACCGACCCGCAGGTCACTCAGTTGACTAAGCTAAAAACCATTGACGAGGCGCTGGCTAAGGTTGACCAGCTGCGCTCCGGCCTCGGTGCGGTACAGAACCGTTTCGACTCGGTGATTAATAACCTCGACAGCACGGTGAATAACCTGACTCAGTCGCGCTCGCGCATTCTGGATGCTGACTTCGCTTCCGAAGTCTCCAATATGAGCCGTGCCAATATCCTGCAGTCTGCCGGCACCAGCGTGCTGGCTCAGGCAAACCAGGTTCCGCAGAACGTGATGTCGCTGCTGCGCTAACGGGCTGAGCCTCTCCCCACGGCGCACGTTGTGGGGAGAGGCGTTATTCGTTTTACGGTGACAGCAAAGAGGTCCGCTGTTTAAAACCGGCAGTTCAGGCCGCAGGGCGAATGTTTACCGACGCAAATAACACCGCCAATAACGACATAACCATTTTGCGGTGATTAATTTCTCTGCACAGCGATGATGCTGAAATAAACGCGGGTTTAAGTTTGTCCGGGGTGTTTTTTATTTATCGCCAGTCTGACCGGTCTGCACAGACGGAATAGCCTGTTTTATTACGATGTTTTTTGATGACCATAAAACATCATAAAACGACGTTGATAAATCACTCTCATCAGCATTAACGGTTAGTCATAAAACCCCCTTGTCCTGACACTGG
>NZ_RPOH01000070.1 GCF_003818135.1 Buttiauxella warmboldiae | reverse complement strand
TTTCCTTCTTTGTCAGCAATATCAGCCCCATAAATGGGGCCAGAAAGGGGACTTCTGTAATTAGCTATTAAGAGCCGGGCGTTCGCTGATAGCGATGCGTTTCGGCGCAACTTCTTGCGGAATTTCTCGTACCAGGTCGATATGCAGCAGGCCGTTAGTAAAGGTCGCACCGGAAACTTTCATGTACTCGGCAAGGGTAAAGCTCAGACTAAACGGCTGAGTGACTAACCCCTGGTGCAGCCAGGTTGGCTCTTTCTCTGGTTTCACCGGCGTACCCTTCACGCTCAGGCGCGTACCTTCAAGTTCAATGTCCAGATCCTGCTGGCGGAACCCAGCCAGCGCAAGGGTAATGCGGTAATGGTTGTCGTCGCCTTTTTCAATATTATAAGGCGGGAATGGCTGGCCTTCGCTGCTGGTTTGTAAGGCATTAGCCAGCTTGTCAAAACCGATCCACTGGCGCAGCAGAGGCGATAAGTCGTAGTTACGCATAAGTTTTCTCCTTCTTTGAAGCGAGTTAAGCCTTCGGCTCCCTGTCGGCAAGCCGGAGTCTGGTTAAATTTTGGTGTGGCCGCTTAATGCGACCCGCAGAATTAATTAATTTCGATACGGCGTGGTTTCATCGCTTCCGGAATCACGCGTTCCAGATCGATATACAGCAGGCCGTTCACCAGGTTAGCGCCACGAATCTGGATATTTTCGGCTAGCTGGAATTTACGTTCGAAGTTGCGCTCGGCAATCCCCTGGTAGAGATAAGTGCGCTCTGGCTGTGGGTCTGCATGTGCACCTTTCACCACCAGCAGGTTATCCTGCGCGGTGATTTCCAGCTCGCTTTCAGCAAAGCCTGCCACAGCAATCGCAATGCGATAGTTATTTTCGTCAACCAGCTCAACGTTGTATGGAGGATAGCCGCCATTGCTCTGGCTGTGGTTGTTTTCCAGCAGGTTAAACAGACGATCAAAACCAATAGCTGAACGATAAAGCGGGGATAAATCGAAGTTACGCATAAATTAACACTCCTGAGATCAGCGAGAATCAAACATTGCCTTCCATCATGGACAGGCCTCTAAAACCAGGTACCCTTACGGCATACCTGTTCTGCTACACCTCTAAAATCGGTCCGTATTCACGCTTTTCAAGGCCAGGAAAAGAAATTTTTTGCGCCATCCGTGGTCAATACATAGACTTTCTGAGGCGTTAATCGGCTTTATCTGCGATAGCCGCCACAGAGCGGCAAACGCAATATATTAATTATCTGCATGGGTGATATAACCCAGAGCAGTCTGGCCGCCACCGGCCCTCCAAAATGATAAGCAACACTAATGATGAAAAGCTATCTTCCCACTATCCTTCTCGGCAGCGGATTACTGACCGTTAGCGGGTGCTCCAGCGTTATGACCCACACGGGTGGGCAAGAGGGGTACTATCCCGGTACGCGCGCCAGTTATGAAATGCTGGTCGATGGCGAGACAAGCTGGGGATACAAACCTTTTGTCGCCCTGGATATGCCGTTTACCGCAGTGATGGATACCGTGCTGCTGCCGTGGGATATGTTCCGCAACGACAAATCACTGAAATCTCAGGTGGAAGCTAGTGAGCGGAAAAACCTGGCGACCAACCAGGCTATCCCGCCGGTGCAGTAATTAATAGCCTGTTTTTGTGATAAATAACTGGCGGAACCCGTCCACATCCTGCATCCAGGCAATATGTTTTCCATCGGGTGAAAACACCACCGCATCCGCTGAAGGAGCACTACCGCCAGGCGGTGTCAGCGCTGTGATTGCACCGCTGACCACATCACACCACACAATCTGCTGGTTCTGCACAAAGCCCAGCGCTTTTCCCGACGGATGCCAGTTAAACGCCGACTGAATATCGTCTCGCCCATGGGTGAGCTGGCGTGGTTCGCCTCCGTTTGGGGACAGCAGATACATTTGCACTACGCCCGCATCATCACGCATCAGGAATGCCAGCGAGCTACCGTCCGGGCTGCTTCGTACCCAATGGCGCGGCTGAGTGGTTAAACCAGGGTAGCGCCGCTGGTGGGTAAACGTGAGGCGACGTTGCTGAACGCCCGCAGGCGGTGCGGGCAGCGTAGTCTGTGTGCCTGCAATCGGCTCATCTCCCGCCTCGAAATACGCCTCTTTATGCTGCGGCAAATCCACGATAAACAGCTCCGGCACTTTGTCGCCAGCCGCTGAAAGCGTATCGCCAATAAACGCCAGTGCCCAACGCTGCAGGCTACCATCCGGCTTACGGTAGCCCGAGCTCCCCACCCAACCCTCTTCATAAGCGCGATTGATCTCGTCAGTGCCGGGCTTTGGCGATGGCGTGGTGCGGCTGACCAGCACACAATAATGGCTACCGTCATATTCACGCGTATGTTGTTTCAGCGGGGTCACCGGGCCGAACGGTAAAGCAACGCCAACATTGCGCAAATCCTGCGCCACGTCATATTCATGCATGACATGGTCGTTGTAAGTGAAGCTCAGGCGTGAACCATCATGGCTCCAGACGTGAACATGGCTGCCGCCGCGCAACGCCCCCGGCGTAAACGGCGGGGTAATGTCCATGGCATCAAGATTGGCTGCGCTGCCGTTTTCGACCACCACGCCACGGCGGTGATGAAAATCGTATTGCCATGTTTCATCAGGGTTTTCCGGACCGTGGATAAAGACATACCGCTCCGGCATCTGCGGATTTACCGTCACCACGCCCACATGCGCACCATGCGCAGCGCGGTATATAACCTCAACATCCCCCGTATGGACGTTCACCCGCTCAATGGTTTCGCTGGTAAAAGAGGCGCCCGAAGGGCGCACGTCAAACACCAGATATTGGCTGTCTGGCGTCCAGGTATGGGTGTTGGTGAGTTGATGATGACGAGGCGCAAAAGTGAGTTGTTTGGTCATGGTTTTACCCTGAAGCGATGGACGCCTCAGGGTAAATCATTGCTGCTTGTTATCCCACCCTTTCTGGCTTACCCACCAGCCGAGGTGAAGGCCTTGCCTTGCTTAGTTCAGAACAAACTTCTCAATCGCATAAGCCACCCCATCTTCGAGGTTAGATTTGGTAACGAAGTTACTGACTTCCTTCACTTTATCGATAGCATTTTCCATTGCCACGCCAATGCCCGCATATTCCAGCATCGCGATATCGTTTTCCTGGTCGCCCAGCGTCATCACTTCTTCTTGTTTAATACCCAGCGATTCTGCCAGCGCTTTTACGCCGGTGCCTTTGTTGACGCGCTTATCGAGGATTTCCAGGAAGTAAGGAGAGCTTTTCAGCAGCGTATAGCGCTCGTAAACCTCGTCTGGAATTCTGGCGATCGCTTTATCCAGAATCACAGGCTCATCAATCATCATCACTTTCAGATACGCGCCGTTTTTATCCATATTTTCAGGCTCGCTGAATACCAGCGGGATATTGGCGATAAAAGATTCATGAACGGTGTAGCAGCTGATATCGCGGTTGGCGGTGTAGAGCGTGTGGCGATCCAGCGCATGGAAATGGGAGCCAACCTCGCGGGAAAGCTGCTCCAGGTAGCGGTAGTCATCATAGCTCAACGCGGTTTGCGCCACGGTGCTGCCATCGTTGGCCTTCTGAACTAATGCACCGTTATAGGTAATGCAGTAGTCATTCGGTTTATCCATATGCAGCTCTTTGAGATAGCTCTCAACACCTGCAAAAGGCCGTCCGGTACACAAAACAACGTTGACGCCCCGTTCGCGCGCGCTAGCGATGGCTGCTTTAACGGCTGGAGAAATGGTGTGGTCCGGCAGCAGCAGGGTGCCGTCCATATCAATAGCAATCAGTTTTATAGGCATAGGATTTTCTGAGGTAGTGAGTTTATCTCATGCTAACGCGATTAAGCTCGCAAAAATAGCGCTACCTTTGGCAGGAAAAAGGTCCGTTTTAGCGCGAGGAAAACGCCACCCGGAGCCGAAAAATGACCCGCGAGGGTGGCGTAATCAGCTAGCTAAAGAATTTATCCTTCAGCATATGGAAGCCTTTGGTCAGCAAATCCTCATCGTGAGCGACTTCGCCTGCGGGCGATAGGGTATCGACAATTTTCGGAAACTGCTCGGCCAGCAGTTGCGATGCGCTTCCCACATCCACCCCGAGTTTCTCCGCCAGGCCGCTGATTGCGGGCGTGCCCAGCACCTGCTGCATTTGCTCAGGGCTAACGCTTTGGTTATGCGCGCCGCTCAGCCATGAAGTCACGACATCTGAGAACCCCTTTTCCCTGAAGCGTTCGAGAATCGCCTGAATGCCGCCTTGTTCATTTATCCATGTCAGGATGACTTTGAATTTACCTGCATCGCCACCCCCCATCATGCCGGTAACCTGATCGAAAAAGCCCATGACCTTGTCCTCTTGCCATCACAAAGTGTGCAATAGAAGTGTAGTCACTGAAGGAGCGTCACGTGGAAAATAGCGGCGGGCGGAGGCGAGATAGTTGGTGGGCAGACGCCCACCAACGGGTAGAGATTAGATATCGATGTTCGCCGCTTTCAGGGCGTTTTCTTCGATAAAGGCGCGACGAGGCTCAACCGCGTCACCCATCAGGGTGGTGAACAGCTGATCGGCTGCAATCGCGTCTTTTACCGTCACGCGCAGCATACGGCGGCTTTGTGGGTCCATGGTGGTTTCCCACAGCTGGTCTGGGTTCATTTCGCCCAGGCCTTTGTAGCGCTGAATAGAGAGACCACGACGGGACTCTTTCACCAGCCACTCCAGCGCCTGCTCGAAGCTGGCAACGGGCTGACGGCGCTCGCCACGTTCGATAAACGCATCTTCTTCGATAAGACCGCGCAGTTTCTCGCCCAGCGTGCACAGACGGCGATATTCGCCACCCACAATGAACTCCTGCTCCAGCGGGTAGTCGGTATCCACGCCGTGAGTACGCACACGAATCACCGGCTCGAAGATGTTCAGCTCGCGGTTGTGACGCACGACTGAGTTCCAGGTGCTGCCGTGCTGCTCGTTTTCGTTCAGTGCTTTGACTAAATCAGAAATCCAGCTCGTCACTTTGCTTTCGTCAGCCAGCTCGGCTTCGGCAAGCGTGGAGTGATAAACCAGGTTGTTCAGCAGGTTGCGCGGGTAACGGCGCTCCATGCGGCCAATCATTTTCTGCGTGGCATTGAATTCAGACACCAGTTTTTCCAGCGCTTCGCCGGCGATGGCGGGTGCGCTGGCATTGGTGTGCAGCGTCGCGCCATCCAGTGCGATTGCGATCTGGTATTGATCCATCGCTTCATCATCTTTGATGTACTGCTCTTGCTTGCCTTTCTTCACTTTGTACAGCGGCGGCTGGGCGATATACACGTGGCCGCGCTCAACGATTTCAGGCATTTGACGGTAGAAGAAGGTCAACAGCAGGGTACGAATGTGCGAGCCGTCGACGTCCGCATCCGTCATGATGATGATGCTGTGGTAACGCAGTTTGTCCGGGTTGTATTCGTCACGGCCAATGCCGCAGCCCAGCGCGGTAATTAGCGTGGCAACTTCCTGAGAGGCAAGCATTTTGTCAAAGCGCGCTTTCTCCACGTTCAGAATTTTACCTTTCAGCGGCAGGATCGCCTGGTTCTTACGGTTACGCCCCTGTTTTGCAGAGCCGCCCGCAGAGTCCCCTTCCACGAGGTACAGTTCCGAGTGAGCCGGGTCGCGTTCCTGGCAGTCAGCCAGTTTGCCTGGCAGACCAGCCAAATCCAGCGCGCCTTTACGACGGGTCATTTCACGTGCGCGGCGTGCCGCTTCACGAGCACGAGCCGCATCAATAATTTTACCGACGACGATTTTCGCGTCAGACGGGTTTTCCAGCAGGTATTCAGACAGCAGTTCGTTCATCTGCTGCTCGACCGCTGTTTTCACTTCTGAAGAAACCAGTTTGTCTTTGGTCTGAGAAGAGAATTTAGGGTCTGGAACTTTTACCGAGACCACAGCAATCAGGCCTTCACGGGCATCATCACCGGTGGCGCTCACTTTCGCTTTTTTACTGTAGCCTTCTTTATCCATATAGGCGTTCAGCGTACGCGTCATCGCGGCGCGGAAACCGGCCAGGTGCGTACCCCCATCGCGCTGCGGGATGTTGTTGGTAAAGCAGTAGATATTTTCCTGGAAACCATCGTTCCACTGCAGCGCCACTTCCACGCCAATGCCGTCTTTTTCAGTGCTGAAATAGAACACGGTTGGGTGAATGGGGGTTTTGTTTTTGTTGAGGTACTCAACAAATGCGCGGATACCACCTTCGTAATGGAAGTGGTCCTGGCGGCCATCACGCTTATCAATCAGGCGGATAGAAACACCAGAGTTCAGGAACGACAGTTCACGCAGGCGTTTAGCCAGAATGTCGTATTCAAACTCAATCACGTTGGTGAAGGTTTCGTGGCTTGGCCAGAAACGAACTTGCGTACCGGTTGCATCGGTATCGCCCGTTGCCGCCAGCGGGGCTTGTGGCACGCCGTGGATGTAAGTTTGCTGGTGTACTTTGCCTTCGCGGCGAATCAGCAGTTCCAGCTTCTGGGACAGGGCGTTAACTACAGAAACACCCACGCCGTGCAGACCGCCAGAAACTTTATAAGAGTTGTCATCGAACTTACCGCCGGCATGAAGCACGGTCATGATAACTTCGGCAGCAGACACGCCCTCTTCCGGGTGAATGCCGGTAGGAATACCACGACCGTCATCGGTGACAGAGACAGAGTTATCAGCATGAATGGTGACAACGATGTCTTTACAGTGACCGGCAAGTGCTTCGTCGATAGCGTTATCTACGACCTCAAATACCATGTGGTGCAGACCGGTGCCGTCATCCGTATCACCGATATACATTCCCGGGCGCTTACGTACCGCATCCAGCCCTTTAAGGACTTTGATACTGGAGGAGTCATAAGAATTCGACATCAACGTTTCTCGCTCATTTATTCTTGGGTTAATCCGTTATTTTACCCTGATCCACGGCGAACATCTTCGAATTTTTGTCCGCCATATCCATCACATGTTCTGCGCTAATCGCGCTAACAAAAACCTGTGATTGCGTCGCCTTTAGCCGGCTGGCTAATAGGCCACGACGTGCATCATCTAGCTCAGAGGCAAAATCATCTATCAGATACAGGCAACGCCGCCCGTTCTGTCGGGTGAGAAACTCACCCTGCGCCAGTCGTAAGGCGCACATCAGTAATTTAAGCTGCCCGCGCGACAGGGTATCTTCTACCGGCGCACCGTCTGCACGAATTCTGAAATCAGCTTTGTGAGGGCCGTGGGCGGTGTAGGTCAACATTCTGTCGCGCTCGAAGTTGCGCTCCAGCAGCTCACCGTAGTCACTCTCTTTTTCCCAACCACGCTGGAAGGAAAAGTTAAGCGCGAATTCCGGTAGAAATTGCGCACAGGTATCTGCCATGTCATCGGCAATGGCTGCACTGTACTCGGCACGCCAGCGGCTGATTTGCTCCGCTAGTGGGATAAGTTCTTGATCCCATGGCCTCAGTTGCGCATAGCGCGTTACCTGGCGCAACGCAGCGTTGCGTTGCTTGAGCAGGCGCTTGAGATTGCTCCAGGCGACGAAAAAACCTGGTTCGTTGTGGAAACATCCCCAATCGAGGAAAGCTCTACGGTATTTGGGACCACCGTTAAGCAATGTGAACCCTTCAGGGGTGATGAGCTGCATGGGCATCAACAGCGCGAGCTCTGCCACTTTGTGGCCGTCGCTACCATCAATACGCACTTTGCTGTCGCCTGCACGGTCTTTGGTCAGGCCAACAGAGGTTTCCCGCTCGCCGTTCTGTATACGCCCATGCAGGACAAAGGATTCTGTTTCATGGCGGATCACACGTTCAATTTTCAGACTGCGGAAAGCACGCCCGTGCCCGAGGGTATAAATCGCCTCCAGCACGCTGGTTTTGCCACTTCCGTTGGCTCCCACCAGGAAATTAAATCCTGGAGAGAGAGCCAGGTCCGCATTTTCGATATTACGAAAGTCTTTAATCAGTAAACGCGACAGCGACATCTACAGTCTCATTGGCATGACGACATAGGCCGCAGCCTGAGAAGCTGCATCTTCAATTTGCACGCTGGAAACCGAATCGGTCAGTAAAATGCGCACGTTCTCGCACTTCAGGGCGTTCAGTACATCCAGCACGTAGCTAACGTTGAAACCAATTTCCAGATCTGTACCGTCATAAGTGACGTCGAGAATCTCTTCGGCTTCTTCCTGCTCCGGGTTGTTGGCCGTGATTTTCAGCTGGTTTTGGATCACCTGCAGGCGTACGCCACGGAATTTCTCATTCGAGAGGATCGCCGCGCGTGAAAATGCCTGTTTCAGCAGATCGCAGCTGGCATCAAGGTGCTTATCCGGGTTTTTCGGCAATACGCGGCGATAATCCGGGAAACGGCCATCAACCAGCTTAGAGGTGAAGATAAAGTCACCGACATGAGCACGGATGTTGTTGCTGCCAATCTGGATACGCAACGGTGAATCACCGCCGTCCAGCATACGCATCAGCTCAATCACCCCTTTACGCGGCACGATCACCGAATGGTCTGGCAATGACTGACCGACCGGCATAGAGCAAACCGCCAGGCGGTGACCATCGGTCGCCACGGTGCGCAGCTCTTCGCCTTCGGTTTCAAACAGCATACCGTTCAGATAGTAACGAACGTCCTGATGCGCCATAGAAAACTGCGTGGCTTCGATCAGACGTTTCATGGTCGCTTGCGGGAGCGTGAATTCTACTTCGCTCTGCCAGTCGTCCAGGTTCGGGAAATCAGCCGCAGGCAGGGTCGAGAGCGAGAAACGGCTGCGCCCGGAGCGCACCAGCATGCGGTCGCCCTCAAGCGTGACGGCAATCTCTGCACCTTCTGGCAACCCACGACAGATATCGAAAAATTTACGTGCCGGTACCGTGGTGGCACCCGGTTCATGCGCTTGCACCAACGCGACACGCGCCACCATCTCCATTTCCAGGTCGGTGCCTGTTAATGAAAGCGTTCCTTCCGCGACTTGCAACAGCAGGTTGCCGAGAATCGGTAACGTCGGACGGCCACCTAATGGGCCACTCACCTGTTGCAGCGGTTTTAATAAAGTTTCACGTTCAACGGTAAATTTCATAGCGTCACGAAGATAATGTTCTGATTAGGTTGGAGAAATCTTCTTTGATGTCGTGGCTTTCTTCACGTAGCTGCTCAATCTTACGGCAGGCGTGCAGCACCGTAGTATGGTCGCGGCCACCAAAGGCATCGCCGATTTCTGGCAAGCTATGGTTAGTCAGTTCCTTCGCCAGAGCCATGGCCATTTGACGTGGACGGGCAACAGAGCGGGAACGACGCTTGGACAACAGGTCAGCAATCTTTATTTTATAGTACTCAGCCACCGTCTTCTGAATATTGTCGATGGTGACAAGCTTCTCTTGCAGCGCCAGCAGATCGCGCAGCGCTTCACGCACGAAGTCGATGGTAATCGCACGTCCGGTAAAGTTGGCGTTAGCGATAACACGGTTCAATGCCCCTTCAAGCTCGCGCACATTAGAACGCAGGCGCTTGGCAATAAAGAAGGCCACTTCACCCGGCAGACGAATGTCGTTCTCGTCGGCTTTTTTCATCAGGATCGCCACACGCGTTTCCAGCTCCGGCGGCTCAATGGCGACGGTGAGTCCCCAACCGAAACGAGATTTCAGACGATCTTCAACCCCGTTGATCTCTTTTGGGTAACGATCCGATGTCAGAATGATCTGCTGGTTACCCTCAAGCAAAGCATTGAAGGTGTGGAAAAACTCTTCCTGGGATCGCTCTTTATTAGCAAAGAACTGAATGTCATCAATCAACAGCGCATCCACCGAGCGGTAGTAGCGTTTGAACTCTTCAATGGCGTTGTTTTGCAGCGCTTTTACCATATCCTGAACGAAACGTTCAGAGTGCATGTACACCACTTTTGCATTCGGTTTGCGCGCAATAATACCGTTGCCAACAGCATGCAAAAGGTGCGTTTTACCCAGACCGGTGCCGCCATAAAGGAATAAAGGGTTATAAGCGCCGCCAGGGTTGTCTGCCACCTGACGTGCCGCCGCGCGAGCCAGCTGGTTCGACTTACCTTCCAC
The DNA here is from genome assembly GCF_003818135.1 of Buttiauxella warmboldiae. Lineage (GTDB taxonomy): Bacteria > Pseudomonadota > Gammaproteobacteria > Enterobacterales > Enterobacteriaceae > Buttiauxella > Buttiauxella warmboldiae. Next base: position 54,444 of record NZ_RPOH01000070.1, on the reverse strand, counting down.
GAAGTTATCAAAGGTATGTTTGACGTTGACGTTAGAACGATAGGACTGCTCAGCCGGGGCCGGAAGGTTATCCCAGCTTGGACGCAGATGAGTTGTCGGACGCGCGATGTGCGCATGGGCAGGCGCGGCCGTAACTGCCTGCGGGTTTTGCGTTTGAGTGACCGGCTTACTGCCGACTTCAAAACGCAAAACAGGCGCGTCGGTACCACAAAAATCATTGAGCAAGCCATTGATATTATTAAGGTACTTATCTCTCACCCAGTCGAGTACAAAACGGTTTGGCGCATACAGGGCCAGCGTGTTATCGCTCAGTTCCGCCTGTAGGGGGCGTATCCACATACTGAATTCTGTGGCTGGTAACTCATCCTGCAATCGGGCAAGACACTGCTGCCAAAGCGAAAGTGACACGGCGGACTCCACTCGAACAAAGTCGATAAAATGACGAAGACTGAAAGTTTATATTCATGATTGTTGACACACGCCGACTCTTCCTCAACGGAACCCCGGTACGGGAAGCGTGCGAACCGCTATCTGCGGTTTACCCCAAGGTGAACGCTAAAGGATCACGATCGGGACCGCGGATCATAGCCTAAAGCGCGCCAGAGATCTTCTGTTTCTCACAGTTTCTTCCCGATTTATCCACAGGGCTGTTTTGTGGCCTCTAAGTGTAAACGATCCTGCCGGACGCGCAGCGCTTTAGCTTCCTATATTGGAAAATTTACTGTCCCGCGCACAAATTCGACTTATCCGATCCAAGGAAGATCCCCGACGATCCTTGCGCTTTAACAAGGACGCCGTATAATTCCCCACCCGTCGCCTGTCACCACGGCTTTATTTTGCTCAGATCCTGGCCGTTTTAAGGGTCAAAAAGCGAATTAAGACACGGGAAATAAGGAAAGAGAATTGACTCCGGAGTGTACAATTATTACAATCCGGCCTCTTTAATCAGCCACACTGAGGCGTTAGTCGTTTGCAGTTTATGCAAGGCTTCTCGCTAACCCAGTGAAATTTATCCAAGTTTAGGTAGAAATCGCCATGAAACGCACTTTTCAACCGTCTGTACTGAAGCGCAACCGTTCTCACGGCTTCCGTGCTCGTATGGCTACAAAAAATGGTCGTCAGGTACTGGCACGTCGTCGTGCTAAAGGCCGTTCTCGTCTGACCGTTTCTAAGTAATAAAAGCTAACCCCTGAGTGGTTAAGCTCGCATTTCCCAGGGAGTTACGCTTGTTAACTCCCACTCATTTCACTTTCGTCTTCCAGCAGCCTCAACGGGCTGGCACGCCGCAAATCACCATCCTCGGCCGCCTGAATTCGCTGGGGCATCCCCGCATCGGTCTTACGGTCGCTAAGAAAAACGTTAAACGTGCACACGAACGCAATCGGATTAAACGTCTGACGCGTGAGAGTTTCCGTTTGCGTCAGCACGAACTCCCGCCAATGGACTTCGTGGTAGTGGCTAAGAAAGGGGTTGCAGACCTGGATAACCGGGCTTTATCGGAAGCGTTGGAAAAATTATGGCGCCGTCACTGTCGCCTGTCTCCCGGCTCCTGATAGGCCTGATTAAGGTCTATCAGCGCCTGATAAGTCCGCTTCTCGGGCCGCATTGTCGTTTTACTCCAACCTGTTCTCACTACGGAATTGAGGCATTGCGCAGGTTTGGGGTGTTAAAAGGCAGTTGGTTGACGGTGAAACGCGTATTAAAATGCCACCCTTTGAACCCCGGTGGAGACGATCCCGTCCCACCTGGACCTTTTGATACCAGAGAACACTAACGATGGATTCGCAACGCAATCTTTTTCTCATCGCTTTGTTGTTCGTGTCTTTCATGATCTGGCAAGCCTGGGAGCAGGACCACGCTCCAAAACCACAGGTGCAGCAGACCACGCAGACTACGACCACCGCAGCAGGTAACGCCGCAAGCCAGGGTGTGCCGACCAGTGGCCAGGGAAAAATCATCACGGTTAAAACTGACGTCCTTGAGCTTTCCATCAACACCCGCGGTGGTGATGTTGAGCAGGCACAGTTGCTGACCTACCCGAAAGAGCTCAAATCTGATGAGCCGTTCCAGCTACTGGAAACCACGCCAGAGTTTATCTACCAGGCGCAAAGTGGCCTGACCGGCCGTGATGGCCCGGATAACCCGGCTAATGGCGATCGCCCTTTGTATAACGTTGAAAGCGACACCTTCGTGCTGGCGGAAGGCCAGAACGAAATCGTTATTCCACTGACTTATACCGATGCGGCAGGCAACGCCTTCACGAAATCCTTCACTCTGAAACGCGGCGAGTTCGCGGTAAGCGTGGATTACAACGTGAAGAACGCCGGTGAGAAACCGCTGGAACTGGCTACTTTTGGCCAGCTCAAGCAGTCCATCAATTTGCCGTCTCACCGTGATACCGGCAGCAGCAACTTTGCGTTGCATACTTTCCGGGGCGCGGCGTACTCAACACCTGATGCGAAATACGAAAAATATAAATTCGATAAAATCGCAGACGGTGAGAACCTGAACGTTAACGCCAACAATGGTTGGGTGGCAATGTTGCAGCAGTACTTCGCAACGGCCTGGGTTCCGCGTAATCAGGGCACTAACAACTTCTATACCACCAAACTGAGCAATGATGTGGCGGCGATTGGTTATAAATCCGCACCGCAGCTGGTTCAGCCAGGCCAGACAGCTCAGCTGGGCAGCACCCTGTGGGTTGGCCCGGAAATTCAGGACAAAATGGCAGCCGTTGCGCCGCACCTTGACCTGACTGTGGATTATGGTTGGTTGTGGTTTATTTCTCAGCCGCTGTTCAAGCTGTTGAAATTCCTGCACAGCTTCATCGGTAACTGGGGCTTCTCCATTATCGTTATCACCTTTATCGTTCGTGGCATCATGTACCCGCTGACTAAAGCGCAGTACACCTCGATGGCGAAAATGCGTATGCTGCAGCCGAAGCTTGCCGCCATGCGTGAACGTATTGGTGACGATAAGCAGCGCCAGAGCCAGGAAATGATGGCCCTGTATAAAGCTGAGAAAGTTAACCCGCTGGGTGGCTGTCTGCCGCTGATTATCCAGATGCCAATCTTCCTGGCGTTGTACTACATGCTGATGGGTTCAGTGGAGCTGCGCCATGCGCCGTTTGCACTGTGGATCCATGACCTGTCGGCGCAAGACCCGTACTACATCCTGCCGATCCTGATGGGCCTGACGATGTTCTTCATCCAGAAGATGTCGCCAACCACCGTGACCGACCCGATGCAGCAGAAGATCATGACCTTTATGCCGGTCATCTTCACGGTGTTCTTCCTGTGGTTCCCGTCAGGCCTGGTACTGTACTATATCGTCAGTAACACGGTGACCATCATCCAGCAGCAGCTGATTTATCGCGGTCTTGAGAAACGTGGCTTACACAGCCGCGATAACAAAAAGACCTGATAGCGATTAAGCTAGTTGTCACGAAAGGCGGTCATTTGACCGCCTTTTTCTTTTGCTACTCAAAGTCTGAGAGAAACTATGAGCCATAACGAGACAATCGTTGCCCAGGCGACACCGCCGGGACGTGGTGGGGTCGGTATCCTGCGCGTCTCAGGCCTTTATGCGCGTGAAGTGGCACAAGCGATTCTGGGCAAGCTCCCTAAGCCACGCTACGCCGATTATCTACCGTTTCGTGACGCGGACGGCAGCGTGCTGGATCAGGGCATTGCCCTGTGGTTCCCCGGCCCAAATTCCTTCACCGGCGAAGACGTGCTGGAACTTCAGGGACACGGCGGGCCGGTTATCCTTGACCTGTTGTTAAAGCGTATTCTGACGCTCCCAGGCTTGCGTATTGCAAGGCCCGGCGAGTTTTCCGAACGTGCGTTCCTGAACGACAAGCTGGATTTAGCACAGGCTGAAGCAATTGCCGATCTGATTGATGCCAGCTCCGAGCAGGCGGCCCGTTCAGCGCTAAATTCTTTGCAGGGCGCATTCTCGGCAAAAGTAAACCATCTGGTGGAAGCGCTGACGCATCTGCGCATTTACGTGGAAGCGGCGATTGATTTCCCGGATGAAGAGATCGATTTTCTTTCCGACGGCAAAATTGAAGCGCAGCTGAACCAGGTGATTGGTGATTTGGACGCGGTGCGTGCCGAAGCACGCCAGGGCAGCCTGCTGCGTGAAGGGATGAAAGTGGTGATTGCCGGGCGGCCTAACGCCGGGAAATCGAGCCTGCTGAACGCGCTTGCCGGGCGTGAAGCCGCGATTGTGACGGATATTGCCGGGACAACCCGCGATGTCTTGCGCGAACATATTCACATCGACGGGATGCCGCTGCATATCATTGATACTGCAGGGCTACGCGAAGCCAGCGACGAAGTTGAGCGTATTGGTATTGAACGAGCGTGGAACGAGATTGAACAAGCCGACCGCGTGTTGTTTATGGTTGACGGAACCACCACTGACGCCACCGACCCGGCAGAGATTTGGCCAGACTTTATTGCCCGTTTACCCGCACGTTTGCCGATTACCGTGGTACGTAACAAAGCGGACGTTACCGGCGAAACGCTGGGCCTGAGCGGAGTGAATGGTCACTCACTTGTGCGCCTCTCTGCGCGTACCGGTGAGGGCGTTGATGTGCTGCGCGATCATCTAAAACAGAGCATGGGCTTTGAAACCCATATGGAAGGCGGCTTCCTGGCGCGCCGTCGGCACCTGCAGGCGCTGGAGCAGGCCGCTACGCACCTGCAACAGGGCAAAGCACAGCTGCTGGGTGCATGGGCCGGGGAATTGCTCGCTGAAGAATTGCGTCTTTCTCAGCAGAGCCTGAGCGAAATCACCGGTGAGTTTACCTCTGATGATTTACTTGGTCGTATTTTCTCGAGTTTCTGTATCGGTAAGTAAGTTTTAGTCCATCCTCGTCCGTGAACGCTCACTAACCCGCATTAACTGGCTGTTAATGCGGGTTTTTGTTGTGCGTACTGGTCCATAGTCGTGCAGGTTCATCCGCGAGCGATAAGCCACCATTGAGAAACGAGCGCAAGTCAGCATGCAAAACCTATGCTTATGGTTCCGTTTTATGTAGGCTGCGTAAACGACGTAATATAACGTTTACGCCCTTGAGTGTGCCCATAGATATAATATGAATCCGTTAAATCCAAATGAAACAATCTTTTAGTTTTTTATATTTACAGCTTCTGCATAAAATACAATCTAATAATACAAAGCAAATAGCCAGATTCGTTTATTAAAAAATAACACCAGTATGCTAGCACATAATCTATAAGCCACAGAGACTAAATGATTGCTGTTGTATCAGCGTTTAACTATTAATATATTTGAGTCAGAGTTGTCATCATCATTATCCAAAAACTACCCGATAACACTCGCAATAACAATTCTTTTATCCAGCTGCTCCCGCACCTCACTGAATAACCAGTTGAAAATCCATACGCGAACGGCTTCGGATAAAATAGTTTGCGCTATAAGGTGATAATTATCTTTCAGAGCGTGTAAAGGTACTTCTGCGGCTAAAAACATCAGCGCCCCAATGAAAAAATCTATGGCCACCAGCACCAGTAAGGCTGCCGCCATCGACCACTGAAAACCGCCGTGCGCCCAGGTAATGGCAATCACCAACGTCATGATCGCACCGATTAAGTAAATGATTTTTATCCCTATATCCATATCTGAAAAACGAACCATAAAATGAACGCCTCCCAGAACCAGCAGCAAGACAAGAATTATTTTTTTGTAGTCTTTCATCTTTCCCCCATCCCCTTTACCGTTCGAGATTCACCGTATTGATAAAACCAACCATTCCCGACTGAAAATGGTTGGTAACCCTAATTTAATCAGACAGCTATTATTTTTAGCTCCCTGTTACAATCAGGCAGGTTTTGCCATAAAAAGGATAAGAACCGGTTGTTTCATAATCAACGGAAGCAACCGATTGAATTTCACCATTCTTTTTTGCCGTTTCAATAGACGCATCACCTGTATTGACCAGGCCCAGAACCGATTGCGCGCAGGCAACGCCTTTCTTACTTCCCGTTTTATCAGTTGCCGTTACTGAACCTTTTACATTGGTATAAAGCCCAAGCCCTGTTGGGCTCGGCCCCCGAGCACATCCGGTCAGAATAGCAGCGGCCAGGATAATAACCGGTAAAGCAGCATGGCGAGTTTTCATTTTTGAGTCCTTGAAATAAATTAATGATAGCTAAATAAGGCATTGGTAATAATTAGAGGAAGATTACAATTAATCGTTCCTGAAAATAATCTTCTATAGCGCTTCGTTTAGTATTCGTTGAATTAAATATGGCGAATAAGCAGTTTCGACGTGTTACCGAAAAGACGATGGGGAATGATAATAAGCATGGTGCTATTAATTTAACGGCTTTCTATGACGCATGTATTTAACTGGATGATTCCTGCACCAGAGTGAAACCTCGGTCTCAACACTGACAGTGCAATACGGTTATGCTTATGAAAGCGCAATCAGTAACGCTTTCAAGCACATCAATAGCGTTTCACCCCGCCATTACCAACATTCACAGATGGCGGAGGTGGAGCTACGCTTATCCTGTGTACTGATGAGGTTGCTCGCTCAGCACGTGCCTGCCGGTTTTTTACGCACCTCTGACCGTGCGTTTCGGCATTAAAAAATCTACAATCGATCGATAAGTACATTGCCCATTATCAAGGAGAGACAAATGGCAACGCATTTCGCAAGATGGACGATAAATCCTAAATACCCCTTTTCGAACCGGCTGAACGAAGCGTGCTACGCTCAGGCTCTGCAAATGCCAGAGCATCGCCGGACGCGATTTTTAGCCTCACGTAGCCTGCTCGCTGAACTGCTGCATATGCTGTATGGGATTCAAAAACTCCCCGCTATCGTGACTTCCGCCGCCGGACGCCCGCGCTTTGCCGATCCTTCATTGATGGATTTCAGTATTGCGTATGCCGGAAACAAAGTGGGCGTATTGCTGACCACCGAAGGTCGCTGCGGGCTGGATATCGAGATTAATCAGTCTTTCGGCAACCTTCCTTCCTTGGCTTCAGGTTCAACTTTTCGCCGCAATGAATCCATCTGGATAAACAACCAAAAAAACCCAACAGAGGCCAGAGCCCAGTTGCGCACCCTGCATCAAAGCGCCTTTAAGCTGACTGGCCGCGAGGAAAACCTGCAGCTTCTGCCGGGAGCCGGGCGAATTCGGATAAGCGAACAAGCGGAAATTGAGGCCATCAGCGATGTGGAAGGGTTATTGATCTGGGGATGCGTAGTCTCGCCCGCTATTGAAAAGCTCAGCCTGTGGGAGTTTGAAAACCTACAGAACTGGCATAGCCTGTGGGATGTGAATTCACGCTACCGCGATCCCAACGGCAGCATCATCCGTTTAACCAGTATGCCGTGCGAAAAAGCGTTATATCAAAACTGCTCTTCCTGAACGTCCTGACACCAAGGAGTATTCATGTCCGACACGTTAAAGATAGTGACTTTATTAGGTAGCCTGCGCCAGGGGTCATTCAACGCCATGGTTGCCCGCACACTGCCAGGAATAGCCCCGGCAGGAATGAGAATTGACGCACTGCCGTCGATTAAAGATATTCCACTGTACGACGCTGATATGCAGCAAGACGAGGGCTTCCCGGCAAGCGTAACAGCGATTGCCGAACAGATCCGCGCCGCCGATGGCGTGGTGATTGTGACACCTGAATATAATTATTCGGTGCCCGGCGGGCTGAAGAATGCTATCGACTGGCTGTCACGCTTGCCAGAGCAGCCGCTGGCAGGTAAACCCGTGCTGATCCAAACCAGTTCAATGGGCGCTATTGGCGGCGCGCGCTGCCAGTATCACCTGCGCCAGATCCTGGTGTTTCTTGATGCGATGGTGATGAACAAACCTGAATTTATCGGGGGCGTGATTCAGAACAAAGTGGATACGCAAACGGGCCTGGTAGCCGATCAAAGCACGCTTGACCATTTGACCGGCCAGCTCACGGCATTTGGTGATTATATTCGTCGCGTTAACAGCTAATTCGCTAAAGCGCGCCACATCGTTTCGAAACCCAACGCTTTAAAATCGCCAGCACGCTCTGGTTCGCGGCTGGCGAACTCCATCGTCGTTTCTGCCAGTGAAGAAAAAATGGCATCGCTAAACGCACGATAAGGGCCATGGCTGAAAGCCTTTAAGATCGACTGCGAACAGATTTCGTGCATTTCAGGGAACAAATCCGCCACTTTTTGCTTCGTTTCCTCGCAAATTTTATCGCTCACCGCGAGCTGGCGCATGGCTCGGTGCGCCTGCGGATTGGCAATCGCCCAGTCGATGTAACTGTTCCAGATATAGCGGGTGTATTCCTTCGGCTCTTTCAACGTGCGGTCGAGATTCGCCTGCATCGCCTGCAGTAAACCCTGCTTCAAATGTAGATAAAGCTCGTTGAGCAGATCGTCCTTAGTGGCAAAATAGCGAAACAGCGTGCCTTCAGCGACACCGGCGGCACGGGCAATCTGTGCGGTAGACGCGACAATCCCCGCAAGACCAATAGCGCTGGTCGCCGCTTCCAGTAACGCTAGTTTTTTATCTTCACTCTTCGGACGCGCCACGGCGTTTAACCCTCTAAATTAACCAAACCGAATTGAATCACGCGAGCTACGCCACTGCAACGCTGAATGTCAGCGTTTGAAAAGCGTCTTGACGCAGGTCACTTCCCATCTATAATGAGTGCCTACTCACTCATTATCAAGTTTCTTCGCATCGTGCCAGTGGATGGGACGAATATGCAGACCAGGATATGAAACGTCTCTGCTTATACACGGTTATGATTATGTTGATTGCAACAGCAGCCAGTTTGCCTTTTGTCCTGAATGCCGGGTTTGGTCAGGCGCCGCAGGGAGAAGGTCTAAGTTTAGTCAAACGCTCTGCAAATTATGTTGATGGGCAATTCCGCAATCAGGTACCCACGCAGGGGTATACCGGGCAGAAAAGTAAACTCGCGGCATGGTGGGGGTTTTTAACCGCTCGCACCGAAAACGCCCGCCCACAGCAACCGCTGCCGTTGATTAAAACGGATCTGGCAAGCCTGCCGCTTGAGCAAGATACCCTGGTCTGGCTCGGTCACTCTTCGTGGTATCTGCAACTGGCTGGAAAACGCATTCTTATCGATCCGGTTTTCAGCCGTTATGCCGCGCCGTTTTCATTCCTGAATAAAGCCTTCGCGGGTGACTACCCGTGGACGGCCGAATCGATGCCTGAAATCGACCTGCTGATCGTTTCTCACGACCATTACGATCACCTGGATTACGCCACTATCAAAGCGCTGAAACCTAAAATTCGCCAGATAGTTACCCCGCTTGGCGTGGGCTCCCATCTGCGCTATTGGGGGATAAATAGCGACATCATTGAGGAAAAAGACTGGGATCGGACGGTAAAAATATCCCATGAGCTGACGGTCCATATTCTTCCCGCCCGCCATTTTTCTGGCCGCACGCTGAAAAGCAACCAGACGCTCTGGGCAAGTTTTATGTTCGTGACCGATAAGCACAAGGTCTATTACAGCGGCGACACCGGCTACGGGCCGCATTTCAAAGCGATTGGTGAGCAGTTTGGGTCTGTGGATTTGGCGATTATGGAAAACGGCCAGTACGACGAGGACTGGAACAATATCCATATGATGCCAAAAGAAACCGTGCAGGCCGCCGTTGATTTGAATGCGCGCGCGGTGTTGCCGGGCCATGCGGGCCGGTTTGTGCTGGCGAAACATACCTGGGATGCGCCATACAAAAGTCTGGCACAGGCCAGCGTCGGGAAAAATTTCCGCTTGTTAACGCCGAAGCAGGGCGAGCCTGTTTGGGTGAGTGATGAGGCACAACAATTTAGCGCCTGGTGGGAATCAACCGGTGCTATGTAAGCGAATCGCGCGGGGGACGAATGACTATTTCAGCTCAGGTTATCGACACTATAGTTGAGTGGATTGACGACAATTTGCACCAGCCATTACGCATTGATGAGATTGCCGATCGTGCGGGTTATTCGAAATGGCACTTGCAACGGCTGTTTATGCAGTACAAAGGCGAGAGTCTTGGCAAATATATTCGTGACCGCAAGCTGTTACTGGCCGCGCGGGATTTACGCGATACCGATAACAAAGTTTACGACATCAGTCTGAAGTACGGGTTTGATTCGCAGCAGACGTTTACACGCATATTTACGCGGACGTTTAACCAGCCGCCGGGCAGGTATCGCAAAGAAAGTCATAGCCAGCCGCAATAACAAATCAGGATGCAGGTGCGTTTGTGCGCCTGCATCCTGAAGTATGGCGGATATTAATGTGCGTCGATAAAGACGATCTTCAGGATGAACAACAGCGCCACGACAATCACGCACGGGCTGATTTCACGCCAGCGGCCGGTGCCGAGTTTCATCACGCAGTAAGAGATAAAGCCCAGCGCAATGCCTTCAGTAATCGAGAAGCTAAATGGCATCATCACCGCAGTAATAAATGCCGGAACCGCTTCGGTCAGGTCATCCCATTTCACGCGGGACAAACTGGAGGTCATTAACACGCCAACGTAAATCAGCGCGCCCGCAGCCGCATAGGCCGGAACCATGCCCGCCAGCGGTGACAGGAAGATAACCAGCAGGAACAGCAAACCCACGATAACCGCCGTCAGGCCGGTACGCCCGCCGACGGAGACGCCAGAAGAACTTTCGATATACGCGGTGACGGATGACGTCCCGATAAACGCGCCAGCCACAGAAGAAACGCTATCCACATACAGCGCTTGCTTCATCCGTGGGAATTTCCCTTTTTCATCGGCAAGCCCTGCTTTGTCGGTTACGCCAATCAGCGTGCCTGAGGAGTCAAACAGGTTAACCAGCATAAAGGAGAAGATAATGCCTGCCAGCCCCACGTTCAGCGAACCGGCTAAATCAACCTGGCCGACCACGGACAGCACGCTCGGTGGCGCAGAAACAAGACCGTGATATTGCACATCGCCCATCATCCAGCCCAGCAGCGTGGTGACCACGATGGAAACCAGCACCGCCGCATGAATGTTACGCGAAGCAAGAATAGCGATAATAAAGAAGCCCAGCGCTCCCAGCAGAACGCTGTGGGAAGTCAGGTTACCGATCGTGACTAACGTATCTTTATTCGCCACGATAATGCCGGCATTTTTCAGCCCCATCATGCCGATAAACAGGCCAATACCGCTGGTGATCCCCACGCGCAGGCTCATCGGGATATTGGCAATCATCCAGTAACGCACGCGGAAAAGGGTCAGTAACAGCAGGCCCATCGCGCCCCAGAAAATCGCCCCCATCCCGACTTGCCAGGAAATCCCCATCGCGCCAACCACCACAAAGGCGAAGAACGCGTTCAGCCCCATAGCCGGAGCCAGCGCCACCGGCAGGTTGGCGAAAATACCCATCAGGATGCTACCCAATGCGGCAATCAAGCAGGTGGTGACAAAAACGGCCTGGGTATCCATACCTGCGGCGCCAAGGATCTGCGGGTTGACGAAAACGATATACACCATCGTCAGGAAGGTCGTAAGACCGGCGATCGCTTCAGTGCGGACCGTGGTGCCATGTTCGCGCAGTTTAAACACGCGCTCGAGCAGCCCCGGATTGGCAGCCGGAGTAGGTTGTGGTTGGCTCATTAGTCTTAATTCCGAACATTGAGAGGGAAAATCCGTCGCTATCCTATACCAAAAACGACAAAACATGATGACCAACACGGATTTTTTTCATTGAATTTACTTATACGGCAACGATTGCGTGCCGCAAAAATTCTGTAAATTGGGTAAAGTAGCCGTTCACTCTTACATAAGGAAGCGCTATGTCCCGGATAGATGCGGTGTTCTTCGACTGCGATGGCACGCTGGTTGATAGTGAAGTTATTTGCTCCAAAGCCTACGTGCACATGTTTGCGCAATACGGCATCGAGCTTGCGCTTGAGGAAGTGTTCAGGACTTTCAAGGGCATCAAGCTCTACGAGATCATCGATACCATCAATGCCCGGTACGGCGTGAATCTGGCAAAAGAGGGGCTGGAACCCGTTTATCGCGCAGAGGTTGCACGGCTGTTCGACAGCGAGCTGGTAGAGATCGATGGTGCCTCAGCGCTGATTGCGCAAGTTAACGTGCCGATGTGTATCGTTTCCAACGGCCCGGTCAGCAAAATGCAGCATTCGCTCGGCAAAACAGGAATGCTTCACCATTTCGAGGACAAACTTTTCAGCGGCTACGATATTCAGCTGTGGAAGCCCGATCCGGCGCTGATGTTCCACGCCGCCGACGCCATGCGCGTTGAGGCAAAAAACTGTGTGCTGGTGGATGATTCGATGGCGGGAGCGCAGTCAGGGATCGCCGCAGGAATGGAAGTTTTCTATTTTTGCGCCGACCCGCACAACCCGCCAATTGAGCACACGAAAGTGACCACCTTTACCGACTTAGCGCAGCTGCCGGAGCTATGGCGTGCGCGCGGCTGGAATATTACTCTCTAATTTCCCCGTGTTACTTTGAGTTTCAGGCTTCCCTGAATGAGTAATTATTGATATGTTATAACATAACAATAATTACTCATTATGACTCATCCTATGGAACGGCAATTCACCCGGTCAAACGTCTTACTGTCCGTACGCAATTTATCTGTACCAGGCGGCACGACGTCACTTATCAGAAATATTTCTTTTGATTTATCGGCGGGCGAGTGCATCGCCGTTATCGGGCCTAACGGCTGTGGAAAGTCGACATTTATCAATGCCCTGATTGGAACCATTGCCAGAGGGCATATCTCCCTTGCTGGCCGCCCGTTAACCTCTTACAGCAGAAAAGAGCGGGCAAAGCACATTGCCCTGCTGGCGCAACACGACGAACCCGACCCGCGGCTACGCGTGGAAGAGTACGTCGCTCTTGGGCGCATTCCTCACTATGCATGCAGCACCCCAGCCCACAATACTTATCTGGTACATAAAGCGCTGGATGAAACGGGGATCGCCGCACTGCGCAACCAGCGCCTGGGTAATCTGTCCGGCGGCGAACGCCAGAAAGCAGCGCTGGCAAGAGCCTTTGCGCAACCCCCCAGCCTGCTGTTGCTCGATGAGCCAACCAACCATCTCGATCCGCTTGCCCGGACAAAAATACTCAGCCTCGTGCGCCAGAAAGGCATCGCGACGCTTGCGGTATTACACGATCTCCCCCTGGTAGAACCCTTTGCTAACCGGGTGATGGTGATGCAGGACGGAGCCATGGTGATTTGTGATAAGCCTCATAAGGCGTTGAGTAAACGCATTATGCATCAGGTTTTCGGTATGAATAGCTTCACCGTCCATCACCCCAAAACGGGTTTACCCATTCGCCTTTTTGAGGCGCCGCTGTGCGCCTGATTGCTCACTCAAGGATAGCTATGAACAAATATCTTTTCATGGGGATATTCTCCCTTGCCGTTAGCGGCACTCTTCACGCTTCAGAATTTCCGGTCACCGTTGAGAGCTGTGGTCACCCCATCATATTTGATGCCCCGCCACAACGCGCCGTAATCCAGGATTTAAACATGTCTGAAATGGCTTTTGCGCTCAATCTGCAACCCAATATTGTTGGGGTGACGGGCATTAGCGGCTGGTATAAATCCACTCCGGCCTTTAAACAGCAGCAGGGAAATATCCCTGAGCTGGCCCCCAAATATCCCTCGCTTGAAACGCTGCTCGCGGTAAAGCCCGACTTCTTTTTCGCCGGCTGGAATTACGGTATGCGGCCTGGAGGGGAAGTCACACCACAAACGCTGGCACCTTTCGGGGTAAAAACGCTGGAACTGAGCGAAAGTTGCATTCATGTCGACAAGAATCGCCCCCGTGCCAGCATGGATCTGCTCTATAGCGACATGCTGACGCTGGGTAAGATATTTGGTAAGGCTGAACTGGCCCAGCAAATAATCGAGCGCTGGAAGGCGAAAATCGCCGCGCTGCACGGCAAAATCGCCAACCAGCCGGTCCAGAAAGTCTTTTTATATGATTCAGGGGAAGATAAGCCGCTGACCAGCGGCGAATACGCGATGCCAACCGCGATCGTTGAGGCCGCCGGGGGCAAGAACGTGATGGACACCATGAAAACCAGCTGGGCCACCACCTCCTGGGAAACTGTCGCCTCAACCCAGCCCGATCTAATCATTTTGATGGATTATCAAAATGGCGGCAGCACGGCCACGAAACAAGCGTTCCTCGAAGCACACCCGCTGATGAAGCTCACACCCGCAGTCCGACAGCAGCGTTACCTCAAATTACGCTATGAGGAGCTGACGCCGGGACCTGCCAATATTGAAGCCATTAACAAGTTGGTGTACGCGCTTTATCCGGACGCGTTTAAATGACATCAAGATTCATTTTTTCAGCGCTGGCTGCGCTGTTATTGCTGGCCTGTCTGATGCTGATGGGGGTGGCAATCGGCACGGTTAACATCCCGCTGCATCAGGCGATCGCGGTTCTGAGCGGCAATCCTGCGGATGTACCCGAAATGGTGCAAAGAATTGTGCTGGATCTTCGCCTGCCGCGCAGCCTGCTTGCCGCCCTGACGGGAGCCGGGCTGGCAATGGTTGGCGCCCTGCTGCAAACCGCCACGCGCAATGAGCTGGCCGATCCTTTCCTGTTTGGCCTCTCTTCCGGCGCGTCGGCCGGAGCGGTCACCGTTATCACGCGCTTTGGCGACAAGCTGGGAGACTGGTCACTGCCCGTGGCCGCTTTCATGGGCGGTATTCTCTCGGCAATCTCAGTCATCATGCTGTTTATTCTGCAAAAAACTAAAGGTGCGGAGCGGCTGGTGATTTGCGGCCTGGCCATCTCATTTTTATTTGGTGCGATCACCCACTATATGGTTTTTTCCGGCGATCAGCGCGCGGCCAACGCAATTTTATTCTGGTCGCTCGGGGGATTAGGCATGGCTCGCTGGGGGACTATCGGTTTTGCGCTACTGTCCGTGGCGCTACTGGTGATGTTGTTAATCTGGCGCTGGCGGGATATGGATGCCCTACTTGCGGGTGAACAGGTCGCACATTCGTTGGGTATTGCGGTAGCTCGCCTGCGGCTGGAGATTTTTATCGTCTGCGCGCTCGCCACCTCATTGCTGGTGGCGCTGACCGGGGTCATTGGCTTCGTTGGCTTGATGGTACCCCATCTTGTCCGGCCATTATGCAACGCATCGCACCGCATGGTGATTCCGCTAACCGGGCTGGCAGGCGCGGTGCTGATGACGTCAGGAGATTTACTCAGCCGGACACTTATCGCTCCCCAGGAATTGCCCATTGGGATTATCACCGCCGGGCTGGGAGGATTGTTCGTGCTGGGGCTGGTATTAAAACAGAGCCGCAGACAATGAATTACTCTTTCGGATCTTTGCCCGCCAGCAGTTTATCCAGTTCGTCGCCGCCGACATGACGGAAGTCCTGCCCTTTCACGAAGTAGAAGATAAACTCGCAGATGTTCTGGCAACGGTCGCCGATACGTTCGATAGAACGCGCGCAGAACAGTGCAGTCAGCACGCTTGGAATGGTGCGCGAGTCTTCCATCATATAAGTCATCAGCTGGCGCACGATGCCTTCGTATTCCTGGTCAACTTTCTTATCTTCACGATAGATACGCACCGCTTCGTCGAGATCCATACGCGCAAACGCATCCAGCACGTCATGCAGCATCTGCACGGTGTGGCGACCTAAAGATTCGAGGCTTACCAGCAGCGGCTGGTGCTGCTGAGGAAATTTCTCCAGCGCCGTGCGGCAGATTTTATCCGCCACATCACCAATACGTTCCAGCTCAGAAATGGTTTTGATGATCGCCATCACCAGGCGCAGGTCGCTGGCGGTTGGCTGGCGTTTAGCGATGATGCGCACGCAGGCTTCATCGATCGCCACTTCCATCATATTAACTTTCTGGTCGCCTTCGATAACGCGCTTTGCCAGCTCGCCATCCTGATTGTGCATGGCGGTGATCGCATCAGAAAGCTGTTGCTCCACCAGCCCACCCATGGTCATGACCTGAGTGCGGATATATTCCAGCTCGGCGTTAAACTGGCCGGAAATGTGTTTGTTGAGATTGAGGCTATCCATTGTATTCTCCCGGATCAGCCGTAACGGCCAGTAATATAGTCTTCGGTTTGCTTTTTAGCTGGTGTGGTAAACAGCGTGTCGGTTTCGCTAAATTCAATCAGCTCACCGAGGTACATAAACGCGGTGTGATCTGAACAACGCGCCGCCTGCTGCATGTTGTGGGTCACAATCACCACGGTGTAATCTTGTTTCAGCTCGGTGATAAGCTCTTCAATGCGACCGGTAGAGATAGGGTCCAGCGCTGAACAGGGTTCATCAAGCAACAGCACTTCCGGGCGAATCGCAATACCGCGAGCGATACACAGACGCTGCTGCTGACCACCAGAAAGGCTGTAGCCGCTCTGGTGTAATTTATCTTTGGTTTCATTCCACAGCGCGGCTTTAGTCAAAGCCCACTGTACACGCTCGTCCATGTCGCTGCGTGAAAGCTTTTCAAACAGACGCACGCCGAAGGCGATGTTGTCGTAAATCGACATCGGGAAAGGCGTTGGCTTCTGGAACACCATACCGACTTTGGCGCGCAGCAGGGCGATATCCTGGCTTTGAGTGAGGATATTTTCCCCATCCAGCAAAATCTCCCCTTCTGCACGCTGCTCCGGGTAGAGCGAGTACATTTTGTTGAATGTACGCAGCAGGGTGGATTTACCACAGCCTGATGGACCGATGAACGCGGTAACCTGGTTTTTTGCGATATCCAGATTGATGTTTTTCAGGGCATGGAACTTACCGTAATAGAAGTTCAAATCACGAACCTGAATTTTGTCTGGGGTAGTATCAACCATACTCATCTGTTTCTTAATCTCCGTCCGACGCCGCTTCTGCCGCGCCGCAAAATTTAACCGTGTTTACTCTTTGCAAAAACCACGCGCGCCAGAATATTCAGCAGCAGCACACAAAGGGTAATAATCAGAACGCCAGCCCAGGCTAACTGTTGCCATTCGGCAAACGGGCTCATCGCAAATTTGAAAATCGTGACCGGCAGGTTAGCCAGCGGCTGCATCATGTCCGTGCTCCAGAACTGGTTGGAGAGCGACGTGAACAGCAGAGGGGCCGTTTCACCCGCGATACGTGCAATCGCCAGTAATACCCCGGTAATAATTCCGGAAACGGAGGCTTTCAGCGTAATCGCAGAAATCATTTTCCACTTTGGCGTGCCCAGCGCGTAAGCCGCTTCGCGCAGGCTGTCCGGCACCAGTTTCAACATGTTTTCAGTGGTACGAATCACAATCGGCACCTGCAACAGCGCCAGCGCAATCACCCCGGCCCAGCCGGAGAAGTGCTGCATCTTCGCCACCACAATGGTGTAGACGAACAGGCCAACCACAATCGAAGGGGCGGAAAGCAGGATATCGTTAATAAAACGAATCACTTCCGCCAGGGCGGATTTGCGCCCGTATTCCGCGAGGTAAATACCCGCCATGATACCCAGCGGCGTTCCGAATACCGTCGCCCACAGGATCAACAGGCCGCTGCCCGCAAGGGCGT
Organism: Buttiauxella warmboldiae; assembly: GCF_003818135.1. Taxonomy (GTDB): domain Bacteria; phylum Pseudomonadota; class Gammaproteobacteria; order Enterobacterales; family Enterobacteriaceae; genus Buttiauxella; species Buttiauxella warmboldiae. Next base: position 36,895 of record NZ_RPOH01000070.1, on the reverse strand, counting down.
TTGCCAGACCACCGCCTGCGGTATTTGGCGGCGGGGTCATTTCGGTAAACAGGGCGATCGACATACCGTCAATACCGCGAGTGATCGTCGCAAACAGGATCCACACCAGCCAGAACAGGCCAAACGCCATGGTTCCCATGGAAAGTGTCAGAGCGATGCGGTTTTTAAACCGACGACGAGCCTGCATTTTGCGGCGTGATTCAGCTAACGCCGCGCGGCTTTGCATTTCCATTGTCGTCATGAACGCGCTCCTTCATTCTTCGCCAGACGCATAACCATGAATTTAGAGATAGCCAGTACGATAAAGGTGATAACAAACAGGATTAAGCCAAGCTCCATCAGCGCTGCGGTGTGCAGGCCCGATTCCGCTTCAGCAAATTCGTTCGCCAGCGCAGAGGTAATACTGTTCCCCGGCATATACAGCGAGGCGCTGTCGAGCTGGTAGGTGTTGCCGATAATAAAGGTCACCGCCATGGTTTCACCCAGCGCGCGGCCCAGACCTAACATCACGCCACCAATCACACCGTTTTTAGTAAAGGGTAAAACGATGCGCCAGATAACTTCCCAGGTGGTGCAACCGATGCCGTATGCCGACTCTTTCATCATCACTGGGGTTTGTTCGAATACATCGCGCATAACCGCCGCAATGTAAGGAATGATCATGATTGCCAGGATCACGCCTGCGGCAAGAATACCGATACCGAATGCCGGGCCGGAGAACAGCTCACCCACAATCGGCACCGAAGAAAGCACGTTGCCGACCGGCTCCTGGAAATATTTCGCAAACAGCGGAGCAAAGATAAACAGGCCCCACATACCGTAGACAATACTTGGAATAGCCGCCAGTAGCTCAATGGCGATACCCAGCGGGCGGCGCAGCCAGTTTGGCGCCAGCTCCGTCAGGAACAACGCGATACCAAAACTGACCGGTACGGCGATGAGCAACGCAATAAACGAGGTGACCAGCGTGCCGTAAATCGGCACCAGCGCACCATAAATATCGTTAGGCGCATCCCACTCTTTATTCCACAGGAACGAGAATCCAAATTTCTCGATACTTGGCCAGGAGGAGATGACCAGGGAGATAATGATGCCGCCCAATAGAAATAGCACAATCAACGCAGCCAGTTTGACCAGCGCGCTGAAAATGACATCACCTTGTTTGCCAGGGGCTTTGAACACCGGCTTACTCACTGCCATAGCTTACTCTTTGTTGTTTTGGGGGGATTACCCGGCGTAAGTGACACTCTACGCCGGTTTTTTTCACTTAGTACAGCGCCTTACCGGAGCTGTCTTTGACGTTAGTTTTCCATGCCGCGCGAATTTGCTCAACCACAGAATCTGGCAGGGAAGCGTAATCCAGGTCATTCGCCTGTTTAGCGCCATCTTTATATGCCCAGTCGAAGAACTTCAGCACTTCAGCGCCTTGCTCGGGTTTCTTCTGCTCTTTATGCACCAGGATGAAGGTGGTGGAGGTAATTGGCCACACATCATCACCTTTCTGGTTAGTCAGGTCCTGAGCGAAGGTCTTGCTCCAGTCAGCGCCTTTAGCGGCGTTGCTGAAGCTCTCTTCCGTCGGGCTTACCGGCTTACCGTCAGCTGATACCAGCTTGGTATAAGCGAGGCTGTTTTGCTTCGCGTATGCGTATTCTACATAACCAATTGAGCCCGGCAGACGCTGAACGAAGGCGGCGATACCGTCATTGCCCTTGCCGCCAAGACCCGTCGGCCAGTTTACCGTCGAGCCGGCACCTATTTTAGATTTCCACTCTTCATTAACTTTCGCCAGGTAGCTGGTGAACACGAAAGAAGTACCGGAACCGTCAGCGCGACGCACCACGGCGATGTTCTGCTGCGGCAGTTTCATACCCGGGTTGAGTTTAGCGATAGCTTCGTCATCCCATTTTTTGATTTTACCCAGGTAGATGTCACCCAGGGTTTTACCGTCGAGCACCAGCTCACCGGATTTCACGCCCGGCAGATTAACCGCCAGAACCACACCGCCGATGACCGTCGGGAACTGGAACAGGCCTTCCTGCTGCAGTTTTTCATCAGACAGCGGAGCATCAGAGGCACCGAAATCCACAGTATTAGCAATGATTTGTTTAACGCCACCGGAGGAGCCGATACCCTGGTAATTCACTTTGTTACCAGTTGATTTCTGATAAGTATCTGCCCATTTGGCATACACTGGCGCAGGGAAGGTTGCACCGGCACCGGTCAGGCTTGCAGCGGCATTGACGCCAAAAGCGCTCAGGGATAAGGTCGCGGCGACAACAGTTGCGACAGTGGTACGCATAACTTTCATAATGTCTCCTGCAGAGGTGAACGTAAATCGTTGTTTAGTGAATGCAGGATAGAAAATAGGACAGTTTGGTGACAGTTAAATGTAAGAATTATGACAGTTTTATGACAGCTTATTTTACCGCCGGTTGCCCGCTGTCATACTCAGAACGCGGAGTGTTCAATCCGCTTCAGTAACTCGCACTGTTCATCGCGGCTCAAATGGCGCGATTCCCCTAACGGCAGCCCTTGCAGGTGGATATTCATGATGCGGATACGCTGAAGTCGGGTAACCTCATAGCCAAAATATTTACACATCCGGCGGATCTGGCGGTTCAAGCCCTGAACCAGGGTAATGCGAAACACCAGCGATGATTCTTTTATTACTTTGCAATGTTTAGTGACGGTGCCTAACATTGGCACCCCCGAGCTCAAACCAACAATAAGCTCGTCAGTTATCGGCTGATTGACGGTGACCACATACTCTTTTTCGTGATGGTTACCGGCACGCAGAATTTTATTCGCTACATCACCGTGATTGGTCAGTAAAATTAGCCCCTGCGAATCTTTATCCAGGCGCCCGATTGGGGAGACGCGTTTGTCGCTATGAATGAGACAGCTGATGTTATCGCGCACACTCTTTTGCATGGTGGTGGTGATGCCCACCGGCTTATTCAAAACCATCAGTACGAGATCGTTGTCATCACGCGGCTCGATAAGCTGGCCATTCACTTTCACCACGTCACCGGCAAAAACCTGAGCGCCAAAACCGGCCTGCCTGTCATTAATAAAAACGCTCCCCTGTTCAACGTAACCATCGGCCTCGCGGCGCGAACAAATCCCGCTATCGCTAATGTATTTATTAATTCGAATCGATGAATCAGCGACCATTTTGCGCTGCGTATCATTGCTATTTTGCATAATTACCAGTCATTCACTACTTAAAGAAATGTGACACGCATCACATAAACTATCCTTTAGAGGTAGATTACGCGATAAAATTTGAGTTGAATCACAAATAAGAGTGAAACAACAATCCATCATCAACACATAGTGTGATCTAAATAACAAAAACAAGTCCAGGATGGGCCAAACCAGAATCCTCGACGTCTTCTGAAACGCCGCTGATTTTTATCTCCTCTGAATTATTTATTTGCCTGCTGCCTTGCAGCAGTCAGGTCACTTATTGCTTGAAAAACGGGGATTCATTATGCGCAAAACAGGCCACAAGCGCTGGTTTATGCTGTCACTGGTGACGTTAGGCACCATCCTTTGCTATTTAACCCGCAATACTATTTCTGCCGCAGCGCCAACATTACAGAACGATTTGCACATTACCACCCAGCAATATTCTTACATTATTGCGACATTCTCGGCCTGCTACACCATTGCACAGCCAGTTGCCGGCTATCTGCTTGATACATTGGGTACAAAAGTGGGTTACACCATTTTTGGCCTGATGTGGGGCGTGTTCTGCATTGGTGCATCATTTGCGACCGGCTGGAAAGGTCTGGCAATGTTCCGTGGCCTTGGTGGCTTCGCCGAAAGCGCGATGATTCCTGCGGGTCTTAAATCTGTGACCGAATGGTTCCCTGATACCGAACGCTCGGTTGCTGTGGGCTATTTCAACGTTGGTTCGTCAATTGGTGCAGTTATCGCCCCCCCTCTGGTCGCATGGGCAATTTACATTCAGAACTGGAGACTGGCGTTTATTCTCGTCGGTGTGATGAGCGTGCTGTGGGCAACCGGCTGGTATTTCACTTATAACCGTCCGTCAAAAACCCCATCATTGTCGAAAGAAGAATATCTGTATATCACCGGTGGCCAGCCAGAAAAGCCGAAGGTTGAAAAGGTACGCATTGGCCACTTGCTGAAACAACGCAAGTTTTGGGGGATCGCCCTGCCGCGTTTTCTGGCGGAACCTGCGTGGGGTACGTTTAACGCGTGGATCCCACTATTTATGGTGCATACCTATGGTTTTAACCTCAAAGATATCGCCATGTTTGCCTGGATACCGATGCTGTTCGCTGATTTTGGCTGCATTATTGGCGGTTATCTACCGGGGATGTTCCAGAAAATTTTCGGCGTGAATATTGTTGTTTCCCGCAAGTTGGTGGTCACACTGGGTGCCGCGCTGATGATCCTGCCAGGCATGGTTGGTTTATTCGGCAGCCCAATGGTGGCGATTGCGCTGTTATGCGTTGGCGGTTTCGCTCACCAATCACTGTCCGGCGCGTTGATTACGCTGTCTTCTGATATGTTCGACTCCAACGAAGTTGCGACCGCTAACGGATTTACCGGCATGGCTGCATGGACTGCCAGCACCATGTTTGCACTGGTTGTGGGTGCGCTGGCCGACACCGTTGGTTTCAGCCCGCTTTTCGCGGTGCTTTCGGTATTTGATGTTATCGGGGCGATTGTTTTGTGGGTGTTGCTGAAATCACCGGAAGAACCAAAACTGGTGACGCAGGAAGAAAATTGATTTAGCGGTAATAAAAAGCCCGGTTGCGCTATGCTCAACCGGGCTTTTTTATTTTGTATTCCCGATCAGAGCAACTTACTCAACCGTAACTGATTTTGCCAGATTACGCGGCTGGTCAACATCGGTGCCTTTAATCAATGCGACATGGTAAGACAGCAGCTGCAAAGGCACGGTATAGAAGATGGGAGCGATCGCTTCTTCAACATGCGGCATCTCAATAATGTGCATATTGTCGCAGCTTTCAAACCCGGCGTCTTTATCAGCGAAGACATACAGGTGGCCGCCACGCGCGCGAACCTCTTCGATATTCGATTTCAGTTTTTCCAGCAGTTCGTTGTTAGGTGCCACAACGATAACCGGCATATCCGCATCAATCAGCGCCAGCGGGCCGTGTTTCAGCTCACCTGCCGCATAGGCTTCAGCGTGGATATAGGAAATCTCTTTCAGCTTCAGCGCGCCTTCCATTGCGATGGGGTACTGATCGCCACGGCCTAAGAACAACGCGTGATGCTTGTCGGAGAAATCTTCAGCAAGCGCTTCAATGCGTTTATCCTGAGAAAGCATCTGCTCGATACGGCTTGGCAGCGCCTGCAAACCATGAACGATATCTTGTTCAATGGCCGCATCAGCACCTTTCAGGCGGCTCAGTTTCGCCACCAGCATCAGCAGAACGGTCAGCTGTGTGGTGAAGGCTTTGGTGGAAGCCACGCCGATTTCAGTGCCCGCGTTGGTCATCAGCGCCAGGTCAGACTCGCGCACCAGTGAAGAGCCAGCAACGTTACAAATCGCCAGCGAACCTAAATAGCCCAGATTTTTAGATAAACGCAGTGCAGCCAGGGTATCTGCCGTTTCACCGGATTGAGAAAGGGTGATCATCAGGCTGTTGCGGCGCACCGCAGATTTGCGGTAGCGGAATTCAGAAGCGATTTCGACATCGCAAGGCACCCCTGCCAGCGCTTCAAACCAGTAACGCGACACCATCCCTGAGTTGTAGGAGGTCCCGCACGCCACAATCTGAATGTGCTCAACCTGAGACAGCATTTCGTTGGCCTGTGGGCCAAGCTCAGAAAGATCAATTGCGCCGTGGCTGATGCGCCCGGCCAGGGTGTTTTTGATAGCGTTCGGCTGCTCGTAGATCTCTTTCTGCATGTAGTGGCGATAAATACCTTTGTCGCCAGCATCGTATTGCAGGTTTGATTCGATATCAGGGCGTTTTACCTGCTCGCCTTTGGTATCAAATACGGTCACGGAGCGACGAGTCACCTCGGCAATATCGCCCTCTTCCAGGAAGATAAAGCGGCGGGTGACCGGCAGCAGAGCCAGCTGGTCAGAGGCGATAAAGTTTTCGCCCATGCCGAGGCCAATAACCATCGGGCTGCCTGAACGCGCGGCCAGCAGAACCTCTGGGTTACGGGTATCGAGAATAACGGTACCGTAAGCGCCACGCAGTTGAGGAATAGTCCGCAGCACCGCTTCACGCAGCGTGCCGCCCTGCTCCAGCTCCCAGTGAACCAGGTGAGCAATAACTTCGGTATCGGTCTGGGAAACGAAAGTGTAGCCACGCGCCTGCAACGCTTCGCGCAGCGGTTCATAGTTTTCGATAATGCCGTTGTGAACCACCACAATATGTTCGGAAACATGCGGGTGAGCGTTAACTTCTGAAGGTTCACCGTGAGTCGCCCAGCGGGTGTGGGCGATGCCCGTGCCGCCATGCAGCGCCGTTTCAGCTGCCGCTGCGGCCAGTTTATTGACTTTGCCCAGGCGGCGCAGACGGGTCATATGGCCTTTTTCATCGACCACAGCCAGGCCCGCAGAGTCATAGCCACGGTATTCAAGACGACGTAATCCTTCAAGAAGGATTTCAGCGATATCACGTTGCGCGACCGCGCCAACAATTCCACACATAAATTTAAATTCCTGATAATGGCGTTTACGCCAGTGTTGTCGCTGACCTGATTTTCCCGTTTACCGGGGCCCCGAGCCTTGTAGATAGTGGGGTTATAGTTTTGGTACTGCCGCGGGGCGGGCCATTTTCGAGAACAACCTTCACCCCAACCCCTCTCCCAAAAGAGAGGGGAAAAATGCTTACTTTTTCTTAACCGGGCGCTGCCAGCCCTGAATATGCCGCTGCTTTATGCGGCCGATAACCAGCTCGCCTTCGCCAACATTGCGGGTGACCGTTGTTCCCGCACCAATGGTTGCGCCACGCGCCACGGTAACCGGAGCAACCAGCTGGCTGTCGGAGCCGACAAATACGTCATCACCGATGATAGTTTTGAATTTGTTTGCGCCGTCATAGTTGCAGGTAATGGTACCGGCGCCGATATTGACGTTATCGCCAATCTCGGCATCGCCCAGGTAGCTCAGGTGTCCGGCTTTCGAGCCTTTACCCAGCCGGGCCTTTTTCATTTCGACGAAGTTACCCACGTGCGCGCCTTCTGCCAGTTCAGCGCCAGGGCGCAGACGGGCAAATGGCCCAATGGTGCAGGCGGCTGCAAGCGTTGCATCTTCAACCACGGTATACGGGCTGATTTCGCAGTCATCGCCAATGACGCTATTTTTAATCACGCAGCCAGTGCCGATTTTGACGCGATGACCCAGGGTCACCGAACCTTCAATAATGACATTAGTATCAATTTCTACATCACGCCCGTGCGTTAATTCACCGCGCAGGTCGAAACGAGCCGGATCGCGCAGCATTACCCCTGCCAGCAGCAGCTTATCAGCCTGCTCGCTTTGATAGACGCGCTCAAGACGTGACAGTTGCAGACGGTTATTCACGCCTTCCACTTCGCTTAAACGGTCCGGGTGAACGGCGGTGATTTCACGGCCTTCATGGTGCGCCAGCGCGATAATGTCGGTGATATAGAATTCACCCTGCGCATTGTTGTTATCTAGTTTGGCCAACCAGCGTTTCAGATCCGCGCCATTCGCCACCAGAATACCGGTGTTGATTTCATCAATCTTGCGCTGCTCTTGCGTCGCGTCTTTATGCTCAACGATACCGACAACGTTGCCGTTCTCACGCGCAATACGCCCATAGCCGGTTGGATCGTCTAGTTTTACCGTCAGCAACCCAATGCCGCCCTGCGGTTTGGCATCACGCAGGCGTTGCAGAGACTCAACGGAAATCAGCGGCACGTCGCCGTAGAGCATCAGAATGTCTTCATCATCGGCAAAGAAGGGGGCCGCCTGCTGCATCGCATGCCCGGTGCCCAACTGTTCAGCCTGTAGCACCCAGTTAAGGGAGCCATCGCTGAGGGTGTTCCTGAGCAAGTCACCGCCGTGACCATAAACCAGGTGCACACGCTGCGCGCCTAGCTTATTTGCCGCATCAATAACATGCTGAACCATCGGTTTCCCGGCAAGGGTATGTAATACCTTAGGGAGATCGGAATACATGCGGGTGCCTTTGCCTGCGGCTAGGATAACCACGCTCATCGCACTGTTTGACATACGCGTCCTGACTGTAAATGGTGAGAGAAGTAAAACGATTTCGCATTGAAAATTCTACATATTTTGCAACCCAAAACGTGCAGCCTAAAAAAACAGCGGTGACGGTTATTTTTGGGTGCCGATACGCTCAATTGTAGGTGGATAAGATTGGAAAAAGTACCAGTGAAAGAATAAAAGCCATAGTTCTCCGGGAATTAACACTTCTTTTCATCAGCAAACCAAGCTACTTCACATAGTTAGCAGTAAGTGTTTTAAAAATCACCCTTTGTGACAAACATAAAAGAAACAATGTTTCATTTTTATAGATAATGGTGCCAACATTAATAAGGAGAATAAAATGGCGTCAAAAATACCTCTGGCTCTTACGCTTTGTGGCGCAGCATTAGCATTGCCTGCGACAGCACAGCAGCAACCCGTCTGGCATGCGATTGCGTTTGGGCAATCCACCGACGTTAACTTCTCATCCAACGTGTTACCTGAAAAAGTCGGCGTGAATAACGTAACCATCGCTGGTAAAAAGCTGACCACCGCTGATGCCGCCGATCTCTCCCAACCAGTCACCATTGAGAGCCGCGGCGGTAAAATTGCCAACTCCCATGATGGGTTAACGTTCTTTTATACCGCGCTGCCCGCCAGCGAGAATTTTGTCTTACAGGCAACGGTCACCGTCGACCAGTTTGGCCCTGAAAATGGCGCCAAACCCGCCGCTCAGGAAGGTGCCGGGATACTGGTCAGGGATGTGTTAGGGCATCCGCGCCAGGAGCCGCTGAAAGAAGGGTACGAAGAGTTCCCGGCGGCATCCAATATGGTGATGAACGCCATTATGACGCAGGATAGAAAAGACGCCTCACGCGTTAAAATGCAGGCTATCGCGCGTGATGGTATTACCCAGCCATGGGGAAATACCGGTTCAACTATCTCACGCAAAAGCTATCAGGAAGCCATTGAGCTCGGCAAAATGCCGACTTTCCGCATGAAGCTCGAACGCACCAATGACGGTTTTATCACCTCGTGGGCGCCAGCCGGAAGCGACGCCTGGGTTACTGAACAGGTAAAACGCGCCGATATCATCACCGCTCAGGACAAAAAGCAGTATTACGTGGGCTTCTTTGCCTCACGCAATGCCAAAATCACCGTCAGCGATGCATCGTTAAAAACCAGTGCCGCAAATACCGTCGCCTCAGCGCCTTTTGTTCCAAAAGCCTGGCCGGTTGTGATGCAAATCACCTCTCCTCAGAAAAGTGCCTCCAGCGAATATGTCGTTCAGGCGCGGGCCAACTACGACGGTAACTTCACGGTACGCCAGGACGAAGTGGTGATTGGTCAGGAAAAAGTGGCGAAAGCAGGGGAAATGTTCTCTTTACCAACCACCCTGAAAGATCGCACCCGTTTTACGGTCACCTTTACTCCTACCAGCGGGAAAGACAAAACGCCGGTCAGCCATGACTTCGCCGTTGAGCAGGTCAAAAACGTGAATGGCACAGCGCTGTATGTTGCCCCAAATGGCGTATCAGGCAATAAAGGCTCCAGAGAGGCACCGTTAGATTTGGCCAGCGCCGTCTCTCTGGTGGCCCCGGGTGGCAAAATTATCCTCGGCAGCGGTGAGTACCCACTGACCACCATTCCCACGGCTGACAGCGGATTACAAGGCAAGCTGAAAACGCTTGAGGCAGATGGCAAAGTGGTGATTCGTGGCTTACATCTCGACGGTAACTACTGGCATATTAAAGGCATCGAAGTGACCGATAAGAGCCTGCGCGTGCAGGGCAGCAATAACCTTATTGAGAACGTTATCGCCTACAAGAATGACGACACCGGTATTCAGATCTCTTCTCCTGCCGATGTTGGCCGTCCACTGTGGGCAAGCCACAATCGGGTAATTAACTCAGAATCTTTCAGCAATGAAGATCCGGGTAAAATTAATGCCGACGGCTTTGCGGTGAAAATGCGTGTTGGTGAGGGTAACCGTCTGGAAGGTTGCTACGCGCACGACAATATCGATGATGGCTACGACCTGTTCAACAAGATTGAAGACGGCGCGAATGGCGTTGTGGTGATCGAGAATTCAATTGCCCGCAACAACACCAGCAACGGTTTCAAACTGGGTGGCGAAGGGCAGCCGGTGGCGCACGAAATCCACAACAGCATTGCGATTGGTAACCATCTTGATGGCTTTACCGATAACTTTAATCCGGGCGCGCTGGTGGTGGCAAACAACGTATCCGTCGATAACCAACGCTTTAACTATATCTTCCGTCCCAGCCCATATGGTAGTGCTGAAACTCAGGGCAAGTTCACCGATAACATTTCACTGCGCAGCCAGCCTGGGAAGTACGATGACGCAATCTCCGGGCGCGTAGATAACAGTAACTATTTCATTCGCGATGGCAAAACTGAAAACAGCGAAGGTAAGCAGCTGAGCGTTAAGGATTATCAATCTTTAACCCTGCCGGAGCCTTTGCAACGTAATGCCGACGGTTCGTTTAAGACCGGTGAGTTTCTGAGCAAACAGTAACAACAGCGTTCCGATGAAAAAAATGCCAGTCAGGGAAACCTGACTGGCATTTATCTTTTCAAGCAGGTAGTTACATCGCTTTTCTGGTCAATTCGATAACGCGAAGTTTCGCGATCGCCTTAGCCAGTTCAGCAGAAGCCTGAGCGTAGTCCACATCACCGTGGGAGCTATGGATGCGCTCTTCCGCTTTACGCTTCGCTTCCAGGGCCCGAGCTTCGTCGAGATCCTGGCCGCGAATTGCGGTATCGGCCAGCACGGTTACCGTGCCAGGCTGCACTTCCATAACACCACCAGACAGGTAGATATACTCTTCATGCCCGTGCTGTTTAACGATGCGGATCATACCAGGCTTAATGGCGGTGAGCAGCGGGGCGTGGCCAGGATAAATACCCAGCTCACCTTCGCTACCCGTTACCTGGATCTTCTCAACCAGACCGGAGAACATTTGGCTCTCCGCGCTGACGACGTCCAGGTGATAAGTCATTGCCATGTCACCCTCCGATTAAGGCGTTAAAGTTTTTTAGCTTTCTCAACGGCTTCGTCGATAGTACCAACCATGTAGAACGCCTGCTCTGGCAGATGGTCATATTCGCCGTCCATGATGCCTTTAAAGCCACGGATAGTATCTTTCAGCGATACGAACTTGCCCGGAGAACCGGTAAAGACTTCTGCTACGAAGAATGGCTGAGACAGGAAGCGCTGGATCTTACGCGCACGAGCCACAACCAGCTTATCTTCTTCAGAAAGTTCATCCATACCAAGAATGGCGATGATGTCTTTCAGTTCCTGGTAACGTTGCAGAATAGACTGCACGCCACGCGCGGTGTCGTAGTGTTCCTGTCCAACAACCAGTGGATCTAACTGACGGCTGGTGGAATCCAGTGGATCTACCGCAGGGTAGATACCCAGAGACGCGATGTTACGGCTCAGTACCACGGTTGCATCCAGGTGCGCAAAGGTGGTGGCTGGAGATGGGTCAGTCAAGTCATCCGCTGGTACGTATACCGCTTGAACAGAAGTGATTGAGCCAGTTTTGGTGGAGGTAATACGCTCCTGCAAAACACCCATCTCTTCTGCCAGAGTTGGCTGGTAACCTACCGCAGATGGCATACGACCCAGCAGTGCAGATACTTCTGTACCGGCCAGGGTATAACGGTAAATGTTATCAACAAACAGCAGAACGTCACGACCTTCGTCACGGAACTTCTCCGCCATGGTCAGACCGGTCAACGCAACGCGCAGACGGTTACCTGGTGGCTCGTTCATCTGGCCATAGACCAGTGATACTTTGTCCAGAACGTTGGAATCGGTCATTTCGTGGTAGAAGTCGTTACCCTCACGAGTACGCTCACCCACACCTGCAAACACAGAGTAACCTGAGTGCTCGATCGCGATGTTACGGATCAGCTCCATCATGTTTACAGTTTTACCCACACCCGCACCACCGAACAGACCCACTTTACCGCCCTTAGCGAACGGGCAAATCAGGTCCATGACTTTAATGCCGGTTTCCAGCAGGTCTTGAGAGCTGGACAGCTCTTCGTAGCTTGGAGCAGAACGGTGAATAGCCCAACGCTCTTCTTCGCCGATATCGCCTTTCATGTCGATAGGCTCGCCCAGGACGTTCATGATACGGCCCAGAGTCGCTTTACCTACTGGCACTTCAATTGGGTGATCGAGGTTAGAAACTTCCAGACCACGACGCAAACCATCAGAAGTACCCATGGCGATAGTACGCACTACGCCACCACCTAACTGCTGCTGAACTTCCAGCACCAGACGGTCTTTACCATTTGTAACCTCAAGAGCGTCGTACACTTTTGGTACGGCATCCTGAGGGAACTCGACGTCCACCACGGCGCCGATTACCTGGATAATCTTTCCAGTAGCCATCTCGAATCCTCTAAATACGTAAACCTGGTTATACCGCGGAAGCGCCACCGACGATTTCGGTGAGTTCCTGAGTAATGCTGGCCTGACGAGCTTTGTTGTAAACCAACTGCAGCTCTTTAATCAGGCTGCCGCCATTGTCGGTAGCGGCTTTCATCGCCACCATACGTGCGGCCTGCTCGCTGGCCAGGTTTTCTACGACGCCCTGATAAACCTGAGATTCCACATAACGGCGCAGCAAGGTGTCCAGCAGCGCTTTTGGATCAGGTTCATACAGATAATCCCAGGATTTCTTCTTCAACTCGCCGTCTTCTGCTGGCGGTAACGGCAGCAGTTGGGTAAGCCCAGGAACCTGAGACATTGTGTTAATAAATTTGTTGCTGACAACATACAGCTTGTCCAGACGGCCTTCATCGTAGGCCTGCAACATCACTTTCACCGGGCCAATCAACTCGGACAGGGAAGGGTTATCACCCATACCGGTCACCTGAGCAACAATATTGCCGCCTACAGAGTTGAAGAAAGAGACGCCTTTAGAGCCGATCATTGCGATTTCGCTTTGAACGCCTTTATCGGACCACTCTTTCATGTCAGCCAGCAGCTTTTTGAACAGGTTAGTGTTCAAGCCACCACACAGACCACGGTCAGTGGACACCACCAGGTAGCCCACGCGTTTGACTTCGCGTTCATCCAGGTAAGGGTGTTTGTATTCAAGATTACCCAAAGCCAGGTGGCCAATCACTTTACGCATTGTTTCTGCGTAAGGACGGCTGGCAGCCATGCGTTCCTGCGTTTTACGCATTTTGGACGCGGCGACCATTTCCATTGCTTTGGTGATCTTCTGCGTGTTCTGGACGCTTGCGATCTTACTACGTATCTCTTTTGCGCCGGCCATGAGCTTCTCCTCAATGCCTTGCGGCTTGCCCTAAGACAAGCCGCCAGACTTTACCAGGACTGAGTTGCTTTGAAGGAATCGAGGATGCCTTTCAGCTTGCCTTCGATTTCGTCGTTATAGCCACCAGATTGGTTGATTTCTTGCATCAGTGGAGCATGGTCACGGTCAACGTAAGCCAGCAGAGCGGCTTCGAAGCTACCGATTTTCGCCAGTTCCACATCTTCGAGGTAACCACGTTCAGCAGCGAACAGAACCAGAGACTGCTGCGCAACAGACATCGGCGCATACTGTTTCTGTTTCAGGAGCTCGGTCACTTTCTGACCATGGCTCAACTGCTTACGGGTCGCATCGTCAAGGTCTGATGCAAACTGAGAGAACGCAGCCAGTTCACGATACTGTGCCAGAGCGGTACGGATACCACCGGACAGTTTTTTCATGATCTTGGTCTGAGCAGCACCACCAACACGGGATACCGAGATACCCGGGTTAACCGCAGGACGAATACCGGCGTTAAACAGCGTTGATTCCAGGAAGATCTGACCATCGGTAATAGAAATTACGTTGGTCGGAACGAACGCGGAAACGTCACCCGCTTGCGTTTCGATAATCGGAAGCGCAGTCAGGGAACCTGTTTTGCCTGTTACTTCACCCTTAGTGAATGCTTCAACGTATTCAGCGTTAACACGCGCAGCACGTTCCAGCAAACGGGAGTGGAGATAGAATACGTCGCCTGGGTAAGCTTCACGACCTGGTGGACGGCGAAGCAGCAGGGAAATCTGACGATAAGCAACAGCCTGTTTAGACAGGTCATCATAAATGATCAGCGCATCTTCACCGCGGTCACGGAAGTATTCACCCATCGCGCAGCCGGAGTACGGAGCCAGGTATTGCAGCGCAGCTGATTCAGATGCTGTTGCAACAACAACGATGGTGTTAGCCAGTGCGCCGTGCTCTTCCAGTTTACGCACCACGTTAGAAATAGTGGATGCTTTCTGGCCGATAGCAACGTAGATACATTTGATGCCGGAATCACGCTGGTTGATGATGGCATCGATTGCCAGCGCAGTTTTACCTGTCTGACGGTCACCGATGATAAGTTCACGCTGACCACGACCGATTGGGATCATGGCATCGACGGACTTATAACCAGTCTGTACAGGCTGGTCTACGGATTGACGTTCGATAACGCCAGGTGCGATCGCTTCAACGGCAGCAAAACCGTCATGCTCAAGCGGACCTTTACCATCGATAGGTGCACCCAGGGTGTTCACCACACGACCCAGCAGGCCACGGCCTACCGGTACTTCAAGAATACGGCCAGTACACTTAACTTTCATGCCTTCGGCAAGATCAGCGTACGGACCCATTACTACTGCACCCACAGAGTCGCGCTCGAGGTTCAGTGCAATGGCGTAACGGTTTCCCGGCAGGGAAATCATCTCACCCTGCATCACATCGGCCAGGCCGTGTACGCGGATGATACCGTCACTTACAGAAACGATTGTACCTTCGTTGTGAGCCTCGCTCACAACACTGAACTGAGCAATGCGCTGCTTGATCAGTTCGCTGATTTCGGTGGAATTCAGTTGCATGCTCCAGTCCCCTTAAGACTGCAAGACGTCTGTCAGGCGATCAAGACGGCCGCGTACGCTGCCATCAATAACCATATCACCTGCGCGGATGATGACACCCGCCATTACAGACTTGTCAATTTTGCAATTCAGCTTAACTTTGCGTGACAGACGTTTTTCCATCGCGGCGCTGATTTTCGTAAGCTGTTCTTCGTTTAATGCGCTAGCGGAAGTCACTTCGACTTCAACCGTAGCCTCCTGGGCCGCGCGCAGTTGAACGAATTGCTCAAAAACATCAGGAAGAACTTTCAGACGCCCGTTTTCAGCCATCACCTTAATCAGGTTCTGGCCATTGGCGTCTAGCTGGTCACCACAGATGGAGATAAACGACGCAGAGAGAGTATCCGGAGCTAATGCGCCGGAAAGAAGCTCTGCTATTTGTTCGTTTTTAGACACCTCAGCGGCGAAACCCAGCATATGCTGCCAGTTATCAACGCTTTGGTGCTCGACGGCAAAGTCAAAAGCTGCTTTGGCGTAGGGGCGAGCTACAGTTACAAATTCAGACATCAGCCCCTCCCTCCTTACAGTTCAGCGACCAGTTTATCAACGATGTCGCTGTTAGCAGCTTCATCCACGGAACGTTCAATGATCTTCTCGGCACCGGCGATAGCCAGCAGAGCCACTTGCTTACGCAGTTCTTCACGAGCGCGTTTACGCTCTGCGTCGATTTCTGCCTGAGCCTGTGCAACGATTTTGTCACGTTCCTGCTCTGCCTCGGTTTTCGCTTCTTCAAGGATCTGAGCGCGGCGTTTGTTCGCCTGCTCAATAATCACCTGAGCTTCACCTTTGGCTTTTTTCAGCTGGTCGGTCGCGTTGGCCTGTGCAAGGTCAAGGTCCTTTTTGGCACGTTCTGCAGAAGAGAGGCCATCAGCAATTTCTTGTTGACGCTTCTCGATGGCAGCCATAATTGGCGGCCATACGTACTTCATGCAGAACAGAACAAACAGGACAAACGCGATGGCCTGGCCGAGGATTGTTGCGTTAAGATTCACAGCACAATGCCTCTTTGTTAGTTAACGTTCTGATATTGCTTCGTTTATTAAGCAATGCTTACTACGCGACGGCGAACATCACGTACAGACCCAGACCAACAGCGATCATCGGGATAGCATCCACCAGACCCATAACGATAAAGAACTGTGTACGCAGCAAAGGAATCAGATCGGGTTGACGCGCTGCGCCTTCCAGGAATTTTCCCCCGAGGATGCCGATACCGATCGCAGCACCGATTGCCGCCAGACCCATCATCACAGCGGCAGCCATGTACAGCAGATCCATATTCAGGTTTTCCATGACAGTCTCCAGTTTGTTTCAGTTAAAACGCAGTAGTGGTAAGTAAAATCAATGCTCTTCAGATGCCATCGACAGATAGACAATCGTCAGAACCATGAAAATGAAGGCTTGCAGCGTAATGATCAGGATGTGGAAAATGGCCCAGGGCACACTCAGAATCCACTGTGACCACCACGGCAACAGACCAGCAATCAGAATGAAAATCAATTCACCGGCATACATGTTGCCGAACAGTCGCAGACCAAGTGAAATAGGCTTGGACAGCAGGCTTACCCCTTCAAGGATTAAGTTGAACGGTATAAATGCCCAGTGATTGAACGGCTGCAGCGTCAGCTCTTTCGTGAAGCCGCCAATGCCTTTCATTTTGATGCTGTAGAAAAGAATCAGGATAAACACGCCAAGCGCCATAGACAGGGTGATATTCACGTCCGCAGACGGCACCACGCGCAGGGCTGGCAGGCCAAAGATGTGCTCGCCGATAAACGGCAGGAAATCGATTGGCAGCAGGTCCATCAGGTTCATCAGGAAGACCCAGACAAAGACGGTCAGCGCCAGCGGCGCAATCACCTTGCTTTTGCCATGGTACATGTCTTTGACGCTGCCATTTACGAAACCGATGACCAGCTCAACTGCCGTCTGGAATTTCCCTGGTACGCCGCTGGTAGCGTTTTTCGCCACCTTACGGAACAGAACCAGGAACAAGAGACCCAGAACCACTGAGAAAAACATGGAGTCAATATTGAGCGTCCAGAAGGTGGCCGGGGGGTTATGCGGATCCACCAGCGAGAAAGTACGCAGGTCCAGCTGAAGGTTATTCAGATGGTGGCCTATATACTCCTGCGGTGTAGAGATTTCTCCTGCAGACATGATGCCTCTTACCCTTTGTTGTTAATTACAGCTGGTGCGAGTATCTGCACAACCAGCACCGAAACCCACGTCACAATAAGCGGCAACAATACCGCCTTAAAGCCAGCTAACGCCACCACCAGGATGGTAAAGCTCGCAAGCACCTTTAACACTTCACCAATGGCGAAAGTCCAGGCCAGTCGGCCTTTTGACGGTGTATGCAGCTGGTGACGCCAGGCAAAATTCATAAATACCGCATTTGGCAGCCAGGCTGCCAGGCCTCCACCAAAAGCAGAAGCGCCCCACGCGGGGTCTTTGAGGCAAAACAGCAATCCGATTGCTATCACTGCCAGTAGCTGAAGAAAAAGAAGCTTACGAGCAACGTTTCTACTCAATAGCGACACAGACATAGCGTATCCTGGCTCCTGCTCCCTTTGGGGTATGTCGCGCTGGTATAAAACTGCCTTTACGTCTTTGAGTCAAGTCTCAAAAAGCGAGCAAATTATACGGTGCGGCCCCGTGATTTCAAACAATAAGTAGCAAAAAGGTGAACAAATGTTTAAATATTTCCTTGGGCAGTTATTTTTCAACTTTTCCTGAATCGGCGCTATTTTCATTGAAAGTGTAAAAAACCGAAATAATCGCGCAATAAACCGTGAAACAGATCACAAATCAAACATTGCGTAGCCAGGATACATCTATCCGTATAATTAAGCGCAAAACACAGATAACTGATAAATAAGCTGATTAATGTCTACGCTATTTAAAATAGCCAGAAACATTAACAAAACATCCCATTGACATTTTTTATTAAAATTTTAACAACTATCGGCACTGGATAGCTAACCAATATTTAGCAAGCTTATATTTTCAATGTTTACTATTGTCACACTTAATAAAGCCGGCAGGTTAACAACATTAACCCTATAAGTTACAATCAAGTGAAATGTAACCAGAGGTTGCAGGCCTTTTCCCCGCTATTTTTAACCTTAACGAAACAATCCTTTTTTGCATTTTTTTGATAAAAATTAATTTTTGTTTGCCTTAATCATCACCAGATGGCGTTCACCATCAAGCTCTGGCACCTGTAAACGAATAACTTCTTCAACCGTGAAGCTTGCGGGTAAGGCTGCAATTTCATCATCCGGGCGCAATCCCTTGAGCGCATAGAAGCGACCATTCTCAGCAGGCAGATGTTTACACCAGCTCACCATGTCAGTCATTGAGGCAAAAGCACGGCTGATAACCCCATCAAAAGGTGGCTCGGCCGGGAACTCTTCTACACGGCTTTGTACTGGCGTGATGTTATCAAGGTGAAGCTCATGCTGAACCTGGCGCAGGAAACGTACACGCTTACCGAGGCTGTCCAGCAGCGTAAAATGCGCGTCTGGACGCACGATCGCCAGTGGGATTCCTGGTAAACCGGGACCAGTTCCGACATCGATAAAACGTGAGCCCTGCAAGTACGGCTCTACAACGATACTGTCCAGAATATGGCGCACCAGCATTTCATCAGGAAGACGAACTGAGGTCAGGTTGTAGGCTTTGTTCCACTTGTGGAGCAGTTCAACATAGCCTATCAGCTGTTGTTTCTGGTTTTCTGGCAGCGTAATACCTGCGCTATCCAGCAGGCGATTCAGTTTGTTAAGCACGGTTATCGGTACCCATTAAAAAAAGAGGCCAGGATAACCTGGCCCGAATCAATATGTTATCAGGCGCTGCGACGCAGTAGCCCCTGTTTTTTTAGCCAGATGAGCAAAATAGAGATCGCGGCAGGGGTGATCCCGGAAATGCGCGCCGCCTGTCCGATCGACACCGGTTTGTGATCGTTAAGTTTGGCGATGACTTCGTTGGACAGCCCGCTTACCAGGCTGTAATCCAGCGTGGCTGGCAGCACGGTATTCTCGTTGCGCTGCTGTTTATCGATCTCTTCCTGCTGGCGAGCGATGTAGCCTTCGTATTTAACCTGGATCTCAACCTGCTCAGCAGACTGCGGATCGGCAAGGCCCGGTGCAAACACGGACAGCTCCATCATGCTGGCATAGGTCATTTCCGGGCGGCGCAGCAGATCTTCACCGTTGGCCTCACGCGACAGCGGGGCGCTTAGCTTCGCGTTCACTTCTTCCACGCTTTCAGAGTGCGGATGCAGCCAGATATCTTTCAGGCGCTGACGCTCAAGCTCGATGCTTTCCAGCTTCTGGTTAAAGCGCGCCCAGCGTTCATCATCGACCAGGCCCATTTCACGACCCGCCGCGGTTAAACGCAGATCGGCGTTGTCTTCACGCAGCATCAGGCGATATTCCGCACGCGAGGTAAACATGCGGTACGGTTCTTTAGTGCCCAGGGTGCAAAGATCGTCAACCAGTACGCCAAGGTAGGCCTGATCGCGACGCGGTGCCCAGCCCTCTTTCTCAGCAGAGAAACGAGCTGCGTTCAGGCCTGCCAGCAAACCTTGCGCAGCGGCTTCTTCGTAACCGGTAGTGCCGTTGATCTGCCCGGCAAAGAACAGGCCCTGGATATATTTACTTTCCAGCGTTGGTTTGAGGTCACGAGGATCGAAGAAGTCATACTCGATAGCGTAGCCCGGACGTACGATCTTCGCGTTTTCCATCCCTTCCATCGAACGGACGATCTGCATCTGCACATCAAACGGCAGGCTGGTGGAGATACCGTTTGGATAGATTTCATTGCTGGTTAAGCCTTCAGGCTCAAGGAAGATTTGATGCTGGTTACGGTCGGCAAAACGCATCACTTTGTCTTCAATGGAAGGGCAGTAACGTGGCCCAATCCCTTCGATAACGCCCGCGTACATCGGGCTGCGATCGAGGTTATTGCGAATAACGTCGTGCGTTTTTTCATTGGTGTGCGTGATGTAACACGGTACTTGCGCAGGATGCTGATTCACATTTCCCATGAACGAGAACACCGGCATCGGGGTATCGCCATGCTGCCGGGCAAGCACGCTGAAATCGATGGTGCGAGCGTCAATACGAGGTGGAGTACCGGTTTTCAGACGACTGACACGCAGTGGCAGTTCACGCAGACGGCGAGACAGGGAGATGGACGGCGGATCGCCTGCACGGCCACCGCTGTAGTTATCCAGCCCGATATGAATTTTGCCATCCAGGAATGTCCCGACGGTCAGTACCACGGATCTTGCGCGGAACTTCAGGCCCATTTGCGTAACAGCACCCACAACGCGATCGTTCTCGACAATCAGATCTTCAACAGCCTGCTGGAAGATCATCAGATTGGGTTGGTTTTCCAGCGCGGTGCGTACCGCCTGGCGATAGAGCACTCGATCAGCCTGAGCTCTCGTCGCCCTTACCGCAGGCCCTTTGCTCGCGTTTAGTATCCTAAACTGGATACCGGCATGGTCGATAGCTCTGGCCATCAAACCGCCTAAAGCATCCACTTCTTTAACCAGATGTCCCTTGCCAATACCGCCGATTGCCGGGTTACAGGACATCTGTCCCAGCGTGTCGATATTGTGAGTCAAAAGAAGGGTTTGTTGGCCCATCCGTGCAGCGGCCATTGCAGCCTCGGTGCCTGCATGACCCCCGCCAATGATGATGACGTCAAAAGGATCTGGATAAAACATGGTACTGCCTCACGGTTTTGCAAATGGGGGATGAGTGATTCCCGGGGTTGGCGATTCTACTTAACTTTAGCCTTTCGAGAAAGTATCGGGATCGTCGGTAATTAAAAGAAGATCTTTTTTATTTAAAGATCTCTTTATTATGATCTCTTATTAGGATCGACATGTTCTGTGGATAACCGCTTTTATGGCAAAGAGATCAACCAATTAAGAAGGATCATTAGCTGTGAATGATCGGTGATCCCAGAACGTATAAGCTGGGATCAAAAGTAGTAGTTATGCACAACTCAAAAAGTGAACAGCAGTTGTTATTGGGATAACTACTGCTTAACCCAAGCTTTTAAGCATACTTATACACAGATAAAAGTCAGATCTTTACAAATCCTGGAGTAAATTCTTCCAGGATCCGACCCAAATCTCGGCTGGATCTTCAGGAATATCGTGATCGAGGATGTTCACCTTCAGTAAAGTGCCCACTCTTTTAGCGCCACACTCGGTCAAAAGCGTGTCCAGTTTCTCAATCGCGCCGCAAAAAGTGTCATATTCACGGCTGCCGATCCCGACTGCACCATAATGAAGGGTACTCAGATCCGGGCGCGCTTCATCTATTGCATCGAACAAAGGTTGCAGATTGTCAGGAAGATCTCCGGCGCCATGCGTGGAAGAGACAATCAGCCAGATCCCGCTGGTTTTTAGATCTTCGAGCTGGGGTCCATGAAGCGTCCGGGTAGAAAAACCTGCTTCATTCAGCTTCTCAGCCAAATGTTCAGCGACATATTCGGCGCTGCCCAGAGTACTGCCGCTAATCAGAGTAATGTCTGTCATTGCTGCCCACCTTTTCGAAACGATGGGCATTGTACGCTGTGTAAGGGCTGCTTACTACCTGTGGATAATATGGGTATTAAAAATATTCCTCAGGGCTTGATGGTGCGCATGATCGGGTTCTGGAGGGAGATCAGCGTTTCAGTGGACTGAATTTCATCGATTGTTTGGATCTTGTTGATAAGTACCTGTTGCAGCGCATCGATTGATCGACACATCACCTTAATAAAGATGCTGTAGTGGCCGGTGGTGTAATACGCCTCGGTCACTTCTTCCAGGCTTTCGAGTTTAGCTAAGGCAGAAGGATAGTCCTTGGCACTCTTTAAGATGATGCCGATAAAACAGCAGACGTCATAACCCAGCTGCTTCGGGCTGATATCGATACGCGCACCGGTAATGATTCCTGCCTGTTTCATCTTCTCTACGCGAACGTGAATGGTGCCGGGACTAACCCCGAATTGTTTCGCCAGTTCTGCGTATGCGGTACGGGCATTTGCCATTAATGCTTCGAGGATGCCGCGATCGAGATTGTCGATCTGATAATTATCCATCACTTTTTCCTATGATTAATAACGATAGTTCAGCTTTTATAGCCTTAAATTAGTTAATTAAAAACAGGTAAGGCTTTTTTATTGTTGATTATTGAATGTGATGCCCTTCTTGTTGCTTAATCATCGGCAGTAAAACAACACAATAAAGAGAACGCTATGAAAACTGCCTGGATCGCTAAACAACGTCAGATTAGTTTTGTTAAGTCCCATTTTTCCCGTCAGCTGGAAGATAAGCTTGGTTTGATCGAGGTCCAGGCGCCGATTCTTAGCCGCGTGGGGGATGGCACTCAGGACAATCTGTCTGGTTGTGAAAAAGCGGTGCAGGTTAAGGTGAAAACCTTGCCGGAAGCGCAGTTTGAAGTGGTGCATTCGCTGGCTAAATGGAAAAGAAAAACGCTCGGCCAGCACGACTTCAGCGCGGGCGAAGGGCTTTACACGCATATGAAAGCCCTGCGCCCCGATGAAGATCGTTTAACCCCAATTCACTCTGTGTATGTCGATCAGTGGGACTGGGAGCGTGTAATGGGTGAAGGCGAGCGCCATCTCGGTACGCTGAAGCAAACGGTAGAAAGCATCTGGGCGGCAATGAAAGCCACGGAAGCCGCTGTGAGTGAACAGTACGGTTTGACGCCTTTCCTGCCCGAACAAATTCACTTTGTTCATAGTGAAGAATTACAACGCCGTTTCCCCGATCTGGATGCCAAAGGGCGGGAGAGAGCGATTGCTAAAGAGCTGGGCGCGGTGTTCCTGATCGGTATCGGCGGTAAGCTGGCGGATGGCAAACGCCACGATGTTCGCGCCCCCGATTATGATGACTGGTCTACAGCCAGCCTGGGTGATTTTAAGGGGCTGAACGGTGACATCATGGTCTGGAACCCGGTGCTGGAAGATGCGTTTGAACTTTCTTCTATGGGGATCCGCGTGGATGCGCAAGCATTGCAGCGTCAGCTGGCGACCACCGGCGATGAAGATCGTCTGCAGCTTGAGTGGCACCAGTCCCTGCTGAAAGGTGAAATGCCGCAAACTATTGGCGGCGGCATCGGGCAGTCGCGTTTGGTGATGCTGTTACTGCAACAGCCGCACATCGGCCAGGTGCAGTGCGGAGTGTGGCCCTCAGAAGTTCACGCTAAAGTCGCATCGCTGCTGTAAGCATGATTAACGCCGCCAGCGACGCAGCAGGCGGCTACGCATCCCGGTGTCAAAGCGCCAGATATGATCGAATATGCGCATGATGCCGGGTTTGCCATGGGCGGACATCGCCACCGCATGAAAACGATGCTGGTGGCGGCGCTGGAGATCTTTAACCTGCATCACCACCTCATCCGGCAGCCGCTGGGCAATAAAGTCTGAAATCACCACTGCATCGGCGTCATGCCATTCACTGCCCTGCATTTTTTCAGCGATCGCTCGAAAACAGCTCGCCAGATCGGTACCGCCGCGAAAGCGCTGGCTCAGAAAACGGATCGCCTGCTCTATTCCATCAGCTCCAGACACTTCATAACGCACCACTTCGCTGGAGAACAGCATAATAAAGCAGCGCCGGTTGTCGGCCAGCGCCACGCGCATCAGTGCCAGGCAAAAAGCTTTGGCGCACTGTTCGTTAAAGCCGCCCATTGAACCGGATGTATCCACACAAACAATAAACGGCCCGCGCGGCTGTTGGTCAAAATCCTGGTGCACGACAGGACGTTCAACCACTTTCTCGCGCCAGGCATCGCCATGTAACCGGTAGGTCAGCAATTGCTTTTCCACCAGCCTGCGGTAGAACTCAAACTCCAGCTCGCTAATGCCGAGCGTTGCCAGTTCGGGCGGCAGTAAACGCAAGATGTCATCACTACGCTGCAATCCATCAACCTGTTCCGGTACGCATGCTGGCTCGCGTACCAGCATGCGCCAGGTTTCGGCTGGCGCATCTTGCTTTGGCACGGCTTTGGCTTCTTTCGAACGCCCTAGCTGTTCAGCCAGCTTCAGCAATTCCGGCTGACCGGCAAGAAAGTCGCCGTACTCAACGATAAGCTGGTAATCCCCGCGTTTAAGCGTTCCTGCGCTCATATCCCACAGCCGCCCGGCGGCGTTATCACTATCGACCATAACCGGTTCAAGTTGGCCGCTTAACGCCAGGCGCTGCTCAACTTCTGCCAGCAGCTGGTCACGTTCATCTTCCAGCAATTGCTGGTTAAGCGATGTCGTCTGTACCACCAGGCTCAGCCGCCAGCGCTGCAAAAATAGGGTTTGCTGTGCGGCTGTCAGATGAGGCGTTTCAGCCACCGTTTTTTGCATCTGCCCAAAAAACGGTGAATCGAGGCTTTCCAGCAGCAGTAAAATCTGCGGCAGTGCTGCCGAGAGCTGGCTGCTGGTGAGCAGCTGGCTTTGCTGATAGCACAGAACTTCACGTGCCAGATCTTGCGGCACATTAGTTTCATGCAGCCGCGCCTGAAGTAATTCACGCCAGCGGGGAATGTCTCTGGTGACCGCGTTTTTCATCCGCGGGAATTTTTCAAAAAACAGCGCCAGCTGAGGAGTGGCCAGCAACGCGACTATGATCCCTTCAATAAGCTCTCCCTCGCCAATGGTGAGGATTGCATCAAGAGCTTCAACGCTGAGCATCAGTGGCGCGCCTGTTTAATCTGTTCCGCTATGTCCTGCAGGCTGGCTTCAATTTTCCCGAGCCATTGCTGGTGGATAAACAGGCATTTTTGCTGGTCGTTAAAGCGCTCATGCTGCTGGTGGAGCAGCGCTTCCAGAGAGTCGAGCTGCTGTTTGATCTCTTCCGGCATCCCCTGCTGCTGTTTGCCGGGCATCATCAGGCGTGTACTTTGCAGGCTGATATCGCGCAAAACCAGATGCTGGCTGCTATCGACCTCGATGTTCAAGACCTGGGCAAAACCAATACCGTTGAGTTTGCCGCGCAGCTCACCCCCCTTTATTAACCACTGAGCACAGGCTTCGCGGGAAACAGCAATATGGATAACCTCGATATCGTGCAGTTTCAACGGCTGCTGAAGCAGCAGCGTCAGCGTTTCCCCCGTCAGATAATCAGGCAGCTGGTACTGCGGGCGACGGCTGAACATTCCGCCCTGTTTGGTGACGGTAATCGCTTCGCGGTCGCTCTGTTGCTGCTGCAGCTGGATGCGGCGCTGCACGATGGCGGCTAATTTACTCAGCATGGCATGCTGCTGCCAGGCGTGCCCGGTCATCAATACTTCCAGCTGCTGTTGCATTAAATTCATCGCGGCAGTGTCATGCCACAGGCAATCTTTTAGCAGGATCAAATCGATGGGGGCGACGGCATTGCGCCCGCTAAAGAAGGCGCTGGCCTGCAGCAGGCGCAGGGCTTTCTTCCAGCGGCGGTCGGAAACATAAGGCGCGCCCGGTATATTTTCTAGCTGCTGGCGCAAAGTGAAAATCAGCTCAAAAACAGTATCTGGCAGCAAAACCGTGCTGATTTCTTTTTGCCACTGGAAATACTCCTCGTCAGAAACCTGCAGATTTTCCGGCACCGGATTGTGGTTTTCATCATGCTGGCTGACGAGCATCGAGCGGAAATTACCTTTATCCTGCACTTTATCGAGCCACAGGCGAATCAGCATTCGGTCATACAACGCTTCCAGGCTGCTGTCGGCTTCGGGGAGTTCGTTGGATGCCGCCACCAGCAAACGCATCGGGATTTTCTCTTCGCTGGCCCCGTTGCGAAAACGGCGTTCGTTGATGGCGGTCAGCAGGGTATTGAGGATCGCAGGCCCGGCCTTCCAGATTTCATCAAGAAAGACGATTTCCGCTTCCGGCAAATAGCCCGCGGTCAGGCGCTCATAGCGGCCTTCATCTTTTAAAGCCTGGATGGATAACGGGCCAAACACCTCTTCCGGCGTGGAGAAGCGCGTCATCAGGTATTCAAAAGCGCGTGCATGCTGAAAGGCGAACTTCAGGCGGCGGGCAATCAAACTTTTGGCGATACCCGGCGGGCCAAGCAGGAACACACTTTCACCGCTCAACGCTGCCAGCAGGCAAAGCCGCACCGCGTGGCTGCGTTCAAACAATCCTTGTTCCAGCGCTGAGCTAAGCCGTGAAATTCTTTCAGCCAACAAACGTGATTGAGCCATAATTAGCATTGCATCCTTACGCGGTATAAACCCCAGTGGGTTAGCGAGTATATCGTTCAGCTATATTAGCGTTAATGGATTGATGTACGGCTATTTTTTCCCTGACATAAGTTAAGCCTGTGGTATTTAGAGGTATGACTTCCTTGATTATCGTGCATACTGTGCGCCTTTTTGTGGGCCAAGGGACTAAGCACACGCTTTCAGGATTCCAACAAAAGATTAGTCTATGAGCGCTGATAATAAACAATCATTGCCTGCGATAACGCTGGCTGCAATTGGGGTGGTATACGGTGATATCGGTACCAGCCCGCTTTATACCCTGCGGGAATGTCTGTCTGGTCAATTTGGTTTTGGCGTAGAACGCGACGCCGTATTTGGCTTTTTGTCTTTGATTTTCTGGCTGCTGATCCTGGTCGTCTCGGTGAAATATCTCACTTTTGTTATGCGTGCTGATAACGCGGGTGAAGGCGGTATATTGACGCTGATGTCTTTGGCTGGGCGTCATACTTCGGCAAAAATGACCTCGGTGCTGGTGATCATGGGATTGATCGGCGGCAGCTTCTTCTATGGCGAGGTGGTCATCACGCCGGCAATATCGGTGATGTCGGCCATTGAAGGGCTGGAGATAGCCGCACCGCAGCTTGACGCCTACATCGTGCCGCTGTCGATAGTGGTCCTGACGCTGCTGTTTATGATTCAGAAACACGGTACCGGTATGGTGGGTAAACTGTTTGCTCCGGTGATGATGCTGTGGTTCCTGGTGCTGGCGGTGTTAGGCGCGCGCAGTATTATGGCCAACCCGGAAGTGCTTCAGGCGCTGAACCCTGCCTGGGCGATACACTTCTTCCTGGAATATAAAACCGTTTCGTTCTTTGCACTCGGTGCGGTGGTGCTTTCTATTACGGGAGTTGAGGCGCTGTATGCCGATATGGGCCACTTCGGTAAATTGCCGATTCGCATTGCCTGGTTTTCCGTGGTGCTGCCGTCTCTGGTGCTGAACTATTTCGGCCAGGGCGCGCTGCTGCTTAAAACGCCGGAAGCGATTAAGAACCCGTTCTTCTTGCTGGCGCCTGACTGGGCGCTGATCCCGCTGATGATTCTGGCAACGCTTGCCACCGTTATCGCCTCTCAGGCGGTGATTTCCGGCGTGTTCTCGTTGACGCGCCAGGCCGTGCGTCTGGGGTATCTGTCGCCAATGCGCATTATCCACACCTCGGAAATGGAATCCGGGCAGATTTATGTGCCGGCTATTAACTGGCTGCTCTATATCTCGGTGGTTATCGTGATTGTCAGTTTTGAGCACTCCAGCAACCTGGCGGCCGCTTACGGTATTGCGGTAACCGGTACTATGGTACTGACCTCTATTCTTTGCTGTACGGTTGCCGCCCAAAGCTGGCGCTGGAACAGAATTGCCGTGCTGCTGATGGGTTTTGCATTCCTGTGTATCGATATTCCATTGTTCTCGGCAAACGTGGTGAAAATTTTCTCCGGGGGCTGGCTGCCGCTCTGCCTGGCGCTGGTGATGTTGATCATTATGACGACCTGGAAAAGCGAACGTTTCCGCCTGCTGCGTCGTATGCATGAGCATGGAAATTCCCTGGAAGCGATGATTGCCTCACTGGAAAAATCGCCGCCGGTACGTGTGCCGGGCACCGCGGTTTATATGTCCCGTGCGCTGAACGTGATCCCTTTCGCGATGCTGCATAACCTCAAGCACAACAAAGTGCTGCATGAGCGGGTGGTACTGCTGACGCTGCGCACCGAAGATGCGCCATACGTTCATAACGTGCGCCGTGTCGCTATTGAACAGCTTTCGCCAACCTTCTGGCGCGTAGTCGCAAGCTATGGCTGGCGCGAAACGCCAAACGTGGAGGAGGTGTTCCACCGCTGCGGCCTGGAAGGGCTGAGCTGCCGCATGATGGAGACATCGTTCTTTATGTCGCATGAGTCGCTGATTATCGGCAAACGTCCATGGTATTTACGCCTGCGCGGTAAGCTGTTTATGGCCCTGCAACGCAACGCCCTGCGCGCGCCTGACCAGTTCGAAATTCCACCCAACCGGGTTATCGAGTTAGGAACCCAGGTAGAGATCTAATCACTGCGCCTCTTCATCCGAAGGGGCGTTTTTTCATCGAAACCGTCATCTTTGCCTGCTGTTTTTCTCCTTGTTTATGTCCGCACGTTTATCTCCTTTGTTTTGCCACAGATCGGCGAAACGTTTCGATAGCGATCACATTTTCGTCACGCGCTGGTTGTTTTCCCATCACTACATTTCCTACACTTTACCTCAGCGAAACGTTTCGCTGGTGGAGTAAAAAAATGAAGAAAGGCAAAGTTCTCAACGCTGATATCTCGTCCGTTATTTCCCGTCTTGGCCACACCGACACGCTGGTGGTTGCTGACGCCGGGTTGCCCATTCCACACGCGACACCGCGTATTGATTTGGCCCTGACTCACGGCGTACCAGGTTTTATGCAGGTCGTTGAAGTCGTAACACAAGAGATGCAGGTTGAAGCGGCGATCTTAGCTTCGGAAATAAAACAGCATAATCCCCAGCTCCACGAAACGTTGCTCAGTTACATCGGGCAGCTGCAACAACACCAGGGAAACACCATTGCGGTTCGTTACATCAGTCATGAGCAGTTCAAGCAGCACACCGCGGAGAGTCGGGCGGTTATTCGCAGCGGGGAGTGTTCCCCGTATGCGAATATCATTCTCTGTGCAGGCGTCACATTCTGAGGCAAGCCATGGAACCGTTACTGCAATTAAAAGGGATCGATAAGTCGTTCCCGGGAGTAAAAGCCCTTTCCGGTGCGGCGCTGAACGTTTATCCAGGACGCGTAATGGCGCTGGTGGGCGAAAACGGCGCGGGCAAGTCCACCATGATGAAAGTGCTCACCGGCATCTATCAACGCGATGCGGGCTCGCTGCGGTGGTTGGGTAAAGAAACCACCTTTCATGGCCCGAAAGCCTCACAGGAAGCGGGCATTGGTATTATTCACCAGGAGCTCAACCTGATCCCGCAGCTCAGCATTGCGGAAAACATCTTCCTTGGCCGTGAATTCGTCAACCGTTTTGGCAAAATCGACTGGCACACGATGTATGCCGAAGCGGATAAATTACTCGCCAGACTCAACCTGCGTTTTAACAGCCAGAAACTGGTGGGCGACCTGTCGATTGGCGATCAGCAAATGGTCGAAATCGCCAAAGTGCTGAGCTTCGAGTCGAAAGTCATTGTGATGGACGAACCGACTGACGCATTGACGGATACCGAAACCGAATCTTTATTCCGCGCGATCCGCGAGCTAAAAGCTCAGGGGCGCGGCATCGTTTATATCTCGCACCGCATGAAAGAAATCTTCGAGATTTGTGATGACGTAACTGTGTTTCGCGATGGGCAATTTATTGCTGAACGCGCAGTGGATACGCTCACTGAAGATACGCTTATCGAAATGATGGTCGGGCGCAAGCTTGAAGAGCAATATCCCCATCTGGATAAAGCACCCGGTGAAATACTCCTGCGCGTTGATAACCTCTGCGGGCCCGGCGTGCATGACGTGAGTTTCAACTTGCGCAAAGGCGAGATCCTCGGCGTTGCCGGTTTGATGGGCGCGGGTCGCACCGAATTAATGAAAGTGCTGTATGGCGCACTGCCGCGTACCGGCGGTTATGTGGCGCTGAATGGCCGTGAAGTAGTGACGCGTTCGCCGCAGGACGGCCTGGCAAACGGTATTGTCTACATCTCTGAAGACCGTAAACGCGACGGCCTGGTGCTCGGCATGTCGGTAAAAGAGAACATGTCGCTGACCGCGCTGCGCTATTTCAGCCATAACGTGGGTAGCCTGCGGCACAAAGATGAACAGCAAGCGGTACAGGACTTTATCCGTTTGTTCAACGTGAAAACCCCGTCGATGGAACAGCCCATTGGCCTGCTTTCCGGTGGCAATCAGCAAAAAGTGGCGATCGCCCGTGGCCTGATGACGCGCCCGAAAGTATTAATTCTTGATGAGCCGACACGCGGCGTTGACGTGGGGGCAAAAAAAGAAATTTATCAGTTAATCAATCAGTTCAAAGCCGATGGGTTAAGCATCATTCTGGTGTCGTCCGAAATGCCCGAGGTGCTCGGGATGAGCGACCGAATTATGGTGATGCATGAAGGGCATACCGGCGGGGAATTTACTCGCGAAGAGGCCACCCAGGAAATGCTTATGGCGGCCGCCGTCGGTAAGCTAAATCGCGTGAATCAGGAGTCTGCAAAATGAGTACCCAGTCTATTCCGACCCGTCGCTGGTTCACTAAAGCGTGGCTGTTAGAGCAAAAATCACTGATCGCACTGCTGGTGCTGATTGCGGTGGTTTCGAGCCTTAGCCCGAACTTTTTTACCGTCAATAATCTGTTCAATATCCTGCAACAAACCTCCGTGAACGCCATTATGGCGGTGGGGATGACGCTGGTTATTCTCACTTCCGGGATTGACCTGTCCGTGGGCTCTTTACTGGCGCTCACCGGAGCGGTAGCCGCATCGATTGTGGGCCTGGAAGTGAATGCGCTACTGGCCGTTGCCGGAGCGCTGGCGCTGGGTGCCGCGATCGGGGCCGTGACCGGGGCGATCGTCGCTAAAGGGCGAGTGCAGGCATTTATCGCCACGCTGGTGATGATGCTTCTGCTGCGTGGTGTGACCATGGTGTATACCAACGGCAGTCCGGTGAACACCGGTTTTTCTGATAACGCCGATCTGTTTGGCTGGTTTGGTATTGGCCGTCCGCTGGGGATCCCGACGCCGGTGTGGATTATGGGCGTTGTCTTCCTGGCGGCATGGTACATGCTGCATCACACGCGGCTGGGCCGCTATATCTATGCGCTTGGCGGTAACGAAGCGGCAACGCGTTTGTCCGGCATCAGCGTCAATAAAGTCAAAATTATCGTTTACTCACTTTGCGGCTTGCTGGCCTCTTTGGCTGGGATCATCGAAGTGGCGCGTCTTTCTTCTGCGCAACCGACGGCGGGGACAGGCTACGAGCTGGATGCCATCGCGGCGGTTGTACTTGGCGGCACAAGCCTCGCGGGTGGGAAAGGGCGTATCGTTGGGACGCTGATCGGTGCGCTGATCCTGGGATTCCTTAACAACGGTCTGAATTTATTAGGTGTTTCTTCTTATTACCAGATGATCGTCAAAGCCGTAGTTATTTTACTGGCGGTGCTGGTGGACAACAAAAAGCAGTAACAATCATAACCCTACAGGACATCTGACTATGAATATGAAAAAGCTGGCTACTCTGGTTTCCGCGGTGGTGCTCAGCGCCACCGTAAGCGCAAACGCAATGGCCAAAGACACTATCGCGCTGGTGGTTTCCACCCTCAATAACCCCTTCTTCGTTTCTCTGAAAGACGGCGCACAAAAAGAGGCTGACAAGCTGGGCTACAACCTGATTGTTCTGGATTCGCAAAACAACCCGGCAAAAGAGCTGGCTAACGTGCAGGACCTGACGGTTCGTGGCACCAAGCTGATGCTTATCAACCCAACGGACTCCGATGCGGTCGGCAATGCGGTGAAAATGGCGAACCAGGCTAAAATCCCGGTCATTACGCTCGACCGTATGGCGAATCAGGGGACGGTGGTGAGCCATATCGCTTCTGATAACGTCGCCGGTGGTAAAATGGCGGGCGACTTTATTGCTAAGAAGCTGGGTGAAGGTGCGAAAGTTATCGAACTGCAAGGTATCGCCGGTGCCTCTGCCGCGCGTGAACGGGGAGAAGGCTTCAAACAAGCGACTGCTGCACACAAATTTACCGTTCTGGCGAGCCAGCCTGCTGACTTCGACCGTACTAAAGGCCTGAACGTAATGCAGAACCTGCTGACAGCGCATCCTGACGTACAGGCGGTGTTTGCGCAGAATGACGAAATGGCGCTGGGCGCACTGCGTGCGCTGCAAACCGCCGGTAAAACTGATGTGCTGGTTGTGGGCTTCGATGGTACGGCTGATGGAGTAAAAGCTGTTGAAGGCGGCAAACTGGGGGCCACGGTGGCTCAGATGGCTGACCAGATTGGTGCTATCGGCGTTGAAACCGCTGACAAGGTTCTCAAAGGTGAGAAAGTTGAGTCCAGTATCCCGGTTGATTTAAAACTGATTACGAAATAAGACCAAAGCAAAGCAGGGCACCGCGCCACTCCGGGAGCTGGAGTGGCGCACTTAACTGGACTGATAAAAATGAAAACTAACGGTAAGCTTGTCGTTCTTGGCAGTATCAATGCCGATCATATCCTTAATCTCGAACATTTTCCGACGCCGGGTGAAACGGTCAGCGGGCAAGAGTATCAGGTGGCGTTTGGCGGGAAAGGGGCCAACCAGGCCGTTGCTGCCGGACGCAGCGGCGCAGACATTGCTTTTATTGCCTGTGTGGGTGAAGACGACACCGGAAGCCGCGTTTGCAAACAGCTGGCAAACGACAAAATCGATACCTCTCCGGTCAGCACTATTAAAGGTGTCTCTACAGGTGTTGCGCTGATTTTCGTCAATGGTGCCGGGGAAAATGTGATAGGTATTCACGCCGGGGCGAACGCGGCATTAACGCCAGCGCTGGTGGCCGAACAGCAGCAGAAAATCGCAGAGGCTTCAGCACTTTTAATGCAGCTTGAGTCACCGCTGGCAAGCGTGCTGGCGGCGGCGAAAATAGCCCATCAGCACCAGACCAAAGTCGTGCTTAATCCTGCGCCTGCCTGTGAACTCTCTGACGAGCTGCTCGGGCTGGTGAATATGATTACGCCAAATGAAACCGAAGCGGAAAAGCTGACCGGCGTGCGGGTCGAAAATGACGATGACGCGGCGCAGGCTTCTGAGCGACTTCATGCCAAAGGGATTGAAACTGTGATTATCACACTCGGTAGCCGCGGCGTCTGGCTGAGTGAAAAAGGTAAAGGCCAGCGTGTTCCCGGTTTTAAAGTCAAAGCCGTGGATACTATCGCTGCGGGCGACACCTTTAACGGTGCGCTGGTCACCGCGTTGCTGGAAGAAAAACCGATGAGTGAAGCGATTCGTTTTGCCCATGCCGCCGCCGCGATTGCCGTAACTCGCAAGGGGGCTCAACCTTCCGTGCCGTGGCGTCACGAAATCGACGAGTTTTTGCAACAGCAAGGATAATCATGGCCACCATGAAAGACGTCGCGAAGATGGCTGGGGTTTCGACCTCTACCGTTTCCCACGTCATTAATAATGACCGTTTCGTGAGTGACGCCATTCGCGCTAAGGTCGATGCGGCAATCACCACGCTTAACTATGCGCCATCTGCTCTGGCGCGTAGTCTTAAACTCAATCAAACGCATACGATAGGGATGTTAATCACCGCCAGCAGTAATCCGTTTTACTCTGAACTGGTGCGCGGCGTTGAACGCAGCTGCTTTGAGCGCGGTTATAGCCTGGTGTTGTGTAATACCGAAGGTGACGAACAGCGCATGAACCGCAATCTGGAAACGCTGCTGCAAAAGCGCGTTGACGGCCTTTTGCTGCTATGTACCGAAACACACCTTCCTTCGCCGGTCATAATAAGCCGCTATCCTGCTATTCCCACCGTGATGATGGACTGGTCGCCTTTTGATGGCGAATGCGATGTTATTCAGGATAATTCTTTACTCGGTGGCGAGATGGCCACGCAGCATCTGATCGCTAATGGCTACACCCGAATCGCCTGTATTGCTGGCCCGCAGGATAAAACCCCGGCGCGTTTGCGGCTGGAAGGTTATCGCAATGCCATGAACCAGGCAGAACTTGAGATTCGTGAAGGTTACGAAATCATCGGTGACTTTGAGTTTCAGGGCGGTTTCACTGCGATGAATTCACTGCTGGCGCTGGAAGAACCGCCGCATGCCGTATTTACCGGCAACGATGCCATGGCGGTCGGGGCATATCATGCCTTGTATCAGGCTGGTTTGAAGGTGCCGCAGGATATGGCGGTAGTCGGCTATGACGATATTGAGCTGGCACGCTATATGACGCCGCCGCTCACCACTATTCACCAGCCTAAAGATGAACTGGGTGAGCTGGCCGTGGATGTGTTAATTCATCGAATGGCGCAACCCACGCTGGAACAACAGCGCCTGTTTCTCACCCCTGAGCTGGTGGAGCGTGGCTCCGTCTAGCGCTTAATCATGTTGCGCCCGTCTTTCGGGCGTAACAGCAAGAACACCAGCGACGCAACCAGCGTCACAGCCCCCATCGTCAGGAAGGTGTAGTGGAACTGCTCGACAGTATTGATACTTTCGATACCTTCATACAGACGCAGCACCGCCGCACTTACCGCTACGCCAAGGCTGATTGCCAGCTGCTGGGTGACGGCCAGCACGCTATTACCGCTACTGGCGTTTTCATCGGTGAGATCGGCAAGCGTAATGGTGTTCATCGCCGTGAACTGCGTGGACATCGCCATTCCCAGAATAAACAGCGGCAGTATCAACAGCCACACCTCCCCCCCTGGCGTCTGCAATGAGAACTGCCCAATCAGCAAACCGATAACCAGCGTAACGCCCACTAACGTTTTCCGATAGCCCAAGTGGCGCAACACTTGCGTTACGGTAGATTTTGCCAGCAGAGACCCGATTGCGGTTGGCGCCATCATGCAGCCGGCGATCAGGGCCGAATAGCCAAAACCGACCTGCAGCATTAAAGGCATCAGGAAAGGAACGCATCCCGTCCCTAAACGCGAAGCGAGATTGCCGATAATCCCAATGGAGAAGGTTCTGGTACGGAACATCGGCAGGGCGATAAGCGGCGTTGGGTGGCGGCGGGCATGCCAGATATATGCAGCTAACAGAAGCAGTCCTCCGACGATGGTCAAAAGACCGATATAGCTGGCAACAAGATGTTCGCCGAATAACT
Organism: Buttiauxella warmboldiae; assembly: GCF_003818135.1. Lineage (GTDB taxonomy): Bacteria > Pseudomonadota > Gammaproteobacteria > Enterobacterales > Enterobacteriaceae > Buttiauxella > Buttiauxella warmboldiae. The sequence goes on along the minus strand of NZ_RPOH01000070.1, from coordinate 1,663 downwards.
CCATCCCGCTCGAAATACACACCAGGCTCAGGCCAAACAAAAGAAAACCGGTCATATCGAAACCGCGGCGTGGCGTTGTAAAGTTGGGCATGTATTTGCGGGCGTAGATCAGCCCGAGAATGCCGATAGGTATATTAATGAGGAAAATCCAGTGCCAGCTTGCCCACGTCACTAATACACCGCCAAGCAGCGGGCCTAAGATCGGGCCGACAAGCCCTGGCATAGTGACAAAGTTTAATACCGGCAGGAGTTCGCTGCGCGGATAGGCACGTAATAATGCTAAGCGGGCGACCGGCATCATCATCGCTCCGCCGATCCCCTGTATTACGCGAAAGGCGACTAATTCCCCGAGCGAGCCTGACATCGCGCAGGCAAACGAGCCGAGAGTGAAGAGGGAAACCGCGACCATAAACACACGCCGCGTGCCAAAGCGGTCAGCAAGCCAGCCGCTAACGGGGATTAACATCGCCACCGTGAGGGTGTAGCTGATAATCGCGGATTGCATCGCCAGCGGTGAGCGCCCCAGACTTTGGGCGATTGCGGGTAACGCCGTGTTGAGAATCGTGGCATCCAGCGCCTGCATAAAGAAAGCCATTGCCGCTATCCACGGTAATCCGGCCATACTGCGAGCTGTTTTGGTCATTTTGATCCTGATGTTTAACGCAGCCAGAAACGCGCGGCTTTACCCTTGAGTAAAAGGTTCTTTTAACAGTGTCTGGCCGGCGAGTAACGCGGCCTGGCTGTCGCCCTGAGTAATGGCATCAACAATTGCCTGATGCAGATCGAGCTTAATCACCTGGTTATCGGTTATTGCAGTGAAGTAATTGTAATAAATAGAACGGAATAAGTTAGCGAAAGAACAAAGGAAAGGGTTGCCACTCATGGCATAGATTTGTTCATGGTAGGCCATATCGACCTCTATCCAGCGCTGGCGGTCAAATGCCGCTTTCAGCTTTACCATCTCTGCCATCATCTCATTAAGCAATGCTTTCTGCTCAGCGCTACCATTAATCGCCGCCATTGCGCAGGCTTGCGGCTCGAGGCTATTGCGCATGACGAGGAAGTACTCCACTACGTCAGTAAAGTTCTCCTCGGTCATCCACCAGGTGAGCAGCTCCTTATCAAGGAAGTTCCAGTGGCTGCGAGGCATAACGCGGGTACCAATGCGTGGGCGCGGTAAAACCATCCCTTTCGCGGTCAATGTCTTTACCGCTTCTCGTACCGCGGTGCGGCTAACGCCGAAGATTTCACCCAATTCGATTTCGCCGGGCAAAATGCTACCCGCCTGGTACTCCCCCCGAAGAATGCGTTGTGCCAGTTTTTCCGCAAGAACATAGGAAAGGTTCTTTTGCGCCGCGAGCTGTTGTGCAGAGAGAGACATATAGGCAATTCCTTTAGCTTTGTTTCTGTTAGTAGTATGCCATCGGGCCTCCTTTTCTGATGTTTAAAACAGCAAAAATCTCGTCTTTCAGGGCTTTTGCAGGGTTTTTGTCGAAAAAAAAGACTGTTGATAATCTTTTTGCAATAAACGCTTGTCAGCTTCCGTAAAATCCCTATACTGCGCCTCCACTGACACGGCACAACGGCTTACCAACCGGCCCGTCAGCCAGACGAAAAGCGAAAATAAACGCTTGACTCTGCAGGAGGAAAGCGTAATATACGC
>NZ_RPOH01000069.1 GCF_003818135.1 Buttiauxella warmboldiae | reverse complement strand
GATCAATGACGATAGCGGAGCGGCACGCCGCCAGATACTACCGCTCAATACTGATGAGAGAACCCGGTAGCAACGGCAATATGCATGTCAGCGCCGAGCTCTACCGGTAAGCGAATGCAGCGAGGCATTGACATCGCGCGTTAACACCAGGAACACCATAACGACATAGAAAACCCCACCCTGTGAGCAATACGCCAGCCCAGACTGATGGCAAACCCCATGACTTTCGCAAAACGAACATGGACCATCACTAAAAAAACAAGGAAAATCAATTTATTGATTTTCGGCTGATCACCACGCTGATCACCACAAGAAAGGAAAACCACGTTTTTCCTTTCTTTGTCAGCAATCTCAAGCCCCTATTATTAAAAGGGGCTTGAGTATTATGCGTTACATTTTATTCAGCACTAGCTGGCCGTTATCATTGAGCGGGATCTGGGTGCCCGGATCTTTATCCATGCGGATTTTGCCCTGCTGCTCGCCAATGCGGTAGGTCACGTCGTAACCGAGCATTTTTTCTGATTTGTCGTAGACGGTTTTGCATTTCTGCTGGGTCGTGGTGTAGGTATCACGCTCCTGCATCGCCCCCTGCACCTGGTGGCCTGCGTAACCGCCGCCTAGTGCGCCTGCCACCGTTGCAACGTCTTTACCGCGCCCGCCGCCAAACTGATGGCCAATCACGCCACCGGCAACCGCCCCTAGCGCAGAACCAAGAATACGGTTTTCATCCTGCACCGGGCGACGATGCGTCACCGTAACATTTCGGCACTCCTGGCGCGGTGTTTTAATGGTTTCCTTAATCGGCGTCGCTGACACCACCTGTGCGAACTGAGGGCCACGGTCAAAAACATTCATGCTGGCAACCGCCGCCACACCCAGTGCTGCGGCCACGCCGATACCTATACCCGCTAACATTGATTTATTCACAGGACATCCTCCTGATTGTGCAATTGCTTACAATCTTGCAACAGAAGCGCTTTTTTCACCAATCAGACAACGGATGAAAAGTGCTGAATCGCCGATAGAAGCTATACGTTTGAGAGAAATCCTAAGCATCAATCGCTCATTTATAGATTTTTATGCTGCTTTAGCGGGGGAGAAACCCGGCGTGAAACCGGGTTTGCAGGCAGAACCAGGAGAGGATTAGTGCAGTTTTAAACGTGGACGAATCACGCGGTTGATACTGCCCACCAGCATCATCAGGCCGGTTTTAAAGTAACCATGCAGGGCGACCTGGTGCATACGATACAGCGAGATGTAGACAAAACGCGCCATGCGCCCTTCTACCATCATCGAACCGCGCATCAGGTTGCCCATCAGGCTGCCGACCGTTGAGAATCTTGAGAGCGAAACCAGAGAACCGTGATCCTTATAAACATAAGATTTCAGCGGCTTATCTTTCATCTGCGCCTGAATATTGCTCAGCACCAGCGAGGCCATCTGGTGTGCAGCCTGCGCGCGCGGAGGCACGAAGCCGCCTTCAGGGCGCGCGCATGAAGCACAGTCACCAATCGCATAGATATCGGGATCGCGCGTGGTTTGCAGCGTAGGCTCGGTCACTAACTGGTTAATGCGGTTAGTTTCCAGTCCTCCAATATCTTTCATAAAGTCCGGGGCTTTGATACCTGCCGCCCACACCATCAGATCCGCGGCGATATATTCGCCGTCTTTGGTGTTCAGGCCGCCTGCATCAGCAGATGTCACCATGGTTTGCGTCAGAACGCGCACCCCGAGTTTGGTCAGTTCGCTATGCGCCGCGGCAGAAATACGCGGCGGCAACGCGGGCAGAATACGCTCGCCCGCCTCCACCAGCGTGACGTTCAACGCTTCGTTAGTCAGGCCTTTGTAACCGTAGCTGTGCAGCTGTTTTACCGCGTTATGCAGCTCAGCCGAGAGTTCCACCCCGGTCGCGCCGCCGCCGACGATGGCGATATTCACTTTGCCGCTGGCTCCGAGATTTGCAGAGTATTTAAGGAACAGATTCAGCATTTCGGAGTGGAAGCGCCGCGCCTGATGCGGGTTATCCAGGAAGATGCAATGGTCTTTCACGCCCGGCGTGTTGAAGTCGTTTGAGGTGCTGCCTAACGCCATCACTAAAGTGTCGTAAGGAACCTTGCGCTCGGGAACCAGCAGCTCGCCTTTGTCGTCACGCAGCTCGGCGAGCGTCAGCGTTTTGCTTTCGCGATTAATATCAACCACCGAACCAAGCTGGAACTGGAAATGATGGTTACGAGCGTGAGCCAGGTAGCTCAGCGCATCAACGCCTTCATCCAGTGAGCCGGTTGCCACTTCATGCAACAGCGGCTTCCATAAATGGCTGTGGTTGCGATCGATAAGCGTAACCTTCGCTTGCTTACCACGACCCAGTTTTTTACCTAACTGAGTGGCCAGTTCAAGTCCGCCAGCACCACCACCGACAATGACAATCTTTCTTAATGGCGTAGTCAAAGTGACCCCCTTAAAATATTAACCAATTGTTAATTAAAGGTTATAAAAATAGCATTTAATTAACAACAAGTTACCCAAACAAACGCACTAATGTGACCAAAGAATAACATGGATGGTGTATTGGTCATACCAAAATTGATATGCATCAAATTTTTCTGCTGGAAAGATAAACAAAAAGGGCCAGCCGATGGCTGACCCTTTTGAAAAGCACTCTTTAACACCTAATTTAGCCCAATGTTTTAAAGGCTTTTATACGCTGCAGATGCGGTGAGATGTTTTTGAATTTATGGCCCTGTTCCCGATCCCATACGATTTCATAGTAGGGATGAAGCAGTTCTGCGGCGCGCACGTTATCCAGCGCTTCGTCATTGCGCGACAAAATAGCCAGGCAGCGATCGCGGTTTTTCTCACGGAAGTTTTGCACACACTTGGTCGCAATATCGCTGTACTCCTCAGGCCGGTCGATTTTTCCTTCCATATTTTCCTGCGGGAACAGGTTCGGATTAAAAATCACCTGGCGAATATCACACAAAAAACCGATCCGTTCGGCCCAGAAGCCCCCCAGACCCACGCCACAAATCAGCGGGCGCTCATCGACGCTGAGCTGCAGCATCTTGTCGACTTCTTTGAGCAGGTGCTGCATATCGTGTTTCGGATGCCGCGTGCTGTAGCTGATAAGCCGCACGTCGGGATCGATAAACTGGAGTTGCAGCACCTTTTCATGGTTACCGGGACTGTTGGAGTCGAAACCGTGTAAATAGATAATCATTGCATCCTCACCACACCAATTCAGGCCGTTTGGCCCGGGGAGTTAAAGACCCGCCTTGTGGGCTTGCCACTGCTCATGCAGCGCCTCAAGCTGCTGCTTTGCTTCCTTCCAGCGCGCTGACGACATCAGCTCCTGACGGGTAAATGAAGCTTTATGATACAAACCTGTAACACGCTCTGCTTTGACCGGCGACAGGTTATCTAACACGCTAACCGCACCATTACGATTATTGCAGACCAGGATCATATCGCAACCTGCATCAAGCGATGCCTGCCCGCGTTGGGCATAGCTGCCCATAACGGCCGCCCCTTCCATCGACAAATCGTCCGAGAAGATCACGCCGTTAAAGCCGAGCTCCCCACGTAACACGGTTTTCAGCCAGTGCGGCGAACCGCTCGCCGGAAGCGGGTCAACATCACTATAAATCACGTGCGCCGGCATTATGGCATCGAGTTTATTTTCGCTAATCAGCGTGCGGAAGATCTGCATATCGTGTTCACGAATCAGCGCTTCTTCACGCGGGTCTTGCGGCGTTTCTTTATGGGAGTCCGCCGTCACGGCACCATGGCCGGGGAAATGTTTACCGGTCGTTTTCATGCCTGCGGCGTGCATACCGTCGATAAAACAACTCGCCATTGCCAACGCCTTGCGCGGATCTTCATGGTATGAACGCTCACCGATGGCGGCGCTGATATGACCGATATCCAGCACGGGCGCAAAGCTGATGTCGATATCCATGGCAATCATTTCGCTTGCCATTAACCAGCCCGCCTGCTGTGCCAGCTTGCCCCCCTGCTCCAGCCCATGAATGGCGGCAAAAGACTGGGCGGCCGGCAAACGGGTAAACCCGTCACGAAAGCGCTGCACCCGGCCGCCTTCCTGGTCAACGGCGACCACCAGACGATTGCGGGAGGCTTCACGGATCTGGCGTACCAGCTCCCGCAATTGCTCCGGGTCGTGATAGTTGCGGGTAAACAAAATCAGCCCACCCACCAGCGGGTGCTGAAGAATTTCGCGCTCTTCGGCATCCAGCTCAAAGCCTGCCACATCTAACATTACCGGGCCCACATCTACCTCTCTTGATTAATTCTGCTCCCGCAGCAGGCTCCAGGCCTCCTCTGCAAGCGCTATAAATGTTCTGTCCTGGGTTTGTACCCAACGGCACTCATACCAGGAGGCCATCAGCATCATGACCCACGGCTGCCAACGTGCAACCTGACGGCTTAACTTATGCGGCGAAAGGTGGCTCAATTGTGCGTAGGCATCCACCAGCGGCTCGCTGTCGATATGATTCGCCAGCGCAGTGGCCGCCAGCTCCAGAGCCACATCGCCGTCACCGGCATATTCCCAGTCGATAAGCTTGATACCTGAAGGCTGATGCACCAGATTCCCGGCATGGACGTCCATATGCAGCGGCGCAAGGCGCAGTGGCGCAGGCTCGCCTTGCCGCTTCATTTTTTTAAGCCTGCGCAGCCAGCTCACCGTTCTTCGCTCAGGTGCCGCGTGCTGCCAGTAATAGTCAAGCAGCGGCAACAGGCTGATCCGCCAGCCAAAGCCGCGTTGCCGGTGCAGATCATACAGCAACGACGTCAGCGTTTGCAGTGAGGGAAGCTGCGATTTCACCTCTCCGCCAAGCCATTCGACGATAAGCCAGCCCTCAGCCAGGCAAATGGGGCGCGGCCCGATCCCCGGCGCAACACGCTGCAACGCGTGATACTGTCTGTGGAGCGAAACGCCGGGCATCGGCGATTCAAGCTGATGTCGGGCGACATACTCTTGTGCGCCTATTTTAAAATGCAGGCTGCCGCCGCTTAATCCCTGAAGATGAGAAAAACAACCGGCGGCCTGAGCCGCCGGAAGATGCTTTTCAATCACGCTTTGCAGCGTTGACCTATTGCGTTTGTTGTACCGCACCGCTTCCTGACCAGATAATTTCGCCTGTCTGCACCAGCATCAGCTGCATTTTCAGCATTGGGGCATTCACGTTGCCGCTGGCGTTGCTGTAAAGCACGTATTGCGCACCAACGTTGCGGGCGATGCCAATCGCTTTACTGCGCGAGCCGAGGCTGTCCTGCGGTGATAACCCCAGCTGCTGTTTCGCCAGTGAAAGCTGCTGCGCGGAAACAAGGGTAAACTTGCCATTATTTGCCAGCGCCCCGCGCAGGGCTTCTGTCGCCTTGCTGGTTTGCAGCGAACCGTTGGTGTGGTTATTGACGCTATCAACCAGCAGAACCCCACCCGCGCTCACGCCATCGGCCTGCAGCATTTTATCGACCATCGGCTGCATGGTGCTGCCCCAGTCATAGTGACGGACTTTCGGGGTGGCCGGAATAGTCGGCTGTGGCTGCTCAATCGGGCCAGGCTGTGGCGGCACGGTTGGCACCGTAGGCACGGTGGGCTGTGGTGGAACCGGCTGCTGCGGAACAGGTTTTACCTCTTCCACAGGTGCTGGTGCTTCACCACGATTAATACACCCTGATAAAATCATCGCTGCAGCGAGAATGACCAGATATCGATGGATTCCCTTAATCAAAATTCACCCCTTATAAAGAGAGATAAAGACGGACTTTACGTGCGTCTGGATAACTGGCGATAGATGACACCGAAACGCTGGATTTTGCCGGTAGCGTAACGGTGCGCGGTTGTTCAAGTGGATGAATCTCAAGCCCTTTTGCGTCATACCAGTAAAAACGATAGCTGATGATAACGGGCTTCGACTGTTCATTATAGAGCTGGCTGCGCGTCACAGTCGCACCGTTGTCAGTTGAAATTTCAGGTTTTTCCGCACTGATTCCCGCCGCCAGTACCGAGGCCTCCATCACCAGCGTTTGTCCGTCGTTGACGGGAATCGCCGGTCGGGAGCTACATCCGGCCAGCAATATCACCGCCAGCAGCATGAGCCGCGGGTTAATTTTCATCAATTTATCCTTTATGTGCCAGCATTGGCCCCAGCACACGGCCACCCAACAGATGCATGTGGATATGGTAAACCTCTTGTCCGCCATGACGATTGCAATTCATGATCAGACGGTAGCCGTCTTCTGCAATCCCCTCTTGCTGGGCAATTTTAGCCGCTACGGTCAACATACGCCCCAGGGCCAGCTCATGCTCGGTGGTTACGTGATTGACCGTCGGGATCAGCAGATTAGGAATAATAAGAATATGGGTGGGCGCCTGTGGCGATATGTCACGGAAAGCGGTAACTAACTCATCCTGATAAACGATATCTGCCGGAATTTCGCGACGGATAATTTTACTGAAAATAGTTTCTTCGGCCATGACGTTACCTTTATTCATTAATTGCTGGCTATTTTTGCCCCATCAAATCGCTGCCGCGGCAGCCTGAAAAGGCATAACGTAAGAGTATGAGCGAGTTACTGATGCTCTTTCAACCTTAACCCGCTATTTCTTTATTTGATTTTCATTACTGACGCGCCGGCCGTTGCCCGCTCAGGGTGCCCGCATAATTAAAACCTTATTTCATTTACAGATTAACAAATGTTTACACATCACATATGAATGAGTATATTTCTCATTAGCATTTTTATTCGTGTGATATCTGTCAAATACGAGGTATTCAGCTACCGGATTTCATGGGTGCTGAGACGACAATTCAAATAGTTGATTAAGGGTTTATGATGTCTTTAACCGTTCACTCCAGGGATGGGCTGCGCGCGCCTGCCAGCACCATTTCGCTGCTGGCTTCCTGTATCGCTTTTGCACTTATGCCTGCTACCGCGTTTTCCGCCACGCAAAAAGCAGAAGAAACGCTAGTTGTCGAGGGCTCAGCATCCAACACACCGGATGCTGAAGATCAGGATTACAGTGTTAAAACCACCACCAGCGGAACCAAAATGCTGCTGGTACCTCGCGATATTCCACAGTCCGTTAGCATCATCAGTGAACAGCGCATGCAGGACCAAAAGCTTGAGTCATTAGGCGACGTGCTGAAAAATACCACTGGCGTATCAGAAAATGTTGCCGACTCCGACCGCAGCAACTTTTACTCACGCGGCTTTTTGATAGACAATTATCTGGTCGATGGCATCCCAACGCTGTTTGAATCGCGCTGGAACCTGGGCGATGCGCTGACCGATACCGCGATGTATCAGCAAATTGAAGTGGTCCGGGGTGCTAATGGTCTGATGACCGGTTCAGGTAATCCTTCTGCCGCCGTGAATATGGTGCGCAAACACGCCGAGAGTCGTGAATTTGCAACAAATGTATCGGCGGAGTACGGTAGCTGGAATAAACAGCGTTATGTCGCTGATATGTCTACACCATTAACCGAAAACGGTAATATTCGCGGCCGTATGGTCGCGGGTTATCAGGACAATGACAGCTGGCTTGACCGATATAACCAGAAGAAAAAATTCTTCTATGGCGTGTTGGATGCTGATTTGACCGAAGCCACCAGCCTGTCGGTTGGTTATGACTATCAGGAAACCCATGTTAATAGCCCAACCTGGGGCGGTATTCCACGCTGGTACACCGATGGCAGTAAAACAGATCCGGACCGCAGCTACAGCACGGCACCAGATTGGGCTTACAATGACAAAGAATCACAGCGTACTTTCGTCACTCTAAAACAAAAGCTGGGCAATGACTGGCAGTTGACAATGAATGGCACGCATACGGAAACGAATCTCGAGAGCAAACAGATATACCTGGATGGGCTGGTGGATAAGAATACCGGCATGATGGTTAGCCCTTATGGCGCATTCTATCCTTACGTCGGCGGTACTGGCTATAACACCGGAAAACGCAAAGTTGATGCTCTTGATACCTTTGCCAATGGCTCTTATGAACTCTTTGGTCACCAGCATGAACTCATGATTGGCACCAGCTACACCAAACAGAACAATCTCTACTACAGCTCCTGGGAAAACGTCAGCGACACTCAGTTAGGCCATTACAATGACTATAACGGCAACTTCCCGGAAACCAACTGGAAACCGCTAAGCCTTGCTCAGGAAGATACGGTACGCCAGAAGTCAGCTTATATGGCAACCCGTATTACTCTCGCCGATCCTTTGCACGTGATTGTTGGTGCGCGTTACACCAAATATAATCTGCATACGCTAACCCAGGAACTTGAGAAAAATAACACCTCGCCTTATGCCGGTGTGGTATTTGATATTAATGATGACTGGTCAACTTACGCAAGTTATACCTCAGTCTTCAAGCCACAAACCGAGCGTAATGAGCAAGGAAACTACCTCACTCCCATCACCGGTAATAACTATGAAGCCGGTGTGAAGTCGGACTGGATGAATAGCCGCCTGACCTCTTCTCTTGCCATTTTCCGTATTGAACAAGATAACCTTGCGCAATCAACCGGTATGGTCATTCCTGGCAGCAACGGTGAAACTGCCTACCGTGAAGCTGATGGCACCGTGAGTAAAGGGGTAGAGTTTGAGATTAACGGTGCGCTAACCGACGATTGGCAGATGACATTTGGTGCAACACGCTATGTTGCAGAAGACAGCGAGGGTAAAGCCGTTAACCCCAACCTGCCGCGTACTTCGGTTAAGTTATTCACCAGCTACCGCATTCCAACGCTGCGTGAGCTGACTGTAGGTGGCGGCGTTAACTGGCAAGACCATGTGTGGGCGGATGTTGCAGTACCTGGCGGAACTTTCCGTTCGGAACAAGGTAGCTACGCGTTAGTAGATTTGTTTGCCCGTTATCAAGTCACCAAAGCATTATCAGTACAGGCTAATCTCGATAATTTATTCGACAAAACCTACGACACCAACGTTGACAGCCGATCCATTGTTTACGGTGCGCCGCGTAACTTCTCTATAAGTGCTAATTACGCTTTCTAGCAAATACCAGGGCGGATGACGCAAGCTTATCCGCCCTACAAATTCAGTGCTTAAAACCTTAACCTTCATACTTCAAGTTGCAGCCAGCAGCCAATCCTTCTGCAACTTGAAGGATGTAAAAAAGGGAGGCCAATGGCCTCCCTTAGTTCTCCCCAACATCTTTCTTAGCTGTTACGGATCCACTCATCCATTTCAGTTTTCAGGTTATCGGATTTAGTACCGAAGATGGCCTGAACGCCTGAACCCGCGACAACCACACCTGCTGCACCCAATTTCTTCAGGCCAGCCTGGTCGACTTTAGAGATGTCGGCCACGCTAACGCGCAGACGGGTAATACACGCATCCAGGTTAGTGATGTTTTCTTTACCGCCGAAAGCGCTAACCAGAGCGGGTGCCATTTCGCTGGTGGAAGTGGTAGAGGTTTCTGATGTTGCCTCTTCACGGCCTGGCGTTTTCAGGTCAAGTGCTTTGATCAGCACGCGGAATACGGTGTAGTAAATCGCGGCGTAGCACAGGCCAACGATTGGGAACAGCCACAGTTTGCTGCTGTTTCCGCTCAGCACGATGAAGTCAATCAGACCGTGTGAGAAGGAAGTACCGTCACGCATACCCAGCAGGATACAGATCGGGAACGCCAGACCTGCCAACACCGCGTGGATGATGTACAGGATTGGAGCAACGAACATGAAGGAGAACTCGATTGGCTCGGTAATACCGGTCAGGAACGAGGTCAGCGCCGCGGAAACCATGATCCCGCCGACTTTTGCACGGTTCTCAGGTTTCGCTGAGTGCCAGATTGCGATAGCGGCAGCTGGCAGACCGTACATTTTAAACAGGAAGCCACCAGACAGTTTGCCCGCGGTTGGGTCGCCTGCCATGTAACGTGGGATATCGCCGTGGAATACCTGACCTGCTGCGTTGGTGTACTCGCCAATCTGCATCTGGAATGGAACGTTCCAGATGTGGTGCAGACCGAACGGTACCAGGCAGCGCTCTACGAAGCCGTAGATGCCGAATGCCACAACCGGGTTCTGGTAAGCAGCCCACTGAGAGAAGGTCTGAATAGCCGTACCGATTGGCGGCCAGATGAAGGACAGCACCACGCCCATGAAGATCGCAGCCAGACCAGAGATGATCGGTACGAAACGTTTGCCCGCAAAGAAGCCCAGGTATTCTGGCAGCTTGATGCGGTAGAAACGGTTAAACATGTAGGCTGCAATGGCACCCGAGATGATACCGCCCAGAACACCGGTATCCGCCAGGTGTTTTGCTGCGATCTCTTCCGCAGGAATATGCAGTACCAGAGGTGCTACAACCGCCATGGTTTTCACCATGATGCCGTAGGCAACCACAGAGGCTAATGCAGAAACGCCATCGTTATTTGTGAAGCCCAATGCCACACCGATAGCAAAAATCAGCGGCATATTGGCGAATACCGAACCGCCTGCTTCCGCCATAACATGAGAAACCACGGCTGGTAGCCAGCTGAAGTTTGCAGAACCGACGCCCAGCAGGATACCTGCGATTGGCAGTACGGATACTGGCAGCATCAGCGATTTACCCACCTTTTGCAGGTTAGCAAATGCATTCTTAAACATAATTGAGAGTGCTCCTGAGTATTTGTGCTTTTTTTACGCGTTATGCGCATCGGACCGGGGGGAGATCCGGTCCCTATCCAGGCATCTAAGTGCCCTTTGATTTATTACGCAGAGTAAAATAAATCAATGAAATTTTGTTTGATGGCTATCACATTTATCTAAAGGCCATAGGGAAATCTTTCATAAATTTACATTATGCGCATCTGAATGTTACAAAAAAGTTTCACAACACCATTTTTATGGCGTTGCACTTTACTCGCTATGATCATTAATTACGAGCTTTAAAATAAGTCTGTTTTAGCAGGCGGATTGCAGGCGAAAGTCCGGAATATGGAACAGTGTGGCGAAGTTTTTTGTCGTCGCAACGGCCAGCTCCTCAAGTGAAACCCCTTTCAGTACCGCCATATATTCCGCCACATCGCGCGTCATTGCCGGCTGGTTTTCCTTGCCGCGGTGTGGCACAGGCGCAAGGTAAGGTGAGTCTGTTTCCACCAGGATGCGATCCAGTGGCACATAACGCGCCGCATCCCTGAGCTGTTCGGCATTGCGGAAGGTCACAATACCGGAGAAAGAGATGTAAAAGCCCATATCGAGCAATTTTCCAGCCGTTTCTCTGTCTTCTGTAAAACAGTGTAGTACCCCACCGCAGTCTGTCACTTTCTCTTCACGCAGAATCGCCAGCGTATCGGCGCGCGCATCACGCGTATGCACAATCACCGGTTTATTAAGTTCACGGCCAATCTGAATATGGTGGCGAAAAGATTCCTGCTGGCGCGGTTTGGTTTCAGGGGTATAGAAATAATCCAGCCCGGTCTCCCCCATCGCCACCACGCAGCTATCGGCAGCCAGACGACGAAGCTCTTCAACATCATATTCTTCATCCTGGTTGAGCGGGTGCACGCCACATGAGTAAGCGACATTGTGACGCTCGCCAACCAGCTGGCGCATATTGCGATATCCGTCGAGCGTAGTGGCAACGGCAAGGCAGAATTTCACATCGCGCGCGGCGGCCTTTTCCAGTACGTCATCAACGTTTTTGTGCAGGGATTGATAATCGAGGCCATCAAGATGGCAATGTGAGTCAACCAGGAACATACAGATACTCTTAAAGATGGAATCCAGGAAGGACTGCACCGGGTTGCATTAAACGCTCCCAGGTGAGCAGTTGTTCAGTCAGCAATAGCTCGCGGTTCACGCCCACCACGCTGAGCAGGGATTCGCGACAGGCAAACCAGTGATGAAGTATGGCCTGCAAAATGGCAGGTGTCGCACCGCTAGCAAGATTAGCGACTAATGCCTGCTGGTCATCGTTGCTCAGCCAGCAGGCCGCCCCCTGCTGCCACTTCAGCGCGTCAACCAGCAGCGAACATAGCCAGTGAACACGAACCGCGGCATCATCGCTGTTTAACGCAGGAAGCAAAGCCAACATGTTTTGCGTCGCGCAGGCTTCATTAAGTTTCTCGCACAGCGACTGGCGATGCTTCCACGATTCAGGCTGCAGCAGCGCCAAAGCCCCAGCCGGAGCGCCGGAACTTAAACGCAATGCGGTGCGCAATTGTGCGCTATCAAGAGCTATCTCCCGCGCAAGCCAGGCCTGGGCAAAGCTTTCATCGGGAGGGGTGAGGTACCAGTACAGGCAGCGGCTACGCAGCGTGGCAGGCAAACGCGCCGGCTCCCGGCAGCCGAGGAAAAACCAGGTATTAGCTGGTGGCTCTTCAAGCGTTTTCAGTAAGGCATTCGCCGCCGCTTCGGTGAGCAACCCGGCATCTTCCAGCCAGACGACTTTTGCCCCACCCTGCTGAGCATGGCTGTAAAGTTTCTCCGTGATTTCGCGAACGGCATCAATGCCGAGACTCGATTTACCCTTTTCAGGCGCCATGACATAGCTGTCCGGATGCGTACCGGCCTGCATTAACTGACAGCTGCGGCATTGGCCGCAGCTTTTATTGCCTTGTGGGGTCTGGCACATCAGCCAGCGAGTGAGAGCGTAAATTAACGCATCATCGCCCATGCCGGATAGCGAATGAAGCAGTAATGCATGGTGCCCGCGACCGGCCTGATACTGGCTGAGAATTTGCTCAAAGGGCGCGCGTAACCATGGATACCATTTCATTACGCCAGCCCCTTAGCCCATTCCAGCACGGCGTTACGCACGTCTTGTGAAACGGTATCCAGCGTCTGTGTTGCATCAATCGTACGGATACGGCTGTCAGCGGCGGCAAGTTCGAGGTAACGCGCACGAGTGCGGTTAAAGAAGTCGATAGATTCCTGTTCGATACGGTCAAGTTCACCGCGCGCACGGGCGCGCTTCAGGCCAACCTCAGGCGTCACATCAAGATAAATCGTCAGATCCGGGTAAAAATCACCGAGCACCGTATTACGCAGCGCCATCAATAATTGCTGGTCGATGCAGCGACCGCCGCCCTGATAAGCCTGGGTAGACAGATCGTGGCGATCGCCAATCACCCACGCGCCGCGTGACAGCGCCGGCTTGATGACCGTTTCCACCAGCTGTACGCGCGCAGCGTAGAACATCAGCACTTCCGCTTTATCGGTTACGATCTCATCACCGATACCTTTGTTGTTCAGCGTCAGCTCGCGCAATCGTTCCGCAAGCGGCGTTCCGCCGGGTTCACGCGTGAACACTAAATCGGTGACGCCCAGCTCTTTGAGGGTCGCAACGACCACGTTGTGCGCGTTAGTTTTCCCTGCTCCCTCAAGCCCTTCAATGACGATAAATTTACTGGTCATTCTTATCCCTTAAAGCTTTGATATAGACCTGCACGGCCTGATTGTGGCTCGCAAGGTTAGTGGTAAATGTGTGGCCGCCCTTGCCATCGGCAACGAAATAGAGATAAGGCGTTTTTGCGGGATTAGCTGCAGCCCGCAACGAAGCATCGCCCGGAATGGCGATGGGGCCCGGAGGCATGCCGCCAATGACATAGGTATTATAAGGCGTTGGCGTTTCCAGATCTTTACGCGACAGCTTGCCATTATAGCTTTCGCCCATACCGTAAATTACCGTAGGGTCGGTTTGCAGACGCATACCGATACGCAAGCGGTTGATGAACACCGATGCGACCTGGTCACGCTCGCTCGCCACCGCAGTCTCTTTCTCAATGATCGAAGCCATGGTGACCAGATCGTTTGGCGTTTTGTACGGCAGCCCCTCTTTTTTACTCTCCCACGCCGCCTGCACCGCTTTAACCATTCTTTCATGGGCGCGCTTTAGCAGCGCGATATCGGTGGTGTTGGCGGTGTACAGCCAGGTATCAGGGAAGAACCAGCCTTCCACCCATTCCGGGTGCTCGAATTTTAACGCTCCAGCCACCGTGGCATAGCTGTCATCTTTTAGCGTGTGCTGAATGTATGGCGCTGCGCGCAGCTGTTTTAGCCAGTCGCTCAGGCGAGTCCCTTCAACAAAACGGATGGGGAACTGCGCTTCTTTACCGCTGGCGAGTAGTTTTAGCATATCGCGCACGGTCATTTGCGGCGTAAAGCGATAGGTGCCGGCTTTAAACCTGGCGAGATCCGGCTCGATTTTCAGCAGCCACTGGAACACGCGTGGACGGTTAAGCAGTTTTTCTTCATACAGCTGCTTGCCCAGCGCCAGGCGGCCTGTACCGGCTTTAAGGGTGAAGATGGTTTCTTGTTTGAGGGTCAGATGACTGTCGGCAAGCTGGCGGACTTTGTATAAGCCAACGCCTGCCGCCACACCTGACACCACTAACAGCAGCAGAACGAAACGCAGCATCTTTTTCATGGTTAAACGGTTACTCGCAAAGTGGTGCTAAAAATTGATAAAGCTCACGGGATGCAAAGCGCCAGCCTTGAGCCTGATGAACAGGCACAATCGGCATCAGCGCGTTGCAAATTAGCACTTCGTCGGCCTCAGCCAGCGCGGCGACGCTTTCCCGTACTTCTGTCACCTGCCAGGCCGTTCCGGCAAGACAGGCGATAATATGCTGGCGCATGGTGCCATTTACACCAGATTTATCTATATAAGGCGTCAATACCCGGGAGCCTTTCCGCCAGAATAAGTTAGCGGCACAGCATTCCGTAAGCCACCCGTCGCTGTCAAGAACCAGCGCCTCCTGAGCGGGCGTCTGTTCAAGATGCGTACGAATCAACACTTGTTCAAGGCGATTGAGATGCTTAATACCTGCAAGATGCGGATTAATACCCAGTTGAATGGGACTTAATGCAAGGCTGATGCCCTGTTCGCGCCATTGTGTGTAGAACGAAGGATAACCAGAAACAGTAAGCAGGCGTGTCGGTTGCTGGCAATTCGCCGCACTGTAACCTCGCCCGCCGCTGCCGCGCGTAATGATAACTTTCAGCACGGCCTGCTTTTCCGTCGCGGCTAATTGCAGCATCTCGCTTTTCAGCAATGACCATTCGATGAATGGAATAAGGAGTTTTTCGCAGGCTTGCTGTAAACGGAGAAGGTGCTGGTCTAAAAATTTGACCTCGCCGTCACTGATACGTGCAGTCGTAAAACAACCATCACCAAACTGCACGGCACGATCGTTTGCGGGTAAATTATCCGTCCACTCACCATTGATTAAATACATAACAACTCCTCAATGTTCTGTGAGTTAAGAGTGCCAGTGCGAAGAGTTTGCAGCAAGAGGGAGAAACTTTAGATGTATAAAGGGCCCGCAAGTGTACTGAACCCCAAAACCTGGACACGTAGTTTATTGCTGTATTTCCATCTGAGTCCGGTACTCTACCGGACTCACTCCACCCGTTTTCAGACTAATACGCTCATTGTTATAATAATTAATATAATCAATAACATCTCGTTTGAGCACTTCCATAGAGTCATATCGTTTCCTGTGGTACATCTCCGCTTTCAGATGGCTGAAAAAGTTTTCCATTACGGCATTATCCAGGCAGTTACCCTTCCTTGACATACTTTGCGTTACCCCGGCATCTGCCAGCATCGCCCGCCACATCAGCGTTTTATAATGCCAGCCCTGGTCGCTGTGAAGTATGAGTCCTTTTTTCCGGTAGTTCACCTTCAGTGCCTCATCCAGCATTTTGCAGACCAGACGCTGAGACGGGCTGCGCGATATATGCCAGGCCACGATTTCATGGCTATACATATCCTGGACAACCGACAGATAAAGCTTGTGCTCTCCAACCCGGAACTCCGTAACATCGGTACACCATTTCATGCCGCTATGTTCTGCTCTGAAGTTACGGGCAAGCAGATTATCTGAAGCTGGCCCGCCACCGGGCATGTATGAGCGATACTTTTTGCGGCGAATGTGGCAGGTCAGGCCGTGCTGCTTCATGAGTTTGCGGACTGTCTTATGGTTCAGCGTAAAGCCTTCTTTTCTCAACGCCAGCGTCATACGCCGGTAACCGTAGCGCCCCATATGACGCACATTAATGGCCATGATAGCCCGCACAATACCAGCATATCTGTCGGTTTCCGCTGCAGGCTTCGTGGCATTGTAATAGTACGAACTCCGCGCCAGTCGGGCTGCACGGAGCAGAAAAACAAGCCGGTGCGCGGGTAACAGTGACTGCACTATTTTTGTTTTTTCTGCTGCTCCCTGAGGGCATTTTCCTCTCTCAGGGCTTTCAGCTTTTTTAGATAAGCGTTTTCCGCGCGCAGATATTCGAGCTCTTCCTGCAGTTCAGCGTATGTCATCTCACAGAAGGGTTTTGAGCCAGGAGGGGATTTTGCTTTGGGCACAGAGACTCCTTTTTTAACAGGATGAAGCGCCTCCGCCCCTCCTTCACGGTAACGTTTCAACCATTGCTGGATGAGCGTTTCATTAGGAATGGCGAAGTGCGCAGAAGCTTCGGCACTGCTGCATTTGTGTTTCATCATGTAGCGAATAACCCCGAGCCTGAAGTCCTGAGTATAAGTGCGGGAAAGTCGGTGCTCCAGCCCGGCTTCGCCTTGCTGCCTGAATGCACGGATCCATCGACCCAGGGGCGATTTTCCGACACCAAACAAAAGGGCTGTTTCATTGAGTGTCCCTTTTCGGGAAAGATAATACTGAACGGCAGACAGCCGGACTGAGACAGGATATTTCATGGTTTGAACCTCCAGATACTGGATACAAAGTCCAGGATCTGGGGTTCAGTACACAAGCGAGCCCTTTATTATCAGCTAATTAGATCTTTTTAAAGATCAACGAGCCGTTGGTACCACCAAACCCGAAGGAGTTACACAGGGTGTATTCCATACCCTTTACCTGGCGCGCTTCATGTGGCACAAAGTCCAGATCGCAACCTTCGTCAGGATTATCGAGGTTAATCGTTGGTGGAACCGCCTGATCGCGCAGCGCAAGAACGGAGTAGATTGATTCTACCGCGCCTGCAGCACCTAACAGGTGACCGGTCATCGACTTGGTTGAACTCACCAGAACACGGTAAGCATCTTCACCAAAAATAGTCTTAACCGCTTGCGTTTCAGCTTTATCACCAGCAGGGGTTGAGGTGCCATGCGCGTTGACATAGCCCACCATGCCTGGAGTAATACCGGCATCACGCAGAGCATTTTCCATAGCCAGTGCCGCACCGGCGCCGGTTTCTGGCGGTGAAGTCATATGGTAAGCATCGCTGCTCATACCAAAACCAACGACTTCCGCATAGATTTTCGCACCGCGTTTCTTAGCATGCTCGTACTCTTCGAGTACCATCATGCCCGCGCCATCACCCAGCACAAAACCATCACGGTCTTTATCCCACGGACGGCTTGCCGCCTGCGGGTTGTCATTGCGGGTAGAGAGTGCACGCGCAGCGCCAAAGCCACCCACGCCCAACGGAGTACTGGCTTTCTCTGCACCACCTGCCAGCATAGCGTCTGCATCACCGTAAGCGATGATACGCGCTGCCTGACCGATGTTATGCACGCCGGAAGTACAAGCTGTAGCGATGGAAATGCTGGGACCGCGCAGGCCGAACATAATGGTCAGATGACCTGCCACCATATTCACGATAGTAGACGGCACAAAGAATGGACTGATCTTGCGTGGACCACCGTTAACCAACGACGCGTGGTTCTCTTCGATAAGACCCAGACCACCGATACCAGAGCCGATGGCGGCGCCGATACGGATTGCATTCTCTTCCGTTACTTCCAGACCAGAATCCAGCATGGCCTGGTGGCCAGCAACAATTCCATATTGAATGAAGGCATCCATTTTGCGCTGTTCTTTGCGCGAAATGATGTCATCACAGTTAAAATCCTTTACTAAGCCAGCAAATTTCGTTGCATAGGCGCTAGTATCGAAATGGTCGATCGGGCTGATGCCACTCTGACCGGCAAGGAGAGCTTTCCAGGTAGACTCTACGGTATTGCCGACAGGAGACAACATGCCCAGTCCGGTCACAACTACACGACGCTTAGACACGTTTGTCCTCCAGGGAGGGAAAAAATAAGACTAGTGGGACACTTAGATAAAACTCAGGCGGTCGAATGACCGCCTGGAGATGTTCACTTACGCCTGGTGACCGTTGATGTAATCAATGGCAGCCTGAACGGTGGTGATTTTCTCAGCTTCTTCGTCCGGAATCTCAGTATCAAACTCTTCTTCCAGAGCCATTACCAGCTCAACGGTGTCAAGAGAATCAGCGCCCAGGTCCTCTACGAAGGAAGCGGAGTTGATAACTTCTTCCTGCTTAACGCCCAGTTGTTCGCCGATAATTTTCTTAACGCGTTCTTCGATAGTGCTCATACTCTTAAATTTCCTATCAAAACTCGCTTTCGCGATGGTTTTCGTAGTGTATAAAATGTTGAAAAAGATGCAACTAAATCCCGGCAGGTCATACCACGATTTTACGCTATTTTGCGGGCATTCGCCCAAATAACGCAAATAGTTTTATTTCGTGGTTAAACCATATACATTCCGCCATTGACGTGCAGGGTCTCACCAGAGATGTAACCCGCCTCGTCAGAGGCTAAAAATGCAACAGCACTGGCGATTTCTTTTGCGTCGCCTAAACGACCCGCAGGAACTTCCGCCAGTATACCCGCACGCTGTTCATCAGAAAGCGCACGCGTCATGTCCGTTTCAATAAAGCCCGGAGCAACAACGTTTACAGTAATGCCTCGTGACGCAACTTCGCGTGCCAGAGACTTACTGAAACCAATCAGACCCGCTTTCGCCGCAGCGTAGTTAGCCTGACCAGCATTTCCCATGGTACCAACCACGGAACCAATAGTGATAATACGACCATGACGCTTTTTCATCATAGCGCGCATTACCGCTTTTGACAGACGGAAAACTGATGACAGGTTGGTTTCGATAATATCGTTCCATTCGTCATCTTTCATGCGCATTAACAGGTTATCACGCGTGATACCGGCATTATTAACCAGAATGTCCACTTCGCCAAATTCTGCGCGAATATTTCCCAAAACAGCTTCAATCGAAGCCGGATCGGTGACATTGAGCAGATAACCTTTGCCGTTAGCGCCAAGATAATCACTGATTGCCTGCGCACCGCTTTCGCTGGTAGCAGTACCGATAACTGTTGCGCCGCGGGCCACGAAGGTCTCCGCGATCGCGCGGCCAATGCCACGGCTTGCACCGGTTACCAGCGCAATTTTTCCTTCAAAACTCATGGGTTTCCCTCGTTTTATTGCTCAAGCGCCGCTGACAGCGCGCCCGGCTCGTTAATTGCCGATGCAGTCAGGGTGTCAACAATACGTTTTGTCAGGCCAGTCAGCACTTTACCCGGCCCGACTTCCAGCAGCTGGGTCACACCCTGCGCGGCGATAAATTCTACTGATTTGGTCCACTGCACCGGACTGTAGAGCTGGCGTACCAGCGCGCTACGGATAGCGTCTGGCGCGGTTTCACATTTCACGTCTACATTGTTCACTACCGGAACCGCAGGTGCGTTGAATGTGATGCCTTCCAGCGCCAGCGCAAGCTTATCTGCCGCAGGCTTCATCAGCGCGCAGTGAGACGGCACGCTAACAGGCAGCGGCAGCGCGCGTTTTGCGCCAGCGGCTTTACAAGCAGCCCCCGCACGCTCTACGGCGTCTTTGTTGCCCGCAATCACTACCTGACCTGGCGAGTTAAAGTTCACCGGAGAAACCACTGCGCCCTGAGCGGCTTCTTCACAGGCTTTCGCAATAGACTCATCATCCAGCCCGATGATGGCATACATGGCGCCAGTGCCCGCAGGAACCGCTTCCTGCATCAATTTGCCGCGTAGTTCAACCAGACGCACCGCATCGGCGAAATCAATCACCCCGGCACAAACTAAAGCTGAGTATTCACCCAGGCTGTGGCCGGCCATCATCGCAGGGGTTTTGCCGCCTTGCTGCTGCCAGACGCGCCATAATGCGACAGAAGCGGTCAGCAATGCAGGCTGTGTCTGCCAGGTTTTATTCAGCTCTTCCGCTGGCCCCTGTTGGGTCAATGCCCACAGATCGTAACCCAGCGCATCAGAAGCCTCACGGAAAGTGGCTTCAACAACAGGATGAGCCGCTGCCATTTCAGCCAGCATACCCGGCGCCTGCGAGCCCTGGCCTGGGAAAACAAAAGCAAATTGAGTCATGGTTTAATTCCTAATAATCAAAAACGAACCAGTGCTGAACCCCAGGTAAAGCCGCCGCCGAAGGCTTCGAGCAGTACCAGTTGGCCACGTTGAATCCGTCCATCACGCACCGCTTCATCCAGCGCGGCCGGTACGGACGCCGCTGAGGTGTTACCGTGTCTGTCGAGGGTCACAACGACATTATCCAGCGACATGCCGAGCTTTCTGGCCGTCGCGCTGATAATGCGTAAGTTCGCCTGATGCGGAACCAGCCAGTCAAGATCGGAACGATCGAGATTATTTGCCTCAAGGGTTTCATCGACAATGTGGGCAAGTTCCGTCACCGCCACTTTGAACACTTCGTTACCCGCCATGGTCAGGTAGGATGCGTTGTCAGGGTTGAGACGGTCCAGGTTTGGCAGCGCCAGCAGTTCACCGTAACTGCCATCAGCATGAAGATGCGTGGAAATAATGCCCGGCTCCTCGCTTTTACCGAGCAGCACCGCACCGGCACCATCACCAAAAATAACAATTGTGCCGCGATCGGCAGGATCTAATGTGCGGGTCAGCGCATCGGCGCCGATAACCAGCGCGTAATCCACTGCGCCATTTTTCACATATTGATCGGCAATGCTTAATGCGTAGGTAAAACCTGCGCAAGCTGCTGCGACATCAAATGCCGGGCAGCCTTTAATTTCCAGCATGCTCTGCACCTGGCAGGCAGCACTTGGGAAAGCATGGGTCGAGGAGGTTGTGGCGACAATGATCAGCCCAATTTCAGACTTATCGACACCCGCCATCTCCAGGGCGCGCGTTGCCGCAGCAAAGCCCATCGTTGCCACGGTTTCATCCGGCGCAGCAATGCGACGTTCACGAATACCTGTGCGGGTGACAATCCACTCGTCAGAAGTATCCACCATTTTTTCCAGGTCGGCGTTGGTACGCACGTGTTCAGGCAGATAGCTGCCCGTACCAATAATCTTCGTATGCATGTACGTCAGTCACTCTTGGGTAATACAGATTCCAGGCGTGCAGCAATCCTTGTGGGGATTTGCCGCGCCACCGCCTGCACTGCCTGTTCAATCGCGACAACAAACGCTCGCTGATTGGCCGCACCATGGCTCTTGATCACGGTGCCGCGCAATCCTAACAGACAGGCGCCATTATACTGGTCGGGGTTGAGGTGACTGAATCGCCTGCTCAGGCTTTTTTGTAACCAATGCTTTAATAAAAGCAGCCACCACGCCCTTTTTTTCCCTTCACCCTGCGATTTCAGAAGCGAAAGGAAGATTCTGGCAACCCCTTCCATCGTTTTAAGGGTGACATTACCGACAAAGCCATCACAGACCAGCACATCGGTTTTTCCCGTCAACAACTCGTTCGCTTCAAGATAACCAATATAGTTGATAGAAGGCATCGTTTTTAATAAAGCTGAAGCATCGCGAATACTGTCGAGACCTTTGGTCTCTTCTTCGCCAATATTCAGCAGCGCGACTCTGGGGCTGTGGATACCGAGGACTTCCTCTGCCATCACCGAGCCCATAATCGCAAATTGCACCAGCATATTACTGTCGCAATCGACATTCGCGCCGAGATCCAGCACGACAGTTTTGCCTTTTTGCTGATGTGGCAGTACCGTCATCAACGCCGGGCGCTCAATTCCTTCAATCGGTTTGAGCAATAATTTCGCCAGCCCCATCAGCGCGCCGGTGTTTCCTGCGCTGACACAAGCTTCTGCCCGCCCCTCTTTTACTAGCTCAAGCGCCACTCGCATTGAGGACCCACGACTGCTGCGGATCGCTTGCGAAGGCCTGGCATTACTGGCAATAACCGACTCCGCAGGCACTATCTGCGCACGTGAGCGTTTTTCAAAATCAGCTTTGGCAAGTAATGGCGTGATGGCGTCGGGATCGCCGACTAACAGAAGGTTGAGCTGAGAGTTAGAGTCCAGTGCCTGCAATGCTGCAGGCACTGTCACGGAAGGACCGAAGTCCCCACCCATGGCATCTAACGCAAGGGTTAGACGTGTCAAGGTAGCGCCAATTACTTGGTGATAACCTTGCGGCCGCGGTAGAAACCGTCGGCTGTGATGTGGTGACGCAGATGAGTTTCGCCAGAAACTTTGTCTACGGATACTGCAGCTGTGGTCAGCGCGTCATGGGAACGACGCATGCCACGTTTGGAACGGGTTGGTTTATTCTGTTGTACGGCCATGGACCTTACTCCTCAATTACTTACGCTTTAAACTGGCTAATACGGCAAATGGATTTGGTTTCTCCGCCTCGGAAGGCAATTTGCCAAAGACCATGTCCGCCTCGGACACTTCACAGTGTTCAGAATCATGCACCGGAACCACTGGCAAGGAGAGGATAATTTCATCCTCAACCAGCGCCAGAAGATCGATTTCCCCAAATTCGTTGACCTGAACTGGTTCATATCCTTCCGGGAGTGCTTCAGCCTGCTCGTCTTTGACGATCGGGCTAAAACAATACTGTGTGTAAACCTGATGGGCAAATGGCTTTCCGCAACGCTGACACGCCAGTGTTACCGCAACCTTCGCATCACCGGTAAGAACCGCGAGCCGTTGGTTATCGATAGCAAAGCGCATATCGCATTCCACATCACTGTCTACACTGACCACAAACTCGGCGACGCGCTCTACCTGAATAGCGGTGTAAACACCCTGGTAATCAAGGCGTTTTTGAGCCGTACGAACCGGATCGAGAGTCAGGGGTAATTTTACTTTTTGCATAGGGCGCGCATATTAACTTTGTAACGTCATAGAGTCAAAGAAAATGGCCTGTGAACAGCGCCTTTTCTACATTATTCGCACACATTGCGGTGGCATAGTTTAAAATGCCTTTCCCCGAATCGCTATCACTAATGAAAAAAATATGACGCAAATTGTTCTCGCCTCAACCTCGCCGTGGCGCCAGACGCTGCTTGAAAAGCTGGGGATCCCCTTTATTACCGCGGCACCAAAGGTAGATGAAACCCCTAATCCGGGTGAGGAAGCTCGCCAGCTGGTGATGCGCCTGGCGCAGGCCAAAGCGCAAGCATTGAGCGGCGAATATGCAAATAACCTGATTATCGGCTGCGATCAGGTTTGTGTTTTAGCGGGAAAAATAGCCGGTAAACCTCACAGCGAAGAAAACGCGGTGCAACAGTTGCTGCTGGCCCGCAATAGCGTGGTGACTTTTTATACTGGCCTTGCGCTTTATAATTCCATGTCAGGTCATTTGCAGGTGATTTGTGAACCTTTTGACGTTCATTTCCGCCGCCTGAGCGAACAGGAAATCCGCAATTACGTGCGTAAAGAGCAGCCTTTGCAGTGCGCGGGGAGCTTTAAAAGCGAAGGTCTGGGGATTACCTTGTTTGAACGGCTCTCAGGAAAAGACCCGAATAGCCTGGTGGGGCTGCCGCTGATTAGCCTGTGCGATATGCTGCGCAACGAAGGCGTTAACCCGCTGCTGAGGTAACAGGCGTAGGGTGGAGCGATCCACCCTATCCAGGACGGCTAGCGCGCGTTGCGTAACACCGCAAGACAACGCTTGAGTTTTTCATCCAGCGGCGCTTCAACGCGCATAATTTCACCGGTGTTGGGATGGGTGAAGCGCAATGCCGCAGCGTGCAGGAACAAGCGATTCAGGCCGGTTCCCGCGAGTTGCTTATCAAACTCACGGTCGCCGTAGCGATCGTCAAAGGCAATCGGGTGCCCGGCATGTAAAGTATGTACGCGGATCTGGTGGGTGCGTCCGGTAATCGGGCTACAGCGCACCAGCGTGGCAAACGCGTACCGCTCTTCTACTTTAAAGCGCGTTTCAGAAGGCTTGCCTTCGCTATTCACCCGCACAATACGCTCGCCGCTTTGTAAAATATTTTTCAGCAACGGAGCCTGCACCGCTTTGACATGCGACTGCCACTGACCACGCACCAGCGCCAGATAATCCTTCTGCATGCCCTTTTCACGCAGTTGCTCATGCAGCGAGCGCAACGCTGAACGTTTCTTGGCAACCAGCAAGATCCCCGAGGTATCGCGGTCCAGACGGTGCACCAGCTCAAGGAAGCGAGCTTCCGGGCGCAATGCGCGTAAACCTTCAATCACCCCAAAGCTTAACCCGCTGCCGCCGTGAACGGCGGTGCCGGATGGCTTATTGAGCACCAGAATATGGTCATCTTCATACAGAATGGCGTCGGTCAGCGCCGCGACTTTTTGCAGGTGCGGAGAAACCGCCTCTTCTTCACGTTCAGCGACGCGCACAGGAGGAATACGGATCTCGTCGCCGTCCTGGATTTTATATTCCGGCTTAATACGCTTTTTATTCACCCGCACTTCGCCTTTACGCAAAATGCGATAAATCATACTTTTTGGCACACCCTTAAGGCGTGAGAGCAAAAAGTTATCGATACGCTGCCCGGCCTCGTCTGAGGAAATGGCAACGATTTGTACAGAAGGATTCGCAGTTTTCATGGTCGGCGATTCTAAATATGGCGTGCGCATAGCGCCACTCATTTTTATGTGCTTAACTGAGAAACTGCCTGGTTTTAAGCCGTCAGGCTCATCTTTTGCCGTTTTCTGCGACACGCAGTGAAAAAGTGAGTTAAAAAACTGTAAGAAACGAGGCATCAAAGGCAAAAGTCATCTTGCTATAATAAGGTTAGCAATGGAATAATGTTGCGGTTTTCCGTGTTGATACTTGTTAGAACAAGGAATTTTGCGGAATTACCAGTTTTGCCTGAACGTTCATCCACGCAGCAATGGCGTAAGACGTATTGTACTTTCAGGCAGTTAGCGGGCTGCGGGTTGCAGCCTGACCGGTAACATGGAATCAACTCTTAAGATATTTTCTAAGGTTATTCCCACGATAATTGCGCTGTATTTCCGTATGAAATACAGGCTACCGACACTTTGCGCCTCTCAGCAAGCGACAACCGTGAGGTTGGCGACTTAGCGTTTAGTCACGAGGCCATCGGTTCACTCCCGGTCAGCGTCACCATGCCCGTAGCTTTGTCACCAATGCAAGAATAATGAGTAAGTTACGATGAAAAGAATGTTAATTAACGCGACTCAGCAAGAAGAGTTGCGTGTCGCCCTTGTAGATGGGCAGCGCCTGTACGATCTGGATATTGAAAGTCCTGGACACGAACAGAAAAAAGCCAACATCTATAAAGGGAAAATCACCCGAATTGAACCAAGTCTGGAAGCGGCATTTGTAGATTACGGCGCCGAACGTCATGGTTTCCTTCCTCTTAAAGAAATTGCCCGCGAATATTTCCCGTCTAATTATTCATCACATGGTCGTCCAAACATTAAAGATGTTCTGCGCGAAGGCCAGGAAGTGATTGTTCAGATTGATAAAGAAGAACGTGGTAATAAAGGCGCAGCCTTAACCACCTTTATCAGTCTGGCCGGGAGTTATCTGGTACTGATGCCGAACAACCCGCGTGCCGGCGGTATTTCCCGCCGCATCGAAGGTGACGATCGTACCGAACTGAAAGAAGCCCTCTCCTCTCTGGAACTGCCGGACGGCATGGGTCTGATTGTACGTACTGCTGGCGTGGGTAAATCCGCTGAAGCGCTGCAATGGGATTTAAGCTTCCGTCTCAAGCACTGGGAAGCGATTCAAAAAGCGGCAGAAAATCGCCCGGCTCCATTCCTTATTCACCAGGAAAGCAACGTTATCGTGCGCGCTTTCCGTGATTATCTGCGTCAGGACATCGGTGAGATTCTTATCGATAACCCGAAAGTGCTTGAGCTGGCTCGCCAGCATATCGGTGCGCTGGGTCGCCCTGATTTCAGCAGCAAAATTAAGCTCTACACCGGTGAAATTCCGCTGTTTAGCCACTACCAGATTGAATCGCAGATTGAATCCGCTTTCCAGCGTGAAGTCCGTCTGCCTTCCGGCGGTTCGATTGTTATCGACTCTACCGAAGCGTTAACCGCCATCGACATCAACTCCGCGCGCGCAACTCGCGGTGGCGACATCGAAGAAACGGCATTTAATACCAACCTTGAAGCGGCTGATGAAATCGCGCGCCAACTGCGTTTGCGTGACCTCGGCGGTTTGATTGTTATCGACTTCATCGATATGACGCCTGTGCGCCACCAGCGCGCGGTTGAAAACCGTCTGCGTGAAGCCGTGCGTCAGGACAGGGCTCGTATCCAGATTAGCCATATCTCGCGCTTTGGCCTGCTGGAAATGTCTCGTCAGCGTCTCTCCCCTTCACTGGGCGAGTCCAGTCACCACGTCTGCCCGCGTTGTAGCGGTACAGGTACGGTGCGTGATAACGAATCCATGGCACTCTCCATTCTGCGTCTGATTGAAGAAGAAGCGCTGAAAGAGAATACCCAAGAAGTTCATGCGATTGTTCCGGTGCCGATTGCTTCTTACCTGCTGAACGAAAAACGTGATGCGGTGAGTGCGATTGAAACCCGTCAGGGCGGCGTGAAAGCCATCATCGTGCCTAACGATCAGATGGAAACTCCACACTATTCCGTACTGCGCGTGCGTAAAGGCGAAGAAACCAAAACGCTGAGCTACATGCTGCCTAAGCTGCATGAAGAAGAGATGGCGATGCCTTCTGATGAAGAGTACGCCGAGCGTAAACGCCCAGAGCAGCCAGCACTGGCTGCCTTCGTGATGCCAGACGTCCCTCCTGCGCCGCCGGAATCAGCACCTGTAGCTGCGCCTGCGCAGGCCGCGAAACCTGCGGTCGCCAAAACAGCAACGCCAGCTCAGCCGGGCCTGGTTAGCCGTTTCTTCGGCGCATTGAAGAGCCTGTTCGCAGGTGAAACAAGCAGCGAAAGTAAAGAGGCTCAGGAAGCGAAACCTGCTGAAGCTGAAACCCAGCGCCAGGGTCAGGATCGCCGCAATAACCGTCGTCAGAATAACCGCCGTGACCGTAACGACCGTGGCGATCGCAACAACCGCGATCGTGATAATCGTGGCGAAGGCCGTGATAATCGCAGCGAAAACCGCGACAACCGTGAGCCGCGTGAAAATCGCGACCGCGACGAAAACCGTCGTAATCGCCGCCAGGGCCAGCAGCAAAATGCTGAAGTCCGTGAAAATCGCCCGAACGTGGCTGTTGAAGAAGCTGAAAAGCCAAAAGTCCGTGACGAGCAGCAGCCGCGCCGCGAACGCAACCGTCGCCGCAGCGATGATAAGCGCCAGGCCCAGCAGGAAGTTAAAGTTCTGCAGCGTGAAGACGTACCGGAAGTGGACGCCGAGCAGGAAGAACGCGTTCAGGTTATGCCGCGTCGTAAGCCACGCCAGCTGAGCCAGAAAGTGCGTTTCGAATCGGCACCAGAGGCGGCAGCCGAAGTCGCGGCAACCCCTGAAGTGGCGCAAGCCGCTGAAGCACCTGCTGCACACACTGAACTGGCGACGATTCCGTTACCTGCCGTGGTCGAGAAACCCGTTGTTGAGCAAGAAGAGAACAACGATTCGCGTAATGATGCTAACGGTATGCCGCGTCGCTCACGTCGTTCTCCGCGTCACCTGCGCGTCAGCGGCCAGCGCCGTCGTCGCTACCGTGACGAGCGTTACCCAACGCAATCGCCAATGCCGTTAATCGTCGCCTGTGCCTCTCCGGAACTGGCTTCGGGTAAAGCGTGGGTGAGTTATCCGGTTGCCCGTTCTCAGGAAGAGTCACAGCACGAAAACAACCTTGAGCAGACCCCGGTGTTTGTTGCTCACGAGCAGGAGACCGCCTACGTTAACAACCCGCAGCCAGCGGCTCAGGAAGTTGTCGCAGCGCCGACTGTTGTTGAAGCTGTTGAAAACGTGCAGGCTGAAAACGTGCAGGTTACAGCGCCACATGTTGAAACTACGCATCCGGAAGTGATTGCCGCTCCAGTAACCGAACAGCCACATCTGATTGCAGCGCAAGACGAAGTGGTGGCTGAACAGGTCATTGACGGAGTGGCTCCGGCACAGGATACGGTTGAGTTCGAAACCCAGCAGCAACAGGCAGCAGAACTTGCTCAGGTTGCGCCGGTCGTGGTTGAAGAAACAGCGCCGGAAGCGCCGGTTGAAGAGGTTAAACCGCAAGCCGTGGTTGAAGCCGAACAGCCTGTCGCTCAGGAAACGGTTGCTTCTGAGCCAACAATTGAAGCTGCGGATGCGCGTCCAGAGCCGGAACTGGCTCCTGCTAAGGTTCTGCCGCAGGTGGGATCGGTGCAGCCAGCTGTGACTCATGTGGTTAAACATGCAGCCGCACCAATGACTAAAGCTCCGGCGCCGGATTACTCTCCGGAAGCGCCACGCCACAGCGACTGGGTTCGCCCGGACTATGAGTTCAGCGGCCGCGGTGCTGCTGGCGCTAGCAGCGCAACGCATCAGGCAGCGGCTCCCGCTACACGCCCGCAAAGCGCTGAATAATCGCTAAGGGTTGCGAAAAGCCGGCTGGGAAACCAGCCGGCTTTTTTTATTTATGCACCATAACCAGAATGCCAGGTAAGGCGCGATGAACCAAAAAAAAGGTTCATCGCGCTTTA
>NZ_RPOH01000068.1 GCF_003818135.1 Buttiauxella warmboldiae | reverse complement strand
AATTGATTTTCCTTGTTTTTTTAGTGATGGTCCATGTTCGTTTTGCGAAAGTCATGGGGTTTGCCATCAGTCTGGGCTGGTTATTATTAATGATTGCCGCGTAACTGTTGCTGCAAGGATAACAATGCCGTCACCTCTGCTATTCGGCGCTGTGTGTAAGCCGGGATCTCTTCAGGAGCTTGCGCAAACAGGCTGTTCTCGCCAAACACCACATCCAGCAAGCAGCGGTCGTACAGTGGCCCCGCAATGAGGCCGCGTTCGGTGCCTTGCGCTGAAATCCGCTCCACCACTTCATTTGTGCCTTCACGGTCAATATTAATCACTTGCCCATCGTGAAGATGGATCCGCATCCCTTTTTGCCCACCGGCAGGGCCAGCATACTTATTAAGATGGACTGTAAAGGGAATATCGCTCAGGGTGCCAGTGAGCAGGGCTTCACCTTCCGCGGTAGTAAAATCTCCGGCAGAAATCGCCTTTCCCAGCCGGTCCCGTGCGTAATCAAGCTCGACGGTTAATTTATCGTGCCCGCCCAGCTGATGAATGGTTTCGCGCATCATAGCGAGGACGTGGGTGCCGATATCGGCAATCACACCGTCAGGATGGCGTAGCTGGCGGGTGTCTGCGTCACCGGTGACGAAGTTCAGGGCAATGGGTTCCCCGGCGGCATTAAAGCCGCTTGGCTCAAGCAAAAATGCTTCGATATGGCTTATTTGGTTGACGTTGCGAATATACCTGCACGCCTGAGTACGCACCATCCAGTGATCCAGCGCCAGCACACGAGCGGCTTTCTGGGGATCGCCGAGCAGCATTTGCAGTTTCTCAAGCTGTGGCAGCGTGGCGGCAACCGGTTTTTCCACCACAATGGCGGGCACCTTGCTTTGCAATACGGTTTCAAGCACCGGCAAGTGATGCAACGATGAAGTCGTTATCAGCACCATGTCGAGCGGCAATGCCAGCAGCACATTCAGAGAGTCGCAACGCGTAATCCCTTCTATATTCCGCAGGGGATCGCTGTCATAACCGTATAATTCGCCAGAGGAAAGAGAAAGGCGGCGCAGCGCCGGGAGATAAGCTGTTTCGATGACTGAACCTAAACCAATAATACCTGCCAACATATTTTGACCTTACTAACTATAAGCCGTACCTGCCATGAGAATCCCTATGTTTTAAATGACTACCGGGCTTTGGTCGAGCGGGTTTTTGTGCGCGGGCGTAAAAAGCTGGCTGGTTGTTAGCCAGCCAGCGGTGACGCTTAGAATAAGAACGAGTAGTTCACGCCGTAAGTGCGCCCACGGCCCTTGTATTCATACAGCGATGGGCTGCCGTAAGTTGGGCTATACAGGAGCGGTGCGCGCTGGCCCCAGACGGTGGTGTAGTCTTTATCCAGCAGGTTTTCGATGCTGAAGCTGAGCTTGCCCAGCGGCAGCGCGTAGCTTCCGATAAAGTCGAGGGTATTGTAGCCGTTGATCTTATTGTCGTGGGCGTCGGTCAAATCAAAAGTCTGCTGGCTTTGCACGCGCAGGCTCCACGGTTCTGGCGCCCAGCCCACATAAGCAGTGGCTTTCGATGGGCTGGCGTAAATTACGTCCCATTTCTGCCATTTGCCATCCACTTTGGTTTCGGATTTCAGCACGTTGAAGTTTACGCCGGTGCTCCAGTTTGAATCCGGAATAAAGTAATCCACCGCACCTTCAACGCCATAAATGCGGCGCTTGTCATCCTCAACATTAATCGTCATATCGGCGCGGTTAATCGAAATGGACTTGTCAGAAAGCGAGTAATAGGCCGCAATCTGGCTACGCAGATTATCGCCGGTGTAACGCCAGCCCAGCTCATAGGAGTCGACTTTGATTCCCTGAAGTTTTGACTGCCCGACGTTAACGCTGTTCAGCAGTTGGTAGTGCCCGTTCACCAGGCGGTAAGAGCCGTTACCGTAGTATTTACCCGGGTCCGGAAGCTCCACCCCCTGCGAGAAGTTAAACCATGCCTGTTGCCTCTCGGTGATGTGCATTAACAGGCCGGCGTTGAATAACGCATTATCGTAATCGGTGCTGCCGCCAGGAATCGCATCCGCAGACTGTGCGATACCGTTTGCGATACCCTGCTGTTGGCTAAAGCCAATAAAGTCATCAACTTTATTCTCGGTCCACTGGTAGCGCACGCCGCCGCTGACGGTAAACAGTTCGTTGATGTCATAGCTGCTTTGCAGGAACGGCGCGAGGTTAGTGATGGTGTAACCCGGATAACGGCCGGTGGTGTAAATGCTTTGGTTATTCAGGCCGCCGGAAGCATTGGCTTTTGCCAGATCAAAGAATTTCTGATTAGAGGTAAAGCTCTCGTGGTCCGCATCGACCCCGTAGGTGAGCTGCCAGCCATCAAGTGGCTGGCTGGTCAACGCCAGTTTGGCACCGTACTGATCGGTATCCTGCTGTGAGGCAGAGAAACTGGTTACCGCGCCGCGCGTCAGCGTCGGGAACGGATAGAAGGTCAGCGATTCATCGCGATAGTAAACTTGCCCAACCAGCTCCTGGCCGAGGAAATCGCTGTTGGAATATTGCAGGCTAATCAGATGGCGTTCGGTGCCGGGAATGCGATCTGAATTGAGCTGGTTGCTGACCGAAGCATTACCGTTACCGGTTACCGCCGAGAAGTTTTCTCCCAGATTCAGCCCGTAATCGTCATCGCCCTGGCTTTTATAATATTGTGTCACCAGCTGCAATTGCTGGGTTTCATCGATATTGAGCGTGCCGGTGCCCATCACATCTAAACGGTCAGAGTATTGCAGGCCGGTTTGCGTGTTATCGAGCAGCGTCTGGTCGCCATTGCCATCGAACCAGCCACCAAATTTCTGATAGGCCACGGACATGCGCCCGGAGGCATGTTCGTTACCGCCGGAAACGGCAGCGGCCACGCGTCCATCGCGATCTTTACTGCTGTTAAAGCCTGATTTGATACCGGTTTCGAATTCGACCTGCGTTTCAGGCTGGCCTTTTTTAGTGACGATGTTAATCAGGCCGCCGGTACTGCCGCCGCCGTACAGCGAAGTGGCGCCGGAGATCACTTCAATGTGTTCAATGTTAAACGGGTCGATAGAATCGAGCTGGCGGCTATCGGTACGGGATGAGTTCAGTCGAACCCCGTCCACCAGCACCACAATCGAGCGGCCACGCATGTTCATACCGTAGTTGGTACGGCTTTGGCTGCTGACATCCAGCCCCGGAATTAACTGTGCAAGCGCATCTTTGAGCTCCTTGCCGCCCTGGATCTGCTGTTCGAGTTCGCGACCTTCAATAACCCAGCTGGTCTGCGCCATATCGGCCACGGTACGGTGCATGCGGTTCGCAGAAACCAGAATATTTTCTTCTGAGGTTGGCTGAGCGAAAGCCGGAGCCATCATCGCCAGCAGCAGCGGGTTAAGCGCCCAGCGTGCGTTTTTATGCATCATCATCACTCCTTAGAGAGGAAAAATTAACATTTATGAACGTTTTGAAATAAGAATCGACAGGATTTTGCCGATAACGGTTCTCATTATCAATCTCAATTGCTAGTATCCCTTAAATTAATCTTATGAATAATCACAAGGTTTCTGTGGTTTTCTGTAGAAATATGGGCCTGATGCGGCAAAGGAGCTGAAATGGCTGGGGTGCAAGGCTATCGGTTGTTTAATGTAAAGCTGGTGAATAAATCACCGGTCTCACCTTCACTATTAAGACTGGTATTCGGTGGCCCGGATGTGGCAAAGATGAAGTGTGACTCGCCCGATCAGCGCATCAAAATGTTATTTCCCTCGGCCGATGGCTCCATTCCGGCCCTGGCGGAGCAAGGGGAGTGGTATCAACTGCTGCAAGCGCTCCCGCAGGAAAAACGGCCCGTGGTGCGTACTTATACCTTGCGCCATGTCGATCGTGAGCGTCAGCAAGTGACGGTTGAATTTGTCAGCCACGGTACGGAAGGCCCGGCCTCAGCATGGGCGCTTCACTCGCAGCCGGGCAACAAAATTCAGATTGTTGCGCCGAATGCTGACTACCCACACGATAGCGGTGGTTATGAATGGACGCCCCCTGCGGGATTGCGTCAGGGATTAATTATTGCCGATGAAACCGCGCTGCCTGCCGCGCGCGGCATCCTTGAACGACTGGCGCTGCAGCCAAAACCACCGAAAATTCAGGCCTTTTTTGAAGTGCCGGAGCAGGGCGACTGCGTGGATTTAAGCGCATTTAGCTTTGCAGAAATTCACTGGCTGGCGCGAAAAACGCTGAATGCCACGCATGGTGGATGCTTGTTGAGAGCCGTTCGGGAGAGCGTGCGGCTCCCTGAAACAGCGGGTGTGGCAGAAGCGGTGAATGAAGAGGCAGAAGGCGAGCTGCTGTGGGACAAAGCCACCACCGCCAGCAATCATTTTTACGGCTGGGTTGCGGCGGAATCCACGGTAGTGAAGCTGCTACGTCGCTATTTGATTGGTGAATGTGGCGTGAGCCATGACGCCATCAATTTTATGGCGTACTGGAGCAAGGGACGAGCGCGTTAAAAAATCAGGCTATTGATAAACCGCATGTTTTTTTCAAAACCAACAGAGAGCATCAATAAAAGAAGGGAAAACCATGCTTTTTGCTTCTTTGCCAGCAATATCAGGGCGGCAAGCGCGCCGCCCGGTATTAGATTTTCTTGAGTTCTGGCATCAACCGCATCGTGGTATTGACGATTTGCATCAGCTCTTCGTAGCTGGCATTTTCACGCGCGCTGACCGACATCCCCTGAATAATACAGCACAGGTATTTAGCCAGTTTGCGTACGCAGCTGGCGGCGGGAATTTCACCTTTTTGCTGGCAGCTGGCCAGAAAACGCGCCAGCGTCTCTTCCTGCATCGACTGCCGCGTTTTTATCACCGCTGCAATATCATCTGACGATGCCGCAAGTACTGATGAAGTACAGATAATAAAGCACCCCGTAGGGGTATCTTTTTCAGTAAATAGCTTTGCAATCAGCGACAGATAAGCTTCCAGCGCCTCTTCAAGCGTGCGCTCTTCGCAGAACAAGCACGCTTCCCGCATTTTGGCGAAACGCGCGATATAGCGATCCAGCACCGCCTTGAATAACCCCTCTTTATTGGTGAACTCTGCATACAGCGTGGGTGCTTTCGCCCCCGTTGCTTCAACCAGATGTGCCATTGAGGTGGCTTCGTAGCCGTGTTTCCAGAACAAAGCCATGGCCTTGTCAAGTGCGGCTTCCCTGTCAAACACTTTTGGTCGGCCACGGCTTTTTTTAGTGCAACTGATGTCGGTAGACATGGGAACCGTTTAACCTTTGTCTGTTTAGTGAACGATCATTATAAAAATAATACCATGCCGTAGCTAGCGGCCGATGGATTAAAAATAAATTAATTCTATCTATATGAAAAATAGTGCTTTATTTAAATTATTAACGGTCATTATAAAAATAATTTGACCGTGATGCAGATCACGTTTATGATTTACTTATCGAACGTTAAGTAAATAGATTTAACGCCCTTAAAAAATCATCTGCACAAGGTAAACAACATGAAAAACGTTACAACGCTGATCGCTGCTGCCCTTCTTAGCTCACTCTCTTTTGCCAGTTTCGCCGCCGTTGAAGTTCAGTCAACTCCGGCAGGCCAGCAAAAAGTGGGTACCATAACCGCCACCGCCGGGACGAACCTGGCTTCTCTGGAAGCACAGCTGGCTGAGAAAGCTGAAGAAATGGGTGCCAGTTCATTCCGCATCACTTCAGTCACCGGTCCGAATACTTTGCACGGAACGGCGGTCATTTATAAATAAGCACTCTACGCCCTCTGAGCGCCGCCTGATCAAACCAGTTTCATAAAAAAAGGCTCCCCTGTTAAAAACAGAGGAGCCTTTTGCTATTGAAAGAAATTAAATTTGGTTGCTCACGCTGGCATGAGCATTGACTTCAACCGGCATGCCGGAGCGGTGCTGCATCGCCTGTTCCATCACGCTGGCATCCGTTTCAGCAGCCGACTGGAACTGCTTCATCTGCTCGCTCAGCACAATCGGCAGCACTTTCGGATCGTCATTAATATCCTTTGAGAGCGGCTGATGCACTTCAACTAAACGCGTGCCGTCAGGCTCGATGGAGGTTTTAATCGCCGTATTGATAATGCGCACCGGCGTCCCGACCGGCATATCTTTGTACAGCGCTTTGATATCGTCATCGCGCAGGCGAATACAGCCGGAGCTGACGCGCATGCCAATGCCAAAGTCGGCGTTAGTGCCGTGCAGCAGGTAAACTCCGCCAAAAGCGGCAAGGCGAATCGCATGGTGGCCCATCGGGTTATCCGGCCCGGCTGGGATCACGGGCGGAAGTTTGATGCCATTCGCCAGATAGCGGGCGCGAATATTCGCGGTTGGCGTCCAGGTTGGGTTGGCGCGTTTATCGGCAACGGTGGTTACCATGGTCGGGGTTACCATATCGCCGCCAAGCTGGCCGATGCCAATCGGATACACGGTTACGCTATTTTTTCCTGCGGGATAGTAGTACAGGCGCAGCTCAGCAAGATTGACGACCAGCCCCTGGCGCGGGCCATCTGGCAGTAACATCTGCCCTGGAATAGTGAGCACGCTGCCTGCACGCGGCACGTAAGGGTCCACTCCCGGGTTGGCCTGTAGCAATGCGAGGAAGCCGACATTGTATTGTTTGGCGAGCGCCTCAAGCGAACCGCCGTCATCAGCCACCACATGGAAAAAGTTCTGGCCGATCAAACGGCTGCCTTCGGGCGGCAAAGGATAAGAGTTGGCGTGTGCGTTAAAAGTGGCGAGTGTGGCGCAAACCAGCATAATCGACGCCAGCCAGCGCACTGCGCGAGCTCTGCGAGATGATAAAACACTCAAAGAAGTTATCACGGTAAACCCCGTAAACATTAAGGTTAATGTTATAGAAAAGTTAAGCGGTGATTATCGCAGCGGGGGATGTCGGGAAATCCTGGTGGATTGAAAGGATGTGTAAATGTAAGCGGAAGGGGGAAGAGAGCGGGTAAGCGCATCCCCTCCCCGCCACAAGAGAAAAGCTAGGCCGCCGCGTTCTGCGCCAGCTGATGCATAAAGTTACGCACCCATTCCATACGGGCTTTGCGGTCCGCGAGATCCTCAATGAATTTGAGGCGCGTAGGCCCATCCAGGCGGTAGTGCTGCGGCTGCTTTTGCAGTAGGCCAATCAGCCAGACCGGGTTGACATGGTTTTTCTCGGCAAACTCAATCACGCCGCCTTTGTCGTTACCTTCAATTTTACGCACCCCGAGCTTCTGCGCCTGCTGGCGCAAAGCGGCGATATCCAGTAGGTTACGCGCGGCATCCGGCAGCAGGCCAAAGCGGTCGATCAATTCCACTTTCAGCTCATCCAGCTCATGCGCGGTTCTGGCGCTGGCAATGCGCTTATAGAATGACAGACGCGTATTGACGTCCGGGATGAAATCATCCGGCAGCAGGGCAGGCATACGCAATTCCACCTCCGTCTGGCTGCTGGTTAAATCTTCAAGTGACGGCTCACGCCCCTCTTTTAGCGCGTCGACGGCATTTTCCAACATCTCCATATACAGCGAGAATCCAATGGTTTCCATCGAGCCGCTCTGGCCTTCGCCGAGCAGTTCACCGGCACCCCGAATCTCCAGGTCATGCGTGGCCAGCGCAAAGCCTGCGCCTAAATCTTCAAGCGAGGCGATCGCTTCCAGACGCTTTTGCGCATCCGTCGTCATCGCTTTTGGATGCGGCGTCAGCAGCCAGGCGTAAGCCTGATGGTGTGAACGCCCGACGCGGCCGCGCAGCTGGTGCAGCTGCGCGAGGCCGAAATGATCCGCACGCTCAATGATAATGGTATTGGCAGTCGGAATATCGATACCGGTTTCGATAATTGTGGTACACACCAGCACGTTAAAACGCTGGTGGTGGAAGTCGTTCATCACCCGTTCCAGCTCGCGCTCGCGCATTTGCCCGTGGCCGATGGTGATACGCGCTTCCGGCACCAGTTCGGCAAGCTTGTCCGCCGCTTTCTGGATATTTTCCACATCGTTATAGAGGTAGTAAACCTGGCCGCCGCGCAGCACTTCACGCAGAATCGCTTCGCGAACAACCAGGCTGTCGTACTCGCGCACGAAGGTTTTCACCGCCAGGCGACGTGCCGGCGGCGTGGCGATAATCGACAGGTCACGCATGCCGCTCATCGCCATATTCAGGGTGCGCGGAATCGGGGTGGCGGTCAGCGTCAGGATATCCACATCGGCGCGCATCGCTTTGATACGCTCTTTATGGCGCACCCCGAAACGGTGCTCTTCATCGACGATTAACAGACCGAGATCTTTCATCTTCACGTCGTTCTGCAGAAGCTTATGGGTGCCAATCAGGATATCGACTTTCCCTTCACGCGCTTCTTCAAGGATCTGCGCCTGTTCTTTAGCGGTACGAAAACGCGACAGCATTTCGATACGCACCGGCCAATTGGCGAAACGGTCGCGGAAGTTATCGAGGTGTTGCTGAGCGAGCAGGGTGGTTGGCACCAGTACGGCAACTTGTTTGTTGTTTTCCACGGCGAGGAATGCGGCACGCATCGCAACTTCAGTTTTACCAAAGCCGACGTCGCCACACACCAGGCGATCCATCGCCAGCGGCTGGCACATATCGCTTAATACGGCGTTGATGGCCTGCGCCTGATCTGGCGTGGTTTCAAACGGGAAAGCATCGCAGAACATTTGGTACTGTTCGCGGTCATGCTTAAACGCGAAGCCCTGTTTGGCGGCGCGTTGGGCGTAAATATCCAGCAGTTCGGCGGCAACATCACGCACTTTCTCTGCCGCTTTCTGGCGCGCGCGTGACCAGGCATCACTACCGAGTTTATGCAGCGGCGCGTTCTCTTCGGCACCGCCCGCATAACGGCTAATTAAATGTAGCGAAGAAACCGGCACGTAAAGTTTGGCGTCACCGGCGTAGGTCAGCATCAGGTATTCGGCGGTAATGCCGCCCGCTTCCAGCGTGGTTAAACCCGCGTAGCGCCCAACGCCATGCTCCAGGTGCACTACCGGCTGCCCGGTATGCAGCTCGGCAAGGTTACGAATTAACGTATCCGGGTTGATGGTACGGCGGCTATCCTGGCGGCGACGGCTTACTCGTTCACCCAGCAGGTCGCTTTCGCAAATGAGTGCGCGATTACGCAGCGTGTCGATAAAACCATGCTCGCTGGAGCCCAGCATCAGATAGCGGCCTTTATCCGCCGCTTCCGCAAGCCGGTAAATGCGTTTTGGCGCCACTTTAATGCGTGATAACAGCTCGCCCAGCGCTTCACGGCGGCCTTCGCTTTCAACCGAAAACACCACCGGGCCATCAAAGGATTCAAGGAACTTACGTAAATTATCGAGCGGCGATTTCTGCTGGGCCTGTACTGACAGGTCGGGCAGGGCGCGGTAGCCCAGGTTGGTAAACGCGGCTTTATCCGCTAACGATTCCGTTTTGAGCTGGATGCGCGGCCAGTTTTTTAGCTCGCTGAACAGTTCGTCCACGCGCAGCCACAGGTTTTCTGGCGGCAGTAACGGGCGCATCGGATCCACGCCGCGGTTTTCGAAACGGGCAACCGTATCCTGCCAGAAGCGCCCGGCGCTGGCTTCGATATCGCCGGTATTGATCAGTAGAGTATTGGCGGGGAAATAGCTAAACAGCGGCGGCAACGGCTCGCTAAAGAACAGCGGCTGCCAGTATTCAATCCCCGCCGGAAGCATCCCTTTACTCACCTGCTGGTAGATGTGCTCAGGCTCGCGCTTCACATCAAACTTGTCGCGCCACTGGCTGCGGAACAGCTCGATGGCGGTTTTATCCGTAGGGAATTCGTGCGCAGGAAGCAGGTTAATGACGTCGACTTCTTCGAGCGTGCGCTGCGTATCCACATCAAACACGCGCAGGCTGTCGATCTCATCATCGAAAAAGTCGATGCGATAGGGCTGCTCGCTGCCCATTGGATATAAATCCAATAACGCGCCACGCGTCGCAAATTCACCGTGCTCCATCACCTGATCCACGCTGCGATAGCCCGCCTGTTCTAGCTGGCTGCGCAGGTTATCGCGCGACAGGCGCTGGCCTTTTTGCATCACCAGCGCGTGGCCGTGCAGATAGCTGTGCGGGCAGACGCGCTGCATCAGGGTGTTCACCGGCAGTATCAGCACGCCGCGTCGCATGGTTGGCAGCTGATACAGCGTGGATAAACGCGATGAGATAATCTCCTGATGCGGCGAGAAACTGTCATACGGCAGCGTTTCCCAGTCGGCAAGATTCACCACCAGGCTTTGCGTAAACTGGCTGACCTCATCATGCAGACGCAGGGCGTTTTGCATATCCGGAGCAATTAGCACCACCGGGCCGTCGTGGCGTTCTGTGATTTCGGCAACTTCGGTCGCACAGGCAGAACCGGTGAGTTCACCAAGCTGGCGCTGATCGGAAGCTTTAACAGGTAAGGAATAGCGATAATTTTCAGGCATAGCGGCTGTCAGAATCTCACAGGTTGCATCTTACAGGAGCACCGGATGCGTCAATAAGTTGCTTATTATTATCCGCGATCGTTTGGTATTAGCAACACAATCGCACCGCAACCTGGGATCCATCGTCAACAGAGCGTGGCTTAACGCGCCTGCGTTGCGGGCACTAATTTAGCTGGCGGCGAAAAGAACACGTCACCAAACGCAGCACGCGAGAATTTCCTGAAACCTAATCCTAATAACGTGCAAATCGCGAGGCTGGCAAACGGGTAAACCATCAGAATAGCGAGCAAGAGGTTATCGGAAATCCGTCCGGCGCTAATCTGCCCAAGGGTGAACAAACTGAGTGCTTCGATAACGATGCGGTGAGTGGTGTAGATAGCAATCGTGTTGGTGCCGACAATATTAAGGAACGCATCGTTACGGCTTTCGTGCCAGCCATCAAGCAGATAAAACAGCTTCATGATGACAAATATCGATACCACAGAAATCACTAGCGGAACCTTTACCAGATACAAGGCTACAGAGAGCAGGGCGGCGGCCATGCAAATCAGAGGATGCTGGCGCAGGTTAAATTCTTTCATTGCAGTCATTAATTGCGTGCCGAACCACGCTCCCAGCCCGTAATAACACATATTGCGCACCACGCTGTTCATGCCCCACCACGGCAGCGGCATCAAGCTAATCACCACGTTCACCGCCAGCAATAGCGCGATAACCGGAACTTTGTACCGGCGCAGGCTCTTAAATACCAGGAAATAGAGCACCAGCGCATAGAGATACCACAGGCTGGTACTGGCTTTTGCCATGCTGCTGGCAAATTGCAGCAGCGTTTCCGAATAGGCGGCGTTCGACGCGGGGTTACGTACCAGTTCCGGGGCCAGCCACTGGTTAATTAACGCAATTCCCAGCCATTGCAAAACTCCCCACAGCAGCAGCACGTAGAAGATGTTCCACAGCCGTTTATCCACGCAGTCGCGCCATTTCACCGACTCAATATAGCGGGTGATTAAAAAGCCGGAGATAAAGAAAAACACCGGCATACGAAACGGTGCCAGGTAGAGGTTCAGGTAGATCCAGCTTTTGGCGACGTACTCCGGTAGCCCGCTCTGAAACGGCAGCAGATGCGGGTAAAAGGTGATGACCGAGTGATAGATAACCACAAGGCAAATGCACAACCCCTTAATATGGTTGATCCACAATTGTTTGTTTTTCATACGCGGGCTTTATCTTCCGTTGGCCTGAATTTAGCTTCAGGGTGGAAGAAAGCGCGCCGTTTTTTTAGCTGATTTGTCTGTTTTTGTAACAATCCGGCGCAAATCGGAAATTCCG
The DNA here is from genome assembly GCF_003818135.1 of Buttiauxella warmboldiae. GTDB lineage: Bacteria > Pseudomonadota > Gammaproteobacteria > Enterobacterales > Enterobacteriaceae > Buttiauxella > Buttiauxella warmboldiae. The sequence goes on along the minus strand of NZ_RPOH01000068.1, from coordinate 39,856 downwards.
CAGGGTGAAATAATCGGCAGGCTGGCGCAGCTTTGACTGCGAAAACAAGATGTTATGAGTTTGATTTCATTAGCATTTCACCCGCGGTGAAATATCAAAAAAACGTTATGTTTCATTTACTTGATACGGTATCGCTTATATACTTCTCGCCAACTTTGCCTCCGCAACTGCAACAAGACGGAATACATGTATCAACCTGTCGCGTTATTTATAGGTCTGCGCTATATGCGTGGGCGAGCAGCAGACCGCTTCGGTCGCTTCGTCTCCTGGCTGTCGACTATCGGGATTACGCTTGGCGTAATGGCGCTGGTGACGGTGCTTTCCGTGATGAACGGCTTTGAGCGCGAGCTGCAAAACAACATTCTTGGGCTGATGCCACAAGCAATTATCACCTCGTCCGGCGGCTCGATTAATCCTGAAACGCTGCCAGCGAAAGAGCTCAAACTCCAGGGCGTGACGCGTATTGCCCCAGTCACAACTGGAGATGTGGTGCTGCAAAGCGCGCGCAGCGTGGCTGTCGGCGTCATGCTCGGCGTGCAGCCGCAGGAAAAAGATCCGCTGTCACCGTTTCTGGTCAACGTGAAGCAGAGCGAGCTGGTGGCCGGAAAATATAACGTGATTCTCGGCGAGCAGCTTGCCGGACAGTTGGGCATTAAACGTGGCGATAGCATCCGTATTATGGTGCCGTCAGCCAGCCAGTTCACGCCGATGGGGCGCTTGCCAAGCCAGCGTCTGTTTAACGTGATTGGTACTTTTGCGGCAAACAGCGAAGTCGATGGCTACCAGATGCTGGTGAACCAGCAGGATGCCTCACGCCTGATGCGCTACCCGGCGGGTAATATCACCGGCTGGCGTTTGTGGCTGGCCGAGCCGCTAAAGGTTGATGTATTAAGCCAGCAAACGCTGCCGCAGGGCACCGAGTGGAAAGACTGGCGCGAACGCAAAGGCGAGCTTTTCCAGGCGGTACGCATGGAAAAAAATATGATGGGGCTGCTGCTGAGCCTGATTGTGGCGGTGGCTGCATTTAACATCATCACCTCGCTCGGCCTGCTGGTGATGGAAAAGCAGGGCGAAGTCGCCATTCTTCAGACCCAGGGGCTAACCCGGCGCCAGATTATGGCGGTGTTTATGGTGCAGGGGGCGAGCGCAGGGGTGATTGGCGCGCTGCTTGGCGCCTTGCTTGGAGCGCTGCTGGCCAGCCAGCTAAACAATCTGATGCCGATTATTGGCGCGCTGCTGGATGGGGCGGTGCTGCCGGTGGCTATCGACCCGCTACAAGTTACTGTAATTGCGATTGTTGCTATGGCGGTCGCGCTGTTATCCACGCTTTACCCGTCGTGGCGTGCTGCCGCGACGCTTCCCGCTGAGGCTTTACGTTATGAGTGATTCTGTCCTGTTGCAGTGTGACAAGCTGTGCAAACGCTATCAGGAAGGCAAAGTGCACACCGACGTGTTGCATGATGTCAGCTTCAGCATTAACCCCGGCGAGCTGATGGCGATTGTCGGCAGCTCCGGCTCCGGCAAAAGTACCTTGCTGCATCTGCTGGGCGGGCTGGATACTCCAACCTCTGGCGATGTGATTTTTAACGGCAAAGCGATGAGCTCGATGTCCTCTTCGGCGAAAGCCGAACTGCGTAACCGCGAGCTGGGCTTTATCTATCAGTTTCACCACCTGCTGCCTGATTTTACCGCCATGGAAAACGTGGCCATGCCGCTGTTGATCGGCAAAAAGAATACCGATGAAACCCGGCAGCGGGCGCTGGAAATGCTTAAAGCGGTAGGGCTAGATCACCGCAGCAACCACCGTCCTTCTGAGCTTTCCGGCGGCGAACGCCAGCGCGTGGCGATTGCGCGTGCGCTGGTGAACAACCCGCGTCTGGTGCTGGCGGATGAACCGACCGGTAACCTTGATGCGCGTAACGCCGACAGCATTTTTGAACTGCTTGGCGAGCTGAACGTGCGCCAGGGCACGGCATTCCTCGTGGTCACCCATGACCTGAAACTGGCTAAACGCATGTCCCGCCAGCTTGAAATGCATGATGGCCGCTTGACCAGCGATCTGACTTTAATGGGAGCCGATTAATGGCTTCACCACTGTCACTGCTGATTGGTTTACGTTTTAGCCGCGGGCGTCGCCGCAGCGGCATGGTGTCACTGATTTCCATTATCTCAACCTTAGGCATCGCATTGGGCGTGGCGGTATTAATCGTCGGGCTAAGTGCGATGAATGGCTTTGAGCGCGAACTGAATAACCGCGTGCTGGCGGTGGTGCCGCACGGCGAAATCGAGCCGGTGAATCAGCCATTCCACGACTGGAACAGCGTGCTGCAACGCGTAGAGAAGGTCAAAGGTATCGTGGCGGCGGCACCCTACATCAACTTTACCGGTCTGGTGGAAAGCGGCGCTAACCTGCGCGCTATCGTGGTGAAAGGGGTCGATCCCGAGCAGGAGACGCACTTGAGCGCGCTGCCGCAATACGTGCAAAACCACGCCTGGAAGGATTTCAAAGCGGGCCAGCAGCAAATCATTATCGGTAAAGGCGTGGCCGACGCCCTGAAAGTGAAGCAGGGCGACTGGATCTCTATCATGATCCCGAACAGCGATGGCGGCACTAAGCTTTTGCAGCCGAAGCGAGTGCGCCTGCATGTCATCGGTATTCTGGCGCTCAGCGGCCAGCTTGACCACAGTCTGGCCATGGTGCCGATAGCGGATGCGCAAAGCTATCTGGATATGGGCGACAGCGTAACCGGCATCGCCATCAAGGTGAATGACGTGTTCAACGCCAATAAGCTGGTGCGCGACGCGGGCGAAGTCACTAACGCTTACGTCTATATCAAAAGCTGGATTGGCACCTATGGCTATATGTATCGCGATATTCAAATGATCCGCGCCATCATGTATCTGGCCATGGTGCTGGTGATTGGCGTGGCCTGCTTTAACATCGTCTCGACGCTGGTGATGGCGGTGAAAGACAAGAGCAGCGATATTGCCGTGCTGCGTACCCTCGGGGCGAAAGACGGGCTGATTCGCGCGATTTTCGTCTGGTACGGCCTGCTGGCTGGGCTGCTGGGCAGCGTCAGCGGCGTGATTGTGGGGGTGTTTGCCTCCCTGCAATTGACCCCTATTATCAACGTGATTGAGAAGTTAATCGGCCACCGGTTCCTCTCCGGCGATATCTACTTTATTGATTTTCTGCCATCAGAGCTTCACTGGCTGGACGTATTTTATGTACTGATCACAGCGTTGTTACTGAGTTTGCTGGCCAGTTGGTATCCGGCGCGGCGAGCCAGTAATATCGATCCGGCGCGAGTATTAAGCGGACAATAATCGATCTTCTGGATGCTTAGGGTTAGGTTCAGCGCGCTGCAACCCTAAGTATGACGGGGATGAGGGGATACAATGTATTACGGATTCGACATTGGCGGCAGCAAGATGGCTCTTGGGGTATATGACAGCGAGCGCCGTCTGCAATGGGAAAAACGTCTTCCCACCCCGCATGACAGCTATCAGAATTTTTTAGCGGCTATCGCATCCCTGGTTCAGGAAGCCGATAGCCGTTTTGGTATCCAGGGCTCGGTGGGGATTGGCATTCCCGGTATGCCCGTCACTGACGATGGCACGCTATATGCGGCAAACGTTCCTGCCGCCAGCGGCAAGCCGGTGCAGGCCGATCTCAGCGCCATGCTCGGGCGTGAAGTGCGCATGGATAACGACGCCAACTGCTTTGCGCTCTCCGAAGCCTGGGACGATGAATTCCGTGACTATCCGGTGGTGATGGGGCTGATTCTCGGCACCGGCGTGGGCGGCGGTATCATTGTGAACGGTAAATCTATCACCGGGCGCAATTATATTACCGGTGAATTTGGCCATACCCGTCTGCCGGTGGATGCGCTTAACGTGCTGGGCCGCGATATCCCCCTCACGCGCTGCGGCTGTGGTCAACACGGCTGTATTGAAAACTACCTTTCCGGGCGCGGATTTGCGTGGGTTTATCAGCACTTCTACTCTGAAGCGCTGGATGCCAAAGAAATTGTCGCCCGCTTCCGTGCAGGCGATGACAAAGCCGTGGCGCACGTTGAGCGCTTTGTTGAGCTGCTGGCCTGCTGCCTGGGCAGCCTGCTGACCGCGATCGATGCGCATCTGGTGGTGATTGGCGGTGGGTTATCTAACTTTAGCGAGATGTACCAGCAGCTGCCCGAGCGTTTACCAAAATACCTTCTGCCGGTGGCAAAAGTCCCGCGCATTGAACCTGCGCGTCACGGGGATGCCGGCGGCATGCGTGGCGCGGCATTCCTCCACCTCACGGAGTAAACTATGCTTTCGCGTCGTCAGCACCGATTAAGCCGGTTTCGCAAAACCAAGCGCCTGCTGCGCCAGCGTTTGCGTCAGCGGGCATTTTTCAGAGACATACCAGGACCCGAAGCGATGGAAAAACCCAGAGTTGTGGTGTTAACCGGAGCGGGCATCTCCGCTGAGTCAGGCATTCGTACTTTCCGCGCCACCGACGGATTGTGGGAAGAGCATCGGGTTGAAGATGTGGCGACGCCAGAAGGATTCGCCCGCGACCCGGAGCTGGTACAGGCGTTTTATAACGCCCGCCGCCTGCAGCTTCAGCAGGCGGAAATTAAGCCCAATGCAGCGCATCTCGCACTGGCGCGCCTGGAGGAAGAGCTGGGCGACCACTTCCTGTTGGTCACGCAGAATATTGATAACCTGCATGAGCGTGCCGGTAATAAAAACATTATCCATATGCACGGCGAGCTGCTGAAAGTGCGCTGTTCCCGGAGCGGGCAAATACTGGAATGGAAGGGCGATGTGACGCGTGAAGATCGTTGCCACTGTTGCCAGCTCGCTGCGCCGCTGCGCCCGCACGTGGTGTGGTTTGGCGAAATGCCGCTCGGCATGGATGACATTTATCAGGCGCTGGCGACGGCCGATTACTTTATCGCTATCGGCACCTCAGGGCATGTTTATCCGGCCGCCGGGTTTGTCCATGAAGCGCGTCTGCAGGGGGCGCATACCGTTGAGCTGAACCTTGAACCAAGCCAGGTTGGCAGCGAGTTTGAGGAGAAATTCTACGGTTTAGCCAGCGAAGTGGTGCCGGAGTACGTCGACAAGCTTTTAAAAGGGCTTTAAACAGCGGATATTTTCACCCTGCGAGCAGTCTGGCGTAGGGGAAAAATAGCAACCTCATCCGGGATTGCTGACAAAGAAGGGTAAAGCGTGGTTTTACCTTCTTTGTGGCGAGCGGACGAAATCAATAAATTGATTTTGCTTGTTTTTTATTGATGGACTCTGTTCGTTTGGCGAAAGTCTGGGGTTTGTCATCACTCTGCTCATTCGCTATTTGATCTTCCCTTCAAGTCTCAACCACAAACATTTACAACGTCTGTTTTTATGCCTACTTTATTTGCATACGTATTCACTACGGGAAACCAGATGAAAGCTATGCGCCTGAAGACGGTCGCTGACTGCCGTGACGATATCGCCAGCCGGTTGCAGGCGATTGAAAAAAATAGCCGGCTGAATGCCATTCTCGGCGTTAATCCGGATGCCCGCGCTGAGGCAGAAGACTGTTATCGGGCCCAGCGACGCGGCCTTTCTTTCGGTCCGCTGCACGGTCTTCCTCTTATCATCAAAGATAATATCGCCTGCGCCGCAATGCCCATCACGCTGGGGTGTCGGGCGCTGGCCTCGCTGCGCGCCGCATCGGATTCGCTGGCGGTTCAGCGGCTGCGAAATGCGGGAGCGATAATCCTCGCCCGCGCCAATATGTCCGAATTTGCCTTTGACGTTCGCTCGCGCAGCTCGTTGGGTGGCGATGTCCGTAATCCTTTCGCTATGGACATTACGGCCGGAGGTTCGAGCGGCGGATGCGCGGCGGCGGTTGCTGCCGGGATGGCAGAGGGGGCGCTGGGAACGGACACCGGGGGGGCGATTCGTATTCCCGCAAGCTACACCGGGCTGGTTGGTTTAAGGCCTGCGCATCGACGGGAAATGCTGGAAGGCGTGGCGCCTCTTTCTTTGAGTAAGGATACGGTAGGACCCATGGCGCACACCGTGCGCGATGCCGCGTTGCTGCACGCTATAATCCACGGGCAAAATCCCACGGTCTTACAGCAAATACCGCTGTCAGGCGTTCGTCTTGGCGTGCTTTCCGCGCTTGAAGGCGAAGACGAGATGCAGGGAACCGTGTGGCAGGCCGCGCTGGAAGTGCTGCGGCGCGCGGGTGCCGTCATCATTCCCGTTACATTGCCCGAGCTGGAGAGCGTGCGCCAGAGCACCTGTCTGAGCGTTTATGAATTCCGCATTGCTTTTGATGCCTGGCTAAAAGGTTATGCAAACGCTCCGGCGGGGCTGGCTGCCATTTTCGCCTCACAGCAGTTCCTGCCCGAATTTTCGCCGTTTATTACCCGATTACTGCAGGCAAACACCCTGAAAAATCCCGAATGGCTGGCGGGGCGCCGATTTCGCCGTCGGTTACGCCAGTGCTTAAGCGAGACGATCGCACGGCATAATATCCAGGGATTGCTGTATCCAACGGTAAGCCAGCTGCCGAAAACGCTTGAAAAGATGCCGCCAGGCTGCGCCCCGGAGCTGGCCGCCATCAGCGGATTGCCGGCGATTACGCTGCCGTGTGGCATCAGCCGCGGCGGGTTACCCGTAGGGATGGAAATTTTATCGGGTGAGAGGGATGAAACATCACTGCTGAATCTGGCGCTGGCGTGTGAAACGGCATTAAACACTGGCGGATGACGCTACGCTTTTCTGCCCTATATGGAGTCAGGTGCAGGGTAGGGCCATCCGCCGGCTGGACCTACCGGCCCGCTTTCAGCTTCTGATAGTAAGACTCATAGATCGCGCTGGCCTCGCCAACGTCGTTCTGCCATTCGCCGTTTTTCAGTACCGCTTCATCCGGGTAAAGCGTCTTGTCGCCCGAGATCTCTTTTGGCAGCAGCTTGCGCGCTTCAAGGTTTGGCGTGGGGTAGCCGATAGTTTCCGCGACCTGTTTTGCCACATCCGGGCGCAGCAGGAAGTTAATCAGCTGCAGCGCACCCTCGACATTTTTGGCATTTGCCGGCACCGAGAGGTTATCCATCCAGAAAATCCCGCCTTCTTGCGGCCAGACGATTTCCAGCGGCGTTCCGGCCTCGCGGGCGACATAGGCCGAACCATTCCACACCATCCCGAGATTCACTTCGCCTTCCATATACGGGTTAGCCGGGTTATCGGAGTTGAAGGCCGCAATGTTTGGCATCAGCTTTTGCAGTTCATGATAGGCCGCTGCGATCTCTTTAGGGTCGGTGGTGTTGCCGGAATAACCCAGCTTACGCAGCGCCACCTGGAACACTTCCCGCGCGTCATCGGTCATCAACAGGCTTTGCTTGTATTCCGGTTTCCATAAATCCGCCCAGCGGGTGACCGTTTTCGGGTCGATGGCATCACTGTTGACGCCAATTGCCGTCGCGCCCCAAATGTACGGAATCGAATAATCGTTGTTGGGGTCAAAGGGTTTATTTAACATCTCAGGGTCGAGATTTTTGAAATTAGTCAGTTTGCTTTTGTCGATCTTCTGGATCATGCCTTCTTTGCGCATTTTTGCCACAAAATAGGTCGATGGAACCACTAAGTCGTAAGCGCCGTCTTTATAGGTTTTCAGCTTGGCGTACATGGTTTCATTCGACTCGTAGGTCGAATAAATCACTTTGATACCGGTCTCTTTGGTGAATTGCTCGAGCAGCCCCGGCGGCACGTATTCGGTCCAGTTATAGAAATAAAGCGTCTTGCTATCGTCGGCATGTGCAGCGCTGATACCCAGCGCCAGAGCACCCGCAGCAAGCAGGTGGCGTGACCATTTTTTCATTTTAACGTCCCCTGAATTTTGGTTTTATCACGAAGAATAAGCTGGCTGGCAACCACCAGCAGCAGCGAGAGCACTAACAGAATGGTGGCCAGCGCGTTCACCTCGGGTGAAACGCCGACCTTCACCATTGAGTAAATCTTCAACGGTAAAATTTCATAGCTCGGCCCGGTTACGAACGAGGAAACCACCACGTCATCCATCGACAGAGTAAAGCTTAGCAGCCAGCCCGCCGCAACCGCAGGCATTGCCAGCGGCAGCAGGATTTTGCGCAGAATGGTCAGCTCGCTGGCGCCCAGATCTTTTGCCGCCTCCAGCATTCGCACATCAAAGCCTTTGAGCCGTGAATAGACGGTGACGACCACGAACGGCAGGCAGAAAGTGATGTGGGAGAACAGCAGCGACCAGAAGCCAAGCGACACGCCCAGGAGCATAAACAGCACCAGCAGCGCAATGGCCATCACGATATCGGGCGACATCATCACCACAAACAGCATGCCGCTGACAAAAGGCTTGCCGCGAAAACGGTAGCGATACAGCGCCACCGCCGTCAGCGAACCGATGGCCGTGGCGGCGGTGGCAGAAAATACCGCCATCGTCAGCGAGTGTTGCGCCGCTTGCAGCAGGCTGTCGTTATTCAGCAGCAGGCGGTACCACTTGCCGGTGAAGCCTTGCCAGTTAATACCAAAGCGCGAACTGTTAAACGAGTTAACGATCAAAATGATAATCGGGATATACAGATACGCGTAGATGGCGGTCATAAAGCCGCCGCGGAGCAGGCGACCGATCATTCTAATTCCACCTTCTTATTCAGCAGGCTGGCGGCGCGCCAGTAAATCAGCAGCATCAGCCCCATCACCAGCGTCAGCGTAATGCTGGTGGCTGCGCCAAACGGCCAGTCGCGAATGTTGAGGAACTGGCTCTTAATCACGTTACCAATCAGCAGGTTTTTCGCGCCGCCCATCAGGTCAGAAACGTAAAACAGCCCCATCGCCGGCAGCATCACTAGCAGACAGCCGGCAATAATGCCCGGCATGGTCAGCGGAATAATAATGCGGATAAAGGTCTGGAGCTTGCTGGCACCCAGGTCGCGCGCCGCTTCCAGCAAGGGCTTATCAAGCTTTTCGATACTGGAGTAAAGCGGCATCACCATAAACGGCAGCAGGATGTACACCAGGCCTACGATCACCGCATTCGGGGTGTACATCAGGCGGATCGGGGTATCAATCACGCCAAGCCACAGCAGAAATTCGTTCATATAGCCTTTGGTGCTGAGAAAAATTTTCAGCCCGTAGATACGAATTAAGGAGTTAGTCCAGAACGGAACAATCAGCAAAAACAGCAGCAGCGGGCGTACGCGTTCCGGCAGTCGTGCAAGAAACCAGGCAAACGGATAACCCAGGACCAGGCAGGCGAGGGTGGCTATCAGCGCCATATTCAGCGAATGCAGCAGCACCTGAGCATACAGCGGATCGGCAAGCCGGGCGTAGTTGTCCAGCGTGAAGACCATGCTGACAAAGTTAGCGTCGTCACGCGTCAGGAAACTGGTCCCGACGATCATCAGGTTGGGCAGAAAGACAAACAGCACCAGCCAGCCGACGATGGTGGCAATCACCAGATTCTGCAGTTTACGCGAGCTCTTCATCTGCCAGCACGACCTCCCAGCTTTCTACCCAGTTAATCGCCATTTTTTGGTCAAGGGAGTGGTCAAAATCAGGATCGTCTTCATTAAAGAATTCGCTGACCATCACCATTTTGCCATTTTCCAGCTCAACGTTAGATTCCAGCGTCATGCCTTTATAGTTACGCTCGCGCACGTAACCAATTAAGCCATCGGCAACGTGAGTATCGTTGATCTCCTCGACGCGCAAATCCTCCGGGCGCAATAGCACTTTCAAGCGTTGCCCGGCGGTCACCGGCATGGTGACATAAATATGGCATTCGCGCCCTTCGACATTCGCCAGCACGCGCTGCTCGTCGACGCGTTCAATTACCGTTGCATCAAAGATATTAATTTCGCCAATGAAACTCGCCACAAACAGGTTTTTGGGCTCTTCGTAAATTTCGCGCGGCGTGCCGTCTTGCTCAATGCGCCCATCGCGCATCACCACAATCCGGTCGGACATGGTTAACGCTTCTTCCTGGTCGTGCGTGACAAAAACGAAAGTGATGCCCAGTTTACGCTGCAGCGCTTTAAGCTCGTTCTGCATCTGCTTGCGCAGTTTATAGTCAAGCGCCGAAAGCGACTCATCAAGCAGTAACAAACGCGGCTTATTGACCACGGCGCGGGCAATCGCCACACGCTGCTGCTGGCCGCCAGAAAGCTGATGGGGTTTACGTTGGGCAAACGCCTCTAGCTGCACCATTTTTAACGCTTCAGTCACGCGTGGGGCAATCTGCGCGGCGGGCGTTTTCTGCATTCTTAAACCGAAGGCGACGTTTTCAAAAACGGTCATGTGAGGAAACAGAGCGTAGCTTTGAAAGACGGTGTTGACGTGGCGATGTTCAGCCGGAACCTGCGTGATATCCTGGCTATCGAGTACGATAGTGCCGGCATCAACGCTTTCCAGCCCGGCAATTAAGCGCAGCACGGTAGTTTTGCCGCAGCCGGAGGGGCCAAGGAGCGTCAGGAATTCACCATGATTGATGGTGAGAGATAAATCAGAAATAACGGTTTTGCCGTCAAAGCTCTTACCAACCCCCGCTAGTTCTACCAGCGGCGAGAGCGAACGAAGCTGAGTATTCAATTTTTTACGCTGTCCCATAAAAGACGCATCAAATTGCGGGCTGATGCGGGGTTTGTGATTAACCACCTTGCGGTTGCTGCACGTGAAGTAAGGGCAGGCATTCTACGGCAAAGCATTGAAATCGCCAATCCTTGATGCTTTCAGGCCGCGGGTTTTGCCTATGATTATGGTCATAAATAGCCAATCCGCTCGCCTTGCCTCTCATGGGTGACTATTTTCAACTCAGCCGGGCTTAAAGTGACCTAACGCAATATTTGCATCCGTGGCTTACTGATAATGAAGCCACAAAAATTGAGGGTAGCGCCATGGATAAATTACTTGAACGTTTCTTACATTATGTCTCTTTTGATACGCAGTCCAAATCTGGCGTAAAACAGGTTCCCAGCACCGAAGGGCAGTGGAAACTGTTGCGGCTATTAAAAGAGCAGATGGAAGAGATGGGTTTGGTGAATGTGACGCTGGGCGATCATGGCACGGTGATGGGGACGCTTCCTTCTACCGTGGATAAAAAGGTCCCGGCAATTGGTTTTATCTCCCACGTCGATACCGCACCTGATTTCACCGGTAAAAATGTTAATCCGCAGATTGTTGAAAACTATCGTGGTGGTGACATTGCGCTGGGCATTGGCGATGAAGTGCTCTCACCGGTGATGTTCCCGGTTTTGCACCAGCTGCTGGGCCAGACGCTGATTACTACCGACGGCAAAACGCTGCTGGGCGCCGATGATAAAGCCGGTATCGCTGAAATTATGACGGCGATGGCGGTGCTGAAAGAGAAGAATATCCCGCACGGCGATATCCGCGTGGCCTTCACCCCGGATGAAGAGGTCGGTAAAGGGGCGAAGCATTTTGACGTTGAAGCATTTGATGCGCGGTGGGCCTATACCGTGGATGGCGGCGGCGTGGGCGAGCTGGAATGTGAAAACTTCAACGCCGCGTCGGTGACGATTAAAATCGTCGGCAATAACGTACACCCCGGTTCGGCAAAAGGGGTGATGGTTAATGCGCTGTCGCTTGCGGCGCGTATTCATGCTGAAGTGCCCGCCAGCGAAAGCCCGGAATGCACCGAAGGCTACGAAGGTTTCTATCATCTGCACGGCATTAAAGGTTCCGTTGACCGTGCTGAAATGCATTACATCATCCGCGACTTTGAGCGCGAGCAGTTTGAAGCCCGGAAACGCAAGATGATGGAGATTGCCAAAAAAGTGGGTAAAGGGCTGCACCCGGATTGCTATATCGAACTGGTGATTGACGACAGCTACTACAACATGCGCGAAAAAGTCGCCGGGCATCCTTACATTGTGGAAGTGGCCCAGCAGGCGATGCGTGATTGTGATATCGAGCCAATCATGAAGCCGATTCGTGGCGGCACCGACGGCGCGCAACTGTCATTCAAAGGTTTGCCCTGCCCGAACCTGTTCACCGGCGGCTATAACTACCACGGCAAACACGAGTTTGTGACGCTGGAAGGAATGGAAAAAGCGGTAGCGGTGATTGTGCGCATTGCTGAGCTGACGGCAAAGCAGAGCTAACGACGGACCAGGTGCTGATGCTTACTGCCCTCAGCACCTGATTTATCGGATTAAAAATAAAAGGGTGGGGAACCTTTTTGTTGGATTTCCCATCACTACTTTCCTGCCAGACCTCCATCGCTGCCTCACTCTGCATCAAACAACTGGGATCGGCCAGCCGGTCAATAACCCTGAATAAGACTTTATCCCTTGATAAGCGTCGGCTACTTTTTTTCTTTATAATATGTGTTATGTTATAACATCTCAATAAATGATTAATGCCGATATATGAAACTGAAGCCTTCTTTAATAGCCCTTACCATAGGCGCGAGTATTTCTCCCCTGACTTACGCAGCAGACGACACCATGATAGTTACCAGCGCAGGCGTATCCGGCTATTTAGCCGAATCCGACTCTGCGCGGCTTGCATCCGGTTCGGCCTCACGTCTCGGTTTAACCGATAAACAGACGCCGCGCCATACTGAAACCATCAGTGCAGGTACCATAACGGCTAAAGGCAAACGCACCCTTACCGAAGTCGTTGAGACAGCTGCCGGCATGTCCGGCACCAGCGCTCCCACACTCTCAAATAGCGTTTCGCTACGCGGATTTTCCGGTATTTCCTGGCTGCTAAACGGTGTGGAGGTACCCGGTAGCACCATTCAGATTGCCGATCCCGTTCATTACGAAAATGTGGATATCCTGTATGGCACAGGCTCTGTTCTGAATGGCCTGAGTTCCGCTGGCGGCAGCGTCAACCTGATTTCACGCAGGGCAACCTTTGGTCGCCAGCCTTTTGAGGTTGACTATAGCTGGTCAAGTGATAACAGCCACCGTGCCCACCTCGGCGCGGGGGGAACGCTTCTCGATGGCGTTGCCGCAGGCCGCATGGATATCAGCGCGTCCAATATCGGCACTCAGGTTGAGAAAGAGCGCAGTCGTCCGCAACGCGTCAGCGCCCAGCTCCTGCTGACGCCGACCGCTACTACTCAGGTTACCTTTGATATCGACCGTAGCTTAACGGATATGCGCAATCCCTATTTTGGAACGCCAGTTATCAATGGCAAAGTCGATCGCGACCTGGGCCATGTGAATTACAACAATCTTCAGGATGCGCATATTCGCAGTCAGGCGACCTCGTTCCAGTCGACCCAGTCCTGGTATGCCACGCCAGATTTAACCTTTGATAACCAGTTCTACTATTACAAAGGCTTCCGCGAATGGCAGAACGTTGAACGCTATTACCCGTCGCAGAAAGCAGGCTACGTTACCCGCGATTCGTATGGCGATATTGCTCATGATGACAAGCTGACTGGCAACCGTACCATGGTCACCTGGGATCGCCCGATTGCAGCATTCGCCAACCGCGTGACTGCCGGTGTCGATTTTTCAAAACGTGAATTCCAGTATTATTCTAACGGCTTCCCTGGCGGCGAAGATGTTCTGCTGACCCGGCCAGCATCCAATGACTTCCGCACAGGTGCGGGGGGCAAGATGCGTTCACCTGTTCGTCACATCACGCAGAACCAGTATGCATTGCTGCTGGAAGACAACCTGAATATCACGGACTCTGTCGCCCTGTTAAGCCAGCTGCGCTATACCAGCATGGACGTACGCTGGCATTATCAGCAGGATAATAAAACCCTCGAACGTAGCTATAACTTCATGAGCGTTGGCGTAGGGCCGAGCTGGGCTATTAACGATAGCTGGACGGCGTATACCAACTATTCCATGGGTAAAGAGCCCGGCAGCGATATCTTCTTTGTCAGCCCGCAACAAACTTCACTGCCGCTTACCGACGTTCAGCAATATGAAGCCGGCGTAAAAGGGACTTTCGATCGCGGAGAAATGAAGCTCGCCGTTTACCATCTTCAGAAAAAAAATCTTTTTCAGCGCTCGGCAACCCAGGCTGGCGTATGGAATGCGGTTGGTAAACAGACTTCTCGCGGCATCGAATTCAGCGCAACGATGAAACCGCTGGATAGCGTCGCGCTGGCGGGGAATGTGGCTTATACCCATGCGCGCTTTGACGATTTCAAACAGGGTACGCAGGACCTTTCTGGCAATCAGCCGCGCTATATACCGGCGTGGACGGCTAATCTTTCTGGTCGCTATATGCCCATTGACAAACTGGGGCTGGGGGCACAGCTCCACTATGTGGGCAGCAGCTATAACGACGATGCCAACACCAACAAAATGGGGGATTACACCACTGTCGACCTGAACGCCGATTATGAAGTCATTAAGAGCGTTACCGTGGGTACCCGCGTGCGTAACCTGACAGATCGCTTCTACACCTGGCAGCGTACTTATGCAGGACAGGAAATGATTGCGCCAGGCCGTACTTATGAAGCCTACGTCAACATGCGCTTCTAATGAAACGCCTTGCTTTCCTCACCTTACTGGCAACTTCCGTCAGCTTTGCACACCCTATTACGTTGCAAAATTGCGGGAAGCTTTGGACGTTTGAGCATATTCCACAGCGGGCTATTGTCTATATGCCGACCGCGATGGAAAACCTGCTCGCACTGCGTCTGGGTGACTCCATTATCAGCGTTGTGGGTTACCAGCCGGATGAAGATAGCGCGCCATCCCCGTGGTACAAACCGCTAAAAGCACGTATCGACAGTTCACCCTGGTCGGGAGAAGCCCTGCTGGGCTCCCGGCCAGACTTTATCTATTCAGGCAGCTATTACTGGTTTAACAGCCCGGAGACCGCCAGCCGCGACAGATTCTCTGAATGGGGGATTGGAAGCTGGCTAATTGAAGGGATGTGCCATGGTCTTCAAAGCCGGACTCCTGCGCCCGTAACCTTCGAAAGCATCTACGAGGAGCTGGGTAATATTGCGCGTATATATGGCGTGGAACCGCGCGCAGAGACGCTTATCAAGGAGTTGAAACAACAGGTTGCCGCCGACAGGCGTATAAAGCTGCCACACAGAACGCTCATGTGGTGGTATTCCGGTACAGCAACGCCTTACGTGGCCGGCGGTTATGGTGCTTCTGAGCTGTTAACCAAAACCATCGGCAGTAAGAACATCTTTGATAGCAGCGCTGAACTGTGGCCTGCCATGAGCTGGGAGGTTGTCGCCGCACGGGATCCTGACTACCTGATTCTGGGCGACCTGCCAAGGGGAGGGGAGGGTGACAGCGCCCGCAGCAAAATCGATTTTCTTGAACGGCATCCACTCACCGCCGGTATGAGGGCGGTGAAAGCAAAACGTTACATCATTTTACCGGGCTACGACATGGACGCATCCGCACGTTCGGTTCTGGCCCTTCACCGACTTGTCACGCAAATGCACGCTAAGGAACAAAAATGGCCTTTCCCGCTCGCGACTTACTGAACAACTGGGATCAACAACAAAGCGCCTATATCGCTTATCGTGAAGAACGATATAACGCCACGCTGGAGGTACTGGCGATGACGTATGGTGAAGAATTTCATGTGCTGGATCTCGCTTGCGGCCCGGGCTCATTCAGCATGCGTCTTCTGAACCGCTTTCCGTGCGTAAGAGTGACGGCTATCGATCTGGATCCGCTGCTGCTTGCTCTGGCAAAAGAAGCTTTGTCTGAATACCGGGATCGCATTCAGTTCTTCAGCGGCGATATGGCAACCGCAGATTGCTTCCGGGTCATAACTGACAAACCGCAGGCCGTTGTTTCCAGCACGGCCATACACTGGCTGCTGCCAGAACAGCAGGTCGCACTTTATCGCAACATCTTTAACCTGCTGGATGAAGGTGGTGTATTTATGAACGCCGACCATCAGCGATTTGATAGTCGCAATCCACGTCAGAAGATGATTGCCCAGCTTCATGACGAAAGCACGCAGAAAGAAGCCTGGCGCGCGGGGGTACAGGACTGGGACACCTGGTTTGAATCGGTCACCTGTCACCCTGAACTGGCTGAATTGATAGAGGCGCGCGCCGCTATCTTTAACGACCGCCCGACACCGCTGCCCACCACGGTCGAATTTCAGCTTGCAGCCCTGCGCCAGGCGGGTTTTACTGAAACGGGGACGCTCTGGCAATTCCTCGATGATTATGTGGTCGCTGGCTGGAAGTAATGATGCTGCGTTCTGCTGTTTTTCGCCTTTCCATGCTGCTGCCGGCGCTGATGCTGGCGCTTTGCGTTGCCATAATGTATGGGCCGGTGACCTTTTCCATCCGGGAAGTGACAAATGCCGTCCTGGCAGGCTACTGGCATAGCGATACGGAGGGCACGCTTCACCAGCGGATCGTCTGGTCTCTGCGCATGCCGCGCACCTTGCTTGCCGCGCTGGCAGGCGCCGCGCTGGCGCTGGCCGGAACGGTTCTGCAGTCATTAACACGCAATCCCCTTGCCGATCCCTGGGTGCTGGGCATTTCATCCGGTGCGGGATTAGGTGCGGTACTGGTCATTGCGCTTGGTCTTAGCGCGGGCTGGGCCGCGGTGCCCGTCGGGGCGTTCTGCGGCGCGATGCTGGCTTTTACGCTGGTGCTGTTCATGGCGCGTCAATCGCTATCCGGCCAGTCCAGCCGATTTATCCTGACCGGAGTGGCCGTGACACAGCTTTTCTCTGCGGCGACATCATTAACGACGCTCTGGAAAACAGACGCTGATACCACGCGAGGGGTGATGTTCTGGCTGCTAGGAAGCTTTGCCCAGGCGTCCTGGCTACAGGTACTGCTTTGCGCCCTGGTGCTGTTGCCGATATTTTTGCTTTGCTGGTGGCGGGCAGTAGAGCTGGACGTGCTGATGTTCGGTAACGTGACGGCGGCGTCGCTCGGTGTCGAAGTTGGCACCATCAAACTTGCCATGTACTGCCTGCTGACCTTATTAACGGCGGTTGTGGTGGCATGCTGTGGCGCAGTAGGTTTTATTGGGCTGACCGTGCCTCATATCGCACGCCTGTTTATCGGTCACCGCCATCGTTCGCTGTTGCCTGCGTCTATCCTTTGCGGCGCTATTTTTACCGTTCTGGCCGATACGCTAGCCCGTACTCTTTTTGCACCGCGTGAATTACCCGTTGGTATTCTGACCGCGATGCTCGGGGTCCCGGTATTTTTATTTCTTATCTCCCGCAGTTCGCGATAAAACAATTTGCCGCAGTGCGGAGGCATTCCCGGGAAAGGTACGCGATTGCCGATTGATAGGGTTGCAAGCATCCTGCACGCCGTTCAACCTGGCGTTATTCGTAGTATATTGAGCGCATTCTTGGTCTTCAGGTGTCCGTTATGTCTTACTCCATCGGCGAATTTGCCCGGCTTTGCGGGATTAACGCAACCACGCTTCGCGCCTGGCAGCGTCGTTATGGCCTGCTGAAACCGCAGCGTACCGACGGCGGGCATCGCCAGTACAGTGAGGACGATATCCAGCAGGCGCTAAAAATTCTCGACTGGGTGAAAAAAGGAGTGCCCGTCAGCCAGGTTAAACCGCTGCTTGCTCGTCCTGGCGCGCGGCGGGCTAACCACTGGCTCACCCTGCAGGAAACCCTGCTGCAACGGCTGAAAGAGGGAAAAATCGAATCCCTGCGCCAGCTGATTTACGACTCTGGCCGCGAATATCCTCGCCCGGAACTGGTCACAGAGGTGCTGCGTCCGCTGCGCGGTAAAGTCTCGGCCAACGTTCCAGCCATGATGACGCTGCGTGAAATTCTCGACGGCATCATTATCTCCTACACGTCGTTTTGCCTTGAAGGGGATAAAAAAGCGCCGGGCGATAACGCCCTGATTACCGGCTGGCACCTGACTGACCCCTGCGAAATCTGGCTTGAAGCGCTCAGGCGCACCGGGCAGGGGCTGCGCATTGACGTGCTCCCCGGGCTGCCCGCGATCCTGGCTCCGGAAATCTTCCCGGAGCGTAAATGGCTGCTGGTCACTAGCGGCAAACTCACCGCCGCGCGCAAAAAGCAGATAGATCTCTGGCAGCAGCAGGGCATTTCCCTCGACGTTATTCCTCTGTAATTCCGTTTACCATACCCGATTCTGTTTTTCTGCCGCGCCACCCTCCCGGTGGCGTGCCTGCCTATGGTCGATGTGAAAAGTAACTGCACAAAACAGACTCCTCTAACAGGATGAAATTAATCATTAATAAAATATATAGCCTCTTAAACTTGTACAAATTAAAATAGTTGTATAGGTTTTAAGTATGCCATCAGGGTACGTTGTTCACCGCAAGGGTGATTTTTTCTTCATCCGTAAAACGCAGCAAAGAGGATAGCGCCATGAACACTCAACCCGTCATTGGGATCAGCGGATGTTTAACCGGCTCGGCCGTGCGGTTTGACGGCGGACATAAACGGATGGGCTTTGTGATGGATGGGCTGGCACGGTGGGTGACCTTTAAGCCCGTGTGCCCGGAGATGGCCATCGGCCTGCCGGTTCCTCGCCCGGCGTTGCGTCTGGTGCAAACCACCGAAGGGGATAGACGGATGCGTTTCAGCCATGCCCCGCACGAGGATGTTACCCAGAAAATGGCGGAGTTCGCCGCCGGGTATCTTCCACGTCTGAGCGAACTGTCAGGGTTTATCGTCTGCGCTAAATCGCCGAGCTGCGGCATGGAGCGCGTGCGGCTGTACGACGAAAAAGGCAATCGCGGGCGCAAAGAGGGGGTGGGGCTGTTCACCGGAGCGCTGCTGGAAAAGTACCCCTGGCTGCCGGTTGAAGAAGATGGCCGCCTGCACGATCCGGCGCTGCGTGAAAACTTTGTCGAGCGCGTTTTTGCCCTGCATGAGCTTAATACAATACGGGCCAACGGTCTGAGCCGCCACGCGCTGCTGGATTTCCACAGCCGCTACAAGCTACAGCTGCTGGCGCACCATCAGGCGGGCTACCGTGAAATCGGGCCGTTCGTTGCCTCGCTGCATGAATGGCAAGATCTGGACGCCTTCTTCGGGGCCTATCGCGAAAAACTGATGGCGATCCTGAAGCAGCCGGCTTCGCGCAAAAATCACACCAATGTGCTGATGCATATTCAGGGCTATTTCCGGGAGCGGTTGAATCCCCGTCAGCGCGGTGAACTGCGTGATGTGATCCTCCACTATCGCGCCGGGCTGCTGCCGATACTCGCCCCCTTAACGCTGCTGAAGCACTATCTGGCGGAATACCCGGATCGCTACCTGTTAACGCAGAACTATTTCGACCCCTATCCCGATAATTTAGCCTTGCGCCTGGCGGTTAATTAACCACCGATAACGAGTAAGTCAGCCCTGAGGTTGGGCTGACTTAAACTTGTGGTTGCACCCAGTTCACGTTCCTACATCCGCTACAGACCTTGACGCCTGCGGGAAGCACTCTTTTGAACCTTCCAGAAAGCAGCACGAGACTACGACAGATCAACCCACCTCTCTATGCAATTGCCTGCGCTTACCGCTTCTATGGGCTCACGTTGACACTAAATATATTGCGTTGTATAAAACCCCGCCTTAATAATGATTTTCATTTGCATATAAAAATATGACACCATCGTCGGCAATAACTTAATGAAGGGTAGCGTTTAATGAAAAAGGTCATCTGCGCGTTCGGTATGATGTTCGCATCAGTAGGTTCTGCTCTGGCAACAACATATCCTCTGACCATTGAAAACTGCGGATATCAAGAGACGTTTGCCAAAGCGCCCGAGCGCGTCGTGGCCCTGGGCCAGAATACCGTCGAGATCTTACTGCTGCTGGGGCTGCAAAAAAATGTTATCGCCAGTGCGTTTTGGCCAACTAAAGTGTTGCCGCAGCTGGCTGAACAGAATGCAAAAATCAACACGCTGACGGTAGAAATCCCCACTCTGGAATCCATTCTTGCGCAAAACCCTGATTTTGTTCCCGCGCAGCTGCCGCTGTTACTGGGGCCAGAAAGTAAGGTCGCGAAACGCGAAGACCTGGCAACCGTTGGCGTAAACGGCTATTTGTCACCGGGCATGTGCGCCACCAAAAAAGCCGCCGGTGATATGTACGGCAGCCGTCAAAAACTATGGGATATGACGTATCTCTATAAAGAGATTGCTGATTTCGCCACCATCTTCAACGTGCAGCCGCGTGGCGAAGCGCTGATCGCCGATTTTAAAAAACGTGAAGCTGCCCTGCGCGCAGCATTCAGCAACAACAAAAAAGATCTGTCGTTTGTGTTCTGGTTCTCCAGCTCATCCCCTTCTGCTGACGCTTACGTAGGCGGCAAAAACAGCGCCTCCGGATTTATTGCCAATGTCCTGGGAGGACATAATGCCATCACCTCCGAAACCGAGTGGCCTACGGTGGGCTGGGAAAGCATTATCGCGGCGAACCCGGATGTGATTGTGGTCTCAAGCCTGGATCGTAACCGTTGGGCTCTTGATAACGCAGAAGAAAAAATCAAATTCCTGAAAAGCGATCCGGCCGTTAGCCAGTTAGAGGCGGTGAAAAAAGGCCATATTGTGATCATGGACGGGCAGGCGATGAACCCGACTATCCGTACCCTCTACGGCGCTGAGCAGATCGGTGAGCAGCTCAGAAAAATGGGGCTGAACGAATGACCAGCGCGGTAATTCAGTCTCAGCAGAGACTGTTCCTGACCGGCTCGTGTTTGCTGTCAATCGTGCTGTTGTTCCTGACCATTGCCGTTGGCGTCAGCGTGGGGGAGCTTTCGATCCCGCTGCAAAATATTTTTTACGCTATTAGCAATAAAATTGGGCTAACTGAGGTTCCACTCAACCGCATCTATGAAAGCGTGATTTGGGACTTTCGCCTGAGCCGTGCGCTGGTGGCGGCATGCTGCGGTGCCGGCCTGGCTATCTGCGGCGCGGTATTGCAGAGCCTGTTAAAGAATGCGCTGGCAGAACCCTACGTGCTTGGGGTCTCTGCGGGGGCATCAACCGGCGCGGTGGCGGTTGTGGTCCTGGGGATCGGCACCGGTGCGGTATCCCTGTCTGCGGGCGCATTTGCCGGGGCGTTCGCAACCTTTGCCTTTGTCGCCTTTTTAACCAACGGCGCACGCGGAGGCACTGAACGCACCATTCTGGCGGGCGTTGCCGCTTCTCAACTGTTTAACGCCATCACGGCCTATACCATCAGCACCTCCGCCAGCGCGCAGCAGGCTCGCGATGTCATGTTCTGGCTGCTGGGCAGCTTTAGCGGGGTAAGATGGCCTGAATTCCAGCTGGTGCTGGTGGTGGTACTGATTGGCCTCGCGGTTTGCCTTTACTATTCCCGGGCGCTGGATGCCTTTACCTTTGGCGATGACGCAGCCGCGTCGCTGGGCATCTCCGTTCCCAGGGTACGTCTGATCCTCTTCACCACCACCGCGCTTATCACGGCCACTATCGTCAGCATGGCGGGTTCGATCGGCTTTGTCGGGCTGGTGGTTCCGCATGTGATGCGCTTCCTGTTCGGCCCGCTGCATCGCACGTTACTTATTGCCAGCGCGCTGGCCGGGGCGATCCTGATGGTGCTGGCGGATATTGCGTCGCGTTTACTGATTGCGCCGCAAAGCCTTCCCGTTGGCGTGGTGACGGCGCTGGTCGGCGTGCCTTTCTTTGCCGTGATTATCTACCGTTCAAGGAATAAGTGATGAGTATCACCGCTGAAAATATTACCTGGAAGGTGGGTAAAAAGGTCATCGTCAATGACGTTTCGCTGAACATTTCTCGTGGTGAAACGGTAGGGTTGCTCGGTCCCAACGGCTGTGGTAAATCTTCGCTTTTGCGCATTCTTGCGGGCTTACGCCGTCCGGATACCGGTAGCGTGACGCTGGAGGGGCAAAACATTGCCCGTATGGCTAAAAAGCAGTTTGCCCGTCGGGTCGCCTTTGTTGAACAACACGGCATGACCGACGCCAATATGCGCGTACGCGATGTGGTAAAACTCGGGCGTATTCCACATCATTCGCCCTTTTCTAACTGGAGCACCCACGATGACGAAGCTGTCACCGCTGCGCTGCAAACGGTAAATATGCTGGAAAAAAGTGACCAGGGCTGGCTGAGTCTGTCCGGCGGGGAACGCCAGCGGGTGCAAATTGCCCGCGCGCTGGCGCAAACGCCCACAGAAATCCTGCTTGATGAGCCCACCAACCACCTGGACATTCACCATCAAATGCAGTTAATGCATCTGATCGGCCAATTGCCGCTGACCAGCCTGGTGGCGATTCACGATCTTAACCATGCCTCGATGTTCTGCGATTCGCTGATTGTGATGCAGCAGGGAAAGATCGTCGCTACCGGAACACCTCAGGATATTTTATCCGAGGATCTCCTGTGGGACGTTTTCCGGGTGAAAACCAAAATTGAGACTTCAAGGTATCATGGCAAAAAGCATATTTATTTCCTCGTTTAGGTTTGGGTCGCATGTCTCTGTTCTCACTACGCCCGGCCACCGCGCTCTGGACGCCCGTTTTACTGGGTAGCCAGTTTGTTTTTAATATTGGCTTCTATGCGGTCGTTCCTTTCCTCGCCATATTCTTGCGCGACGACATGCTGCTCTCCGGCGGGATTATCGGACTGATTCTGGGTCTGCGCACTTTCTCCCAGCAGGGGATGTTTATCGTTGGCGGCGCGCTCTCCGACCAGTTTGGCGCGAAGGTGATTATCCTGTGCGGCTGCATCATTCGGGTCGCGGGCTATCTTCTGCTGGCGTTTGGGCAATCACTGTGGCCCATCATCCTGGGGGCATGCCTGACGGGTATCGGCGGCGCGCTGTTTTCTCCATCTATTGAAGCCTTGCTGGCTAAAGCCGGTACGCAAAGCGAGGTTCGCGGAAAGCGCAGCCGTGCGGAGTGGTTTGCGTTATTTTCGGTTTGCGGTGAACTTGGCGCGGTCATCGGCCCGGTCGCAGGCGCGCTGCTGACGGGGATCGGCTTTCGCCAGATCGCTCTGGCGGGAGCCGGCGTATTTCTTGTCTCGTTAGTAGTGCTGTATTTCTCTCTGCCTGAGGCGCATCACAGAAAACAGGCATTAAAAATTCCTCCCTGGTGGACCACATTCCGCCAGCCGCGCTTTGTCGCCTTTATTATTGCCTATAGCTCGTGGCTTTTGAGCTACAACCAGCTTTATCTCGCACTGCCGGTGGAGATCCAGCGTTCAGGCGGCAGCGAGAAAGATTTAGCGCCGCTCTTTATATTGGCTTCGGTATTGATAATTGCATTCCAGCTTCCCCTTGCGCGCGTTGCCCGACGCGCGGGGGCCGCCAGGATCTTACCGCTGGGCTTCTTGTTGCTCTCTGCCTCATTTGCAAGCGTTGCCTTGTTTGCCTCGACACCGCCAGCGGAAGGCTGGCTGCGATTAGCGCCTTCGCTGTGCTTCGTCACGCTCTTAACGTTAGGCCAAATGCTACTGGTGCCAGCGGCAAAGGATCTGATCCCGCTGTTTGCTGAGGAATCTACGCTGGGCGCACACTACGGCGCGCTAGCGACCGCGGGTGGATGCGCGGTGCTGGCGGGGAATTTGTTGTTTGGCAGTTTTCTGGACCACGCGCTGATACCTTCTACGCAGGCGATTTATCCCTGGCTGCTGCTGGCGGTGTTTCCGCTCTGCAGTGCCGTGGCCCTGGCTGTAATTTGCCGCCGGTTACAGATATCGCTGATAACCAGAGCCTGAGTGTCTGCACGGCTTCACTTGACGGCTGTTTCAACGGGATGCGGAGTATCTCGCCCGGCAGCAGGGCATTCGCCTTCTCAGCCGTAAGTGGCGCAGAAGGCGAGAGAAGGCATTAATCCTCGAAATACCAATAACCGCTGTTGACCAGCGCGGCGAGCATTGCCAGGAACGACGGATCTTCCAGCGCGTCACCGAACATCTCGGCTTTCAGCGTGATATTGCTTGCCAGTGCCTCAAGCGCCGGGCGGTGCGGGCTGTCAATTTTCTCGCCGTTAACGTAGATCTCATCGGCAATGCGCAGAACCCGCAGCCCACCTAAACGGGTAATGGCATCCCCCTGTTTCAGGGCATCGTAAATCTCATCCGGCTGATACGGCGGCTCCGGCGGCGCAACGTCCAGTTCGTGACGCGACTGGGAAACAAACTCACCGAACCAGCTTTTGAAATGCTCTGGCTGGTTGATAATCTCCAGCATCATATCGCGCAATGCGTCCAGTTCCTGTGGCAGCACATCCGCCGGGTGCTGGCGTGCCGGCACATCAGGGTCGGTATAACGCTTGCTGCCCAATTCGCGCTGCAACACGTAGTCAGCAAAGCCGCTGATCAACTCGCGACCGCTTGGCGCGCGGAACCCAACGGAATAGTTCATCGAGTTTTCCAGCGAGTAGCCTTCGTGCGGGAAACCCGGTGGGATATAGAGAATATCGCCCGGCTCCAGCTCTTCATCAATGATGGCATCGAAGGGGTCCACCTGCAGTAAATCCGGGTGCGGGCAGTGCTGTTTCAGGGCCGCTTTTTCCCCAACCCGCCAGCGACGGCGGCCAACGCCCTGAATAATAAACACGTCATACTGGTCAAAGTGTGGGCCAACGCCGCCGCCGGGAACCGAGAATGAGATCATCAGATCGTCGATGCGCCAGTCCGGTAACGCCCGGAACGGGCGCATTAAGCGCGCGCTTTGCTCATGCCAGTGGTTAACGGCCTGAACCAGTAACGACCAGTTGTTTTCCCCCAGATGATCGTAGCTCTGGAACGGGCCGTGGCTGACCTGCCATTTGCCGTTGTTATGGCTTACCAGGCGGCTGTCCACCTCGTTTTCCATGGCAAGGCCTGCCAGTTCATCCGGGGAGATAGGGTCGATAAAGTTTTTGAAGCCGCGTGTTAAAACTACCGGGCGTTTTTGCCAGTAGTTCGCGATAAAATCGGGCCAGTTGAGATCGAGTTGATAGTCCATATTATTATCCGGCAGGTGAAAGGAGCCTGCCGAGGATTATAACGGATGGGGCCCTGCGTGACGGGAGTATTTTTTAATCTTCTGCGCGCTCTGGACGCTGACGTGCAAAAATCACTTCTATATATGCGCCACCAAGCTCGCTGGTGGCGGTTTGGATCTTGCCGTCGTATTGCTCCACGATTTCACGGGCCACGGATAAGCCCACGCCCTGGCCCGGGCGCAGCGTATCGGCCCGCTGTCCGCGGTCAAACACCAGGCTGCGCTTGCTTTCCGGAATGCCGGGCCGTCGTCCTCAACGATCAAATGCAGCGTGTCATCCCGCTGCTGGCCTGAGATCTCAACAAACTCAAGGCAATATTTACAGGCGTTGTCCAGCACGTTACCCATCACTTCCATAAAGTCGTTTTTCTCGCCCATAAAGGTGATTTCCGGCGAGATATCCAGCGTAATAGCGACGCCTTTGCGTTGATAAACCTTATTAAGTGCCGAACAGAGGCTGTCGAGTAGCGGTGCCACCGGGTGAAGCTCATGGCTGATAAAGGGGCTGTCGCCGCGCATATTGGCGCGGTGCAGGTAATAACCGATTTGCTGAGAAATACGGCTGATTTGCTCCAGCATAACGGGTTCGGCGGTTTCAATATCCAGTTTATGGGTACGCAGTGAACGCAGCGTGCTCTGTAATACCGCCAGCGGGGTTTTCAGGCTGTGGGTTAAGTCGGTCAGCGTGGTGCGATATTTATCATAACGGTCGCGCTCGGTGCGCAGCAGGCGGTTCAGGTTACTTACCAGGCTGGTCAGCTCGCGGGTGGTTTCAGGGTTCAGGCTGTCGCGGTCGTGTTTTTCCAGCTCCCGAACCTCCTGCGCCAGCGCTTCTATAGGACGCAGGCTCCAGCGTGCGGCAACCCAAAGTAACGGTATCACTAACAGCAGGTTGGCGAGGAACACGCTGATAAACATACTCCATACCGTATAGGTACGTTTTAATTCCCAGGGAATAGTATCAATGACTACGATGGTTAAGGCGGGCATTTTCCCCATTGCCGGGTATTTATTCACCGCAACGGAGTGGCTGACGTCATAGCTATAATCGCCATCATAAAAATCTTTTAGCTGGTGCTGGAGCTGTTCATCGTTAGCCAGTAATGCGTTGCTGGTAGCGAAATTCTCCTCCAGATCGTGAAACCCATTGTGGGCGAGCCACTCTTTTTTTATCTGCTGCACTATATGGGGCAGATCGCGCTGCGCCCACATCAGGTTGCCCTTATCATCGTAGATCAGGGCCATGGTCGGCGTTTTCAGGTGGAAATTGGCGGGAAGCACCACATTAATTTGCCCATTTTCATAAGTTGCCAGGGTATAAAGCAGGTTGCTCTCTCCGCGCAGCAAACGAAAAGTTGTTTTATCAAAACTGATGTTGTAACCCACCAATGCCACCACGCCGTAAGCCAGCGAGAGCACCATCACCACGACGGTGGTAGCGAATAAAAAGCGTGCCCGTAACGATAAAGGTAACGGTAAAAAGTGCTGAAGGAATTTCATCATTAACGCAGGTCGAAACGATAGCCCTGACCACGCACCGTGGTGATAGCTTCATGGGGATATTCAACCAGTATTTTCTTACGCAGACGCCCCATTAATACATCAATGGTGTGGCTTTCGCGCAGTTCGGCATCTGGATAAAGCTGGAGCATGAGCGAATCTTTGCTTACCACCTTGCCATTATTGCGGATCAGCGTTTCGATAATGGTGTACTCAAAGGCGGTCAGCCTGATCGCGTTCTCATTGATCAGCAGTTCGCGGCGTGACAAATCCACCTTGAAAGGCGGCAGCGAAATCACCTGGGAGGCGAGGCCGCTGTTGCGACGCATTAAAACCTGCATACGGGCAATCACTTCTTCCAGATGGAATGGCTTAGTCACATAGTCATCGGCGCCCGCGCCCAGCACTTCGACTTTATCCTGCCAGCCTTCACGCGCGGTGAGCACCAGGATTGGGATGGTGATGCTGTGGCTGCGCCAGCGGCGAATCAGGCTCAGGCCATCTTCATCGGGCAGGCCTAAATCGACAATGGCAATATCGGGGGTATGTTCACTCAGGAAATAGTCTGCTTCTTTCGTATCTTCGGCAGCATCAACCTGATGGCCGGATTCACGCAGCTGGACCTGGAGGTGATGACGTAACAGAGCATTATCTTCCACAACCAAAACACGCATCGTATTTCCTCAGATATTGATGACATTGTTAGTTTAATGCTAATTATCAGTGAGAGGACATAAACTGTGAGTAAACAAACGGGAATGAAAAACGCCACCGCTGAGGGTGGCGTTGAGGGAATTATTTTAACTCGTCAACCAGCGTGATGGCGCGGCCGATATAGTTTGCCGGAGTCATCTGTTTCAGACGGGTTTTCTCTTCTTCCGGCAACTCAAGGCTGTCGATAAACTGCTTCATGCCTTCGGCATCCACGCGTTTACCACGGGTCAGCTCTTTTAGCTTTTCATATGGTTTTTCAATACCGTAGCGGCGCATCACCGTTTGAATAGGTTCCGCAAGAACTTCCCAGTTGAGATCCAGCTCGGCCAGCAGGCGGTCGCGGTTCACTTCCAGCTTGCTTACGCCTTTCAGGGTGGACTGGTAAGCAATCAGCGCATAGCCAATCCCCACGCCCAGGTTACGCAGCACGGTGGAGTCCGTCAGGTCGCGCTGCCAGCGGGAGACCGGCAGTTTGCTCGCCAGATGTTGCAGCATCGCGTTGGACAGACCCAGGTTGCCTTCGGAGTTTTCGAAGTCGATAGGGTTAACTTTATGCGGCATGGTGGATGAGCCAATTTCGCCGGCGATAGTTTTCTGTTTGAAGTGATTGAGCGCGATATAGCCCCAAACATCACGATCGAAGTCGATCAGGATGGTATTGAAGCGTGCGATGCAATCGAACAGCTCCGCGATGTAATCATGCGGCTCGATCTGCGTGGTGTAAGGGTTCCACTGGATGCCCAGAGAAGTCACAAACTCTTCGCTGAACGAGTGCCAGTCAACTTCCGGGTAGGCCACCATATGCGCGTTATAGTTGCCTACCGCGCCGTTGATTTTACCCAGAATCTCCACTTTTTCTAACTGGCGGAACTGGCGTTCCATACGGTATGCCACGTTTGCCATCTCTTTACCCATAGTTGATGGGGTTGCAGGCTGGCCGTGCGTACGGGAAAGCAGTGGGATATCACGGTACTGAATCGACAGATCTTTCACCGCGTCAATAACTTTACGCCAGTAAGGCAATACCACGTCCTGGCGTGCGGTTTGCAGCATCAGCGCATGAGACAAGTTGTTGATGTCTTCAGAGGTACAGGCGAAGTGAATAAATTCAGAGACCGCGTGCAGAGCAGGGATGGCCGCCACTTTCTCTTTCAGGAAGTATTCAACCGCTTTTACGTCGTGGTTGGTGGTGCGTTCAATGGTTTTGATGCGCGCGGCATCTTCTTCACTGAATTCGGCAACAATTTTATCCAGGTAACCGTTTGCGTCTGCGTCAAAAGCAGGAACTTCCTTGATCGCTGGGTGCGTGGCCAGTTTTTGCAACCAACGCACTTCGACTTGTACGCGGAATTTCAGCAGGCCAAATTCGCTGAAAATAGCGCGCAGAGCGCTGACTTTGTCGCCGTAACGTCCATCAACGGGGGAAACGGCGGTCAGTGAGGATAATTCCATAAGTTACAACTCCGAAAGAGATTAACAGTGAGCAAGAATTTGTTTGGCCTGAGCACACAGGCGACTACGAGAAAACATTAACTGCAGGCGGCCACCGCCGACCTGGTGCCACAACACGGCGGCACGAATACCGGCCAGCAGCGAGGCGCGGACTTTACTTTGCACCTGCGGGCTTTGCAGCACGGCAGGGGAGCCGGTGACCTGAATGCGAGGGCCTAACGGGCTGATAACATCCACATAAATCCCGGCCATGGCGCTAAGTAGCGTGTCGGATTCGAGATCGAAATGCTCCAGCTGGCGCTGCAACCCGGCAATGCTTGCGCCGAGTTTGTCCATTGCGCCTTTGCTGCCATGGAGCTTACGCTCCAGCACCATCAGGCTCAACGTATAGCGCGTCAGCTCAGCATTCAAGCCCTGGCGATTGCCGGCGTTCAACACGCCCAGCAAGGTTTCCAGGCCGAGTTTCAGATTGGCTTCATCGCCGCCAAACACGTCCAGCGTCGAGCCTGGATTCTGGTCGATAACGCTATTTAACGAAACATGCAGCGCATCGTTATCGCAATGCCCCTGATGAGCCAATTGCTGAACCAGACGGGCAGACTGACAGATCCCTGCCAGGGCAATGGTGATGTCATAGTAATTTTTGGCCACCGGGTATTCGTCCTTGTTTGCGGTTAAATTTTTGCTTAAACAACCAGCGGCAGGCGCTGCTCAATCACGCCGCCGCCGAGGCACACTTCACCGTGATAGAACACGGCAGACTGGCCAGGGGTGACGGCCGCAACCGGTTCATCAAAGCGAACTTCAATGCGGTCTGCATCCAGCGGTACTATCACGCATGGCAGATCGGCCTGGCGATAACGAGTTTTTACCGTGCATTTCAACGGTTCGCTCAGGGGGACACGGTCAACCCAGTGCAGCTGTTGTGCAATTAAACCAACCGACATCAGGCGCGGGTGATCGTGGCCTTGCGCGACTACCAGGATGTTGTTTTCAACATCTTTATCGACCACATACCATGGATCTTCGCTGCCTTCTTTGGTGCCGCCGATACCCAGACCTTTACGCTGACCCAGCGTGTGGTACATCAGGCCCTGGTGCTCGCCAATGGTTTCACCCTCAACGGTGATAATTTTGCCCGGCTGCGCAGGTAGATAACGCCCGAGGAATTCGCGGAATTTACGCTCGCCGATAAAACAGATGCCGGTGGAGTCTTTTTTCTTCGCGGTGATCAAATCCAGCTCTTCGGCGATGCGGCGCACCTCCGGTTTTTCCAGCTCACCCACCGGGAACAGGCTTTGCGCGATCTGCTCATGGCCCAGGGTGTAGAGGAAGTAGCTTTGATCTTTATTGTTGTCTAAGCCACGCAGCAGGCGGCTTTTGCCATCCACGTCCTCGCGACGCACGTAGTGGCCGGTGGCGATGTAATCGGCACCTAAATCTTCGGCGGCAAATTCGAGGAAGGCTTTAAATTTGATCTCTTTATTGCACAGAATATCCGGATTCGGGGTGCGCCCGGCTTTGTACTCTTCCAGAAAGTGTTCAAAGACGTTATCCCAGTATTCTGCGGCAAAGTTTACGGTATGCAGTTCAATGCCGAGCCTGTCGCAAACGGCCTGCGCATCGGCTAAATCGGCCGCTGCGGTGCAATACTCCTCGCCATCGTCCTCTTCCCAGTTCTTCATGAACAGGCCTTCCACTTGATAACCCTGTTGCTGCAACAGGTAAGCGGAAACGGAGGAATCGACACCGCCGGACATGCCGACGATCACTTTTTTGGGGCTTTCAGACATTGGAGTCACTCACGACATTGAACTTAAAGGCGACGTATTCTAGCACGCATCCTGGCCGCTATCACCCCTAACTCAATGGCCAGTTAAATGCGCCGACGATACTGAGCGGATAACGCTCAGCGTGCTGGTAGCAGCGAATGCTTTCGGCGACCAGCGGCGAACGTAAATTCCCGGCGTTAATAATTTGCTGCGCATCCAGCCATAAGCAACGATCGATATCGCTGTCGTGCGGCGTGGTGGGAAGCGGTTCTGGCAGATCGATGGCGAACAGAAAACGCAGGAACGGCGTGTTATCCGGCGCTATCCACTGATGCAGCCGGATAAAAGTTTGTGGCAGCGCGCGAATACCGGTCTCTTCATACAGCTCACGGCTGGCTGCCTCAACCAGCGTTTCGTCCGCTTCAAGATGGCCGGCAGGCTGATTCCATAAGGCTTTGCCATTAATGGTCTCTTCAACGACTAAAAACTTTCCCTGCGCCTGGACTACGCAGGCGACGGTCACGTGCGGTTTAAACATCGGCTTTCCTTATTGGCTTGAACATCGATAAGCGAGACCGTTTCACAGCGTATCTATCGGGATTTCCCGCCATTCACCAGGCGCTAAATCACTCAGCTCCAGGGGGCCCATAGCATAACGAACCAGGCGTAGCGTTGGGTAACCCACATGCGCGGTCATTCGCCGTACCTGGCGATTACGCCCTTCATATAATGTGATTTTCAGCCAGCTGGTGGGTATCGCTTTGCGCTTGCGAATCGGCGGGTTACGCGCCCAAATCCACTCCGGCTCTTCAACTAATTCCGCTCCCGCAGGCAGAGTAGGGCCGTCGTTTAACGTCACGCCGTTGCGCAGTGATTCGAGCGCTTCTTCCGTTGGTGCGCCTTCAACCTGCACGAAATAAATTTTACCGGTACCTTTACCCGGCTGCGTCAGCCTGGCCTGTAAAGCGCCATCGTTGGTCAGCACCAGTAAGCCTTCGCTGTCGCGATCCAGGCGGCCCGCCGCATAAATTCCGGGTAACGGGATGTAATCTTTCAGCGTGCTGCGGCCTGCTTCATCGGTGAACTGCGGCAGCACGTCGTACGGTTTATTGAAGATAACCAGCCGCTTTGGCGCGTTTGCCGCAGGCTTTTTCGCTGGACGGCGCGGGCTGAATCGGTTAACTACTGGATTTCTAAAAGAAGTTTTGTTCATAGTGTTTTCAGACGTCAGGGATTAACGCATTATAACGGAAATCACCAGTGATTGGCGCGGGCCTGATATTCAAGTAGTATTGACACGCACATTACAAATCATTAACAAAAAGAAGCGCTCGAAGGAGAGGTTAATGGAAAGCAAAGTAGTTGTTCCGGCGGAAGGTAAGAAGATCACCCTGCAAGATGGCAAACTGAACGTTCCTCACAACCCAATCATTCCTTTTATTGAAGGTGATGGTATCGGTGTGGACGTGACGCCAGCGATGATCAAAGTGGTTGATGCCGCCGTGCAGAAAGTCTACAAAGGCGAGCGGAAAATTTCCTGGATGGAAATCTATACCGGTGAAAAATCTACCCAACTTTACGGCCAGGATGTCTGGCTGCCTGAAGAGACTCTGGATCTGATTCGTGATTACCGTGTGGCGATTAAAGGGCCACTGACCACTCCCGTTGGCGGCGGTATTCGTTCCCTGAACGTGGCGCTGCGTCAGCAGCTCGACCTGTACGTCTGCCTGCGTCCGGTGCGTTACTACCAGGGCACGCCAAGCCCGGTTAAACACCCTGAACTGACCAACATGGTTATCTTCCGTGAAAACTCAGAAGATATTTATGCGGGTATCGAGTGGAAGGCTGACAGCGCTGAAGCGGAAAAAGTCATCAAATTCCTGCGCGATGAAATGGGCGTGACGAAAATTCGTTTCCCTGAACATTGCGGTATCGGCATCAAGCCGTGTTCCGAAGAAGGCACCAAACGCCTGGTGCGAGCAGCCATTGAATACGCTATCACCAACGACCGTGATTCCGTGACTCTGGTTCACAAAGGCAACATCATGAAGTTTACCGAAGGCGCTTTCAAAGACTGGGGCTACCAGCTGGCGCGTGAAGAGTTCGGCGGCGAGCTGATTGATGGCGGCCCGTGGGTGAAGCTGAAAAACCCTAATACCGGCAAAGAAATCGTTGTTAAAGATGTGATCGCCGATGCCTTCCTGCAGCAGATCCTGCTGCGCCCGGCGGAGTATGACGTTATTGCCTGTATGAACCTGAACGGTGACTACATCTCCGACGCCCTGGCAGCCCAGGTTGGCGGTATCGGCATCGCGCCGGGTGCGAACATCGGTGATGAGTGCGCCCTGTTCGAAGCCACCCACGGCACTGCACCTAAATATGCAGGCCAGGATAAAGTGAACCCGGGTTCTATCATCCTGTCTGCGGAAATGATGCTGCGTCATATGGAATGGTTCGAAGCGGCTGATTTAATTGTTAAAGGTATGAGCGGTGCGATTAACGCTAAAACCGTCACTTACGATTTCGAACGCCTGATGGAAGGCGCTAAGCTGCTGAAATGTTCAGAGTTTGGCGACGCAATGATCGAACATATGTAATTAGCGATACTGCTGATTTCAAAGCGGGAGCCTGGTGCTCCCGTTTTTTCTGCCTTCGCAGTAGTCCTTCCCCAAGCCAATGTTTTTTTAAATTTTTTTACCACTACTCTCTTCCAGTCTTTCCTCGATCGTCGTTGTAGCGATCGGTCTGTTCTTCCTCTGGCGAGCGCATCCATCAGCGTGCAGCCGGATGACGTTTTGGCTATTCAGAGTCAACCCGACCTTAACCTAAATGTGGATTTAACCTAAATTCCTGTGTTATAAAACCACTGTCTTTGTGTGTCATTTTGTATCAGGGAGGTTAAATGAACTGGTTGTTTTACATGGGGAGCTGGTGGAGCGTAAGAGTAACAGCAGTCAAAAACACCTTTGATCTCATTGCGTTTGGTCACTGTTCAAGGCTGAGAGTGACAAAAGACATACTCAGAGTCGTGATGCGTAGCTACTGGGGTTTACGGGTAGCGGCAGCATAAATAAAGATAAAATTTGAATTAGGGAAACGACTCGCCCGCCGGGTGAGGTTTTTGCTGGTTTTATTCTGGCTAAATATTTCAGGATATGGCTGCCTGAGAAAATAGTTACTAAAAGGCGGCTTAAAGCTGAACATATTCAGAAAACCCCGCCCCGGGGGAATAATTCAGCTGGGGTAACCCGCTTTAAACTTCTGGTTTTTCATAGCGCGGTAATTGAGTAACTTGATAGGTACTGGTCCCCTGCACAATACATCTGTCAGGCTGCGGGTTACCGGAATAAAGCAAGAAGTACTGCTGTTTTTGCGGAAAGAAAACCAGGTCGTCACCGTTCTGAAAGCGGGTGATGCGGAAAGGAATATCGCTTTTTGTTCTGCTTTGCTTTATTCCGGATGCTACCAGGAAATGGTCGTCCCATTTCATTGTCGAAAGGCTATGGGCAAACCTTGAGATCACCACATTTTCGCGCAAAGAACAGGAAAGCCGGGTTGCGGTAGCGGCAAAAGCGGGTAGTTGAACAAAGCCAAGCAGGCCAATGCAAAGAATGAGTTTCATGAAATGCCTCATTTTGAAATGGTTGTAGGGCAAGGGTAACATATCTGGTACGCGAGCTTAAATAAGCTTAAAAATAACTCGCACAGGCTTTAAGTGCGTAATGTATTGCCAGATTTTGTATAAATCGACAACTCCCGCCAGGGAGAAACGCTGCGGTATTTGGTCTGTAATCGATAAGATGGTAGCGCTGCTGGTTAACGGTTCTGAAGTGTACTGAGTAATAATTATACGGTTTACTATATTTATTTCAGTGCAGGTCAGGGCGGAATTTTCGGGAAGCGCAAAAGAGAGTGGGAAGGGGAGCGCTGAAGGTTGGCTGAGAGTGCAATTAATGAGTCGAAATTTAAGCAAAATAAAGATTGTTGCGCCGTGACTGGTTGATTTAATAGCAATAAGTTGAATTTTTAAGCGAACGATTCGCAGGGAATTGCATAGCGTAACGGCTTTGTGTAGGATGTTCTCCACGCCGACTTAGCTCAGTAGGTAGAGCAACTGACTTGTAATCAGTAGGTCACCAGTTCGATTCCGGTAGTCGGCACCATATTTGAAAAAAAACCACCTTTCAGGTGGTTTTTTTTCGTCGGTATTTCGGCAAAAAGGAAGGCGGGTTGCTGATAGCGCTTCCTTTTTAGCTGTTAGATCCAGCCTTGCTGGCTCGCAAGCCAAACCACAATTGCCACGGCTATTAATACTACGGTTGTTTTTCTCATTATTGCCCGACCTGTTTGCAAGACACCTGACCCTGAGTGATGCCGATAATAGCAGGTGTTGAAGCCTGCAATAGCCACGTTTTTATCGACTGCGCTCGTTTTTTGTTTACTCTTCGCAAACCAGCCAGAAATCCGCTTCATCGAACATCTCTTCAACCAGCCGGTTGATTTTTTCTTTTTCATTCTTTGTGCAGTCACTGTTAACTGCATTGGTTTGCATTGGTTTTACCCTGACTTCAGCGTCGGGGAAAATGACCTGAACCCGACGGGTCAATTCTGCAAGAATCTTTTCATTTGCGCCGGGCAGGCCCGCTACATTGCGTTTGTCGTAAACCAGTTCAACGAACATAAGTACGTCTCTTTTTGAGGGCTGTATTTATGTACAGTAATAAATCTCTGCATTTAAGGCAAGTGGAGCTGTTGAAATAAGGCAGGCAGGGCTGTTACTCAGCGTGGCTAACGGCCAGCAGCGGGTCAACCCTGCATTATGCCAATCGCACCACGTTTGCACCGTGTCGTCTGGATGAGAAAATTATTATTTGAAAATAATTCTTGCTTCCAAAACGCCAGTATGAGTAAATGCGTCATCGGTTTGGAAGACAGACCTTATGAAAGCAGTTTTAGTAAAGCAGTCCTCAGTTCAAGCGTTATCAAGTCATCAGATACCCTTCTTCGTGAGTCTCCTCCTAAGCGCCTAAATAAGAAACGTTCTGCAATACAGACCACGTTCGCCATATTAAATGGCTATAAAATATTGAGGAAGTATCTATGTCTAAAATGACTGGTTTAGTAAAATGGTTTAACCCAGAAAAAGGTTTCGGTTTCATCACTCCTGACAATGGTAGCAAAGATGTGTTCGTTCACTTCTCTGCCATTCAGAGCAATGATTTCAAAACTCTGGACGAAGGTCAGAAAGTTGAGTTCTCTGTTGAGAACGGCGCTAAAGGTCCATCAGCAACTAACGTTGTTGCTCTGTAAGACTGCTAACGCATACTGCGACTGACGCATGCGAAGAAGGTGAACAACCTGAGCCGTTAAGCCACAGTGAATAAACCCGCCATGTGCGGGTTTTTTGTTATCTAAAATCCGCCAAACATCCTCTTTTTATTTTTAAAATCAGAATCATATTATTTGTATGGGCACTCTGGTTCTTTACATTAATTAACCGTGCACCGGTACCAGATTTACGCTAAGTGAACTATGCTACTAGTGAGATATCTTTATTTTCAGCCTCTATGGTATTAATAACTGGAGTTTTTTTATGGGTTTTTGGCGTATTGTTTTGACGATTATTTTACCACCGCTCGGCGTTTTGTTAGGCAAAGGATTCGGTTGGGCATTTCTTTTAAATATCGTTCTGACGTTGTTGGGTTATATCCCAGGTTTAATCCATGCGTTCTGGGTGCAAACTCGCGATTAAAAACTCAGTGTTGGGCTTAACCCTGCACTGTGCGGCCAATTAATTCACCCAGCATATGGCCTTACCCGACCGTAGCATCAGCGTTATGCGTGGCATTAAAAAGCGGCCTGTTTACATTTTCATCTAAGAATGTTCTGATATAGCCTATTCTTTAATAAACAACAGAGTCGCTTTATGCTGCAACTAACACCCGGAATGCTGGCAATAATTATTGGTTCCCGTACTGCCGCCGGGCGTGTGAATGTGGGTAAATCAGTTGAGCTTTTTGGGCTGTGTGAGCCGGGTGAAAGCTTTTTGAACCCGGTAACCGGTGTGGTGACACAACTCCCACATGATGCGAATTATCCGCTGTGGCTGGTAACGGGCAATGTCGTGGCATTTGATGGCCGCGAAGGTTATACCTTTGTTCGCGGCGAGTATCTTATACCACTGGATAAGACATTATTGCCTGAGGTTGATGAAGCGCAGGTGGTTTATTAAAGAGTATGAGGGCAGAGCAGGTGAGCTATTCGCAGCCCTTGCCTTCATTCACGACTATCAGCTATTAGCCTTATCTAGCTCGTCGACTCTGGCAATCAGTGTGACGAGTTCAGTTTCCGCATAAACTTCGATACCGTGCTGTCGCAACAATGCGGCTGCAACGCCCATCCTGGGCTGCGTTACCCCCTGAAAAGAGCCATCATAAATTTTCTGACTGCCACAGGTAGGGCTGCCATCCGTCATTAAAGCCAGCTGGCACCCGGAATCTTGTGCGGTTTTTAACGCAAGCCATGCGGCTAATAAATAGTGCTGACTGACGTCCGTCCCATCACTTTCCAGAATGGTTGCCATGCCATTTAGCGCTTCCTGACCGCCGCCACCGACCAACTCTGCCGGGAGTCGTGGCGTTGCAAGACCTGCGGCTAACTCCGGGCAATGAACGACCAAGCGTTGCTCTTGCTGCCAGCGTTCTAACACCTCTGCAATCAGCGGTTTATCTTGACCGTTATAGCGAACTTTAAAGCCCATCAGGCAGGCACTGACCAGTATTTTTGTTTTCATCTCATTACGCAAAAGTGGGGGAGAAAGTACGTGACAACAGTGTATTGCGCTGGTGCCACCCTGCTAATTTTGGGCGCCGCTCATTGCGGCGCAGGGTTAATCACGAACCGCGGCAGGAAGGTGCCGGACCGATCTCGGTATTGCGTCCGGCGAAGCTGCCGAATATCGCCATCACGCATGCCAGCGCTGCGCATCCCAGCAGTGGCAGGCTCCATTGACCAGAAATATCGTGAACTTTACCCATCACCGGCGGGCCGAAAGCGGCCAGTAAATATCCCACGGACTGTGCCATTCCTGACAGCGCTGCTGCCTGGTGGGCGCTATTGGCCCGCAAACCGATAAACGTCAGCCCGAGAATCATCGTGGCCCCGGTTCCAAAACCAAATATCACCACCCAGAGGCTGGCAAGTTCCGGCATCAATAGCAGACCGATGGCGCTCAGCGCGCAGAGTAATGCCATAACCACCGCAATGCCACGCTGATCTTTCAGGCGACTTAGCACCAAACCAATCAGCAGACCAGGTGCGGCGGTGGCCAGCTGCATCAGCCCATGCAATGAGCCAGCCTGTGCTTCACTAAAGCCGTGGCTGATAAGTATCGAAGGTAGCCAGCCAATCACCACATAATAAATTAGTGAGTTAAGCCCTAAAAACAGGGTGACCTGCCAGGCCAGCGCCGAAGTCCAGATGCCACGACTATGCAACGCTTTATTGCTGCTAAGCGTGGCGGTGGTGTGATTCGATAACTGCGGCAACCAGATCAGCAAGGCCAACAGCGGGAAGATCATCAGCGCCATCAGCGCGCCGGCCCAGCCATAGCCATGCAGCGCTACGGGGACGACCATCATCGACCCGCTAGCCGCGGCAACGCCCATCGTCAGGGAATATGCCCCGGTGAGGCGTGCCACCTGTCCTGGAAAATCACGCTTGATCAGGCCCGGCAATAGCACATTTCCCATCGCAATCGCGCAGCCAATAACGGCGGTGCCGAGATACAGCAAGGCGATATTCCCCGCGGAGCGCAGCGCAATCCCCGCGCAGATAATCAGCATGGCGGCAAACAGACTGCGCTCAATACCGAAGCGACGGGCGATACCTGCCGCCAGAGGAGAAACCAGCGCAAATGCCAGCAGGGGAAGGGTGGTTAGAATGCCGGTTTGCGCCGTCGTTAATCCAAAGGCGTCGCGGATCATATCCAGCAGCGGTGCCGCGCCGGTAAACGTCACGCGCAGCGTGGTGGCAATCATTAAAATGCCAATCAGCAGCAGGCCATGCTTTTTCAGGCCAGCGGTGGAAATTGAAGTCATAAAAATATTCCTTGCTACGATGCGCTCAGGATACAGGTTTTGGTAATGTAACAAATCAGCGTAAAATGCCAGCCTATCCCTAAAATCGGACAAAGTTATGGATCGCGGTTTAACCCTTGAAGGATTCGACCCCGACAGCAGTCGCCAGCCCGCGCAGGCATTTCGCATACTGGTGTCGGAAAGCGAGAATGAAATAGCTTTCCATCAGCACCGGAAAGGGCAGCTGATCCTGGCGCTGCACGGCGGGATTACCTGTGAGGTCGAACGGGCATTGTGGATGGTGCCAACTCAGCATGCGGTGTGGGTTCCCGGCGCAATGCCTCACAGCAACCGCGCCACGGCTAACGCGCGGCTCTGTTTTCTGTTTATTGAGCCGGGCGCGGTGGCTATGCCAGCGCAATGCTGCACGCTGAGAATTTCACCGCTGGTACGCGAGCTTATTCTGCATCTGGCGCAACAGAATGAAGGCGATTTATCGCAGCCTGCCACCCAAAGGCTGATTCAGGTTTTATTTGATGAATTACCGCGTCAGGCAGTAGAGCCGCTGCATTTACCGATATCGGGGCATCCTAAGATTCGCTTTATCGCCGCACGGCTGGCGCAGGATCCGCAGCAGCGCCAGACCCTGCAACAGTGGGCCTCGCAGCTGGCGATGAGCGAACGTAATCTTGCTCGTCTGGTGGTGAAAGAGACCGGGCTGGGTTTTCGGCGCTGGCGGCAACAGCTGCAGTTAATTATCGCGCTACGGTTATTGATCGGCGGTTCGTCGGTACAGCAGGTGGCAAGCGAGCTGGGTTATGACTCGACCAACGCCTTTATCACCATGTTTAAGAAAGCGCTCGGCAACACCCCAGGGCGCTATCTGGCATCGCTCGAACCGCGTTAGCCGCTACTGTTTCCCGATCACGAGTGAAACAAGCCCGGCGGCGATAAGCGGCCCAAC
This sequence comes from Buttiauxella warmboldiae, assembly GCF_003818135.1. Lineage (GTDB taxonomy): Bacteria > Pseudomonadota > Gammaproteobacteria > Enterobacterales > Enterobacteriaceae > Buttiauxella > Buttiauxella warmboldiae. The sequence goes on along the minus strand of NZ_RPOH01000068.1, from coordinate 446 downwards.
AGGCACGCCGCGAAATAACGCCACGCCCAATACGGTGCCGACTAAAAGACCGGCAACTAAACCCGGCTGGCTGTTCATTAGCGTAACGCCGCGTCCGCCAAGCCAGGAAACAAAAATGCCCACCACCATTGCAACCAGCGATTTCCAGTTGGTAAACGAGTGCAGAAGCGTGCTGGCAGGCAGGGTGCCGCTGGCAATCGGCGCCATGACGCCAATAGTCAGAATAATAATTCCCACCGTCAGCCCCTGTTTTTCAATCCACGGGAAGAGATGGCTCAGCGGCGTCACGCGGACAATAATCAGCACCAGAATGGATACCGCAACGGTGGTGTTATGGCTGACAAATCCCAGTCCGGCGAGCGCGAGAAGAATCAATAGCGTTGAGTCGAAGATCATGTTGGTTCCTTGCGAAAGATAAAGAGAAAACTGAGATTGCTGACAAAGAA
>NZ_RPOH01000067.1 GCF_003818135.1 Buttiauxella warmboldiae | reverse complement strand
GGGGTAGCAAAGCTTGCCACGCTCTCTGATGGCACCGTGTTTGAGCCTGTAAACAGCTTTAAATCCAATCAGAAGAAACTCGCCAGACTCCAGCGTGAAATGAGCCGCAAGGTGAAGTTCAGCAACAACTGGAAGAAGGCGAAACGGAAAGTACAAAACCTGCATTCTCGTATCGGTAATATCCGCCGCGACTACCTTCATAAAGTCAGCACGACAATCAGCAAAAACCACGCCATGATCGTCATTGAAGACTTGAAGGTTGCCAACATGTCAAAGTCAGCAGCGGGTACGGTAAGCCAACATGGGCGCAACGTTCGTGCAAAATCAGGCTTAAACCGTTCGATATTAGATCAGGGCTGGCACGAGCTTCGCCGCCAGCTTGAGTACAAACAGCGCTGGCGAGGTGGTCAGGTGCTGGCAATTAATCCAGCCTACACCAGTCAGAAATGCGCCTGCTGTGGTCATACAGCGAAAGAAAACCGCCAGTCACAAAGTCAGTTCGAGTGTCTTGAGTGTGGATATACAGAGAATGCCGATATCAACGGTGCCCGTAATATTTTAGCGGCGGGGCACGCCGCGTTAGCCTGTGGAGAGATGGCAGCTTTAGGCCGCTCGATGAAGCAGGAACCCACTGAGGCGAGTCAGGCTTCGGTCTGAACGCTGTAGGAATCCTCGCCCTTTAGGGCGGGGAGGATGTCAAGAATAAGCCAGAATTAGCCCTTCGTTGATCTTGCCTACCGCCTAATGCTGTTTAACAGTTGTTATTTGCCATCGTGTTCAATCAATTAATTTTCAAGCCAGGCAAAGGTTTTTATTTAGAAAACGCTGAGGAGGTAGCAAAGAAGGTGTTTGCCAGAGTGAAGATATTGTTTGAATAAACAGGCAGAGTGCTGGCACCCTGCCTGATTAATTACTCCCCTTCCCCCGGGAACAAGAAAGGATTAATGCTGCTGCGGGCAAAGCCTTCTTGCTCCATGCGCGCATCGAGCACCAGCGTGGCTAAATCGTCGGCCACGGCTTCCACTTTGGCATCTTTTTCCTGATACAGAATCTTCAGGTAAGTGCCGCAGTCGCCGCAGCTTTCCGCTTTAACCGCGGACTGTTCGCTTTCCAGCGACCAGTAGTTCAAATCGCGGGTTTGCTCGCAGTTGCTGCACTTCACGCGCACCACATGCCACTCGGTTTCGCACAGGTTGCAGTGCAAATAGCGCAGGCCGCTGGTGCCGCCAATCTGCACAATGCTGGAAACCGGCATCGAACCACAAACCGGGCAGAACTGGCGTTGCTCACCGTATTCCGCTTTCGCACGCCCGGGGATCAGGCTTGCCATTTGCGCCCAGTAGAGCGACAGCGCCGCCCAAATGAACGGGGCTTTATCGCTGGAAACCCGTGCAAAATCAGCGTTAAACAGCGCGCTCGCCATCTCTTCCAGCTCTTGCGTCGAGGCTTTTTCCAGATTTTCGATAACCGCCAGTGCCTGGCCGCTCATCTCGGGTTTCAGCTCGGCAATCAGCGAATTGAGCAAGCGCTGCCAGTGCGGGTCACGCGGTAGAACGTGAATGTCCAAAGGCGGCTTGCCGGTTGCAGAAGATTTCTCAATCAGCGCGGTTAAATCCATTTCCAGCGGGTGGTCGTACAGCACCACTTCCTGCGCGTGGGCAATAAGCGCAGCAAAGCGCAGGAAATCCCCCAGCGGATTGTCGGTCGCCAGTTCGCGCAGGCGTTCTGCACGGCGGTTGTAGAGATTTTTCAGCCGGGGGAACAGTAACGGCGGGATAGTCTCCGCCGTACGTTTGTCGCTCTTATCCAGCTGGTCTTGCGGGACTATGCGAATACTCATTCCTGTCGTTTTTCCTGTTTTTGGCGAACTTCACGATACCATTTCGGATGGTGTTTCTTCGCCCAGGACGTTGTGACCCAGCCTTCCACCATCGCGGTAATCGTGCCTTTCACCCAAAGGGCAGCGTAGATGTGGACCATAATAACCACAATCAGTGCCACTGCGGCAAATGAATGCACCATCAGGGCTACGCGGATCACCGGGATTGAGAAAGCAGGCGCGAAGTAAGGACGCCAGATAATCACGCCGCTCACCAGCAGCAGCACCAGGAAAATAATCGCCGCCCAGAACACGCATTTCTGGCCGAAGTTATAACGCCCGGTGTCGCCCACTTCCTCGTTGACGACGATCTTACGAATATTCTTCGCCCAAAAGATATCCTCCCGATTGATTAGATTGTGGTGCCAGTAACGGAAAAACATGATGATAAACGAGGCAAACATCACCACACCGACGAACGGGTGGAGAATGCGCGCCAGCTGCGGCGTGCCCAGAATGTTCATCAACCAGTTAAAGGATGGGAAGAAGAAACCCAGTCCGCTGATTGCCGCCAGCATAAAGCAGAAGGCGGTGATCCAGTGGTTGATACGCTCAGGCGCGCTGTAACGCTGAATAGTCACTTGTTTCTTCATGGTTTGCGCACCTCGTCATCGTCATGATGCAGGTTTTCGTCTTCATCATCGGCGCGGTTCGGGCCGACCCCCACATAGTGGAATACGCTGGCGGCAAAGGTTGCAGCAAAGCCAATCGCGGCCAGCGGCTTCCAGACGCCTTTCCAGAATTTCACCGTTGGGCTGATGGATGGGTTCTCCGGCAGGCCGTGATACAGCGTCGGCTTGTCCGCATGATGCAGCACGTACATAACGTGAGTGCCGCCAACGCCTTCCGGGTCGTACAACCCGGCATTGTCATAGCCGCGCGTTTTCAGCTCCGCCACGCGCTCGCCCGCCAGGTTTTTCATCGACTCTTTCGAGCCAAAATGAATCGCGCCGGTTGGGCAAGTTTTCACGCAGGCAGGCTCCTGGCCGACGGTCACACGGTCTACGCACAGGGTACATTTGTAGACACGGTTATCTTCCGGGTTGATACGCGGCACGTCGAACGGGCAACCGGCAATGCAGTAGCCGCAGCCGATGCACTGCTCGGACTGGAAATCGACAATCCCATTGGCATACTGAATGATTGCTCCTTCCGCCGGGCAGGCTTTCAGGCAGCCTGGGTCCGCGCAGTGCATACAGCCATCTTTGCGGATCAACCATTCCAGTTTGTCGTTTTGCTCCACTTCCGAGAAGCGCATCACCGTCCACGATTTGGCGGTTAAATCCGCCGGGTTATCGTAAACGCCAACGTTGCTGCCAATTTCATCACGCAGGTCATTCCATTCCGAACAGGCCACCTGGCAGGCTTTACAGCCGATGCAGGTGGTGACGTCGATAAGTTTCGCGACCTGTTGCTGATGATCCCGCGCCTGCGGCGCGGGCGTAAGTCCGTTAGTGGCGGAGCGACGGATAATGTCCTGAGATTGATAAGCCATAATTCGTCTCCGTTACACCTTTTCCACATTGACCAGGAACGCTTTAAATTCAGGCGTTTGCGTGTTGGCATCCCCGACAAATGGCGTCAGGGTGTTGGCGATAAAGCCTTTCTTCGCCACCCCTTCGTAACCCCAGTGAATCGGAATACCGATGGTATCCACTTTCTGGCCGTTCACATCCAGCTGGCGGATACGCTTGGTCACCACCGCTTTGGCTTTGATAAAGCCACGGTTGGAGGAGACTTTCACCGTGTCGCCGTGAGCAATACCGAGCGAATTTGCGAGCTTCTCGCCAATCTCGATAAACTGCTCTGGCTGCGCAATGGCGTTCAGTACCGCGTGTTTGGTCCAGTAGTGGAAATGCTCGGTGAGGCGATAAGTGGTGCCGACATACGGGAACTTGTCGTGCTTGCCCATTGCTTCCAGGTCACCTTTAAACACGCGCGCCGCCGGGTTAGAAACCACGTTCGGGTGCAGCGGGTTGGTGCCAAGCGGCGTTTCAAACGGTTCGTAGTGTTCCGGGAACGGCCCTTCAGCCATCTTGTCGATAGCAAACAAGCGCCCCAAACCTTCCGGCTGCATGATGAACGGCCCAACGTCGCTGCCCGGCGCCGCAGCGCTGTAGTCGGCAATATCCGCGCCGCTCCACTTCGCGCCATCCCAGGAGATCAGGCGGCGTTTTTCATCCCACGGTTTACCCTGCGGGTCGGCAGAAGCGCGGTTATACAGAATGCGGCGGTTGAGCGGCCACGCCCAGGCCCAGGCCAGCGTGTTGCCTAAACCTGACGGATCGGCGTTATCACGACGCGCCATCTGGTTGCCGTCCGGTGTCCAGGAACCGGCGAAAATCCAGCAGCCGCTGGAAGTGGTGCCGTCGTCGCGCAGCTGGGCAAACGAGCTCAGCTGCTGGCCTTTTTTCACCAGAACCGCGCCGGTTGCCGGGTCAAGAACATCCGCCAGCGCTTTACCGTTGCTTTCCCTCGCGACTTCTTCTGGATCCGGGTTGTCAGGCGTCTGGTAATTCCAGCTCATGTTCAACACCGGCTCAGGCTGCGCACCGCCATCTTGCTGATACATGTGGCGCAGGCGAGTGAAGATGCCGGAGAGAATCTCGCCGTCGTTCAGCGCCTCTCCCGGAGCGTCCGCACCTTTCCAGTGCCACTGCAACCAGCGGCCGGAGTTGACGATAGAACCGTTCTCTTCGGCGAAGCAGGTTGAAGGCAAGCGGAACACTTCGGTCTGGATTTCCGCCGGGTCGACATCGTTAAACTCGCCGTGGTTTTGCCAGAAGTTAGCCGTTTCGGTGTTCAGCGGGTCGATGGTCACGAGGAATTTCAGCTTCGACAGTGACGCAATGACCTTGTTTTTATTCGGGAACGACGCCACCGGGTTAAAGCCCTGGCAGATGTAGCCGTTCACTTTGCCTTGGTTCATCATCTCGAAATATTGCAGGACGTCGTAGCCCTTGTCCCACTTCGGCAACCAATCGTAACCCCAGCTATTTTCCGCCGTGGCTTTGTCGCCGAAGAAGGCTTTCATCATCGAAACGAAGAATTTCGGGTAGTTGCCCCAGTAGTTTACCTGGCCTTCCAGCAGCGGTTTCGGCGTGCTGGCAGCAAGATAAGTCTGGAGGTCAGGCTGTTTTTCGTTCGGCAGGGTCATGTAGCCCGGCAGGCTTTGTGACAATAAGCCAATGTCGGTCAGGCCCTGAATATTGGAGTGGCCGCGCAGGGCGTTCACGCCGCCGCCCGCCATTCCCATATTGCCAAGCAACAGCTGGATCATCGCCATAGTGCGAATGTTTTGCGCACCAACCGAGTGCTGCGTCCAGCCCAGCGCGTACAGGAACGATGCGGTTTTATCTTTGACGCTGGTGGCGGCGAGATATTCACAGACTTTGATGAAATCGTCTTTCGGGGTGCCGCAAATATTGGCAACCACCTCTGGCGTGTAGCGGGAAACGTGTTCTTTGAGCAGGTTCCATACGCAGCGCGGGTGGCTGAGCGTCAGGTCGCGTTTGGCAAAGCCCTTCTCGTCCAGCTCGTAGTTCCAGCTGGTTTTGTCATATTTACGGTTCGCCGCATCGTAGCCTGAGAACAGGCCGTCATCGAAGCTGTAATCCTCACGTACAATCAGATTAGCGTTGGTGTAAGCCTCAACGTACTCGCGGTTATATTTATTATTGGTTATCAGGTACAACAGTACGCCAGACAGGAAAGCAATGTCTGAGCCGGAACGAATTGGGGTATAGAAATCCGCCACCGAAGCGGTACGCGTAAAGCGCGGATCGATAACAATCAGCTTCGCGCCGTTATGGATTTTGGCTTCCATCGCCCAGCGGAACCCGACGGGATGCGCTTCTGCGGCGTTGCCACCCATCACCACTACGAGATCGGCGTTCTTGATATCAACCCAGTGGTTGGTCATCGCACCGCGACCAAATGTTGGAGCAAGACTTGCTACCGTTGGTCCGTGTCAGACACGCGCCTGGTTATCCACGGCTAACATGCCGAGGGCGCGGGAAAATTTCTGGGTTAAATAACCGGTTTCATTACTGGAAGCAGATGCGCACAACATGCCGGTGGAGAGCCAGCGGTTAACCGTGGTTCCCTGGTCATTCTGGGCAATAAAGTTGGCGTCGCGGTCAGCTTTCATCAGTTTGGCGATGCGGTCAAATGCCGATTCCCAACTGATCTGTTCCCATTTATCCGAGCCTGGTGCGCGGTAAGACGGAAATTTAAGACGGCTTTCGCTGTGGATGAAGTCCACCAGCCCCGCGCCTTTCGGGCAAAGTGCGCCACGGTTGACCGGATGGTCAGGGTCACCTTCGATATGGAAGATAGATGCTTTGGCATTTTTCGCGCCGTCGCCGAGGCTATACATCAATAGCCCACAGCCAACGGAACAGTATGTGCAGGTATTACGAGTTTCGCGGGTGCGCAGCAGCTTATACTGCCGTGTTTCCGCAAGTGCCGCGCCCGGGGCAAAGCCCAGTGCAGCAGCCGTAGTCCCTGCCATACCGCCAGCACAGATCTTAAAGAACTGTCTTCTGCTGACCTGCATGGATACTCCTTTTTTCGACATTTTTTCACATTGTTTTTAGGTGTATTCTTTTGCGGTTTGCAGTGTAAAAGTCCACAATCAAACCCAGTCTGGCAACACCCCTACTCCACAAGGGGTAGGTTTCCAGAATACCACATTAGAATAAAGGCTGTTCCACTCAGGTTAAGACAAAGTGAACAAAACCAACCCAAATCAGGACAAAACCGTGAACACCGTCACTGGCGCAAGCACGATAGCGTTGTGGCAACGCCATGATTTATGCCACGCCAAAGAAGACTGGCTGGCGGAAGAAGCCCCGGTTGCGCTGGTCTACAACGGCATTTCTCATGTGGTAATGATGGCTTCACCTAAAGATCTGGAGCTTTTTGCATTAGGTTTTTCATTATCGGAAGGGATTATTGACTCTCCGGCAGAGATTTACGGAATGGATGTTTTCCCCGTTTGTAATGGCTTAGAAGTGCAAATTGAGCTTTCCAGCCGCCGCTTTATGGGCCTGAAAGAGCGCCGACGCACCCTTGCCGGGCGCACCGGCTGTGGCGTGTGCGGCGTTGAGCAACTCAATGATATTGGCCGCCCAATTGCCCCGCTGCCGTTCACACAAACCTTCGATTTGAACAATCTTGATGCCGCTTTAAACCAAATGCGCGACTACCAACCGGTCGGGCAGCTCACCGGCTGCACCCATGCCGCACTCTGGCTGAACGAAAGCGGCACCATTCAGGATGGCAAAGAAGATATCGGCCGCCATGTGGCGCTGGATAAACTGCTCGGTGCCCGTGGCCGTGCGGGCTGGCACAACGGAGCGGTGTTAGTTTCCAGCCGCGCCAGCTATGAGATGGTGCAAAAATCTGCCCAGTGCGGCGTTGAGATTTTATTTGCCGTTTCTGCCGCCACCACGCTTGCCGTTGAAGTAGCACAGCGCTGCAACCTGACGCTAATCGGCTTTAGCAAACCCGGCCGCGCCACGGTTTATACGCATCCGCAGCGGTTAAAAGCGTAACAGTGCTTCATGGGCAGTAAAGCCCACCAGCACTGGCTCTGGTATGCATACAACACTAAAACAGGCGATGTGATGTGGAATATTGCCATGTGCAGTCTAAAGCCATATCCTTGTAGGCTGATATAACTATTACTCGGTGCTTAAATGTCTGTTTCTAAAGATGAAGTCGGTTTGCGTTCTTTGCTGAAAGAGCTGGTTTCATTGCCGAAAGAGACTGAGTGGGCAGAATTTAAGCATAATGCAATAAAACCAGAAGAACTCGGAGAGTATATCTCGGCACTGGCAAATTCGGCTGCTTTGCTTGGAAAGCCAACGGCCTATATGGTGTGGGGTGTTAATGATGAGACTCATTCTATAATCGGTACTGATTTCAAGCCTTCTCTGGCTAAGCATAAACAGCAGGAGCTGGAAAGCTGGTTATTACAGGGGCTGGAACCAAAGATTGATTTTACATTCCATGAATTCTCGCCATTTGAGAATAATGCCGTCGTTATTCTGGAGATAAATGCAAATTGCCATACTCCTGTGCGTTTTTCGGGAACAGAATTTATTCGTATTGGCTCTTATAAAAAACCGCTGGGTAAACATCCAGAAAAAGAACGTGCTCTCTGGCGTGTCTTTGATAGGAAACCTTGGGAATACCGTGTAGCACGAGACAAGTGCTCTATTGATGAGGTATTGCAGTTAATCGACTACCCATCGTTCTTCTCGCTATTATCTCAACCGTTACCAGAAAGCAAAGATTCTATAATGGATTACCTTGCAAAGGATTTTGTTGTTGAGAGAAATGATGCGGGTTCCTGGGATATTACCAATCTTGGTGCCATACTTTTTGCTCGAGAATTAGATGCCTTTAAAAATTTGTCCCGTAAAGCCATTCGTTTAATCCAGTACGATGCAAATAATCGTTTTAAAACGGTAAAGGAATTACAAGGCAATAAAGGTTATGCAGTCGGTTTTGAAGGCCTGATTGATTATATTAATAACCTTTTGCCATCAAATGAAGTGATTGGGAAAGCTTTTCGCAGCGAAGTAAGAATGTATCCTGAGCTGTCTATACGAGAAGTTGTTGCCAACTCACTGATTCACCAGGATTTCAATATTGGCGGGACGGGGCCAATGCTTGAGTTGTTCTCCGACCGCATGGAAATTTCAAATCCTGGTATACCCTTAGTGGCGATTGATCGCCTTCTCGATTCCCCCCCGCGTAGCCGTAATGAAAGAATAGCCTCTCTCATGCGTAGGATGGGGATCTGTGAAGAGCGGGGAAGCGGTATTGATAAAGTTGTTATTGAAACTGAGATTTATCAGCTACCAGCCCCTCAGTTTGAGATTTATCAGGAGCACACGAAAGTCACTTTGTTTGCTCATCGCGATTTTAAGGATATGGACAATGAAGAAAAAGTCAGAGCGACTTATCTTCATTGTGTATTGAAATATCTTGAAAAGGTTCCGATGAACAACACCACACTGCGGGAAAGATTTGGTGTTGATGAAAAAAACAGCGCAATGATTAGCCGTATCATCAAGGAAGCAATGAAAGATAGTCGTATCAAGCAATACGATTCATCAGTAGGAACTAAAGCAATGCGCTACATCCCATTCTGGGCGTAGTGGGGAGTTTTGCTTGATGGTTGCTTGATTGTGGCTCCTGACTGTAAACGTGATTTATATTTTAATTATATAAAACAAAAAGATAGAAGCTTATCCATTCTGCAATTTGCTTGATGGTTGCTTGATTCGACGATTTTTCTATCCTTCTCCAGACGTCGATTTTCTATTTTGGTGATATCAATCCGAGCCTGGACGGTCACTATTGAGAAGAGGTATTTACACAAAATGGTGTACAGGCTCGTATCGTTCTATGTGGCTAAGGGCAGCTAACCCGAACAAACGCCCCCGACCAAAGCCGGGGACTATATAGAAATAAAACCTACTCTAAATAAAACACCTCTTTCAGCTCCGCACTCACCGGGCTGTTGTCGGCATTACTCGGCATGATTTCGCTCATATGCTGCCACCAGCGCTGGCACACTTCCGTTTGTGCGACCGCGTTCCAGCGGGCTTCGGACTCAATTTCTACCGTGGCAAAAAGCAGGTGGCGTTGCGCATCAAGATAAATTGCGTAGTGATGCGCGCCGTGCTGTTTTAATACCGCTTCCAGCTCAGGCCAAATCGGCGTATGGCGACGTTGATATTCTTCATGGGCATCTGGATTCACCTGCATCACAAAGGCTTTGCGGATCATAACGCCTCCAGATAGAGCTCGCGCACTTCCTCGCGAGTTGCCACGCGTGGGTTACATGGCGCGCAAGGGTCAGCCAGCGCGTTATCCAGCCAGCCTTCAATGTCAGCGGTTTTAATGCCAAGCTGGCTAAAGCCGGATGGAATACCCACACGAGCAGACAGCTCACGAATGGCGAGAATCGCCTCAAAACTGGCCTCTTCTTCGCTCATGTTCTGCGTATCAACGCCCATTGCTGCAGCAACTTTTGCAAAACGTGCAACGGCTTTCGGGCGGTTAAAAGCTTCGATAACTGGTAGCAAGATCGCGTTGCAAACACCATGCGGCAGATTGTGCGTCGCACCCGGCTGGTGTGCCAACGCATGCACCAGGCCAAGGCCTGCGCTGTTAAACGCCATACCCGCCAGGTACTGACCGTAAGCCATCATTTCACGCGCTTCGAGGTTGTACCCGTCGTCAACGGCTGTTGGCAGCCACTGGCTAATCAGGCGGATAGACTCCAGCGCATTGGCGTCAGTTAATGGGTGAGCGGCAATGGAAACATAGGCTTCAATGGCGTGGGTGAGCGCATCCATGCCGGTGGCGGCGGTAACGCTTGCCGGGATCTCAAGCATCACGCTGGCGTCATCTACCGCAATATCTGGGATCAGGTTAGTGTCGATAATCACTTCTTTCACATGGCGCACGGAGTCGGTGATCACCGCGTTGCTGGTCATCTCTGCCGCTGTGCCCGCGGTGGTGTTAATTGCCACCAGCGGAACGCCTGGGTTGGTGACTTTACCAACGCCGGAATAGTCGGTGGAGGGGCCAGGGTTGGCGGTGAGGATTTTCACCGCTTTAGCGGTATCAATCGGACTACCGCCACCGAAGGCAATCAGGTAATCGCAACTTGCCGCCTGGTATGCAGCAAAACCTTGTTGCACCAGCTCCTCCGTTGGGTTCGGGAACACTTCGTCGAACAGTTCGTAAGAAAGCTGATGTTCGTCGAGCGCGCTAAACAGGCTGTCGAGCAGGCCCATTTTCACCAGTTGCCCGTCGGTAATGATTAACGCTTTCCCCCAGGGTTTGGCGGCGATTAATTTCACCATATCGCCGATGGCACCTGCGCCGTGCAGGCTGATTTTTGGTAAGGCCAACATAAAGCTCATCGCTATTCTCCTTAATATTATGACGATGGCCGCCCGGCCACCGTCTCGGTATTCAGCGCCGTGTCCGTTGCATAATGCGGCGGGTAATTATCGGTAGCGAAATCACGGCGATCAGCATCGCGCCAACAATAATCGACATCACAATACCCGGCACATTCAACAGGCTTAGCCCGAAGGTGACGAGGCCCATCAGGAAGGCGGCAATAATCACCCCCGCCATGCTGCCGGAGCCGCCCAGAATATTGACGCCGCCCAGCACCGCCATGGTCACTACGCTTAATTCCCAACCCATAGCGATGGTCGGGCGCGTGCTGCCAAGACGCGAAGTCAGCAACACGGAGGCAAGCCCCGCCATCACGCCCACCAGCACAAACAACATCAGGTTGTGGCGTTTCACATTGATACCGGAATACCACGCGCCGGTCGGGTTATTGCCGATGGCGTAGGTCCGGCGGCCAAAGTTGGTTTTATGCAGCAGGAAGGCGAAAACCGCCCCCAGTACAATGAACAGGGCGAATTCAAACGATAACGCGCCCCAGACATAGCCCTGGCCAAACCAGGCAAAACTTTCCGGGTAGTGATTTAGCGCCTGGTCGCCCAGCAAAATGTAGGTAATGCCGCGATACAGACTCATGGTGCCGATGGTGATAACAATTGATGAAAGGTTAAAACGCGTGACCAGCAGGCCGTTGAACAAACCGCACAGCAACCCGACGCCAAGCCCGATGCACACCAGTCCTGCGGTATCGACACCTGCCTGAGCGCAAAAGCCCATTGCCGTTGAACTGAGCGCAATGGTTGACGCCACAGACAGGTCAATTTCACGGGCGATAATCAACATCGCCATCGGCAACACGACGATCGCTTTTTCCGTGAAGTTAAAGGTGGCGTCCGACAGGTTCCAGAGGTTGAGGAAATAGGGCGATGCCAGCGCATTTACCACAAACACCGCCAGCGTTACCGCCAGTAAAAATGATTCCCAGCACAGCAAGCGGTGCCACAGAGGAGCCGCTCCAGCCTGCGGTGGCACAGATTCAGCAATCAAAGACTTATTCATGGTTTCACCGCCTGCTTTGGTTGGGAAAATGCTGCGTCGCGCAGAATCAGCCGCCCTTTGCGTTTATTGCCGCGTTCGTTAAGCAGCACCGCAATCACAATCACTGCACCCGATATCGCCATCTGCCAGAACGGTGATACACCAATCACCGGCAGCGCGTTGTTGATCACGCCGAGGAACAAAGCGCCAAACAGGCAGCCGAGCACGCGCCCGATCCCGCCCATGGTGCTTATTCCCCCAATCACACAGGCTGCGACGATTTGCAGTTCAAAACCGTTAGCTACGTCGACATACGCAACGGCAAAGCGAGAAATCCACAAATAGCCGCAAAAACCGGCCAGCGCCCCCGAGAGGCTAAAGCTGATGAACTGCATTTTCCCGGCGTTGATGCCGGTGTAATATGCCGCCGTCGCATTGCCGCCAGCGGTGTACATCGCCCGCCCGGTGCGGCTGTAGCGCAAGAAGTAGCCCACCAGCAAAAGAGCGGCGACCGCACACCAACTCAGCAACGGCATTCCCAAAACCACCGCGCGCGGTAAGCCGAGAAAGTCGCTACTCATTTGATGGGCGTTAATCCAGCCGCCGTTTGACAGCAAAAAGATAATGCCGCGATAAATGCTCATGGTGCCGAGGGTGACGACAATCGCCGGAATGCCGAGCTTCCAGACCAGCAAGCCGTTAATCACGCCCATCACCAGGCCAAGAACCGTTGCCAGGGATAGCAGCGCCCAGACCGGGATTTGCGGATAGTGGAAGTTAAGCAAGGCGACAATCATGCCGGTCAGCGCCAGGTTCGCCGCCATCGACAAATCAATGCCTTTGGTCAGCAGCACCATCATCTGGCCGAGAGCGAGAATGATCAGAATCGAGGTGTCGTTGAACATTTCGACCAGGTTGCCCGGTGCGAGGAACGACGGCACGCGGCTGCCAATCCCCAGAATCATCAGCAAGATGACGCCCGCCAGCAGAAATTCGCGATGTTTGAGAAGAGATTGCCACATTACGCTGCCTCCTCATGGGAACCGCTGGCGGCGCTGACAATCATTTCAGCACTCGCTTCACCCGCCTCAAATTGCGCCACCATCAGCCCTTCGTGCATCACGATAATCCGGTCCGCCATGCCCATCACTTCCGGCAGCTCGGACGACACCATGATCACCGCCAGGCCGTGGCCGACCAGCTCGGACATAAACTGGTGCACCGCCGCTTTAGAGCCGATATCAATGCCTTTGGTCGGTTCATCGAGGATGATCACCGTCGGCTGCGTTGCCAGCCATTTGCCGATCACCACCTTCTGCTGGTTGCCGCCGGAAAGCGTTTCAACCGGCTGTTTCCAGCTAAAGGCTTTGACCTGCAAACGTTTAGCGTATTCATCGGCCAGCGCCCATTCGCGCGCATCGTTTAATATTCCACGCGGGTTCAGGCGGCTCAGTTGCGGCAGGCTGATGTTTTGGTAAATGGGTAATTCGATAATCGCGCCCTGTTTCTGACGCTCTTCCGGCACGCAGACAATCCCGGCTTTAATGGCATCGGCGGGCTGGCGGAACTGCATCGCCTGGCCGTTAAGCAGGATTTCGCCGTGGGACGGGCGCGAAACACCCGATAGCGCCTGCATTAACTCGGTACGCCCGGCACCGACTAAGCCGTAGAAACCGAGGATTTCCCCTTTGCGCAGCTGGAAGTCGATATGGGCAAATTCGGTTGGATGGCAGAGGTCTTTCACCTCCAGCACCACCTCCCCTGGCTCGCAATTCACTTTCGGGAAGGCGTGAGTGATTTCGCGCCCCACCATCATGGTGACCATCCGCTCTTCGGTTATCTCGCTGATTTTCCCGGAGCTGATATAGATGCCGTCGCGCAAAATGGTGTAGTGATCGGCGATGGCAAAAATCTCGTCGAACTTGTGCGAGATAAACAGGATCGCTTTGCCTTCGGCTTTCAGGCGCTCGACGATTTGATAAAACTCGACGATTTCATGCTGCGAAAGCGCGGCGGTAGGTTCATCCAGAATCACCACCTGCGCTTCAAACGACAGCGCGCGGGCAATCGCCACCATATGGCGTTGGGCAATACTCAGCGTTTTGAGCGTGGCGCGAGGGTTAATTGGCACTTCCAGGCGAGTGAGGATCTCCTGCGCCTGCTGGTGCATCGCAGGCCAGTCGAGCTTCTTAAAGAAGCCGCGATAAAGATAGTGGCCGACAAAAATGTTCTCCGTGACGGTCAGCTCATCGAACAGCACCGTTTCCTGGTGAATCGCCGTGATGCCGACTTTATGCGCCGCTTCCGGGTTTGGCAGCGTTATCGGTATCGCTTTATAAAGCAGTTCGCCCTCTTCCGGCTGATAAATTCCGGTCATGACTTTAACCAGTGTGGATTTACCTGCGCCGTTTTCACCGATTAACGCCGTGACTTTTCCCGGCCATAAATCAAGATGAACATTCTCAAGGGCGCGCACGCCGGGGAAGACTTTGGTTATTCCTTTCAGGGACAGCAGTGGTGTAGTGAGTGTCATGGTAAATTCCCCATCCAAAATGGTGGATGGCGCGAACGCTTATCCACCCTACGTTTGGCCTTTGTAGGGCGGGTAAGCAAAGCGTCACCCGCCAATACCCAATCAGAATATTTTGGAGAATTTATCGATGTTGCTGGCATCGTAAACAAACGGCTCAGCCATCGCGCCGCTGCCGTCGGCATCTAGCTTCACTTTGCCCAGCTTGCCCATGCTGGCCTCGGTTTTCGTCGCCGTACCTTTCACTAAATCATCAGCCAGATAAGTTGCGGCGTAGCCCAAATCAATGGGGTTCCAGATAGCGAAGCTTTTCGACGCGCCAGATTTCACCGCACCCGCCATTTCAGACGGTAAACCCAGGCCAGTCACATAAACTTTGCCGATTTTGCCCTGGTCTTTCACCGCTTGCGCCGCGGCAACAATCCCGACGGACGACGGCGAGACTATCACTTTCAAATCCGGGTAGGATTTCAACAGGCCGACGGTTTCGCGGTAGCTTTTATCAGACAGATCGTCGCCATAAGCGACCGTCACCAGGTTCACGGCAGGATATTTCGGCAGCACCTTTTTCATCTCAGCAATCCAGATATTCTGGTTAGTTGAGGTAGGCGTTGCGCTCAGAATTGCCACATCGCCTTTTTCCACGTTCAGCGCTTTTAAGGCGTCGGCGGCCAGTTTGACGTTGGTTTCGCCAATCAATGCGTTATTGGAAGGGTTGAGGTGGATCTGGCGGCCCTCTTTTGCCACGCCGGAATCCCACGAAACCACTTTGATGCCGCGCTGCATGGCTTTTTTCAGCACCGGAACCAGCGCATCGGGGTCATTGGCAGAAATAGCAATGGCATCAACACCCTGAGCGATCAAGCCGTTGAGAACTTCAATTTGTGCTTCCGCGGTGGTGGTGGTTGGGCCGGTATAAATCACTGTTACATCCCCCAACTCTTTGGCGGCTTCCTGCGCCCCGACGTTTGCGGCTTCAAAGAAACCATTGCCGAGGGATTTCGCCACCAGCGCGATTTTCACTTCAGCAAAGGCAGAGCTGGACAGAGCCAGTGCGACAACGGTGAGCGTACAACCTAATATTGCTTTAGTTTTCATTGCTTGTACTCCGATGTATGTAGGGTCAGTTTGCAGGTGTTGTTATTTTTCACAGGGTGGATGAACCCACCCTGCGTTTACGGCTTACAGCTCTAATGCACTTGCTAATGGGGTGACGCCAAAACGTTTACCGAGTGCGATAAGCTCGTCGCGCGAGATGGTCTGTTTCATACCTCCCATCGAAATGACTTTTACCAATACTTCGGCAGATTTTTCGGCGGTATCGATAAGACCAAAGGCTTCATCAAGCGTTGGGCCACTGCCAAATACCCCGTGGAACGGCCACAGCACCAGCGAGTGTTTTGTCATCTCGCCCGCGGTCGCCGTACCAATTTCATCGGTGCCCGGCACCATCCACGGCAGAATGCCGACGCCGTCCGGGAACACCACCAGGCACTCGGTGCTGCCTTCCCACAGTTTGCGGGTGATCACGTCAGTGTTATTTTCCAGCACGTAAGTCAGGGCAATCAGGTTGGTGGCGTGGCAATGCATAATGACGCGATCTTTTCCGCCGGTGGTTTTGATACGCACGCTGTGTGACTGGAAATGCGAAGCCAGTTCCGAAGTCGGCACCGCTTCGTTCTCCAGCCCCCACAAAATGTGGTAGCCCGTACCGCGATTGTCCACTTTCACCACGCCAATATTTGCCGCCGGGTCGAGCTGCACGTTGCGGAAGAATTTGCCGGAACCGGTCACGATAAACGGCGTGTTCGCCAGCTCAGGCATTGGCTGGCTAAGGGGGATGTAGCGTGGAGAGGCGTGGAAATCAGCCTGGAACGGCGTGATATCCGCTTCATCCAGACGCATAGTGATGTTGCCGCCGTTACGCTCGTCCCAGCCTTTCAGCCAGGCGTCGCTCGTTGCTTTGATCATACCTTCGACAAACCAGGCGTTGAGGATGTTCTGCATAGTCTTGTGTTCCTGTTGTGTTCGTTTTTTCCCTTCTCCCTGAGGGAGAAGACCGGGATGAGGGTGGTTAACCGCGTTGACTCAACACGTCTTTTTCATAAGTCCGCACCGTTTTCAGCCACTGGGCATCAACCGGCGTGTCGTTGCGCTGGCAATACATTTCCCAGATCGCCGCCCACGGCAGCGATTTTTGCTCTTCGAGCAGCGCCAGACGCGCGGTGTAATCGCCTGCCAGCTCCAGCTGGCGCAGCGTCTCTGTTGGCTCCAGCAGCGCACGCAGCAGCGCTTTCTTCATATTGCGGGTGCCGATAACCCAGGCGGCGATGCGGTTAATGGAGGCGTCGAAGAAATCCAGACCGATGTGCACACGATCGAACAGATCGTGGCGAATAATCTCGCTGGCGATCGCCTGAGTTTCATCATCCAGCAGCACCACGTGGTCGCTGTCCCAACGCACCGGACGGCTCACGTGCAGCAATAAACGCGGCACATACAGCATGGCGCTGGAGATTTTGTCGGAGATAACTTCGGTCGGGTGGAAGTGGCCGGCATCCAGACACAGTGCGGTCTGGCGGCTGGTGGCGTAACCAAAATAGAATTCGTTGGAGCCGACGGTATAGCTTTCCGCGCCGATGCCGAACAGCTTGCTTTCTACCGCGTCGATATGGTGTTGCGGATTGAGTTTTTCGCTCATCGCTTCATCAAGTGCGGCGACTAAACGCTGGCGCGGGGCCAGGCGGTCAACGGTGATGTCTTTCATGCCATCCGGGATCCAGATATTCATCACCGACGGCGTGCCCAATTGTTCACCGAAGTACGCGGACACTTTGCGGCTGGCCTTAACGTGGTCAATCCAGAACTGGCGGATTTCATCGTTAGCGTGCGAAAGCGTAAAACCGTCGGCGCTTAACGGATGCGAGAAACAAGACGGGTTAAAATCCAGCCCTAATTTGTTAGTTTTCGCCCACTCAACCCAGTTTTTAAAATGTTCTGGTTTGATTTTGTCGCGGGAAACCGGCTGTTCAGACTCCAGATAAATGGCGTGCAGATTCAGGCGTTTTGGCCCGGGGATCAGGCTTAATGCGCGTTCCAGATCCGAGCGTAATTCAGCGGCGTTGCGCGCTTTGCCCGGGTAATTGCCCGTCGCCTGAATCCCGCCGCTCAGCGCGCCTTCCGGGTTTTCAAATCCGGCAACATCATCGCCCTGCCAGCAGTGCATAGAAACCGGTAAACGGTCGAGCTGTTGCAGTGCGGCTTCAACATCAACACCGACAGCAGCAAAGCGCTGTTTCGCCAGTTCCCAGGCTGTTTCAAGAGATGTGGTCATGCGCAAAACTCCTTTCGTGTTTGAATGTTCAGCGGAAACTGCGCGATATAGCGGGCAATTTCGCTTTCTGTTTCGGGGGAAAAAGATTTCAGTTCATAGTTGGCGGCGACCACTTTGCGGAAGTCATCGACATCAGTGATTTCGTCCAGCGCCATTAACTGGCAGCCGATATTGCCGAGCGTTGAGGCTTCAATCGGCCCGGCGAATACCGGAATACCACAGGCATCGGCGCATAGCTGATTGAGTAAGGTGTTCTGGCTGCCGCCACCGACAATGTGCAGGCAGCTAAACGGGCGGCCACGGACGGAGGCAAGTTCTGATAGCGTTTTGGCATACAGCAGCGCCAGGCTGTCGAAAATGCAGCGCGCTAGTTCGTTGTCGGTGAACGGCACCGGCTGGTTGCTTTCGCGACACGCCGCCTGAATTTCCCGGCTCATGCTTTCTGGGTTGATAAAACGATCATCGTTCGGATTGATCACAAATTGGCAGGCCGTTGTTTTACGAGTGCGATCGATAAGATCGGGCAGATCGGCGATCCCCAGCTCTTTCGTCACGCGCTGCAAAAGCCACAGCCCCATAATGTTTTTGAGCACCCGATAGCGCCCTTCCGCACCGCCTTCATTGGTGATGTTGGCGGCTAACGCGGCGCTGTTGGCGTAAGGCGTTTTGCTCTCAAAACCCATCAGCGACCAGGTGCCGGAAGAGAGATACGCGGCATCTTTGTCTTTCAGCGGTGCACCAATCACCGCGCTGGCAGTGTCATGCGTGGCCACTGAAACCACCGGGATTTTGTTGCCTTCACGGCAAATCCACTGGCCGATAACATTGCCCGGATGCGTCGGTGTGCCGAACCATTTATGCGGCACGCCTGCCCAGTCGAGCAGCGTTTCATCCCAGCTGTCGCTGTTGATATTCACCATCTGCGTGGTGGTGGCGTTGGTATATTCCCAGTTCAGGGCCCCGGTCAGGCGGTAGCAAAAATAGTCCGGGATCAGCAGCGCATGTTCGACTTTATCAATCAGTTCCGGCTGCTGTTCCACCAGCGCACGGAACTGATAGAGCGTGTTAAATGGCAGGAATTGAATGCCGGTGCGTCGGTAAATATCTTCACGCCCTAACTGAGTTAAAGCGATATCCAGTACGCCATCGGTACGTTTGTCACGGTAAGAAACCGGCTGCCCGACGCGCTTGCCGTCGCAGCCAATCAGCACGTAATCCACGCCCCAGGTGTCGATGCCGATGCTGTCAATGGCGATGCCTTCATCGCAGGCTTTTTGTAGGCCGGTGCGGATCTCATGCTCCAGCGCATCCACATCCCAGACGGTGGCACCCTCGAGCTGTTTTAAGCAGTTGGTGAAACGATGAATTTCGCGCAGGCAGATGCTGCGGGTATCACGTTCAAAGCGCGCCAGCATGACACGGCCACTTGATGCGCCGAGATCTACCGCAACACTATGGCGTAGAGTCATTTTGGGGTCCTTACTAAATGAATTACCCCTCACTCTAAAAAAGAACGCCGCCATCCACCTTCTTGACACTGACAGCGCCAATCAGCCGCTGGCAAAGAAGCAAAGATGAACGTGAGATATGTCACAAAACCCGTTTTCTCAGCCCCAAAATCACCTGTGATGCCTTCCGCATTTCCTGATAATTCCCGCCCTTTCTTAAAAAACGCGCGGCTTTTAACGGATTTCGTGTCGAAATTTTAAGGTGCAGACAAGAATCATTACCTACTATCAGGCAACAACAAAAAGCAGCCTGGGGGTAATGATGACGGTATTATATGGTTTTGATTTTTTCCCATCGGGAAATGCATCCGTGGCCATTGAGCCGCGTTTACCTCAGGCCGCATTTCCTGAACATCACCATGATTTTTGTGAAATTGTTATTGTTGAACACGGTACCGGCACCCACGTTTTTAACGGCCAGCCGTACACGCTAAGCGGCGGCTCGGTCTGCTTTGTACGTGACCACGACCGCCATTTATACGAGCACACCGAAAACCTCTGCCTGACCAATATTCTGTATCGCGCGCCGGATGCCTTTTGCTTTTTGTCCGGGATCGATAAGCTGCTGCCGCAGGAACAGGACGGGAATTACCCGTCACACTGGCGTATAAACCAGCCGGTGTTGCAGCAGGCGCGTGGCCTGATCGAGCAGTTTGAACAGCTTGGTGAAGCGGCGGATACCCACACCGTTGCCAGCCGTGAAATTCTGTTTATGCAGCTGCTGGTACTGCTGCGCAAAGGCAGCCTGATGGAAGGCGCGGCAAGTTCGCAAGGCCGTTTAAACCAGCTGATGGCGTGGCTTGAAGATCATTTCGACGAAGATATTTGCTGGGAGCAGCTGGCCTCACAATTCACCCTTTCTCTGCGCACGTTGCATCGCCAGCTTAAACAGCAAACCGGCTTGACCCCGCAGCGCTATCTCAACCGTTTACGCCTGATGAAAGCCCGCCACCTGCTGCGCCATGGCGAAGAGAGCGTAACGGATATCGCCTTCCAGTGCGGGTTTGGCGACAGCAACCATTTTTCGACGCTGTTTAAGCGTGAGTTCTCCTGGTCACCGCGCGAGATCCGCCAGGGCCGCGACACGCAACTTCAGTAATCGCGAAGGCAGTCACCGTTTTTTTTGCCAAAAAAGCCAATACTTTCTGATTATTGAGTTTTCGAGGTGTTGCGGTGACCAGCCATTTAGTACTCAGGAAAGCCGATTTCTTCGCCTCTGCTACGCAGCCCGTGGCGGTGGCGGATCGCTACCCGCAAAACGTCTTCGCCGAACACACCCATGATTTCTGCGAGCTGGTTCTGGTGTGGCGCGGCAACGGCCTGCACGTTCTCAATGACCGCCCTTATCGCATTACCTGCGGCGACCTGTTTTATATCCGTGCCGAAGACCGCCACTCTTACACCTCGGTAAACGACCTCGTTTTGCAAAATGTTATCTACTGCCCCGAGCGCCTGCAGCTGGATTTAGACTGGAAAGCGCTGATTCCAGGCTTGGATAAAAAGCCGTTTCAACCCTACTGGCGGCTTGGCAGCACCGGCATGAACCCGGTACGGCAAATCATTACGCAAATCGAGCAAGAGAGCCGTAAAGCTGACGACTTTTCGGTTGCCATGATGGAAACCCTGTTCGCCCAGCTAGCGCTTACCCTCAATCGGCATCGCTATGCCGTAGATAGCGTACCGGTAACCAGCAGCGAAACGCTATTAGATAAGCTGATTACTGCGCTGGCTGGCAATCTGGAAAGGACATTTGCGCTCGAACAGTTCTGCCAGCAAAACCAATGCAACGAGCGCACCCTTCGTCAGCAGTTCCGCCAGCAAACCGGCATGACCGTAAACCACTATTTGCGCCAGCTGCGCATCTGCCATGCGCAATATCTTCTGCGTCATACCGATTATCTGATTAGCGAAGTGGCCACTCGCTGCGGTTTTGAGGACAGTAACTACTTCTCAGTGGTCTTCACGCGTGAAATGGGTATGACGCCAAGCCAGTGCAGACAGCGCAATGTTGCTGCCTGAATAAATCCGACACCCGGAAAGCAGGTGCCGTTGAGATGGCTGACAACGCAGGAAAAAGCGTG
>NZ_RPOH01000066.1 GCF_003818135.1 Buttiauxella warmboldiae | reverse complement strand
TGTGGGGAAGACGCTCGCTTGCCGTGCTGGTGATGACGATCCTGCTGTTGATGCTGTTTGTTATTCCGGTCGCGCTGCTGGTGAACAGCCTGGTGGATAACAGCGGCCCGGTTATCGACTGGGCCACGAAAGGCAATATGGAATTGCCAACGTTTGAGTGGCTTAACGGCATTCCTCTGGTGGGAGATAAGCTTTACGCCGGCTGGAATACCCTGGTGAATAGCGGCGGCAGCGCCATCATAGCGAAGATCCGTCCTTATATCGGCACCACGACCACCTGGTTCTTAGGTCAGGCGATCCACATCGGCAGTTTCCTGATGCATTGCGCCCTGATGCTGCTGTTTAGCGTGCTGCTGTATGCAAAAGGTGAAACCCTGGGCAACGGCATTCGCCACTTTGCGTTTCGCCTCGCAGGCACCCGCGGTGACGCCGCAGTATTACTGGCCGGGCAAGCCATTCGCGCCGTAGCGCTGGGGGTTGTCGTCACCGCGCTGGTTCAGTCGGTATTGGGCGGCGTGGGGCTGGCGGTTGCCGGTATCCCCAACGCCACGCTGTTAACCGTGGTGATGGTGCTCTGTTGTCTGGTGCAAATCGGCCCACTGCTGGTGCTAATCCCTTCCATCATCTGGCTGTACTGGACCGGTGATAATACCTGGGGCACGGTGCTGCTGGTGTGGAGCTGTGTCGTGGGTACGATGGATAACGTTATTCGCCCGGTACTGATTCGTATGGGTGCCGACCTGCCGATGATCCTGATCCTCTCCGGCGTGATCGGCGGTTTGATCGCCTTTGGTATGATCGGCCTGTTTATCGGCCCGGTGCTGCTGGCCGTCTCTTATCGTTTAATTTCAGTCTGGATGCATGAAGCGCCACAGCCGCAAGATGACCCGAATGAGGTGGTGGAAGTCCTTGAGGAACGGGATTGATAACCGCTGCTAAAGCGGTATTGCCCCCGGAAGCTGGGGCAATACCGCACCACGAATTCATGATGCTTATCAAACTTGCCGTATTAAGCCTCTGTCAAACGCTCTGCCCCGTAACGCGATCCCAAACTTTTACTTTCTATTAACTATTGAGACGAATCCGAGTGACGCTCCAGGGGGAGATGCCTACTATTACTGCACGGCTATGAATCAACACATTGATTTATAAGCATGGAAATCCCCTGAGTGAAACAACGAATTGCTGTGTGTAGTCTTTGCCCATCTCCTGGGATGGGCTTTTTTTTATTTTATCGCTTGCCTGCCCGCTATACTTCAGATAGCCGCGGCGTTGACCACCTTCATAACCTTCAGTTTTGTGGCAAAAACTCTCGTCCGTATGTCGCAACCTTCTATGTATGGACATAACAAGGAAGGATTCTTCCTTTTCTGTAGTGAACAAAGTGATAAAGCAATTCAGCAGACGCCTGGGGCACACCTTTTGTAACGGTGCCGATGATTATAATCTATGGAGTACAACACTTATCGTTTTTACGTTATTTATTTAGCAGGCCAATATGATAATAATCACGTTCACCGCCACCAGCCCGTAAGCTGTTTTAGATTAGCGTCAAATTAATCACACAGGGTAATATTATTGAGTGTAAATATCTCAAGGGGTTTAATTATGCGTAATTTTACGAAAATTATTGTTGCCACCATGATGTTGGTTTTTGCAAATATGGCCTTTGCCGCTTCATCAGCACCAGCTAATACTCCCGCACCCGCACCGCAAGCGGAAAGACAGCTTATTATAGAAATGATTAATAAATACACCCAGAGTGTGAATAGCGGTGATGTCCATCCCGAACTGATTAACGATCTTTGGGAGCATAGCCCTGATGTTTCTAACATCAATATTCGCGGGCATCAAAAAGGATTTGATGACATAAGAAAAAACTTCTATCCACCTATATTCCGCGTACTTAAAGACAGAAATTTAAGGATGACAACCACCCCACGCGAGCCTGCTATCTATTTTTTTGATAATACGGCGGTAGTGGAATTTTACTGGCTTCTTAATGCCACTCTGATAGAGGGAAATAAACCTGTTGAAATGGCCGGGCGTGAAACTCACGTTTACCGAAAAGCTGATGGTCAGTGGAAACTTGTCCACCTGCATTATTCCGGGATGCCAGTAGCCGGGTTTTAAATAAAATCCCCACATGCTCTGCCAATTGACAAGATAACAGCAATAGCAAATATGAATCAAAAGGAAATATTATGTCCGTAGCAAAGAACGATATTCTTGACGCATTCAACGCGCGCTTTACCACCAAGAAATACGATCCGCAGAGAAAAATTTCTACGCAAGATTTCACCCTGATTCTTGAAGCCGCGCGTCTTTCGCCCTCCTCATTTGGTTTTGAACCGTGGAATATTATCGTGGTGCAAAACGAAGCGCTGCGAAAAGCCCTGCTTCCGGACGTCTGGGGCGCCCAGGGCACTCTGCCAACCGCCAGCCATTTTGTTGTGTTTACTGCAAAAACGGGGGAAAACCTCGGTCCCGACAGCAAACACATCCGGCATATTCTGACCCATGTGAAGCATATGCCTGAAGAAAACCAGCAAGGCATGCTGAGCAAATTTAGCGATTTCCAGCAGCATGATTTCAATCTCCACACCCCGGAAAGCCGCCACCACTGGGCAGCCCGCCAGGCCTACATTGCCCTGGGCAATATGTTGACCGTGGCGGCATTGCTCGGTATTGACTCGCAGCCGGTGGAAGGTTTCAACATCGCCCGAGTCACTGAAACGCTTGTAAAACAGGGCCTCATTGAGCCTAAGAGCGATCTGCCGGTGGTGATGGCAAGCTTTGGCTACCGGGACATGGAGGTGACGCCCAAGACACGTCGTCCGATTCTGGAAGCCATCACGTGGGCCTGAATTACTGACCAAATGACCACGCAACTTAATGAAAAAATTCAATACTGAATTATGGGATAACATAATGATAAAAATCACTAAAACAATCTTGCTGACCTCAGCTTTAATGCTGACGGCTACCCAGGCTTTTGCTGATACCCTGCATAAAAAAGGCGATCTGGAGGTGGTTGCCGCACTCGATATTCGTCCGGGAAATGTGACGGTTTCTGATAATGGCCGGGTTTTTGCAACCGTCCATCCTCTGGACATCCCATCCCGCTGGCGCTTGATTGAAATCACAGGGAAAAAGAGCTGGAAAGCGTGGCCGGATGATAGCTGGCAAAAAAGCGAGGGCGGTGATGCGGCCCATCAGATTGACACCCCTCTGGGGATCACTCGCGACGCTCAGAACCGCTTATGGCTTGTTGATATGGGGCTGAACACGGGAAAAACCAGGATTCTGGCGTTCGATATTGCCAGCGGCAAGCATCTGAAAATCATCACGCTTGATGATGCTATCGCACCGCGCGGCAGTTTTATTCAGGATCTGGTGGTGGATGCTCGCACAGGGTGGATCTACCTGGCTGATATCAGTAATCCCGGGCTTATTACGGTGAATATTGATACGCAGAAAGCGACGCGTTTCTCCGGGCACGCCTCGCTGCAGAGTGAAAAATCAGCCGTCATGCATATTGACGGTCAGGATACGCAGTTCAATGGTAAACCTGCTGCAGTCGCGGTCAATCCGATCACCTTATCCGCGGATGGAAAAAAGGTTTATTTTGGCGCCATGAACGGCTACAGCTGGTATGAGGTCGATGCCGCATCTCTGCAGAAAGCCGATGACAAAGCGATTGCTAACAATATACGCGTGGTGGGTAAAAAGCCCGTTTCTGACGGTGCGGCTATCTCGGCACAAGGCCATCACTATTTTACCGACCTCAACAATAACGGGATTGATATGATGGACAGCCGGGGAGAGCTGGTTCCGCTGGTGCGTTCAGCGCTGCTTGACTGGCCGGACAGCATACAGTTTGGTGATAAAAACTGGTTATATATCTCATCGAACCAGCTGCACCGCACGGCAGCCTTCACGGGCAAAGGCGATAAAGGAGAAGCGCCGTACAGGATCCTTCGTGTCTGGACTGATGATACGCAACCCTTCACAAGCCGCTAGACTCCCGGGAATGTTTCCTGCTAATCCCTGAAAGGGGGTAATGACTTAACCGGATGGGCCTTGCTTACTGCAACTAAGGTAGGCAAAGCTCCATCCGAATAGATTAGGCGAACATAGTCTTCGCGGCGGGCCACATACCTTGTTTAACCGCCCAACGAAAACAATCAAATTACTTTTCCACCTCACAATGGCTCACCATCCGCCATTTACCGGTAATCAGACGCGTTTCACCTGTCACCATCACGCATGCTGTACTTCTGATATCCGCGCTTGATGCACCAACGCGAATCTCAAACTCGCCAGGCTCAACAACGCGTTCACCGTGGCGACAAGTGAAATTCAGCATATCGGTAGGCACACTAAAGGTCAGCCGCGCGCTGGCACCGGGTTCGAGATGCACGCGCTGGAAGGCTTTTAACTCCTGCACCGGACGCACCATGGATGCCACCTTATCCTGCACATAAAGCTGCACCACTTCACTGCCGGCGGCGGCCCCACTGTTGCGAACGGTTATACTTGCGGTGACTACACCGTTGTCATTCGGCACATCTTGGCAGGCTAACTGCAGCGGACCATATTCAAATTCGGTCCAGGTTTTACCAAAACCGAACGGGTAGCGGGAGCCAAAATGGAAGGCAAACGGGGTCCCGCCGCTTTTCAGCTTATGGTTGTAATAATACGGGGCGGCACCCGCACTTTTCGGTATCGAAACCACTAACCGCCCGCCCGGCTCGGCGCGCCCGGTAAGCACATCGGCAATGGCGTACCCGCCCTCTTGCCCTGGAGCCCAGGCCATCAGCAATGCTGCAACATTATCCTCCTGCCCGCCTAAATTGTACGGACGCCCTCCGGTCATCACCACCACGACAGGTTTGCCGGTAGCAATGAGTTCATCAAGCAACTGTTGCTGCACGCCAGGCAGATTCAGGCTGTCGGTATCCGAACCTTCGCCCACGGTGCCGCTCTGGAATAAACCGGATAAATCACCGACGCACAGCACCACAACATCGCTTTGCCCGGCTGTTTTCACCGCGTCAGGGATCAGAGAAACATCGCGTGAAACGGGCGACGACTGCATGGGTTTACCGCCGCTATCGCCCGGGAATACCGGAGCGCCAGCCATGCGTTTTTCAATAATGTGGCACCCTTTGCTGTAGCGGACGTTGTCGCGACCTAACTGTTCACGCAGCGCTGCAAGCGGCGTGGTGACCTGCGAGGTTTGCTCCAGCATGTCACTGATAATCAGATGAACCGGGAAGCTATAACCGCTCAGCAGCGCCAGCGGGTCGTCGGCAGTTGGGCCAATCACGGCCACGCGCGGCTTGCCACGCAATGGCAAAATGCCATTATTTTCCAGCAGCGTTACCGAGCGAGTCGCCACCTCTCGGGCGATTTTTTTGGTCGCTTCGGTTTGCAATACCACGCCGTTTTCATCCCGATAGGGATGCTCAAACAGCCCCAGGCGGAACTTCTCTTTCAATACGCGGCTAACAATCTCATCGATTTTTTGCATGCTTATCAGGCCGCGATCTACCGCCTGTGCCAGATGACGCGCGCAGTCATCTTTCGGCAGTTCCACATCCAGCCCGGCATTAAACGCCAGCGCCGCAGATTCTGCCGCGTCATGTGAAATACCATGATGCTGATGCAACAGGCTGACGCCGCCGTAATCGGCCACAATCAGCCCGTCGAACCCCCACTGTTCGCGCAGGACGGTGGTCATCAGGAATGCGTCAGAGTGTGCTGGCTGATTATCAATATCGTGGTAGGCAGGCATCACTGAACCCGCATTGCCGAGCTTCACCGCCATTTCAAACGGCAATAAGAAGGTGTCATTTAGTTCGCAAAAACCCAGATGAACCGGTGCATGATTGCGTGCCCCTTCGCTAAATGAATGGCCAACATAATGTTTCAGCGTGGCCAGCAGGTCCCGATTTTTTCCCTGTAGCCCTTTGACATAGCGCGTTGCCATCATCCCCACCAGCCACGGATCTTCGCCAAAAGTCTCTTCTGTTCTTCCCCAACGCACATCGCGTGAAACATCAAGCACTGGCGCAAGCCCCTGGTGGCATCCCGTCGAACGGGCTTCTTCGCCAATCGCGGCGGCGGCTTGTTCTATAAGGTCTAAATCCCAGCTGGAACCATAGTTAAGAGAAGACGGGAAGAGCGTGGCATCTTTGCAGAGCAACCCAACCAGGCACTCTTCATGAAACAAGGCAGGAATGCCCAGCCGGGTCTCTTCCACCAGGGTTTTCTGCAAACGATTGGCGGCGCGCACTCCCTCTTTGGCCTCCACAATATGGGTGCCTAACGGCCTGGTGATTTGTCCAATGCCCAGCTTCAGCCGCTCGGCAAGCGCCGCCTGCTCAGTGACGCCGGAAAACTCATCGCTTAAATCGGTACGCTCACGGTGATTACCGTCACTTTGCAAAATCAGCCAGTAAGCATGCATCTGGGCAAATTTCTCCTCCGGCGTCATACGCGACAACAGGTCAGCGACGCGCTCATTAACCGGGTGCTGAGCATCCTTATAGATGGCAGACATAATTTTCTCCTTACGACGTGAAGATGAGTTCCAGGCATCAATATGATTGATGAATGAAGCGCTAAACAATTGCCAGAATAATCAGCGGAATTACGTTTTTTGGTTTTCGCCCATAAGTGTGATGAGGTTCAAAAAATATTGCTGGGTCCCGGGGCGTTGATAGCCAGAGCGCACGAATAAGAGATAACTTCGTCACAATTGACAAGAAACATAAAACACAAAGTAAAAATTACAATACTCCTCTTAACATTCACAACATATAACTAATGCCATATTCCGGCTCTTAATAAAGGTGAATGTATGTCGGTGTTAACAGAGAAAGTTACCAACAAAGAAAAAATGGGGTTTGGCCTGGGCGATGCGGCAAGCCACATCGTTTTTGATTCCTCCGTGGCTATTCTGGCCTATTTTTACACCAACATTTATGGCTTACCCCCAGCCGTAATGGGGACACTGTTTTTAGTTGTCCGGGTATTGGATGCGATTACCGATCCTATAATGGGGGCGATTGCTGACCAGACTAAAAGCCGCTGGGGAAGATTCCGTCCGTGGCTATTAATCATCTGCGTACCCTTTGCGGTCAGTTGCGTACTGGTCTATTCCACTCCCGATTTCGACCAGACCGGAAAAATCGTTTACGCCGTCCTGGCCTATATATTTATGACGCTAATGTATACGGCGATTAATATCCCCTACTGCTCGTTGGGCGCGGCCATTACCTCTGACCCACAAGAAAGCCTTTCGTTGCAGTCCTGGCGCTTTGCCATCGCGCCGATTGGCGGCGCCATGGGTACCGCGCTGATCCTGCCGCTGGCTGACTTTATTTCTCCGGCTGACCGGGCCGCCGGAATGCAGTGGGCAATGGGGATCTTTGGCGTCATTGGCTGCATTATGTTCCTGGTTTGCTTCTTCACCACCCGCGAACGTATTACGCCGGTAAAAGAAGAAAATATGAATATCGCGCGCGATGTGAAAGTATTATTAAAAAACGATCAGTGGCGTATTTTGTCGGTGTATAACCTTGCGATGTTATGTGGCGTGGTGGTGCGTGGCAGTCTGTTAGTCTATTTCGTACAGTATATTCTTAATCAGGGCAGCGGAATTATTTCCATCTTTATGCTGGCCACAACTATCGCTGCGGTGTTTGGTAGTTTGTTTGCTAAATATCTCGGGGGCTGGATGTGTAAAATCCGTGCTTCTATCTGGATTAACGTGCTTAGCGCATTAGCAGGGTTACTCTTCCTGGTGCTGCCGACCCACTACTGGATCCCTGCATTCCTGGTGCATATATTCCTTAATATCCTGCAGGGTATTAACGCCCCGCTGCAATGGTCAATGATTACCGATGCAAATAATTATGGCGAGTGGAAAACCCAGCGCCGAATTACGGGAATGAACGTGGCCGCCAATATCTTCATTATTAAGTTGGGTGTAGCTATCGGTGGAGCATTAACCGGTTGGGGTCTGGCGGCATTTGGCTATCAGGCTGGTGTGGAACAACAATCGGCTGAAGCCGTGCGCGGCGTGTTAATTCTGTTTACCGTGCTACCCGCTATTTTCTATTTAATTACCGCAATCTCGATTCGCTATTACAAATTAACCGAAGAGAGAATGAACATTGTGGTCAGCGACTTGCGTGAAGGTAAATTCCAGAGCGAAAGCGAAGTCATTGGGGTGATGAGTCCTAAGGCTTCCTGATAAGTACCAG
>NZ_RPOH01000065.1 GCF_003818135.1 Buttiauxella warmboldiae | reverse complement strand
GTCATGCCTGGTGACAACATCCAAATGGTTGTTACCCTGATCCACCCAATCGCAATGGACGACGGTCTGCGTTTCGCAATCCGTGAAGGCGGCCGTACTGTAGGCGCGGGTGTTGTTGCTAAAGTTATCGCTTAATCGCTGATACCTTGATATGAAAAAAGAGCGCTTAGGCGCTCTTTTTTTTTGCATATTGTACCGCTTCTGACCTGTATCAAACATCCGTGTGCTATTGTAATCATAACTATTCTCATTTACACTTTGCGCGTAATTTGAACGGGAGTGCTTATGTACGTTTGTTTGTGTAATGGTGTAAGTGATAAAAAAATTCGCCAGGCGGTACGCCAGTATCATCCACAATCTTTCCAGCAGTTACGCAAATTTGTGCCAGTGGGCAACCAGTGTGGCAAATGCGTGCGCGCAGCAAGAGAAATCATGCAGGAAGAGCTATTGCAGATCCCAGAATTTAAAGAGATTGCCTGAGCCCGCCACTTTTTTTTGACTTACTCCGTGCTACATCTACGCTTCATAGAGTGGAAGCGGAGGGAGTAAAAATGAAAGGTGATACTAAGATAATAAATTATCTCAATAAATTATTGGGAAACGAGCTTGTCGCGATCAATCAGTATTTTCTCCATGCGAGAATGTTCAAAAACTGGGGCTTAATGCGCCTCAACGAAGTGGAATACCACGAATCCATCGATGAAATGAAACACGCCGATAAGTATATCGAGCGTATTTTATTCCTCGAAGGCATTCCGAACCTGCAAGACTTAGGCAAACTCCATATCGGCGAGGATGTCGAAGAAATGCTGCAGTCCGATCTCCAGCTAGAAATGGATGGGGCGAAAGACCTGCGTGAAGCGATTGCTTACGCAGATACCATTCATGACTACGTGAGTCGCGATATGCTGATCCAAATCCTGGCTGAGGAGGAGCACCATATTGACTGGCTGGAGACCGAGTTAGATCTTATTGCCAAAATTGGTTTGCAGAATTATTTGCAGTCGCAAATCAAAGAAGGAAATTAAGGTTTTTAAACTGTGGGAAGGAAGTGTATATCCATCCTACGGAACCACCCGCTATCGCGAGGTTTGGTCCAAAAGGTAGCGGTGTGGTAGTCAGTGAAAGAGAACGCTTAAAGAGTAACTTTGCGATAAGCGCGCAGACCAGCGCCGTTGATGCTGCAGCCAGCATCATCCATTGCAGACTTTGCCATCCATGCCAGGCCCCCAGCGCCGCAAAAAGTTTCATATCCCCATAGCCCAGGCCTTCACACCGGCGCCAAAAAAAGTAAAGCCAGTAAAGCAGCCATAAGCTCAGATATCCTCCAATCGCGCCCAGTACGGCATCCGCTAAAACTTCTGCAGCAAAGCAGAGCTGATACAGCAAACCCAACCAAAGCAGCGGACAGGTCAGCTTATCTGGCAGCAACATCTGCTGATAGTCTATCCAGGCTAGCCGTAGCAAAAGCCCGATATGCACGATTATAAAAAGTAAAGCCATGAGGGAAGAGAGTTCAGGCATCAGAGTGGGCCTCACCAGCAGATGGTTTTGGCAAGCTAAATGAATGTGGTGTCAGATGCAAAACAGGGATAACAGAGCTGCGAAAAACATTCTGCAGAAAATCCCCATAGCTGTATGCGTTGCGCCGGAGTGGCAGCGTCCCCGTACCCTTAGACAAAAGACTGTTTAATTCGTATCCATGGCTTGCTTAAAGGGCAGATTTACGTATAATGCGCGGGCCTGTCTTAATCGATGGCTGGCTCGATATGAGCCTGACAGTGAAGCTGCTGTCGACAATGTTCCCAATTGGGGAACTATGTATGAACGATTACACTCCCCCATCAATCGTAATGGGTGCGAGTAGTGATTTTTTTCGTCTATAAAATAATTGGAGCTATGGTCTCATGCAGAGCCAAAGAATCCGTATCCGCCTTAAAGCGTTTGATCATCGTCTGATCGATCAATCAACTGCGGAAATCGTCGAGACTGCTAAGCGCACTGGTGCGCAAGTACGTGGTCCGATCCCGCTGCCGACCCGCAAAGAGCGCTTTACCGTTCTGATCTCTCCGCACGTCAACAAAGACGCGCGCGATCAGTACGAAATTCGCACTCACAAGCGTCTGGTTGACATCGTTGAGCCAACTGAGAAAACCGTTGATGCTCTGATGCGTCTGGATCTGGCTGCTGGTGTTGACGTGCAGATCAGCCTGGGTTAATCAGGTCATTGACGATTGAGAGGTTGAAACAATGATTGGTTTAGTCGGTAAAAAAGTGGGTATGACCCGTATCTTCACAGAAGACGGTGTTTCTATCCCAGTAACCGTGATCGAAGTAGAAGCAAACCGTGTTACTCAGGTTAAAGACCTGGCTAACGACGGCTACCGTGCTGTTCAAGTTACCACTGGCGCTAAAAAAGCTAGTCGTGTAAACAAGCCGGAAGCTGGTCACTTCGCTAAAGCTGGCGTAGAAGCTGGCCGTGGTCTGTGGGAATTCCGCCTTGCTGAAGGCGAAGAGTTCACCGTAGGTCAGGACATTAGCGTTGAGCTGTTTGCTGAAGTTAAAAAAGTTGACGTAACTGGCACCTCTAAAGGTAAAGGTTTCGCAGGTACCGTTAAGCGCTGGAACTTCCGTACCCAGGACGCTACACACGGTAACTCCTTGTCTCACCGCGTTCCGGGTTCTATCGGTCAGAACCAGACTCCGGGCAAAGTGTTCAAAGGCAAGAAAATGGCAGGCCAACTGGGCAACGAACGTGTAACTGTTCAGAGCCTGGATGTAGTACGCGTTGACGCTGAGCGCAACCTGCTGCTGGTTAAGGGTGCAGTTCCGGGTGCAACCGGTAGCGACCTTATTGTTAAACCAGCTGTGAAGGCGTGAGGAGATAGCAATGGAATTAGTATTGAAAGACGCGCAAAGCGCGCTGACTGTTTCCGAAACTACCTTCGGTCGTGATTTCAACGAAGCGCTGGTACACCAGGTTGTAGTTGCTTATGCAGCTGGTGCCCGTCAAGGTACTCGTGCTCAGAAGACCCGTGCTGAAGTAACTGGTTCCGGTAAAAAGCCGTGGCGCCAGAAAGGTACCGGCCGTGCGCGTTCAGGTTCTATCAAGAGCCCGATCTGGCGTTCCGGTG
Organism: Buttiauxella warmboldiae; assembly: GCF_003818135.1. GTDB lineage: Bacteria > Pseudomonadota > Gammaproteobacteria > Enterobacterales > Enterobacteriaceae > Buttiauxella > Buttiauxella warmboldiae. Next base: position 22,843 of record NZ_RPOH01000065.1, on the reverse strand, counting down.
GCGTAACCTTCGCTGCTCGCCCGCAGGACCACAGTCAAAAAGTTAACAAAAAGATGTACCGCGGAGCGCTGAAAAGCATTCTGTCCGAGCTGGTACGTCAGGATCGTCTGATCGTTGTCGAGAAGTTCTCTGTTGAAGCGCCTAAAACTAAGCTGCTTGCTCAGAAACTGAAAGACATGGCCCTGGAAGATGTGCTGATCGTAACTGGCGAACTGGATGAGAATCTGTTCCTGGCTGCGCGTAACCTGCATAAGGTTGACGTGCGCGACGCAGCAACAATCGATCCAGTTAGCCTGATCGCCTTCGACAAAGTCGTTATGACTGCTGATGCAGTTAAGCAAGTTGAGGAGATGCTGGCATGATCCGTGAAGAACGTCTGCTGAAAGTACTGCGCGCGCCGCACGTATCTGAAAAAGCATCTATGGCGATGGAAAAAACAAATACCATCGTTCTCAAAGTTGCAAAAGACGCGACCAAAGCAGAGATCGTAGCTGCTGTTGAGAAACTGTTCGAAGTTGAAGTTAAAGGCGTGAATACCCTGTTGGTTAAAGGTAAAACTAAGCGTCATGGACAGCGTATCGGTCGTCGTAGCGACTGGAAAAAAGCTTACGTCACCCTGAAGGAAGGCCAGAATCTGGACTTCGTCGGCGGCGCTGAGTAAGTCGGAGGAGAAAAACAATGGCAGTTGTTAAATGTAAACCGACATCTCCGGGTCGTCGCCACGTAGTTAAAGTGGTTAACCCTGAGCTGCATAAGGGCAAACCTTTTGCTCCGCTGGTTGAAAAAAACAGCAAATCCGGTGGCCGTAACAACAATGGCCGTATCACCACTCGTCATATTGGTGGTGGTCACAAGCAGGCTTACCGTATTGTTGACTTTAAACGCAACAAAGACGGTATCCCGGCTGTTGTTGAGCGTCTTGAGTACGATCCGAACCGTTCTGCGAATATCGCACTGGTTCTGTACAAAGATGGCGAACGCCGTTACATCCTGGCCCCTAAAGGCCTGAAAGCTGGCGACCAGATTCAATCTGGCGTTGATGCTGCAATCAAAGCTGGTAACACCCTGCCGATGCGCAACATCCCGGTTGGTTCTACAGTGCATAACGTAGAAATGAAACCAGGTAAAGGCGGTCAGCTGGCTCGTTCCGCGGGTACCTATGTGCAGATCATTGCACGTGATGGTGCTTACGTTACCCTGCGTCTGCGTTCTGGTGAAATGCGTAAAGTTGAAGCTGACTGCCGCGCAACACTGGGCGAAGTTGGCAATGCTGAGCATATGCTGCGCGTTCTGGGTAAAGCGGGTGCTGCTCGCTGGCGTGGTGTTCGTCCTACCGTTCGCGGTACTGCGATGAACCCAGTCGACCACCCACACGGTGGTGGTGAAGGTCGTAACTTTGGTAAGCACCCGGTATCTCCGTGGGGCGTTCAGACCAAAGGTAAGAAGACCCGCAGCAACAAGCGTACTGATAAATTCATCGTACGTCGCCGTAGCAAATAATTTTAGAGGATAAGCCATGCCACGTTCTCTCAAGAAAGGTCCTTTTATTGACCTGCACTTGCTGAAGAAGGTAGAGAAAGCGGTGGAAAGCGGTGACAAGAAGCCCCTGCGCACTTGGTCCCGTCGTTCAACGATCTTTCCTAACATGATCGGTTTGACCATCGCTGTCCATAATGGTCGTCAGCATGTTCCGGTATTTGTTTCCGACGAAATGGTCGGTCACAAACTGGGTGAATTTGCACCGACACGTACTTATCGCGGTCACGCTGCTGATAAAAAAGCCAAGAAGAAATAAGTAGGAGGAAGAGATGGAAACTTTAGCTCAACATCGCCACGCTCGTTCTTCTGCTCAAAAGGTTCGCCTTGTTGCTGACCTTATTCGCGGTAAGAAAGTGTCGCAGGCACTGGAAATTTTGACCTTCACCAACAAGAAAGCTGCGGTATTGGTCAAGAAAGTTCTGGAATCTGCCATTGCTAACGCTGAACACAACGATGGCGCTGACATTGACGATCTGAAAGTCGCGAAAATCTTCGTAGACGCAGGCCCAAGCATGAAGCGCATTATGCCGCGTGCAAAAGGTCGTGCAGATCGCATCCTGAAGCGCACCAGCCACATTACTGTGGTTGTGTCCGATCGCTGAGACTCTGGAGACTAGCAATGGGTCAGAAAGTACATCCTAATGGTATTCGCCTGGGTATTGTAAAACCATGGAACTCTACCTGGTTTGCGAACACCAAAGAATTCGCTGACAACCTGGACAGCGATTTTAAAGTTCGTCAGTACCTGACTAAGGAACTGGCGAAGGCGTCTGTATCTCGTATCGTTATCGAGCGTCCAGCTAAGAGCATCCGTGTGACTATTCACACCGCTCGCCCTGGCATCGTAATCGGTAAGAAAGGCGAAGACGTAGAAAAACTGCGCAAGGTCGTAGCGGATATCGCTGGCGTTCCTGCACAGATCAATATCGCCGAAGTTCGTAAGCCTGAACTGGACGCAAAACTGGTTGCTGACAGCATCACTTCTCAGCTGGAACGTCGCGTTATGTTCCGTCGTGCTATGAAGCGTGCTGTACAGAATGCCATGCGTCTGGGCGCTAAAGGTATCAAAGTTGAAGTTAGCGGCCGTCTGGGTGGCGCTGAGATCGCACGTACCGAATGGTATCGTGAAGGTCGCGTGCCATTGCACACACTGCGTGCTGACATTGACTACAACACCTCTGAAGCGCACACCACTTATGGTGTAATCGGCGTTAAAGTGTGGATCTTCAAAGGTGAGATCCTGGGTGGGATGGCTGCTGTTGAACAACCGGAAAAACCGGCTGCGCAACCTAAAAAGCAGCAGCGTAAAGGCCGTAAGTAAGGAGAGTCGCTGATGTTACAACCAAAGCGTACAAAATTCCGTAAAGTGCACAAAGGCCGCAACCGTGGTCTGGCTGCCGGTACGGATGTTAGCTTCGGCACTTTCGGTCTGAAAGCTGTTGGCCGTGGTCGTCTGACTGCACGTCAGATCGAAGCAGCACGTCGTGCAATGACCCGTGCAGTTAAGCGTCAGGGTAAGATCTGGATCCGTGTATTCCCGGACAAACCGATCACCGAAAAACCACTTGAAGTGCGTATGGGTAAAGGTAAAGGCAACGTAGAGTATTGGGTTGCCCTGATTCAGCCTGGCAAAGTCCTGTATGAAATGGACGGCGTACCAGAAGAGCTGGCCCGTGAAGCATTCAAGCTGGCAGCAGCGAAACTGCCGATCAAAACCACCTTTGTAACTAAGACGGTGATGTAATGAAAGCAAAAGAGCTGCGTGAAAAGAGTGTTGAAGAGCTGAACACCGAGCTGCTGAATCTGCTGCGTGAGCAGTTCAATCTGCGTATGCAAGCGGCAAGTGGCCAACTGCAACAGACTCACCTGTTAAAGCAAGTGCGTCGCGATGTTGCTCGTGTTAAGACTTTATTGACTCAGAAGGCGGGTGCGTAATGACCGATAAAATCCGTACTCTGCAAGGTCGCGTTGTTAGTGACAAAATGGAGAAATCCATTGTTGTGGCTATCGAGCGTGTGGTGAAACACCCGATTTACGGTAAGTTCATCAAACGTACGACCAAGTTGCACGTACATGACGAGAACAATGAATGTGGTATCGGTGACGTGGTTGAAATCCGCGAATGCCGTCCACTGTCCAAGACTAAGTCCTGGACGCTTGTTCGCGTTGTAGAGAAAGCGGTTCTGTAATACAGTAGCCTTTCTCTAACGAATAAACGGCTCAGAAAATGAGCCGTTTATTTTTTCTACCCATATTCAGGAACCGGTGTTATAATGCCGCGCCCTCGTTTATGGGGCTTTTTAACGACCTAATTATGGGTCCCGAAGTAGTAGTTGACATTAGCGGAGCACTGAAATGATCCAAGAACAGACTATGCTGACCGTGGCCGACAACTCCGGCGCACGTCGCGTAATGTGTATCAAGGTTCTGGGTGGCTCGCACCGTCGCTACGCAGGCGTCGGCGACATCATCAAAATTACCATCAAGGAAGCAATTCCGCGTGGTAAGGTGAAGAAAGGCGATGTCCTGAAAGCGGTAGTGGTGCGCACCAGGAAGGGTGTTCGTCGCCCGGACGGTTCTGTCATTCGCTTCGATGGTAATGCATGCGTTATTTTAAACAATAACAGCGAGCAGCCAATCGGCACGCGTATTTTTGGGCCGGTAACTCGTGAACTGCGTAATGAGAAGTTCATGAAAATTATCTCTCTGGCACCAGAAGTACTCTAAGGAGCGAATCATGGCAGCTAAAATCCGTCGTGATGACGAAGTTATCGTGTTAACCGGTAAAGATAAAGGTAAGCGCGGTAAAGTTAAGAATGTCTTGTCTTCCGGCAAGCTCATTGTTGAAGGTATTAACCTGGTTAAGAAACATCAGAAGCCGGTTCCGGCCCTGAACCAACCAGGTGGCATCGTTGAAAAAGAAGCTGCAATTCAAGTTTCTAACGTTGCACTCTACAATGCAGCAACCGGCAAGGCTGACCGTGTAGGCTTTAGATTCGAAGAGGGCAAAAAAGTCCGTTTCTTCAAATCTAACAGCGAAACTATCAAGTAATTTGGAGTAGTACGATGGCGAAACTGCATGATTACTACAAAGACGAAGTAGTTAAAAAACTCATGACTGAGTTTAACTACAATTCTGTCATGCAAGTCCCTCGGGTCGAGAAGATCACCCTGAACATGGGTGTGGGTGAAGCGATCGCTGACAAGAAACTGCTGGATAATGCAGCAGCGGATCTGACAGCAATCTCCGGTCAAAAGCCGTTGATCACCAAAGCACGCAAATCAGTTGCAGGCTTCAAAATCCGTCAGGGCTATCCGATCGGCTGTAAAGTAACTCTGCGTGGCGAACGCATGTGGGAGTTCTTTGAGCGCCTGATCACCATTGCTGTACCACGTATCCGTGACTTCCGTGGCTTGTCCGCTAAGTCATTCGATGGCCGTGGTAACTACAGCATGGGTGTCCGTGAGCAGATCATCTTCCCAGAAATCGACTATGACAAAGTCGATCGCGTTCGTGGTTTGGATATTACCATTACCACTACTGCGAAATCTGATGATGAAGGCCGTGCTCTGCTGGCTGCCTTTAACTTCCCATTCCGTAAGTAAGGTAGGGTTACTAATGGCTAAGCAATCGATGAAAGCACGCGAAGTCGTTCGCGTGAAACTGGCCGACAAATACCGCGCTAAACGCGAGGAATTGAAAGCTATCATCTCTGGTGTGAACTCATCCGACGAAGAACGTTGGGATGCGGTTCTTAAGCTGCAGTCTCTGCCGCGTGATTCCAGCCCGTCCCGTCAGCGTAACCGCTGCCGCCAAACTGGTCGTCCGCATGGTTATGTGGGCAAATTCGGGTTGAGCCGTATTAAGCTTCGTGAAGCCGCTATGCGCGGTGAAGTACCTGGCTTGAAGAAGGCTAGCTGGTAATATCCAATTGAATCACGGGAGTAAAGACAGATGAGCATGCAAGATCCGATCGCGGATATGCTGACCCGTATCCGTAACGGTCAAGCCGCGAATAAAGTTGCGGTCACCATGCCTTCCTCCAAGCTGAAATTGGCAATTGCCAACGTGCTGAAAGAAGAAGGCTATATTGAAGATTTTAAAATTGAAGGCGACATCAAGCCTGAACTGGAACTGACTCTTAAGTATTTCCAGGGCAAGGCTGTGGTAGAGAGCATTCAGCGAGTCAGCCGCCCAGGTCTGCGCATCTATAAGAAAAAAGATGAGCTGCCTAAAGTTATGGCCGGTATGGGTATTGCTGTCGTTTCTACCTCTAAAGGTGTTATGACTGATCGTGCAGCGCGCCAGGCAGGTCTTGGTGGCGAAATTATCTGCTACGTAGCCTAATTGGAGGAATAAAATGTCTCGTGTTGCTAAAGCACCGGTCGTTATTCCTGCTGGCGTAGAGGTAAAACTCAACGGTCAGGTTATTTCGATCAAAGGTAAAAACGGCGAGCTGACTCGTACAATCAACGATGCTGTTGAAGTGAAACACGCTGATAATGCACTGACTTTCGCTCCACGCGAAGGTTTTGCAAACGCGTGGGCCCAGGCGGGCACCACTCGTGCGCTGTTGAATGCAATGGTTATCGGTGTTACCGAAGGCTTCACTAAGAAGCTGCAGCTGGTTGGTGTAGGTTATCGTGCAGCCATTAAAGGCAACGCGGTGAGTTTAGCTTTAGGCTTCTCCCACCCTGTTGAACATGAACTGCCAGCGGGTGTCACTGCTGAATGTCCAACTCAAACTGAAATCGTGCTGAAAGGCGCTGATAAGCAGATGATTGGACAGGTAGCTGCTGATCTGCGCGCCTACCGTCGTCCTGAGCCTTATAAAGGCAAGGGTGTTCGTTACGCCGACGAAGTCGTGCGTACCAAAGAGGCTAAGAAGAAGTAAGGTAACACTATGGATAAGAAATCTGCTCGTATCCGTCGTGCGACCCGCGCACGTCACAAGCTCAAAGAACTGGGTGCGACTCGTCTGGTGATTCACCGTACGCCTCGTCATATTTATGCACAGGTTATCGCACCGAACGGTTCAGAAGTCCTGGTAGCTGCCTCTACTGTAGAGAAAGCTATCGCTGAGCAACTGAAGTACACTGGAAACAAAGACGCCGCTACAGCTGTGGGTAAAGCTGTTGCAGAGCGCGCACTGGAAAAAGGCATTACGAAAGTATCCTTTGACCGTGCTGGTTTCCAATATCATGGTCGTGTCCAGGCACTGGCAGATGCTGCCCGTGATGCTGGCCTACAGTTCTAAGGTAGAGGTGTAAGATGGCTCACATCGAAAAACAGGCTGGCGAACTGCAGGAAAAGCTGATCGCGGTAAATCGCGTATCTAAAACCGTTAAAGGTGGTCGTATCTTCTCCTTCACTGCTCTGACAGTGGTTGGCGATGGTAACGGTCGCATTGGTTTTGGTTACGGAAAAGCGCGTGAAGTTCCAGCAGCTATCCAGAAAGCGATGGAAAAAGCCCGTCGCAACATGATTAACGTCGCGCTGAACCACGGCACCCTGCAGCACCCTGTTAAAGGTGTGCACACAGGTTCTCGTGTGTTCATGCAGCCGGCTTCTGAAGGTACCGGTATTATTGCCGGTGGTGCAATGCGCGCCGTCCTGGAAGTCGCTGGAGTTCATAACGTTTTGGCTAAAGCATATGGTTCCACCAACCCGATTAACGTGGTTCGTGCAACAATTGATGGCCTGGCGAATATGAAGTCTCCGGAAATGGTCGCTGCCAAGCGTGGTAAATCCGTTGAAGAAATTCTGGGGTAATTGACCATGGCAAAGACTATTAAAATTACACAAACCCGCAGTGCGATCGGTCGTTTGCCGAAACATAAGGCAACGCTGCTTGGCCTGGGTCTGCGTCGTATTGGCCACACCGTAGAGCGCGAGGATACTCCTGCTGTACGTGGTATGGTCAACGCGGTTTCCTACATGGTTAAAGTTGAGGAGTAAGAGATGCGTTTAAATACTCTGTCTCCGGCCGAAGGGTCTAAGCACGCTTCCAAGCGTCTGGGTCGTGGTATCGGTTCTGGCCTCGGTAAAACCGGCGGTCGTGGTCACAAAGGTCAGAACTCACGTTCTGGCGGTGGCGTACGTCGCGGTTTTGAAGGTGGTCAGATGCCGTTGTACCGTCGTCTGCCGAAATTTGGTTTCACCTCTCGCAAAGCAATGATCACAGGTGAGATTCGTCTCTCCGATCTGGCGAAAGTTGAAGGCGACGTCGTTGACCTGAACACGCTGAAAGCAGCAAACATTATCGGTATTCAGATCGAATTCGCGAAAGTGATTCTGTCTGGCGAGGTTTCTCGTCCGGTAACTGTTCGCGGCCTGCGTGTCACTAAAGGCGCTCGTGCTGCTATCGAAGCTGCTGGCGGTAAAATCGAGGAATAAGTAGCAGATGGCAAAGCAACCGGGATTAGATTTTCAAAGTGCTAAAGGCGGGCTTGGCGAGCTGAAACGCAGACTGATGTTTGTTATCGGTGCGCTGATTGTGTTCCGTATTGGCTCTTTTATTCCGATCCCTGGTATTGATGCCGCTGTACTTGCCAAACTGCTTGAGCAACAGCGAGGCACTATCATTGAAATGTTTAACATGTTCTCTGGTGGTGCTCTCAGCCGTGCTTCTATCTTTGCATTGGGTATCATGCCGTACATTTCGGCATCGATCATTATCCAGCTGCTGACGGTGGTTCATCCAGCGTTAGCAGAGTTGAAGAAAGAAGGGGAATCTGGCCGTCGTAAGATCAGTCAGTACACCCGTTACGGAACGCTGGTGCTGGCAATATTCCAGTCAATCGGTATTGCTACCGGTTTACCGAATATGCCTGGTATGCAGGGCCTGGTGTTAAACCCAGGCTTTGCATTCTACTTCACTGCTGTTGTCAGTCTGGTCACGGGAACGATGTTCCTGATGTGGCTGGGTGAACAGATTACTGAACGCGGTATCGGTAACGGTATCTCAATCATAATCTTCGCTGGTATTGTTGCGGGTTTGCCGCCGGCCGTTGGCCATACTATCGAACAAGCAAGGCAAGGCGACCTGCACTTCCTTCTGTTGCTGTTGGTTGCAGTACTCGTATTCGCAGTGACCTTCTTCGTTGTTTTTGTTGAACGTGGTCAACGCCGCATTGTGGTAAACTACGCAAAACGTCAACAAGGTCGTCGTGTCTATGCTGCGCAGAGCACGCATTTACCGCTGAAAGTGAATATGGCTGGCGTTATTCCAGCAATTTTTGCTTCCAGTATTATTCTGTTCCCGGCAACGATTGCATCGTGGTTTGGGGGCGGTACCGGTTGGAACTGGCTGACTACAATTTCGCTGTATTTGCAGCCTGGGCAACCGCTTTATGTGTTACTCTATGCGTCTGCAATCATCTTCTTCTGTTTCTTCTACACAGCGTTGGTTTTCAACCCACGTGAAACAGCAGATAACCTGAAGAAGTCCGGTGCATTTGTACCAGGAATTCGTCCGGGAGAACAAACGGCGAAGTATATTGATAAAGTAATGACCCGCCTGACTCTGGTTGGTGCGTTGTACATTACCTTTATCTGCCTAATCCCGGAGTTCATGCGTGATGCAATGAAAGTGCCTTTCTACTTCGGTGGAACCTCACTGCTCATTGTTGTCGTGGTGATCATGGACTTTATGGCTCAAGTGCAAACTCTGATGATGTCCAGTCAGTACGAGTCTGCATTGAAGAAAGCGAATCTGAAAGGCTACGGCCGTTAATAGTCGCTTGAGAAGTTACGGAGAGTAAAAATGAAAGTTCGTGCTTCCGTCAAGAAATTATGTCGTAACTGCAAAATCGTTAAGCGTGACGGTGTTATTCGCGTGATTTGCAGCGCCGAACCGAAGCATAAACAGCGTCAAGGCTGATTATCTCGCATATTTTTCTTGCAAAGTTGGGTTGAGCTGGCTAGATTAGCCAGCCAATCTTTTGTATGTCTATGCGTTTCCATTTGAGTATCCTGAAAACGGGCTTTTCGGTATGGGACGCATAATCAAAATAGTAGGAGTGCATAGTGGCCCGTATAGCAGGCATTAACATTCCTGATCAAAAACATACCGTGATCGCGTTAACTTCGATCTACGGTGTAGGCAAGACTCGTTCAAAGGCCATTTGTGCTGCGGCGGGTATCGCTGAAGATGTTAAGATCAGAGAGCTGTCTGAAGAACAAATCGACACGCTGCGTGACGAAGTTGCCAAATTTGTCGTTGAAGGTGATCTGCGCCGTGAAGTGAGTATGAGCATCAAGCGTCTGATGGACCTTGGTTGCTATCGCGGTTTGCGTCATCGTCGTGGTCTGCCAGTACGCGGTCAGCGTACGAAGACCAACGCACGTACCCGTAAGGGTCCGCGCAAACCGATCAAGAAATAATCGGGGTGATTGAATAATGGCAAAGGCACCAGTTCGTGCACGTAAGCGTGTAAGAAAACAAGTCTCTGACGGCGTGGCTCATGTCCATGCTTCTTTCAACAACACAATCGTTACCATTACCGATCGTCAGGGTAATGCATTGGGTTGGGCAACTGCCGGTGGTTCCGGTTTCCGTGGCTCTCGCAAGTCCACTCCGTTCGCAGCTCAGGTTGCAGCAGAGCGTTGCGCAGAAGCTGTGAAAGAATACGGTATCAAGAACCTTGAAGTTATGGTTAAGGGACCGGGTCCAGGCCGCGAATCTACTATTCGTGCTCTGAACGCCGCTGGTTTCCGCATCACTAATATTACTGATGTGACTCCGATCCCTCACAACGGTTGTCGTCCGCCGAAAAAACGTCGCGTATAACGCTCGTTTTTAGGAATGTTGGAGAAAGAAAATGGCAAGATATTTGGGTCCTAAGCTCAAGCTGAGCCGTCGTGAGGGCACTGACTTATTCCTTAAGTCTGGCGTTCGCGCGATCGATACCAAGTGTAAAATTGAACAAGCTCCTGGCCAGCACGGTGCGCGTAAACCGCGTCTGTCTGACTATGGTGTGCAGTTGCGTGAAAAGCAAAAAGTTCGCCGTATGTTCGGTGTTCTGGAGCGTCAGTTCCGTAACTATTATAAAGAAGCGGCACGTCTGAAAGGCAACACCGGTGAAAACCTGTTGGCTCTGCTGGAAGGTCGTCTGGACAACGTTGTTTACCGTATGGGCTTCGGCGCGACTCGTGCAGAATCACGTCAGCTCGTTAGCCACAAAGCTGTAATGGTAAATGGTCGCGTTGTTAACATCGCTTCTTATCAGGTAACTCCGAATGACGTAGTTAGCATCCGTGAGAAAGCCAAAAAGCAATCTCGCGTGAAGGCCGCTCTGGAGCTGGCTGAACAGCGTGAAAAGCCAACCTGGCTGGAAGTTGATGCTGCTAAGATGGAAGGTGTGTTCAAGCGTAAGCCTGAGCGTACAGATCTGTCTGCGGACATTAACGAACACCTGATCGTCGAGCTTTACTCCAAGTAAAGCTTAGTACCAAAGAGAGGACACAATGCAGGGTTCTGTGACAGAGTTTCTAAAACCGCGCCTGGTAGATATCGAGCAAGTGAGTTCGACGCACGCCAAGGTGACCCTTGAGCCTTTAGAGCGTGGCTTTGGCCATACTCTTGGTAATGCACTGCGCCGTATTCTGCTCTCATCGATGCCGGGTTGCGCGGTGACAGAGGTTGAGATTGATGGTGTACTACATGAGTACAGCACCAAAGAAGGCGTTCAGGAGGATATCCTGGAAATCCTGCTCAACCTGAAAGGGCTGGCGGTGAGAGTTCAGGGGAAAGATGATGTTATTCTTACTCTGAATAAGTCTGGCATTGGCCCTGTGACTGCAGCCGACATCACCCATGATGGTGACGTCGAAATCGTCAAGCCGCAGCACGTGATCTGCCACCTGACTGATGAGAACGCATCTATTAGTATGCGTATCAAAGTTCAGCGCGGTCGCGGTTATGTGCCGGCCTCTGCCCGAATTCATTCGGAAGAAGATGAGCGCCCAATCGGCCGTCTGCTGGTCGACGCCTGCTACAGCCCTGTAGAGCGAATTGCCTACAATGTTGAAGCTGCGCGTGTAGAACAGCGTACCGACCTGGATAAGCTGGTCATCGAAATGGAAACCAACGGCACAATCGATCCTGAAGAGGCGATTCGTCGTGCGGCAACCATTCTGGCTGAACAACTTGAAGCTTTCGTTGACTTACGTGATGTACGTCAGCCAGAAGTTAAAGAAGAGAAACCAGAATTCGATCCGATCCTGCTGCGCCCTGTTGACGATCTGGAATTGACTGTCCGCTCTGCTAACTGCCTTAAGGCAGAAGCTATCCACTATATCGGTGATCTGGTACAGCGTACCGAAGTTGAGCTGCTCAAAACGCCTAACTTGGGTAAAAAATCTCTTACCGAGATTAAAGACGTGCTGGCTTCCCGTGGTTTGTCTCTGGGCATGCGCCTGGAAAACTGGCCACCGGCAAGCATCGCTGACGAGTAACCGGATCACAGGTTAAGGTTTTACTGAGAAGGATAAGGTCATGCGCCATCGTAAGAGTGGTCGTCAACTGAACCGCAACAGCAGCCATCGCCAGGCTATGTTCCGCAACATGGCAGGTTCACTGGTTCGTCATGAGATAATCAAGACGACTCTGCCTAAAGCGAAAGAGCTGCGTCGCGTAGTTGAGCCGCTGATTACTCTTGCCAAGACTGATAGCGTTGCTAATCGTCGTCTGGCATTCGCCCGCACTCGTGATAACGAGATCGTGGCAAAACTGTTTAATGAACTGGGTCCGCGTTTTGCAGCGCGTACTGGTGGTTACACTCGTATTCTTAAGTGTGGCTTCCGTGCAGGTGATAACGCTCCGATGGCTTACATCGAGCTGGTTGACCGCGCCGAATCTCAAACAGAAGCTGCTGCAGAGTAATCTGTAGTAACGTGAAAAAACCGGGCTTGCCCGGTTTTTTTATCTCTGCAATTCCCCTTCCCGTACTTTTCCGCGTATCTTTGTTTTATCTCTTATCTGCAAAGACTGCATACGTTGCTTCATTATCTTGATGAGGAATAAACATGTTTCGAATTGGAGAATTAGCCAGGCTGGCAGACGTTACCCCTGACACCATTCGCTATTATGAAAAGCAGCAGATGATGGATCATGAGATCCGAACGGAAGGTGGGTTTCGTCTTTATAGCGAAAGCGATTTACAGCGTCTGAAATTCATCCGCTATGCCAAGCAGTTAGGCTTTACCCTGGAGACTATTCGCGAGCTGCTCTCGATCCGCATCGATCCTGAGCACCATACCTGCCAGGAGTCTAAAAGCATTGTGCAGTCCAGGCTTGCGGAAGTTGAGTCCAAAATTAAAGAGTTGCAGCTTATGCGGCGTTCGTTACAGCGGCTGAATGATGCCTGTTGCGGAACCGCTCACAGCAGCACGTACTGTTCAATTCTCGAAGCGCTTGAGCAGGGCGCCAGCCAACGGAAAGAATAATTTGCGACCGGGGTTAGACAGGAATAGAATTGCGCCGTTATTTTAATCAACCTGGAGTGAATATGAGCAAATACCAGCATCAGAAAGGGATCATTAAAGATAATGCCATTGAGGCTTTGTTACATGACCCATTATTTCGGCAAAGAGTGGAACGCAACAAAAAAGGGAAAGGAAGCTATCAGCGGACAGCAAAACATACGAAGAGAGGTCGCTGGGAGGCCAGTGGCAAACAAGCAAAGCGCTTTTTTACCACTGGCCTTCCTGCTTTCGTTAACGCAATCAGATGCGCTCGTTTTGCTGTTTTAGCAAATCGCGGATTTCACTAAGTAAAACTTCTTCTTTGCCGGGTGCCGGCGGTGCTGCGGGCTCTTCTTTTTTCTTACGGTTTAGCCTGTTAATCACTTTGATTGCCATAAAGATGGCGAAGGCGACGATCAGAAAATCAAAGATATTCTGAATAAACACCCCATAGTGCATCACTACTGCCGGGATATCTCCCGCTGCCGGTCTTAACGTTAATGCGAACTGCTTAAAATCAACGCCGCCAATTAACAGACCCAGCGGCGGCATAATGATATCCGCAACCAATGAAGAAACGATTTTCCCAAATGCTGCGCCAATAATCACACCCACTGCTAAATCAACAACGTTTCCGCGCATCGCAAATTCGCGGAATTCTTTTAACATGCTCATTTTTCTCTCCTTGTTCTGGCTGACGTTAATAAGTCTAACAAATGATGTCCCGATTGCCATTACATGAAGAAATAAGAATTTATTGTTAATTCAATAGCTTTAGTAAGGTTTATCGGGTTTTAAAGCTAAACGGGCAGAAAACTAATCTGCCCAAAAGTGACTACAGGAAGAATGGACTTGGCTGGAACAGTCGTTCCACATCGCTGACAAATTTCTTATCGGTCAGGAACATAATGACGTGATCGCCCTGTTCGATACGTAAATTGTCGTTGGCGATCATGACATCATTGCCGCGAACCACCGCACCGATAATGGTTCCCGGCGGAAGTTTTATCTCGTCGATGGCACGGCCCACTACCCGTGAAGTACTCTCGTCACCGTGAGCAACGGCTTCAATGGCTTCGGCTACTCCGCGGCGCAAAGATGAAACGCTGACGATATCTGCTTTACGCACGTGCCCCAGAAGCGCTGAAATGGTGGCCTGTTGGGGAGAGATGGCGATATCAATCACGCTGCCCTGTACCAGGTCGACGTAGGCTTTACGCTGGATAAGCACCATGACCTTCTTGGCTCCCATGCGTTTAGCCAGCATCGCAGACATGATATTAGCTTCGTCATCGTTGGTGACGGCGATAAACAAATCGACCTGCTCGATATGCTCTTCAGCCAGCAGCTCCTGGTCGGAAGCATCGCCATAGAATACGATGGTATTTTGCAGCATTTCCGCAAGTTCGGCTGCGCGCTGTGGATCGCGTTCAATAAGCTTAACGCTGTAATCTTTTTCCAGGCGCTGCGCCAGACCGGCACCAATATTACCGCCGCCAACCAGCATGATTCGCTTATACGGCTTCTCGAGGCGTTGAAGTTCGCTCATGACCGCCCGAATATGCTGTGAGGCCGCGATAAAGAATACTTCGTCCCCGGCTTCCACAATGGTAGAACCCTGCGGGCGAATAGGTCGGTCATGGCGGAAAATAGCGGCAACACGGGTTTCGATATGCGGCATATGTTCGCGCATCGTGGAAAGGGCATTTCCAACCAGCGGACCGCCGTAATAAGCCTTCACCACGGCAAGGCTGACTTTACCCTCGGCAAAGTTAACTACCTGCAGCGCGCCCGGATACTCAATCAGACGATAAATATTATCGATAACCAACTGTTCTGGCGCGATGAGATGGTCGATGGGCACCGCTTCAGCATTAAACAAACGCCCGGCATCGCGCACGTAATCAGGCGCACGGATACGCGCGATTCGGTTTGGGGTATTGAACAGCGAATAGGCTACCTGGCAGGCAATCATATTCGTTTCATCCGAACTGGTGACGGCGACCAGCATATCGGCATCGTCCGCTCCCGCTTCACGCAAGACGCGAGGATGCGAACCATGGCCCTGCACCACGCGTAAATCGAACTTATCTTGCAAGATACGCAGGCGATCCTGATTGGTATCAACAACCGTAATATCGTTGTTCTCGCCTACCAGGTTTTCTGCCAGAGTGCCGCCAACCTGACCCGCACCCAGAATGATTATTTTCATTGTTTATAGCTTCATTAATGATGAAACCTAAGATTCAGCCAGCCTGAATCAGCTTTTAATTAGCTTAGCGTAAAAGAAGCCGTCACCTTCCTCCTGCGCAGGGAGATTCTGGATACCCGGTTGTTCTGCGGTGCCGGTATCAACCAGTTTTGCTTCAGGATGCCGCTCCAGGAATGCGGCTACCTGCTGATAGTTTTCTTCCGGAAGAATCGAACAGGTAGCATAAACCAGTGTGCCGCCAGTTTTCAGTTTTGGCCAGATAGCTTCCAGAATCTCCTGTTGCAGCGTAGCTAATTCAGCAATATCCCGGTCGCGACGCAGCCATTTAATATCCGGATGGCGGCGAATAACGCCGGTTGCCGAGCACGGTGCATCAAGGAGGATACGATCAAATTGTTGATCGCCGCACCACTGTTGAGGGAAACGCCCATCGCCGCATTTCACTTCTGCGCTCATACCCAGGCGCTGCAGGTTTTCATGCACGCGTTTCAGGCGCTGTTCATCAATGTCGACAGCCATAACACGAGCCTGCGGGGCGGCTTCCAGAATATGAGTTGTTTTGCCGCCAGGGGCCGCGCACAAATCGAGGATCGACTCTCCATTCTGCGGATCAAGCAGATCAACGCAGCCCTGAGCGGATGCATCCTGAACGGTGACCCAGCCCGCTGCAAACCCGGGCAGGGCATGTACTGGCGCCGGTGACTCCAGACGTACCGCATCGCGATATTGCGGATGAGTATGTCCTTCCAGCCCATTTTCCGCCAGTAGCGCCATCCAGGCTTCACGAGAATGGTGTTGTCGATTGACACGCAGCCACATTGGTGGACGCTGATTATTGGCATCGACGATGGATTGCCATTGATGAGGATAGGTTTTTTTCAAACGTTGCAGCAGCCAGGAAGGATGCAAAAAACGGCTCTCGTGTTTAGCCGCTTGCGTCATTAACTCTTCCTGCTGGCGCTGGAATTGACGTAATACGCCGTTTATCAACCCCTTCAGCGATTGCTTCTTGATAGCAACCGCCCCTTCAACGGTTTCGGCCAAAGCCGCATGAGCGGGAATGCGGGTATAAAGTAACTGATAAAAACCCACCATAATTAAGTAGTGGATGGTGCGTTGCTTGCCGGTCATCGGGCGTGACATTAACTTGCCAATTAAC
The DNA here is from genome assembly GCF_003818135.1 of Buttiauxella warmboldiae. GTDB lineage: Bacteria > Pseudomonadota > Gammaproteobacteria > Enterobacterales > Enterobacteriaceae > Buttiauxella > Buttiauxella warmboldiae. The sequence continues at coordinate 6,466 of NZ_RPOH01000065.1, read as the reverse complement.
CACTCAAGCTGCGGTAGCGTGCGTAACACGCCAAAGCAAAGCTCCTGCAGCAAGGCTCTATCTTTATCAGAGACTTTCTGTTGCATGGCGGGCAGCACATTACTGAGTGATTGGCCTTGCTCAACAACCTGTTCTACGGTCTGTGCGGCCATACTGCGAAGATTTAGTGTTTTTTTCATAACGACGCTCTGGTTTTTCGGCGCTTAAAAACAAAAATGCCCAGGCGTTTGACCTGGGCGCAAAGAATTTCTTTTCTCAGGCGAGGAGGGTGCCCGGCTTAAACCATTCGCTGCGTGAGTTCAGGAGATCCTGAGCCGTCATCGCTTTTTTTCCTGCCGGCTGAAGTGATTCCAGATTCAAAATCCCTGCGCCGGTTGCAACCTGAATACCCTGTTTATTGGTTTCAATAATGGTTCCAGGGGCTACTTTTGCAGGCTGATTTATCACCGAAGCCTGCCAGATCTTGACGGGCTGGCCGTCGATTTCCAGCCAGCTCATCGGCCACGGGTTGAAGGCGCGAACACAGCGTTCGAGTTGAACGGCGGAAAGTGACCAATCAATGCGGGCCTCTTCCTTGCTGAGCTTTTCGGCGTAGGTCACCAGTTCTTCACTTTGAACTTCTGGTTTGGCATCGCCTTTAGCCAACTGGCTTAGCGTTTCCAGTAATCCCTGTGGACCAAGGTTTGCCAGCTTATCGTATAAGGTTGCGCTGGTATCGGTCGCTTCGATTGGGCAGGCGAGCTTGACCAGCATATCGCCGGTGTCCAGACCCACATCCATTTGCATAATAGTGACGCCCGTTTCGGCATCACCAGCCCATAGCGAGCGCTGAATGGGGGCCGCACCGCGCCAGCGTGGCAACAGTGAACCATGAACGTTAATACAACCCAGACGAGGCATATTCAGAACAGCTTCAGGCAGGATCAGACCGTAGGCGACAACTACCATTACATCGGCATTCAGGCTGGAAACCAGCGCCTGGTTTTCAGCAGGACGCAAAGAGGCAGGTTGAAAAACAGGGATGTTTTTTTCCGCGGCCAGCACTTTTACCGGGCTGGGCATCAGCTTCTTGCCGCGTCCTGCAGGCCTGTCGGGTTGAGTGAATACGCCCACGACCTGGTGCTGAGAAGACAGCAGCGCGTCAAGATGACGCGCCGCGAAGTCAGGGGTGCCAGCGAAAATAATACGCAGTGAATCAGACACATTATTCCCTTTTGTGATGGATCAGGCGCTCTTATTCAGGCGCGCCATTTTTTCCAGTTTCTGACGGATACGCTGACGTTTCAACGGCGAAAGGTAATCGACGAACAGCTTGCCGACCAGATGATCCATTTCGTGTTGAATACAAATGGCCAGCAGGCCATCGGTTTCCAGTTCATACGGCTGACCTTCACGGTCAAGGGCACGGATCTTGACTCTCTCCGCACGTGGAACCAGAGCGCGCTGTTCTGGAATAGAGAGACAGCCTTCTTCGATACCGGTGTCGCCGCTTTTTTCCAGCAGCTCTGGGTTAATCAGCACCAGGCGCTCGTCACGGTTTTCAGAAACATCAATCACAATAATACGTTGATGGATATCCACCTGCGTTGCTGCAAGGCCAATACCTTCCTCCGCGTACATGGTCTCGAACATGTCATCGACAATCTGCTGAACCTCAGCATTCACCTCTTTGACCGGCGCTGCCACAGTGCGAAGGCGCTCGTCCGGAAAATGTAATACCTGCAAAACTGACATAAATATCCAGAGCTGTGTTGAATTGATAGAAAGATTATTACCTCTATTCTAGACATTTCCCGACCTGATTGACAGCATCAGTGCCCAATCGCAAGGATTGCTTTTATCGCTTATGGCGGGAGGGAGACATGCTACCGATTGAGATATGGCTGCGCCTGATGGCTGTTCAAAGCCTCAGCGGTGATAAGCTATTAAAAATTGCCCAGTTGTTACTGAAGCAACCTGAATGCCCGGTCACGCATTTCTCCCGTGCGGGCTTGTCTGCCCTGCAGATTTCTCAGTTTCTGAACGTCAGTGAAAAAGAGCTGGAAGCCTCATTGAACTGGCTTGAACAACCTCATCACCATCTTCTCACCGCAGAACATGCCGGTTACCCGGAGCAGCTGCGGGCCATAGAGTGTTATCCCGCCGCGTTGTTTGTCTCGGGTGATATCGGGCTGCTTGCCAGCAATCAGCTAGCCGTCGTGGGTAGCCGCAACCTTTCTCTTTATGGCGAACGCTGGTGCCGCATGTTTTGCGAACCGTTAGCCGCTGCCGGGTTAACGATAACCAGTGGTTTGGCTCTGGGGATTGATGCGGTAGCGCATCGGGCAGCGCTAAACGTTCAGGGAAAAACCGTCGCTGTTCTGGGGAATGGGCTTGCCGGGATCTATCCCAAACGGCATCAGTCGTTAGGTGAACAAATTATGGCTGAAGGGGGGACTGTTATCTCTGAATTTCCGCTCAATACCGCCCCTTTCCCGAGTAATTTTCCGCGCAGAAACCGCATCATCAGCGGGCTAAGCCGTGGAGTCTTTGTGGTGGAGGCGGGGGAGCGCAGCGGATCGTTAGTGACTGCCCGGTATGCGCTCGAACAAGGCCGGGAGCTTTTTGCCCTCCCGGGGGCGGTGGGCAGCCCCGGTAGTGAAGGGCCACACTGGCTCATCAAGCAAGGCGCGACTTTAGTCAGCCACCCTTCGGACATACTCGAGTATCTGGAAAATGAGCTGCAATGGCTTCCGTCATCGCACAAAGCATTAATATATTCACATGATGAAGAGGATCGCACATTGCCATTTCCTGAGCTGTTGGCTAACGTAGGAGATGAGGTTACACCTGTTGACGTCGTCGCTGAACGTGCCGGCCAACCTGTGCCAGTTACGGTAGCCCAGCTACTCGAACTGGAGTTAGCAGGATGGATCGCAGCTGTACCCGGCGGCTATGTCCGATTGAGGAGGGCATGCCATGTTCGACGTACTAATGTACTTATTTGAAACCTACATCCACAACGAAGTGGAAATGCGAGTTGATCAAGATAAATTGACGCGCGATCTCGCCGATGCTGGTTTTGATCACGAAGACATTTATAACGCTCTGGTATGGCTTGAAAAGCTGGCGGACTATCAGGATGGTCTGACTGCACCCATGCAACTGGCCACCGATCCGCTTTCTATGCGGATGTATACCGCAGAAGAATGCCAGCGGCTTGATGCAACCTGCCGGGGGTTTTTACTGTTCCTGGAACAGATTCAGGTGCTGAACCTCGAAACCCGTGAAATGGTCATTGAACGAGTCTTAGCATTAGACAGCGCCGAATTCGAGCTGGAAGATTTAAAGTGGGTGGTGCTGATGGTGCTGTTCAACATTCCGGGTTGCGAAAACGCTTATCAACAAATGGAAGAATTACTCTTCGAAGTAAATGAAGGTATGCTGCACTAAATTAAAGTCGCTGCATGAGATGTTATGACCAAATCAGCACTGTTCACTGTGCCTAAAAATGAACCCTGTCCACAATGTGGGGCGGGGTTAGTGATTCGTTCCGGTAAACACGGCCCGTTTTTGGGCTGCTCCCACTACCCGGAATGCGATTATGTGCGTCCGCTAAAAAGTCAGGCTGACGGTCATGTGGTCAAAGTGCTGGAAGGGCAACTCTGCCCGTTATGCCAGCAAAACCTTGTGCTGCGTCAGGGACGCTTTGGGATGTTCATTGGCTGCAGTCACTACCCAACCTGCGCTCACACCGAAGTTATCGACAAACCTGATGAAACCGCCATCGGCTGCCCTCAATGCCAGCCGGGAAAATTAGTGCAGCGGCGTTCTCGTTTTGGCAAAACTTTCTGGTCATGTGATAGCTATCCAACATGTCAGTTCGTGATTAATAGCAAACCAGTGGCAGGCGAGTGTCCTGCGTGTCACTATCCTCTCCTTATCGAAAAGAAGACTGCGCAGGGATTAAAGCAATTCTGTGCCAGCAAACAATGTGGAAAGCCGGTAACGGCGGAATAAAAGCTTGTGAAGACAAACCTGCAATCAGAGCAACTCCCTGAAATCGTTGCCGCCCTCAAACAACAACAGGTCATCGCTTATCCAACCGAAGCCGTATTTGGCGTTGGTTGTGATCCTGACAGTGAACTGGCGGTAGCGCGTTTGCTTGAGTTAAAACATCGCCCGGTAGACAAAGGTCTTATTCTGATAGCGGCGAATTTCGAGCAGCTTATTCCTTATATAGATAGCGGCGCGCTTTCACCCATCCAGCAAGCAGCGGTCTTCTCTCGCTGGCCGGGACCCGTGACCTTTGTGTTTCCTGCTCTTCCTTCAACGCCGCGCTGGCTAACGGGGCGTTTTGACTCTTTAGCGGTGAGAGTCACGGATCATCCTGTGGTTCGCGATTTATGCCTGGCTTTTGGTAAGCCATTGGTCTCTACCAGTGCCAATTTATCCGGTTTGCCGCCTTGCCGTACTGCCGATGAAGTGCTGGCGCAATTTGGCCACCGCTTCCCGGTGCTGCGTGGTGATACCGGTGGCAGACAGAATCCATCTGAAATTCGTGACGCTTTGAGCGGCGAACTTTTCCGCCAGGGATAATTACATGGAAACCTTTGCCGTTTTTGGTAACCCCATTGAGCACAGCAAATCACCGCAAATTCATAAGATGTTTGCCGAGCAGTTAAAAATAGAGCATCCCTACGGTCGTGTGCTGGCACCGGTTGATAATTTTATTGCAACTCTTGAGCGGTTTTTCCAGGCTGGCGGTAAAGGCGTCAATGTTACGGTTCCTTTTAAAGAGCAGGCATTTGCCCGAGCCGATGAGCTGACGGAGCGCGCTGCATTGGCCGGCGCGGTGAATACGCTGAAATGCCTGCACGATGGTCGCCTGCTGGGCGATAACACCGATGGGATTGGGTTGTTAACCGATCTGGAACGTTTATCGTTGATCAAACCCGGTCAACGCATTTTGCTGTTGGGTGCTGGCGGCGCGGCAAGAGGAGTACTGCTGCCACTGCTTTCGCTGGATTGCTCGGTGACTATCGTCAACCGGACGTTTTCACGGGCCCAGCAGCTCGCGCAGCTGTTTAGCCATACGGGCAGCGTTCAGGCGCTGGAACAGACTGCACTGGAAGGCTGCAGGTTCGAGCTTATTATTAATGCCACCTCCAGCGGGATTGCCGGTGATATTCCTGCGATCCCGGCATCGTTGCTCTCACATCATGTCCACTGCTATGACATGTTCTATCAGCAGGGCGAGACTCCTTTCTTGCGCTGGTGCATACAGCACGGTGTCCAACATTATGCTGATGGTCTGGGAATGCTGGTGGGCCAGGCCGCGCATGCATTTTTCTTGTGGCACGGAGTGTTGCCAGAAATCACGCCAGTAATAGAGAAGCTAAAACAGGAAATGACCCAGTGAACCAGGCGATCCAGTTTCCCGAACGTGAGCAGTGGGACGAGAAGCTCCAGGCTATTTGCTTTCCGGCACTAGTCAATGGCTTCCAGGTGAGATGTGGGATTAGCGGGGCGATTATCGCCAGCCGTTACGGTGGCGATAATCAACAATCATGGCTTGAGCTCTTTCGTCTTCACCGCTGGGATCTTGAAGAAGAAGCGGCAACGTTAATTGCCACGGGTGAAGAGGATTATCAAGGCTGGTTCTGGCTTTCCTGAGCAAGGTACTCATCTTTCCAGCGTACGTAATTATTGGCTGAGTATTTTAAGCCTTCCCGTTCTTCAGGTGTTAAAGGGCGAATTTGCTTTACCGGGCTGCCCAGATAAAGGTAGCCGCTGACCAGACGCTTGTTTTGCGGCACCAGACTTCCGGCACCAATTATCACCTCATCTTCTATTACTACGCCATCCAACAGAATCGATCCCATACCGACCAGCACGCGATGGCCAATAGTGCAGCCGTGCAACATGACCTTATGCCCAACGGTGACATCTTCACCGACAATGAGCGGGTTGCCTTCAGGGTTGTAGGAAGACTTATGGGTGACATGCAATACGCTGCCATCCTGAATATTGCTGCGCGCGCCAATCGCCACATAGTTAACGTCGCCCCGAATAGCAACCAGTGGCCAGATACTGACATCATCGGCAAGGCGTACGTCGCCAATCACCACGCTTGAGCGATCGAGCATCACGCGCTGGCCAATTTCAGGATAAGTATTTTGAAAAGGACGTAATACTGCGGACATAAACACCTCTGAAAGTTCTCTTCGTCAATAGACTGTGGCTGCTTTCTTAACCGATGGCAAGGAGGTAAAGCATCGAAAACAGGGCAGATCGAATACGATCGCAGCGAAAAGGGCGAAAACTAAGCAGTCAGGAGAAAAGATCGAAAAAAGGGTTGTGCAATAAAAAGAGATCCCTATAATGCGCCTCCATCGACACGGAACATGTGAACAACATCACAGAGTAACGGCGGCGATGAGAGTCAAATATCCTGAAATTAAGGATTGACTCTGCAAGAGGAAAG
>NZ_RPOH01000064.1 GCF_003818135.1 Buttiauxella warmboldiae | reverse complement strand
TTTATTTTCGCTTTTCATCTGGCTGACGGGCCGGTTGGTAAGCCGTTATGCCGTGTCAGTGGAGGCGCAGTATAGGGATTTTACGGAAGCTGACAAGCATAAAATACAAAAAAACCATCGATAGCCTGGTTTTTAATCAAAAACGAGCCCCGAAGGGCCCGTTTTATCTTTTTGCAGCTTACTGCACTGCCGCTATATGACCATCTTTAACCTGAAGATGGACCATTTTCCCTGGAATCAGCTCTCCAGAAAGAATTTGCTGAGCCAGCGGGTTCTCAATTTGCTGCTGAATTGCTCGTTTCAGCGGTCGTGCCCCATACACCGGGTCATAACCATTCTCGCTGAGCAACTTCAACGCATCATCAGTGATAGTGACTTCGTAGCCACGCTCTTCAAGTCGTTTATACAAACGCTGCAGCTGAATCTGCGCAATAGACGCAATGTGTTTTTCACCCAACGGATGGAATACCACAACTTCATCAATACGGTTAACGAACTCCGGACGGAAGTTCTGGCTGACAACCCCCAGCACCAGATCTTTCATATGACCATAATCCAGATCGCCGAAGCGTTCCTGAATCAAGTCAGACCCGAGGTTAGAAGTCATTATCACCACCGTATTACGGAAATCGACGGTTCTGCCCTGTCCATCAGTCAGCCGACCGTCATCCAGTACCTGTAATAAGATGTTGAATACGTCCGGGTGCGCCTTCTCAACTTCATCTAACAGAATGACAGAGTAAGGACGACGACGAACCGCTTCTGTCAGATAACCGCCCTCTTCATAACCGACATAACCCGGAGGCGCCCCCACCAGACGTGAGACCGAGTGTTTTTCCATAAACTCGGACATATCGATACGCACCATCGCATCGTCGCTATCAAACATAAAGTTTGCCAGCGTCTTGCACAGTTCAGTTTTACCCACCCCGGTCGGCCCAAGGAACAGGAACGAACCAATTGGGCGATTAGGATCGGATAAACCAGCACAGCTACGGCGAATAGCGTTCGATACGGCTTCTACCGCTTCATTCTGCCCGATAACACGGGTATGAAGCTGCTGTTCCATACGCAGCAGTTTCTCACGTTCGCCTTCAAGCATTCGGGCGACTGGAATACCAGTCCAGCGCGCCAGCACTTCCGCAATTTCTGCATCAGTGACTTTATTACGCAGCAGGCGCATGGTTTTGCCTTCACTCTGAGTCGCAGCCGCAAGCTGTTTCTCAAGCTCCGGGATTTTCCCGTATTGCAACTCAGACATGCGTGCGAGGTCGCCCACGCGGCGAGCCTGCTCAATGGCAATTTTCGCCTGCTCCAGCTCAGCTTTAATCGTCTGGGTACCGGAAAGAGAGGCTTTCTCCGCTTTCCACTCTTCTTCCAGAACTGAGTATTCCCGCTCTTTTTGCCCTAACTCTTCTTCAAGCATAGCGAGCCGTTTTTGGCTGGCTTCATCAGACTCTTTCTTCAACGCCTGCTGTTCCAGTTTCAGCTGGATAATACGGCGGTCAAGACGGTCCAGCTCTTCCGGCTTCGAGTCAATCTGCATACGAATGCTGGACGCCGCTTCATCGATAAGGTCGATGGCTTTATCCGGTAGCTGACGGTCGGCAATATAACGATGCGATAAAGTCGCAGCCGCCACAATGGCCGGGTCCGTGATCTGCACATGGTGGTGCAATTCGTAGCGCTCTTTTAAGCCACGTAAAATAGCAATGGTGTCTTCGACAGAAGGCTCGGCAACAAATACTTTCTGGAAGCGACGCTCAAGTGCCGCATCCTTTTCTATATATTGACGATATTCATCAAGCGTTGTCGCACCCACGCAGTGTAGTTCACCACGCGCCAAGGCAGGCTTCAGCATGTTGCCTGCATCCATTGCGCCGTCTGCTTTACCTGCGCCGACCATAGTGTGCAATTCGTCAATAAACAGAATGACGTTGCCTTCCTGCTTAGAGAGGTCGTTCAGCACACCTTTCAGGCGCTCTTCAAACTCCCCACGGTATTTGGCACCCGCCACCAGCGAGCCCATATCCAGAGCCAGTACGCGGCGACCTTTCAGCCCTTCGGGGACTTCGCCGTTAATAATGCGCTGCGCCAGGCCTTCAACGATGGCGGTTTTACCCACGCCAGGCTCACCAATTAATACCGGGTTGTTTTTGGTACGACGTTGCAAGACCTGAATAGTGCGACGAATTTCTTCGTCACGGCCAATTACCGGATCGAGTTTGCCCTGTTCGGCACGCTCGGTCAGATCGACGGTATATTTTTTTAATGCCTGCCGCTGATCTTCGGCACCCTGATCGTTCACGTTCTCGCCTCCACGCATTTGCTCAATGGCTGCTGTCACATTTGCCGTGGTAGCCCCTGCTGATTTAAGTAAATCCGTTAATGTTCCGCGTGCTTCAAGCGCGGCCAGAACAAATAACTCTGACGAAATAAAATTGTCATTTCTTTTTTGCGCCAGTTTGTCACACAGGTTTAATACGCGGACCAAATCCTGTGAAGGCTGAACGTCACCGCCTGTTCCTTCCACTTGCGGCAAACGGCTTAAAGCCTGATCGATGGACGTACGCAGCTGGCCCGCGTTTACGCCAGCAGAGGTCAGTAAAGGACGCACAGATCCGCCTTCCTGATTCAGCAGCGCGCTCATCAGGTGCAGGGGTTCAATAAATTGGTTGTCTTGCCCGAGAGCTAAGGATTGGGCATCAGCGAGTGCAAGCTGGAATTTATTAGTAAGACGATCCAGACGCATAACTCCTCCCATATACAGGTCAAATTTGCTACTGGAGATAAAATGAGGTCATCCCTCAATTATTCAAGGTTAATGACCTGAAATATTTGAAGCGTGAGTTATTCACGCTGGATCGCCTTGATTCAATAGGTTATATCAGCCAAATGAAACTTGCCATACGGCCTGTGGTTCTGTCGCGTCGATATGAGAAAAAATCATCCGCTTCGCTAAAGGTACAGCGATCGCCACCATAAACCTCGGTAACACCTACAGCAGATAAACGCTGGCGGGCCAGAGTGTAAAGATCCGCGAGGTATTTTTCCCCTGACGGGAGAAATGCACTCCCGGCCTGACTATCTTTCGCCATAAAGGCTTCACGCACTTCCGGGCCGACTTCAAACGCGCCAGGTCCGATAGCCGGGCCAAGCCAGGCGATAATATTTTCTGGAGCGTCTTTAAAGCAGGCAACCGTCTCTTCAAGAACGCCTTCGCATAGCCCGCGCCATCCGGCATGAGCCGCCGCAACTTCGCTTCCGGCTTTATTACAGAAGAGTACTGGCAGGCAATCTGCTGTCATTACCGCACAAACCGTGCCCGGTGTTGAGCTATAAGAAGCATCAGCGCGCTTAGACAAATATGGCCCGCCCGTGAGTTTTAACACTTCTTTGCCGTGTACCTGCTCTAACCAAACGGGTTTCGAGGGCAACGAGGCAACAGCGTAAAAAAGACGGCGGTTTTCTTCGACATCATCCAGGTTATCACCGCAGTGGGCCCCAAGATTAAGCGAATCGTAAGGCGGTTGACTCACACCGCCAACACGTGTCGAACTGCAAGCAGCCACTCCTTCAGGGAGCGGCCAGTGCGGGACGATCAATTTGCTCATAGCCAGTCCAGTTGATCCTTATGGATTTCCGTATCGACACGCAGCGCTTCTATTAGCTCAACCATATCCTGAGGAATCGGCGCATGCCACTCCATCAACATACCGCTGATTGGATGATGAAGACGCAGCATGGTGGCATGCAGAGCCTGGCGGTCAAACTTACGCAGCACGCTAACAAACTCTTCCGACGCGCCTTTTGGCGGACGTGGACGGCCACCGTAAAGCTGATCGCCAACTAATGGATGAGTGATATGCGCCATATGCACACGAATCTGGTGAGTACGGCCGGTTTCCAGACGCAGACGCAGACGTGTGTGCACGCGGAAATGTTCCATGATTCGGTAATGCGTAACCGCAGGTTTTCCCATTGGATGCACAGCCATGTGGGTACGTTTGGTTGAATGACGGCTGATGGGCTCGTCTACCGTGCCGCCCGCAGTCATGTGGCCAATCGCCACCGCTTCATATTCACGCGTAATTTCACGCAGCTGCAAAGCTTCAACCAGGTGAGTTTGTGCTGGAACGGTTTTCGCCACCACCATCAAACCGGTGGTGTCTTTATCCAGACGATGCACAATACCCGCGCGAGGCACATCGGCAATCGGCGGATAGTAATGCAGCAGCGCATTCAGTACGGTCCCGTCAGGGTTGCCCGCACCAGGATGCACAACGAAATCACGCGGTTTGTTAATCACCAGAATATCGTCATCTTCATAGACGATATTGAGCGGGATATCTTGTGGTTCCCAGCGCGCATCCTCTTCGATTTCCGCATTGATTGTGACGCTTTCGCCACCCAATACTTTTTCTTTCGGTTTGTCGCTGAGCGTGCCATTGACCAGCACGCGCCGATCGAGAATCCATTCTTTTATACGAGAACGTGAATAATCCGGGAACAATTCGGCCAAAGCTTGATCTAAGCGTTGACCGAGTTGAGATTCGGACACGGTTGCGGTGAGTTGTACTAGTTGTGCCATAGACAGCTTCTTCGTTAACGTTGGGTTTTACGGCAATGCCGTTTAATATAGTGTGCTATTGTAGCTGGTCTTAATCGGGAGCTGGAACTGCGAGCCTCCCGGATAACATTCTGAGGAAAGTCAAAACGTCATGACGCGTATGAAATATCTGGTGGCAGCAGCCACGTTGAGCCTGGCTTTGGCTGGTTGCTCCAGTTCCAAGGATGAGGTTCCTGATAATCCACCTTCTGAGATCTATGCGACTGCCCAGCAAAAGTTGCAGGACGGTAACTTTAAAGCGGCGATAACGCAACTGGAAGCGCTGGATAACCGTTATCCGTTCGGGCCTTACTCGCAGCAAGTGCAGTTAGATCTTATTTATGCTTACTATAAGAACGCTGACTTGCCACTGGCTCAGGCGGCTATCGACCGCTTTATGCGTCTTAATCCCACCCATCCAAACATTGACTATGTACTTTACATGCGTGGTCTGACGGACATGGCGTTGGATGATAGCGCATTACAAGGTTTCTTTGGCGTAGATCGTTCAGACCGGGATCCACAGCATGCTCGTGATGCTTTCAACGATTTCTCTAAGCTGGTTCGTGGTTACCCGAACAGCCAGTATGTCACCGATGCCACCAGGCGCCTGGTGTTCCTGAAAGATCGTTTAGCAAAATATGAGCTTTCGGTGGCGCAATACTACACTAAACGCGGCGCGTGGGTTGCAGTAGTTAACCGTGTCGAAGGAATGTTGCGTGATTTCCCGGATACTCAGGCCACTCGTGATGGTCTGAAGCTGATGGAAAATGCTTACCGTGAACTGCAAATGCCGGCTCAGGCCGATAAAGTGGCTAAAATTATCGCGGCTAACAGCAGCAAAGTCTGATGCACCGAGCGATAAAAAACAAAGTGGCAGCCCGGGTGGCTGCCATTTTTATGCGCTGAAAACTGTAAACTGAAACGGTTTAGCCTCAGGTCATCCCGTCAAATATGGACGCTATTTCTCACTTCCACAAGCTTTAAAAACAGAGATCCTGTTCTGCCTCACAAAAAGGGTTTGCTGACAAAAAGCGACAAAACAGTGTGATTCACATCACACATTTTGACATTCAGAAAGGTATGCTGGCGTTACCAAGACGGGAAAGACAAGAGGTAACTTTATGCCAATGAACATTACCAGCAAGCAAATGGAAATCACCCCAGCTATTCGCCAGCACGTCGCAGACCGTCTCACTAAACTGGACAAGTGGCAAACTCATCTAATTAATCCACACATTGTTTTGTCCAAAGAACCGAAGGGTTTTGTGGCTGATGCCACCATTAATACGCCAAACGGGCAGCTCGTAGCGAGCGCTAAACACGATGATATGTATACGGCTATCAACGATTTGATCAACAAACTGGAGCGGCAGTTGAATAAAGTGCAACACAAGGGTGAAGCGCGTCGCACAGCAGGCTCAGTGAAAGACGTCGCTATCGCGGAAGAAATTGAAGAAGAGTAATCTTTTATCCTTATCAATCACTACAACGCGCCTCCGGGCGCGTTTTTTATTGACAGAGCGAAAACAGACCGGGTAACTTAGCTGTCTGACTAATCAGGAACCCACCATGAAATTATTTCCGTTTTTCTTCGCATTCTTTTTTACCTTCCCCTGAATGGGAGGCAATTCGTCGTGTGATAAAGAATGCGAAGACGAACAAACAGGCCTCCCCAACCGGGGGGGCTTTTTTTATGGATTTCGAAAAGGTAGCGTTATGAGTGAGATAAACCCATTGCTGGCACTGCGCGATAAAATCAGCGCCCTGGATGTAAAACTGCTGGCATTACTGGCTGAGCGGCGCTTACTGGCGGTTGAAGTCGGCAAAGCCAAACTCGCGACTCACCGCCCGGTACGGGATATCGATCGTGAGAGGGATTTACTGGAGCGCCTGATAGCCCTGGGCAAAACGCATAATCTGGACGCCCATTATATTACCCGCCTGTTTCAGCTCATCATTGAAGACTCCGTCCTGACTCAGCAAACGCTATTGCAGCAGCATCTTAATAAAACCAACCCGCAATCAGCCCGCATCGCATTCCTCGGCCCGAAAGGTTCTTACTCGCACCTGGCCGCCCGCCAGTACGCCGCTCGCCATTTCGAACAATTTATCGAAAGTGGCTGTGCCAAATTCCATGACATCTTTAATCAGGTCGAAACAGGCCAGGCTGATTACGCTGTTGTCCCGCTGGAAAACACCAGCTCTGGCGCAATTAACGATGTCTATGATTTGCTGCAGCACACCAGTTTGTCCATCGTTGCGGAAATGACCGTGCCAATTGACCACTGTGTATTAGTTAACGGCACTACAGATTTAGACACAATCCAGACGGTATACAGCCATCCACAGCCGTTCCAGCAATGCAGCCAGTTCATTAATCGCTACCCGCACTGGAAAATTGAATATTGCGAAAGTACGTCTGCGGCGATGGAAAAAGTGGCTCAGGCGAACTCGCCACATGTTGCAGCGCTGGGCAACGAAGCCGGCGGTGCGCTGTATGGCCTACAGGTTCTGGAACGCAATCTGGCAAACCAGACGCAAAATATTACCCGTTTCATCGTGCTGGCCCGCAAAGCAGTTGAAGTAACCGACCAGGTTCCGGCAAAAACCACGCTGCTGATGGCTACCGGCCAACAAGCCGGTGCATTAGTAGAAGCGCTACTGGTTTTACGTAATCACAATCTGATTATGACTAAACTGGAATCCCGACCAATCAACGGCAACCCATGGGAAGAGATGTTTTATCTGGACGTGCAGGCCAATCTGCATGATGACGCGATGCGCAAAGCCCTGCGTGAACTGGGTGAAATCACCCGTTCAATGAAGGTGCTCGGCTGCTATCCAAGCGAAAATGTGGTGCCTGTCGATCCGGCCTGATGCTGGTTACTGGTGTTGTTTAAACTTCAATTTTGGCATGCCCGCAACAGCGGCTTTCAGCGTAAAAATGGCGCCGGAAAGCGGGCGTTCCGCAACTTCTGCATCATCCATATTTTCTCGCGTCGTCGTGATGAACAACGTCTTCATATCATCACCGCCAAAGCACATCATCGTCGGGCAGCGTACCGGCAACGAATACTCTTCCAGTACCTCAGCCGCTGGTGATAAACGAGCAATACGGTAGCCGTCGAACAGCGCAGTCCAGTAGCAGCCCTCCACATCCATTGCTGCGCCGTCAGGAATTCCCTGCCCCGGCTCGAAGCGCTTAAACACTTCACGCATAGCAGGTTCACCGCGCGCATCCAGCGCAGTTCTGTAAATCACCCGGTTTGGCGTATCTGAGGTATACATCCAGTTTTTATCCGCGCTAAAAGCCAGGCCGTTAGCGCCATGGATATCGTGCTGGATGACGTGTGGCGTCAGATCGTTATCGATACGGCACAACAGCGCACCATTGTAGTCCCCCGGCCCCCAAAAGGTTCCGGCATAAAACCGCCCGTCCCTGTCGGTCCCGCCATCATTGAAGCGCGCCAGCAGCGGATTATTCGGATTATCACAAACCTTACGCGTGATGAGCCCGGTAGGGTTAGTGAGATAAATTCCGCTCCTGAGCGCGACGATAAAGCCGCCCGTTTCGCACAAAGCAAAACAGCCCACTTCTTCAGAAAACTGGATAACATCATGTTTTTTGCTTGCAAGGTGATAGCGATGAATTTCATTCTCAAGAATATCCGTCCAGTAGAGGCTGTTTTCATCCGCGCTCCACGTTGGGCATTCAGGTAAGTGACCGGTGTAATCGAACAGAACTTGCGGCTGAGCCATTTTCCCATCCTTAATCGCCAATAAAAAAAGCCAGCAGGTCTCCCTGATGGCTTTTGATTATAAAACCTTTTTGCCATTACTGGCGGCTATCATTCGCCTGACGTAACAAAGTGCGACTTTCACTCTGGAATCGCTGCGCATAGTCACCAAACCAGTGCTCCACTTTGCGGAAGCTGTCGATAAACGCCCGCTTATCACCCTGTTCCAGCAGACCAATCGCCTCGCCAAAACGCTTATAGTAACGCTTAATCAGCTCCAGATTGCTTTCTGACGACATAATGATATCGGCGTAAAGCTGCGGATCCTGAGCAAACAGCCTCCCGACCATGGCCAGTTCCAGGCGATAAATCGGTGATGAGAGCGCCAGTAATTGCTCAAGCTGCACATTTTCTTCAGCCAAATGCAAACCATAAGCAAAGGTCGCAAAGTGGCGCAGCGCCTGAATAAACGCCATATTCTGATCGTGCTCTACTGCCGTGGAACGATGTAAACGTGCGCCCCAGACCTGAATTTGCTCAAGCAGCCACTGATACGCTTCGGGCTGGCGACCATCGCAATACACCACGACTTGCTTCGCAAGGCTTCCGCTATCGGGCCCGAACATCGGGTGCAGGCCAAGCACCGGGCCCTGATGGGCAGCTAACATCGCTTGCAGAGGGCCATTTTTCACCGAAGCCAAATCGACCAGAATGCAGTCATCAGGCAAGCGTGGTAACTGAGCAATAATTTGTTCAGTGATATGAATTGGCACACTCACAATCACCATGCCTGCATCAGCCATCAGCTCAGGGGCTTTAGCCCAGTCTTCTTTTTCAAGGATACGGACCTGATAACCAGACAGCGTAAGCATTTTTTCAAACAGGCGCCCCATCTGGCCGCCACCGCCGACAATAACCACCGGGCGCAGCGCAGGGAATAGCGTTTTAAAACCTTTGTCATTCTCGCTTGAGTAAGACTCCCGCATGACACGGCGCAATACATCTTCAATCAGATCGGGGGGAACGCCCAGCGCTTGCGCTTCTTTACGGCGTGAAGCCAGCATTGCGGCCTCGCGTTCCGGGACATAAATAGGCAAACCATGCTGGCTTTTGACTTCGCCAACTTCTGCTACCAGCTCCAGACGGCGCGCCAGTAGCTCCAGCAACGCCTTATCCACCTCATCAATTTGATCGCGTAGTGCGGTCAATTCAGCCACCATAGTAAAACCTCTTATGCCTGACGCGCCGTGAGCGTACCGTTCAGATCGTTATGAATCTCACGTAATAAAGTCTCTGTTGTCTCCCAATCGATGCAGGCATCCGTTACGGAAACACCGTATTTCATTTCACTGCGCGGCTGCTCTGAAGATTGGTTACCCTCATGGATATGACTTTCAATCATCAGGCCAATAATCGAACGATTACCATCTTTAATCTGGGCGACAGCTGATTCAGCGACGCCCGGCTGGCGACGGTAGTCTTTGTTTGAGTTGCCATGGCTGCAATCTATCATCAAGGCCGGGCGGAGTCCCGCCTGCTCCATCTCTTTTTCACACTGCGCAACGTCTGCCGGGCTGTAGTTCGGCGCTTTGCCGCCGCGTAAAATCACATGGCCATCGGGATTGCCCTGGGTTTGCAGCAGGCAAACCTGGCCTGCCTGGTTGATGCCGACGAAACGGTGCGGCATAGATGCGGCACGCATCGCATTGATCGCCGTCCCCAGGCTGCCGTCAGTCCCATTTTTAAAACCAACCGGCATCGAAAGGCCGGAAGCCATTTCACGGTGAGTCTGGGATTCAGTGGTACGCGCACCAATTGCAGACCAGCTGAACAGATCGCCTAAGTATTGCGGACTATTTGGATCAAGCGCTTCCGTCGCCAGCGGCAGGCCCATACTGACCAGCTCTACCAGCAGCTGACGGGCAATTTTCAAACCGCCCTCGACATCAAACGAGCCATCCATATGGGGATCGTTGATCAAGCCTTTCCAGCCTACGGTAGTCCGTGGCTTTTCAAAATAGACACGCATCACGAGGTACAGACTATCGCTAACTTGTTCAGAAAGCGTTTTAAAACGACGAGCATATTCAAGCGCGGTATCAGGATCGTGGATCGAGCAAGGTCCACACACCACCAACAGGCGAGGATCGCGGCCAGCGATAATGTCGGAAATGGTTTGACGGGACTGTTCAATCTGCGCTTCCTGAGCCGCAGTCAGCGGGAATTTCGCTTTCAGCTGCTCCGGAGTGATGAGTACCTGTTCGTCAGAAATATGAACGTTGTTCAGCGCGTCTTTTTGCATGATGGCGATCCTGTTAGCTCGTTTGCGATAGTCGTTTCCTCGGTGAGGACGGCACTACCTTATCAGCTTTAGTAAACATTGCAATCCATTTTACGTAAACAATACGTTACACAAGCAAATTAATTGCTGGATTATGCACGTTAATAACCTCATATCGTAAACATTAATATACACCCATGCATAACCAGGCCTGTTTTTACGTAAACATGCGTTCCAAAAAATAGCCTGATACATGACCATAAGGGCTCTATGCTCAAAGCATACACTTTGCAACAGGTATCCTGGTCATGCGTTATGTAGCCCTTCTACCGCTACTCTTGCTCTGCGCCTGTTATGTTGATCCCTATACACATGCTCCAGCAGCGGCCCCCACCGACTGGTATCAGGCGGGCTGGAATGATGCGATGTCCGGGCACCCCATAAGAAGCAACCTTGTCATTGCACATATGCATAACGATGAGAATGTGGATCGTGAAGAGTGGCTAAAGGGATATGCAGAAGGCCAGCAGCGGATTTGCGACCCGCAATTGCTACTGCTACTCGGGCAAAGCGGTAAATCATTTCCCGCCAGCTGTGAAACGCTGCCTGATGTTAGCAAGCGTCGCACTCAGTGGGAGAAAGGAAATCACGAAGAATTTCAGCGCTCGTTTCTGCGTTAGACAAAAAAAGGGCTGCCGGATGGCAGCCCTTTATATGGATGTCGCGCTAGCGAATCTTACTTGCCCAGACGCTCTTTGATACGAGCAGACTTACCAGTACGCTCACGCAGGTAGTACAGTTTAGCTTTACGAACGGCACCACGACGTTTAACGGTAATGCTGTCGATTACCGGGGAGTGAGTCTGGAATACACGCTCAACACCTTCGCCGTTGGAAATTTTACGAACAGTGAATGCAGAGTGCAGACCGCGGTTACGGATTGCGATAACCACGCCCTCAAATGCCTGCAGACGTTTTTTAGAACCTTCAACGACCCATACTTTCACTTCCACGGAATCACCCGGACGGAATGAAGGTACATCCTGTTTCATCTGTTCTTGTTCAATTTGCTTGATAATGTTGCTCATAATTTTGTCTCTTATCCTGGGTAAACTGATAATCGGGGGCTTACGCCATCCCATCATGTTTATGTTGCTGTATTTGCGTGTTCCCGTTGGAACTCCGCCAGCAACCTTGCTTGCTCTTCAGTCAGAGCCAGGTTTTCCAGAAGTTCAGGTCTTCTAAGCCAGGTGCGGCCCAACGACTGTTTCAGGCGCCAACGGCGAATCTCAGCATGGTTACCCGACAGTAAAACTGGCGGAACCTCCATGCCTGCTAACACTTCAGGGCGAGTATAGTGTGGGCAGTCGAGCAATCCATCGGCAAACGAATCTTCGCTTGCTGATGACTGATGCCCCAGCACTCCCGGAATAAACCGTGAAACTGAGTCAATCAAGACCATTGCTGGCAACTCACCACCGCTGAGAACGTAATCACCGATTGACCATTCTTCATCAATTTCGGTTTGGATCACGCGCTCATCTATCCCTTCGTAACGGCCACAAACCAGAATTAACTTCTCATTTGTTGCCAGTTCACTGACGCCTTGTTGATCAAGCTTGCGTCCCTGAGGTGACAGATAGATAACCTTAGCACCTTCCCCTGCCGCCGCTTTCGCTGCGTGGATGGCTTCCCGTAAAGGATTGACCATCATAAGCATCCCCGGTCCGCCACCGTAAGGCCTTTCGTCCACGGTACGGTGCCGGTCATAAGCGAAGTCGCGTGGACTCCAGCTCTGGATGCTCAGCAGGCCATTTTTTACTGCCCGGCCAGTTACCCCGAAGTCGGTAATTGCGCGAAACATCTCTGGAAACAGGCTAACTACACCAATGAACACAAGCCAATCTCCATTACGCCGTCTTTTACCGTTAATCCGGAGGTTTTAAAAACCAGGATCCCAATCTACTTCAATGGTTTGAGTAGCGAGATCGACTTTCTTGATAACCTGCCCATCGAGGAACGGAACCAGCCGCTCCTTGATGCCGAACGCATCCTTCAGGTTTGCCTTAATGACCAGAACGTCATTGGAGCCGGTTTCCATCATATCGATGACTTTACCGAGCTGATATCCCTCAGTGGTGACAACCTGGCAACCCATAAGGTCTTTCCAGTAATAGTCGCCCTCTTCGAGACCTGGCAATTGCGTAGAATCAACCACAATTTCGCAATTGGTGAGGAGATTCGCCGCATCCCGATCGTCAACGCCTTGCAGCTTGATGATCAGATCCTGACCGTGGTGCTTCCAGCTTTCCAGCTGTACTTGCTGCCACTGACCCGCCTTCTGGATAAACCAGGGCTGATAGTCAAAAATGCTATCGGCGTCTTCGGTGGAGGAAAACACTCTGAGCCAACCACGAATCCCATAGCAGGAACCCATCTTGCCCAATACGATTGGGTTAACAGGAGCCTTTGCAGCGAGTTGATTGCTCATCATGACCACCGTGACAGATTAAGCTGCTTTTTTTGCTGCTTTGATCAGCGCAGATACGCGATCAGAAACGGTTGCGCCTAAGCCAACCCAATGCTCGATACGATCCAGATCCAGGCGAGTTGCCTCGTCTTTTTCACCAGCGATAGGGTTGAAGAAACCAACGCGCTCGATGAAGCGACCGTTACGTGCATTACGGCTGTCAGTAACAACAACCTGGTAGAACGGACGCTTTTTCGCGCCGTGACGTGCTAAACGAATAGTTACCATAACATCCTCTTTAGTGAATAAAACACCGGGCCCCATCGAGGGAGGGAGCCCGGTGTCATATTAAAAGCCCGAAAATTTTACTCATTTCGTCGCAAAATGCAATCTAAATGAGCTTAACGGCCTGGGAAACCTGGCGGCATCATACCTTTCATGCCGCGCATCATTTTCGCCATTCCGCCTTTCTTCATCTTCTTCATCATGCGCTGCATGTCGTCGAACTGCTTGAGCAGACGGTTGACATCCTGCACCTGCATACCCGCACCCGTCGCGATACGACGTTTACGTGAACCTTTGATAATCTCTGGCTGCGCACGCTCTTTGAGCGTCATGGAGTTAATAATCGCCTCCATACGCACCAGAACTTTGTCATCCATTTGCGACTTAACGTTATCCGGCAATTGCCCCATACCCGGCAATTTGCTCATCATGCTCGCCATGCCGCCCATGTTTTTCATTTGTTTAAGCTGCTCAAGGAAGTCGTTGAGATCAAACCCGTCGCCCTTCTTCAGCTTGCTGGCAAGCTTTTCCGCCTGAGCGCGGTCAACTTTGCTCTCAATATCTTCGATAAGCGAGAGAACATCGCCCATCCCCAGAATACGTGAGGCGATACGATCCGGGTGGAATGGCTCCAGCGCTTCAGTTTTTTCGCCCACACCGAGGAACTTAATCGGCTTGCCGGTGATATGGCGAATAGACAGCGCGGCACCACCACGGGCATCACCATCGACTTTCGTCAGCACAACGCCGGTTAGCGGTAACGCTTCGTTAAAGGCTTTTGCGGTATTTGCCGCATCCTGGCCGGTCATGGCATCGACCACAAACAAGGTTTCAACTGGGTTAATCGCAGCATGAACCTGTTTGATTTCGTCCATCATCGCTTCATCAACGTGCAAACGACCGGCGGTATCCACCAGCAGCACATCAAAGAATTTCAGCTTCGCTTCTTTCAGCGCCGCGTTAACGATATCGACCGGTTTTTGACCGACATCAGACGGGAAGAAATCAACACCGACTTGTTCCGCCAGCGTTTCCAGCTGTTTGATCGCCGCCGGGCGATAAACGTCGGCAGAGACCACCAGCACTTTCTTCTTGTGTTTCTCACGCAGGAATTTACCTAACTTACCTACGCTTGTAGTTTTACCCGCACCTTGCAGGCCCGCCATCAGCACCACGGCTGGTGGCTGTGCAGCAAGATTCAGGCTGGCATTCTCTTCGCCCATCGCCGCAACCAGTTCGGCGCGCACGATTTTGACGAACTCCTGACCCGGCGTCAGGCTTTTGTTCACTTCATGGCCAACCGCTTTTTCTTTCACACGGCTGATAAAGTCACGCACGACCGGCAGCGCAACGTCCGCTTCCAGCAACGCCATGCGCACTTCGCGTAGGGTTTCTTTTACGTTCTCTTCAGTCAGCCGCCCGCGGCCGCTGATATTGCGCAGCGTGCGCGACAGACGGTCAGTTAAATTATCAAACATGGTCTTTTGCCTAACGTGGTAACTTAGGGCCGCAGCTTGCGACACAAACAGAATTTGGCGGATTATAACATGAAGCCGCCTTCGGTGTGATGCAACGGTTAGAGTTGGAGCAGGCGGCAGGTAACGTTATACTGCTTTTTTTCTTCTCTGGCTAACTGACCGACACTTTATATGCCTGTTTTCGCACTCCTTGCGCTTGTAGCCTATTCCAGCAGCCTTGCGCTGATTATCCCCGCGCTGCTGACCAAAAACAGCGGATGGCGCCGTTTCGCTATTATATCGGCCGTTATCGCGCTGGTGAGCCACGGTGTCGCGCTTGAGGAGCGTATCTTTGCCGCTGATGGCGGTCAGAACCTCAGCCTGCTTAACGTCGGCTCGCTAGTCAGCCTGATGATATGCAGCGTGATGACCATCGTCGCCTCACGCAATCGAGGCTGGCTGCTGTTGCCCATTGTTTACGCTTTCGCGCTAATTAATCTGGCGCTGGCCACCTTTATGCCCAATGAGTTCATCACCCATCTTGAAACCACACCGGGGATGATGGTGCATATCGGTTTGTCACTCTTTGCCTACGCCACGCTGATTATTGCGGCACTTTACGCGCTGCAGCTGGCCTGGATTGACTACCAGCTCAAAAATAAAAAACTCGCTTTCCGTGCCGAAATGCCGCCGTTGATGAGCATTGAGCGCAAAATGTTTCATATCACCCAGGTCGGCGTGGTCCTGCTGACGTTAACCCTTTGCACCGGCCTGTTTTACCTGAAAAATCTTTTCAGCCTGGAAAACGTCGATAAGGCGGTATTGTCGATCCTCGCGTGGTTTGTCTACATCGTTTTGCTTTGGGGACATTATCATGAGGGGTGGCGAGGCCGCCGTGTAGTGTGGTTTAACGTCGCGGGTGCCACAATTCTGACACTTGCCTATTTTGGCAGCCGCGTTTTGCAACAATTCGTCGGCTAACGTTGCATTTTTAAAGGAAAACCTTTTGGAACAGATCTCAACTACTACGCTGATCGTCACGCTGATCGTCATGGTAGTAGTTTCAGCGTACTTCTCCGGCTCTGAAACCGGCATGATGACGCTTAACCGTTATAAGCTGCGCCACCTCGCCAAGCAGGGCAATCGCGCCGCGAAACGGGTTGAAAAACTTCTTCGTAAACCAGACCGCCTGATTAGTCTGGTATTAATTGGCAATAACCTGGTCAATATTCTCGCCTCCGCCATCAGCACCATCATCGGTATGCGTTTGTACGGCGATGCGGGCGTGGCTATTGCAACAGGTATCCTCACTTTTGTGGTGCTGGTTTTTGCCGAAGTGCTGCCAAAAACCATTGCTGCGCTGTACCCGGAAAAAGTGGCCTTCCCAAGCAGCTTGCTACTCGGCCCGTTACAAATCCTGATGATGCCGCTGGTTTGGCTTCTTAACCTTATCACTCGCATGTTGATGCGCATGCTCGGTATAAAAACCGATAACGTTATCAGTGGCGCACTCAGTAAAGAGGAGTTGCGGACCCTGGTACATGAATCGCATTCGAAGATTTCCCGCCGCAACCAGGACATGCTGCTTTCCGTGCTGGATCTGGAAAAAATCAGCGTCGACGATATCATGGTGCCGCGCAATGAAATTGTCGGGATCGATATTAACGATGACTGGAAATCCATCGTGCGCCAGCTGACACACTCCCCCCACGGACGTATCGTGCTGTACCGCGACACGCTGGATGACGCCATCAGCATGCTACGCGTGCGTGAAGCCTACCGTTTGATGACCGAAAAGCAGGAGTTCACCAAAGAGACGCTGCTGCGTGCCTCTGACGAGATTTACTTCGTGCCGGAAGGAACGCCGCTCAGCGTGCAGTTGGTTAAATTTCAGCGTAATAAAAAGAAAGCCGGTCTGGTGGTTGACGAGTACGGTGATATTCAGGGGCTGGTCACCGTGGAAGATATTCTTGAAGAGATTGTCGGTGATTTCACTACCTCCATGTCGCCAACGCTGGCTGAGGAAGTCACGCCGCAAAACGATGGCTCCGTGATTATTGAAGGCAGCGCCAACGTTCGTGAAATCAACAAAGCCTTCAACTGGACGCTGCCCGAAGACGAGGCTCGTACCGTAAATGGCATGCTGCTTGAAGAGCTGCAGGAGATCCCGGCTATCGATACACGCGTGCGCTTAAGCCGCTACGATATTGATATCCTTGACGTGCAGGACAATATGATTAAGCAAGTGCGCGTCACGCCGGTGACACCGCTTCGCCAGAGTGTTGAAGAGAAATAGTGACAAAAAGCCAGCCGCTACGGGCTGGCTTTTACCTAACGTAATCGGGCTAATTACGCTTTTGCTTTTGCCACAGAAACCATTGCTGCGCGCAGCGTGCGGCCGTTCAGGGTATAGCCCTTCTGCATCACCATCAGCACATGGTTAGGTGCCACATCTTCAGATTCGACCATCGCAATCGCCTGATGCACGTCCGGGTTGAACGGCACATTGGTATCGCCGATCGCTTCCACGCCAAATTTACGCATCACATCCAGCATTGATTTCTGAGTTAACTCAATGCCTTCAATCATCGCGGCTAAATCGGCATTGGACTTGTCTGCCACTTCCAGAGCGCGGTCCAGGCTGTCGATAACCGGCAGCAGCTCGTTGACAAATTTGTCCAGCGCGAACTTGTGCGCTTTCTCCATATCGAGTTC
The DNA here is from genome assembly GCF_003818135.1 of Buttiauxella warmboldiae. Taxonomy (GTDB): domain Bacteria; phylum Pseudomonadota; class Gammaproteobacteria; order Enterobacterales; family Enterobacteriaceae; genus Buttiauxella; species Buttiauxella warmboldiae. Next base: position 95,048 of record NZ_RPOH01000064.1, on the reverse strand, counting down.
GGTACGGCGACGCAGGTTTTCCATCTCCGCTTTGCTGCGTAACACCAGGTCACGCTCGCGCTGCTGAACTTCTTCCAGTTGCGCTGTTAAATCGGCAATTTGTTCATCGCGCGGATCAACCACTTCGGCACCCTCTACGGCCTCGACTTCTTCGTGGCTTTCCATTGCAATTTCGTCCGAGACTTGCTCGTCTGGTGTTTTTTGATCTTTACTACTCATGAATTTCTCCGCGTTTTTAGCATTCATCTCGCTGGTTCGCTTATTATGGGGATCGGTTTCCGGGATTCAAGGGAACGTGACATATTGTCATAATAAGACGGCATATCTGCGCATAAGGATCTTCAGCATAATGAACAAACATTTCAACTGCATTGGTATTGTCGGGCATCCTCGTCATCCTACCGCCCTCACCACGCATGAAATGCTGTATCGCTGGTTATGCACCAAAGGCTACGACGTCATCGTCGAGTCGCAAATTGCCCAGGAACTTAACCTGAAAAAGGTGAAAACCGGCACGCTGGCGGAAATTGGCCAGCAGGCCGATCTCGCGGTGGTGGTTGGCGGTGACGGCAATATGCTGGGGGCGGCCCGCGTGCTTGCCCGCTATGATATTAAAGTCATCGGCATTAACCGTGGCAACCTCGGTTTTCTTACCGACCTTGATCCGGACAATGCCCAACAGCAGCTGGCTGATGTTCTCGAAGGGCACTACATCGCCGAGCGCCGCTTCTTGCTCGAAGCCCAGGTTTGTCGGCAAGAGACGCCAACACGCCTGAGTACCGCCATCAACGAAGTGGTTCTGCACCCCGGGAAAGTTGCGCATATGATTGAATTCGAAGTCTATATCGATGAGATCTTCGCTTTCTCGCAGCGCTCCGACGGGCTCATCATTTCGACGCCAACCGGTTCAACTGCCTATTCTCTTTCGGCAGGCGGGCCCATTCTGACCCCGTCGCTGGATGCCATTACGCTGGTGCCGATGTTCCCGCACACGCTTTCGGCTCGCCCGCTGGTGATCAACAGCAGCAGCACTATTCGCCTGCGTTTTTCGCATATGAGTAGCGACCTGGAAATCAGCTGCGACAGCCAGATTGCCCTGCCGATTCAGGAAGGCGAAGACGTATTGATTCGCCGCTGCGACTACCATCTCAATCTGATTCACCCCAAAGATTACAGTTATTTCAACACATTGAGTTCAAAGCTCGGCTGGTCGAAAAAATTGTTCTAAAAAGTGACCCAGGCCTTTTACTGTATATAAAACCAGTTTATACTGTATGAAAACACAGTCATGTCTTTTCATACAGGAAAGCTATTATGCTGGCACAACTCACCATCAGTAACTTCGCTATCGTTCGTGAACTGGAAATTGATTTTCACCACGGCATGACCGCCATTACCGGTGAAACGGGTGCCGGTAAATCTATTGCGATTGATGCCCTTGGGTTGTGTCTGGGCGGCCGAGCGGAAGCAGACATGGTACGCAGGGGGGCTAACCGCGCCGACCTGTGCGCCCGCTTTTCGCTGAAAGATACCCCGGCGGCCCTGCGCTGGCTGGAAGAAAATCAGCTTGATGATGGCCGCGAATGCTTGTTGCGCCGGGTCATCAGCAGCGATGGCCGCTCGCGCGGCTTTATTAACGGAACCGCGGTTCCCCTTTCGCAACTGCGCGATCTCGGCCAGATGCTGATTCAAATCCATGGCCAGCATGCACACCAGCTCCTGTTAAAACCTGAACATCAAAAAAACCTGCTCGATGGCTATGCGGGCGAGCCTGCTTTGCTGCAACAAATGGCAGAAAGCTATCGCGAGTGGCACCAAAGCTGTCGGACTCTTGCACAGCACCAGCAGCTTGCTCAGGAACATGCGGCGCGCACTGAACTGCTAAATTACCAATTAAAAGAGCTCAATGAATTTGCCCCGGTGGCGGGCGAGTTTGAGCAAATTGATGAAGAGTACAAACGGCTGGCGAACAGCGGGCAGCTGATCTCCACCAGCCAGCAGGCGCTGGCTATTCTCGCCGATGGCGAAGAGAGCAATCTGCAAAGCCAGTTATATAGCGTGCGCCATCTGCTGGAAGAGCTGGTAGGCATGGATGGAAAACTTTCCGGCGTATTGAATATGCTGGAAGAAGCCAATATTCAAATCTCAGAAGCCAGCGATGAATTGCGCCATTACTGCGACCGCCTGGATCTCGACCCAAACCGGCTGTATGAGCTGGAACAGCGTATCGCCAGGCAGATCTCACTGGCGCGCAAGCACCACATTTCCCCTGAAGAGTTACCGGCGTTTCATCAGCAATTGCTGGCAGAGTTGCATCAGCTTGACGATCGGGCCAGCTCTCAGGACGAACTGATGCAGGCGGTAACCCTCCATCATCAGCAAGCGCTTAGTATTGCGCGTGAATTGCATCAGCGCCGTACACACTATGCCGCTGAGCTTTGCGGCTTGATTACCCAAAGTATGCACTCACTCTCCATGCCTCACGGAAAACTGGCGATTGACGTAGAGTTTAACGAAAACCACCTCACTGCTGAAGGCGCTGACCGTATTGATTTCCGCGTAACCACCAACCCAGGCCAGCCATTACAGCCGCTGGCGAAAGTAGCATCCGGGGGCGAGCTTTCGCGTATTGCTCTTGCCATTCAGGTGATTACCGCACGCAAGATGGAAACCCCCGCGTTAATCTTTGATGAAGTGGATGTTGGGATCAGCGGCCCAACTGCCGCAGTGGTAGGCAAATTACTGCGCCAGCTAGGTGAGTCGACTCAGGTGATGTGCGTAACGCACCTGCCGCAGGTCGCAGGCTGCGGTCATCATCACTTCTTCGTCAGTAAAGAGACCGACGGTGAAATGACAGAAACACATATGCAGCCGTTGGATAAACGCTCACGCCTGCAAGAGCTGGCACGCTTACTTGGCGGAAGCGAAGTCACCCGTAACACGCTTGCCAACGCCAAAGAGCTGCTGGCCGCTTAAACGCTATTATTGATGTGCCTTATGCACCGCAAAACACAATCGTTCAAAAAAAGAACAACCGGCTGGCATATTGTTAATTGAGCAGCTTTTAAGCCAACTTTTTTGCCGTACCGGGGTCAGAGTTAAGCGCCTTAATGTTTTAAACTGCGTAAAGGTTTATTATCATCGGCATATTATAAATGAGCCATGTGCTGCTCGGGCCCGAAAAGGAATCAAATCACTATGCGCTGTAAAACGCTGACTGCCGCCGCAGCGGTTCTTCTTATGCTGACCGCAGGCTGTTCCACTCTGGAGCGCGTGGTTTACCGCCCCGACATTAACCAGGGTAACTATCTGACACAAAATGATGTGTCTAAGATCCGTACCGGCATGACTCAACAGCAAGTTGCCTATGCGCTGGGTACGCCAATGATGGCCGATCCATTCGGCACCAGTACCTGGTTCTATGTCTTCCGCCAGCAGCCAGGGCATGAAAACGTCACTCAGCAAACGCTGACGCTGACCTTTAACAGCAGCGGTGTGTTGACCCATATCGATAATAAGCCGAAGCTGGAAAAACAATAACCTACAAAAAAGGTGCCGCAACAGGCACCTTTTTTCTGGCGATTTGTTAACTACTTCTGCGCTGTTTTTTCTGCTCTCTGGCGCCTTAACTCTTTCGGATCGGCAATCAGCGGCCGATAAATCTCTACCCGATCCCCCTCATTAACGCTATCGCTCAGCTTTACCGGGCGGCTAAAAATGCCAATCTTATTCTTCGCCAGGTCAATATCGGTACGCAACTCGAGGATACCTGATGCGGCAATCGCCTGTTCAACGGTACTGCCCTGCTCCAGCACCACTTTGAGCAAATACTGTTTCTCAGGCAGCGCATACGCCACCTCAACCTTAATTTCAGGCGCCACTGTAAACCTCTTTGGCACGCACGGTAAACGCCTGAACCATGTTACCCGCAAGCTCCCTGAAGATACGGCCAAACGCCAGTTCGATCAGTTTATTGGTAAATTCAAAATCAAGCTGGAACTCAATGCGGCATGCTTCAGCACTCAGCGGGGTAAATTTCCAGCCCCCTATCAGGGACTTAAAAGGCCCATCCACAAGATGCATCAAAATGCTCTGATTGCTGGTTAGCGTATTGCGCGTTGTGAAGGTTTTGCTGATCCCTGCCTTAGAAACATCTACCGCCGCCGTCATCTGTTCTGACGAGGCGTCAAGCACCCGGCTGCCGGTACAACCCGGTAAAAAATCGGGGTAGGATTTCACATCGTTCACTAATTGATACATCTGCTCCGCGCTGTATGGCACTAGCGCAGTACGGGTAATCTGAGGCATAGCATTTCCTGAGAGTCACAAAACGGGTAAATAATAACATTTATCATCATGCAAAGAAAAACTCTTAGCCTGGAGCCGTGCTAAGATATGCCCTCATCCTCGCAGCGAAGCGGGGTGTATTTGAACTCCTGGATGACTTATACTGAGCAGCACTATGACAAAGAAAAAAGCACATAAACCAGGTTCAGCCACCATTGCGCAAAACAAACGCGCCCGCCATGAATACTTTATCGAAGATGAGTATGAAGCAGGGCTCGTGCTGCAAGGCTGGGAAGTAAAATCTCTGCGCGCCGGGAAGGCAAACATCGGTGATAGCTACGTCATTTTGAAAGATGGCGAAGCGTTCCTGTTTGGTGCCAACTTTACCCCGCTAAATGTGGCTTCAAGCCATGTGGTTTGCGACCCAACGCGTACCCGTAAGCTGCTGCTTAACCAACGGGAGCTGGATAATCTTTACGGACGAATCAACCGTGACGGCTATACCGTGGTTGCGCTATCGATGTACTGGAAGAACGCCTGGTGCAAAGTGAAAATTGGCGTTGCGAAAGGGAAGAAACAGCACGATAAGCGTACCGATCTGAAAGACAAAGAATGGGCGCTAGATAAAGCGCGCATAATGAAACACGCAGGTCGATAAACCAGCTTTATAAGCTGCCAATTTCGCACTGGTCTTCACATGGGCCAGTGCTCAATACTCACCGGTATATTTTATTAACATTCATATAGTAATATATGTTTTCTAATAATAACCGTGCGCAAACAAATACCCTTCTCTTTTATTAAAAACACGCTACCAATACATACTTATAAAAAATATATATTTTTTAAGATTAATTTCCTTATTCACCTCAGCAATGAGAACTTTTATCATTGATAGTGCCCCCCTTCGCCAATACCCATACTAATTATAAGAATAATTTTTAGTTAAGTATTATAATTACGGTATAGCTGTCACCACCAAAAAATTAGTTTTATACCTTAACTTCAATGAGTTAAAGACAACCAACTTACTTTTATTGATGATAGCGTCACATGCATTTATACCACTTCCGCTCAAGTAACAAATCTGATAACTCATACTAAAGTCTTAGTTTCCTCCCACTTAAGTTGCACATTCATCCTTTCCTGGCTATATCTTCATTACCCCTGAATAGAAATGATAAGAAAGCATGAAGTTTTCATTTATTTAATTGATGCTCCGGTAAAAAACCAAACTTAACCATTATTGTTTGTCGTCAAAATCTTGACGCCGGCTGCCCTCGCTTAAAATTTATTGATGGGTTTATTTAATACTTTCTTTCGAAAAAATACTGATGTGCTAAAGCCTCCGGCGCCCACCTTGAATGGAGTAATAACAATGAGTTCAATATCAATTGTGTCAAAACTGACTGGCGTAACAAATAATGTTGAATCCTCTGAAATTACTCTAAGTGCCCCTTCGATTGTGCGGCTGAAAGCTGAACGCACCGATATCGTCAGTATTACGCGTTCCAGTCAGGATATGGTGATTACTCTGCGCGATGGCGAAGTCATTAACGTAAAAAATTTCTACACTTTAGCCGGGCAGAGCGGTAATCAACTGGTGCTTGAAGATAGCGAAGGTGCGTTATGGTGGGTACAAGACACCTCCGGCGCTTTCCATTTTGAATCTATTGCCAATATTGAAGAGCTGGCGATCGCAACGGAGACACAGTCTGAAGCTGGCGCTATCTGGCCCTGGGTTTTAGGGGGCGTTGCCGCTGCAGGCGGAATCGCCCTGGCAGCAGGCGGCGGTGGTGGTGGTGGTGATGAGAATAATTCAAATAGTGGTGGCACCGGTGGAGATGGAGATTCGAATAACGGTGGTGGTGATGATTCAAACAGCGGTGGTAACGACGGAGATGATGATTCGAGCAGCGGTGGAGACGATGGAGACGATGATTCGAATAGCGGTGGTGAACCAGGGGGGAGCAATCCACCTGCACCGCCAACTGACACAACACCGCCTACGGCTCCAATCAATCTAAATACTTCGTTAGACGGCACAACTGTGACAGGTACTGCAGAAGCAGGAAGTACCGTGATTATAAGGGATGCTGATGGGAATGAAATTGGCAGAGGGACGGCTGATACAACTACCGGCACTTTTGCCGTCACAATATCCCCCTCACAGACTATGGGTGGATTACTCACTGCTGTTGCGGTGGATGAAGCAGGAAACCAAAGTCCAGAAACTGGCTTCCCTGCCAGCACTGCTGACCTACCATTTTCAGTCACGCAGATTTTTGATGATGTCACCCCAGAAATAGGGAATCTGAGCAAAGGTAAGGAAACCAATGATGCCCGACCAGAGCTGAGCGGCACAGGGAAAGCAGGTGCGATCGTCACTATCTTCGACAATGAAATATCAATCGGAACAGCGACGGTTACCTCGTATGGATACTGGGTATTTACCCCAACCTCAAATCTGGAGGATGGCTCACATACTTTCACCATAACGGCCAAAGATACCGCTGGTAACGTCAGCGAGCCGTCAGATGAGTTTAATTTCATCGTTGATACCATTACTCCGAGTGCGCCAACCGGCCTGCAAGTTTCCACCGATGGCCTGCATGTCACCGGTTTCGCAGAAGCGGGCAGCATTATCACCGTTACCGACGGCAACGGTGCAATTCTGGGAACCGGAACGGCGGATATCAACGGCGCATTTGATGTCACCCCGCTGCTAACAGCACAAACCAACGGTGAAGCACTGCTGGTGAATGCCAGTGATGCGGCGGGCAACAAAAGCCCGAATACCGGCGTGCTCGCCCGGGACAACACCGTTCCTCTTGCGCCAACAGAATTGGCAGTTAACGATGAAGGAACGATTGTTAGCGGTAAGGCTGAACCAGGAAGTACTGTCACAGTCCGCGACAGCGACGGCAACCTTCTTGGCGACGGGAAAGCCGGAGATGACGGCAGCTTTAGCGTGACAATTTCACCACCGCAAACCAACGGCGAAACGCTGGAAATCACCGCAACAGATAAAACCGGGAACACCAGCCCGGCAGCACCGATCGATGCGCCGGACTCCACTGCACCAGCGCTTCCGGTTATCAGCGTGGTGGTTGACGATATCGCAACATCCACCGAAAATCTGAACAGTGGCGATACCACCAACGACGATAAACCGACGCTGCGTGGCACCGCTGAAGCTGGCTCAACAATAAACATCTATGATAACGGCGGGACTACGCCAATCGGCACCGTCACCGCCGACCCGGACGGCAACTGGAACTTCACGCCGACGACGGCTCTGGGACAAGGGCTGCATAATCTAACGGTCACCGCGACCGATGACGATAACAACACCAGTCCTGCCGCGTCATTTACGCTCAACGTAGATTCCATCGCCCCGCTGGCTCCAGCGATTACCCTGGTGAGCGATGATGTCAGCCCCCTTACCGGCCCAATCCCGAATAACGGTGCTACCAACGACATTTCCCCGACCCTCAGCGGAACAGGCGAGCCTGGCTCAACGGTCACACTGACTCTTGACGGCGCGACAGAGCTGACAACATTCACCGTCGATTCATCCGGCACCTGGAGCTACACGCTGGCGACAGAACTCACCGAAGGCGAACACCGCTTCACCGTCACCGCCTCCGATGCCGCCGGGAACGTCACTCTGCCGTCTGCCGAATATGTGATTACGGTGGATACCAGCGCGCCGGTTGCCCCAGCTTTTGGCAATGCGAATGACGATGCCGGCAGTATCACCAGCGATTTTGGCAATAATTCCTCCACCGATGATACCCGTCCGCAATTCAACGGCACCGGGCCGGAAGGCGCGACCATCACGCTGTACGACGGCGCGACGGCTATCGGGTCATTTGTCGTCGGTAACAATGAGCAATGGAGTATTACCCCAGCCCAGCCTCTGGCCGAAGGGGCGCACACGCTGCGGGCGGTTGCCACCGATGCGGCAGGCAATGCCAGCCCGGACGCCACATTTACGGTGACGATAGACACTACCCCGCCGCCAGCGCCGTCGATTATCAACGCGCTGGGGAACGTGGGCGGAGCCACCGTAACACTCACCAGCGGCGGCAGCACGCAAAACGGCACGCCAACGCTTTCAGGCAGCGGAGAAGTTGGGGCGACCATCAATATTTACGACAATGGCGGCACCACACCCATTGGCACGATTACCGTTCCGGCTGGCGGCAACTGGACGTTTACCCCAACCACCGCGTTAGGTGAAGGTTTGCACTCGCTTACCGCCGTGGCGACTGATGCCGTCGGTAACGTCGGCCTGCCGTCTGCTGGTTTTACGCTGACCGTCGATTCTATAGACCCTGCCACACCGGGCATTCCCGTGGTGACTGACGATCAAACTCCAGGACTGGGCACAATCCTCAACGGCGGCAGCACCAACGACACCACGCCAACCTTCTCCGGCAGCGGAGGAACGGCGGGTGATACCATCACCATCCTCGATAACGGCACGCCACTTGGCACGACGACTGTCAGAGCCGATGGCAGCTGGAGCTTTACGCCGCAAACGCCACTTACCACGCCGAACCATTCCATTACCGTGACCGAAACCGATGCCGCAGGGAATACAAGCCTGGAATCCGGTGCCATCGGCTTCACGCTGGATACCGAAGCGCCAAATGCACCAACCATTGATTTTGCTGACGATAATATCGGCACGGTGACTGCCGCATTACAGAGCGGTAAGGTTACCGATGACAATATTCCCGTCTTCCACGGCACCGGAGTCAACGGCGATACCATCACGCTGTACAACGGCACCACGGTGCTTGGCACTGCTGTCGTCGCTGGCGGAGTATGGACAATTACGCCAACCGCAGCATTACCGAACGGCACGCTGAACATTACCGCCACCGCAACCGACCCGGCGGGTAACGTCGGCAGCCCGTCGGCAAACTTTACGCTGAGCGTTGATAACACACCGCTTACGGCTCCGGTGGTGACGGAAATCCTCGACAACGTTGGCGTCATTCAAACGCCGCTCCCCAGCGGAAGCGTTACCGACGACAAAACACCTACCTTCAATGGCACAGGCACCGTTGGCAGCACGATTAATATTTATGACAACGGCGGAACCACGCCAATTGCGACGACAACCGTTGGCGCGAATGGCACCTGGAGCATTACGCTGCCTGAACTAGCCGAAAACGGGCATTCGCTGACGATTGGCGCAACCGATCCGGCAGGTAACTCAGTTGGGCCATCCGCACCAATTTTGATTACGGTAGATACTGCTCCGCCACCCGCGCCGACTATCACAACGCCGCTGGAAGATACGGGGACATTAATCAGCGGGACGGCTGAAGCAGGCAGTACGGTAATTATCCGTGGTGCAGATGGGGCTGAAATAGGCAGAGGAATAGCCAACGGGCCTGGCGGTGCGTTTACCGTCACCATCTCGCCGGCACAGACCGCAGGGGAAGCATTAACCGCGATTGCTCAGGATCTGGCAGGCAACCAGAGTATTGAAGTGGATATTACTGCCACCGATTCCGGCATCCCTCACCCACCGACTATTGATCAGGTTACAGACGATGTGCTTCCAAACCTCGTAAACGTTGGCAATGGGCAAAGTACCAACGACACCATGCCAACGCTGAGAGGATCGGGTGCGGTAGTTAATGCCAGAGTCGATATTTACCTGGATGGTGCTCTGTTCACGTCTGTCACAGCGGATGGCAGCGGCAACTGGACCTACCAGTTCACAACGGCCCTGAGCCAGGGTCCCCATAACTTTGCCGTTAGCCAGACCGTCAATATCAATGGAACCAATGTTGATAGCGGTAAGTCACCGGCATTTAGCATCACCGTCGACAATATCGCACCAACCACACCAACAATCACCGCCGTCACCGATGATGTCACTCCTGGACCAGAGGATATCTCCAGCGGGCAAGCCACTAACGATCCGCGCCCAACCTTTACCGGTACTGGCGAAGCAGGTTCGACGATCGCCATTCTGGATGGCATAACGCCAATCGGCAACGCCGTAGTAGGAACCAACGGCACCTGGACCTTTACGCCTACGGGTGATTTGGGTAACGGCCTGCATCCAATAACCGTCACCTCGACCGACGCCGCCGGAAACGTCAGTGCGCCGTCTGCCGGATTCTCGGTCAATATCGATACCACCGTGCCGCTTGCGCCAGTCATTACTACCGTAACGGACGACGGTACCACACCTGGCGCAATCGTCTCCGGGCAGCCAACCAACGACACCACGCCAACCTTTAGCGGAACCGTTGAACCCAATACCACGCTTATTATTAGCGACAACGGTAAGGTGGTTGCGACAATTCCTGTCGATGGAACCGGGAATTGGACATGGACACCAAAACAGATGCTCACCGAAGGCAGCCATCCGCTGACGCTCACCAGCACCGACGCGGCGGGGAACGTTAGCCCGGCGACCACCTTTAACGCAGTCATAGACACAACGGCACCGATACTTCCGGCGATCGCGTTGGTGGTTGATGATCAAACGACTGGCACAGATTTGCCGTTAACCAGCGGGCAATCGACAAAAGACACTCTGCCAACGTTAAGCGGCACCAGCGAAGCCAACGCCATTATTATCCTAAGAGATGGCAATACCATTATTGGCACTACGGCCGCAAATGGTGCAGGAGAGTGGTCACTGGATCCGACCTCCCCCCTCGGCCAGGGCAACCACAATCTGACCGTCACCGCTACGGACGCGGCCGGAAACGTCAGCAATCCATCCGGGATATTCTCGGTCGTCATCGACTCGGTGGCACCAACCGCACCGCTTATTGTTAGCGTAACCGACAACACCGCGCCCAGTATCGGGCCAATCATCAGCGGGCTGCCAACCAACGAAACGCGCCCTGTAATTACCGGCTCCGGTGAAATCGGCTCCACCATTACCGTTTCTGACGGCAGCCAGGTGCTTGGCACCACCACAGTGGGTGCGGGTGGAACCTGGAGCTTTACGCCAACCGATCCGCTGACTACCGGCTCGCATAACCTGACTGTTACCGCGACCGACGCAACGGGCAACGTCAGCGCGCCATCGGCAGGCTTTAACGTCGTGGTTGATATCGCAGCCCCCACCGCACCCGCGATTACCAATATTGCTGACGATATTGGTTCAGCGGTTGGCAATCTGGATAACAACCAGGTGACGGACGACGCTCGCCCGGCGCTGAGCGGCACCGCAGAAGCTGGTTCAACGGTCAATATTTACGATAACGGCACCTTGATCGGCACCACCACCGCAGTGGGTGGCGTCTGGAACTTCACCCCGCCAGCAAACGCTGCGCTGGGTAACGGCAGGCATGCATTAACCGTCACTGCCACCGATGCGGCGGGCAATGTCAGCCCATCGTCGCCCGCATTCAATATTGTTGTCGATACCACCGCCCCAACCGCACCAATCGTCATTCAGGCATTTGACGATTTCAGCCTGGCCACCGGCGCGCTGGTTAGCGGGCAAACGACCAACGACAATCAGCCATTGCTGAGCGGTACGGCGGAAGCCAACTCGATAGTGAGTATTTCCGACAATGGCGTATTTCTTGCGGAGGTCACAGCCAGCCCGACAGGCACCTGGAGTTACACGCCGCCAGCCCGCTCCGATGGCGAACACGTCTTTACGGCAACCTCTGCGGATGCGGCGGGTAACGTCGGGGCTGTCTCCGGCTCCTTTACGCTGACCATCGACACCGGAACGCCGATCGCGCCAGCGCTCACGTCAGTTGTGGATGATGTAGCAGGCGGCGTATTTAATATCTCGCTCAGCAATGGGCAAGTCACCAATGACGCGCGCCCTACGCTCAACGGCACCGCAGAAGCAGGCACCACGCTTGCCATCTTTGACGGCGCAACACAAATTGGCACCCTGACGGTTCCGGCTGGCGGCAACTGGTCATTCACGCCGACTACACCGCTGGGCACGGGGCTGCACACCTTCACGATCACGGCAACCGATGCGGCGGGTAACGTCAGCGCAGCCACTGACGGATTTGCCATCACGGTTGATGCTAGCGCGCCGAATGCTCCGGTTATTACTTCGATTGTTGATGATGCTGCCGGAGGCGTATTCAACGCTGCACTTGCTAATAACCAGGCCACTAACGATCGGCTACCAACGCTTAACGGCACGGCGGAAGCCAACTCGTCGGTGAATATTTATAACAATGGCGTGCTGTACGCCACGGTCACCGCCAACGGCAGTGGCATCTGGACATATTCGCCAACGGCGCAGCTTTCCGAAGGCACGCATTCCTTCACCGTGACCGCTACCGATCTGGCGGGGAATACCAGCGTGGCTTCGCTGCCTGCGGCGATTGTTGTGGATGTTACTGCGCCAACGCAGCCAACCGGGCTGACAGTTAATGCAACCGGGACCAGCGTGACGGGTACTGCCGAAGCCGGCAGCACGGTGACGATTACCACCAGCGGCGGAACCGTACTTGGCACGGCAACGGCGGACGGCACAGGCGCATTTACAGTTGCCATTTCCCCGGCGCAAACCAACGCGCAAGCCCTGCTCGCCTTTGCTCAGGATGCAGCGGGCAATACAGGGGCATCCACCGGATTTACCGCGCCTGATACCGCGCTGCCGGGCGTGCCTGTAATCACAAGCGTGGTGGATAACTTCGCCGCCATAACCGGGAACGTGGCTAACGGGCAAAGCACTAATGATGTCACGCCAACCATCAACGGCACGGCCGATGCAGGGGCCACCGTTAATGTGTTTAACAATGGTGTGTTAATGGGAACCGTCACCGCCAGTGGCAGCGGTGCCTGGAGCTATACGCCGGGAGCGCTAGGTGAAGGTTCCCATGCCTTTACCGCCACCGCGACCAATGCCAACGGCACGGGAAATTTCTCCACCGCTGCAACGGTGATTGTGGATATCACGCCACCAGCCGTACCGACTGCGGTGGTGAGTGCAGACGGTAGTTCAGTGAGCGGCAGCGCCGAAGCTAACAGCACCGTGACCATTACTCTGCCGGGCGGCGGCACCGTTAACGCTACGGCAGACTCCAGCGGGAACTACACCGCCACGCTGCCGGTGCGCCAGATTGAAGGCCAGCCGCTGTCGGTGAACGCAACGGACGCGGCGGGCAACGCTTCTACCTCGCTCAATATCAATGCGCCAGTACTGCCACTGGCCGCTGACAGCAACGTGGTGAATCTTGCGTTAACCTCTAACTCTACCGTTACGACCGAGCAATACGCTGATTACGGCGTGCTGCTGGTCGGTGCGCTGGGCGAGACGGCTTCCGTACTGGGCGATGACACCGCACAGGTCCAATTTGACGTCGGCCCGGGAAGCGGAAATATCACTATTGAAGCCGCAGCGACTGGCGTAGTGTTGACTCTGCTCAATTCACTGGAAGTTGCAGTTCAACGTTTAGATTCAGGCGTATGGACCACTCTTTACGACTCGTCGCAGACACAATTTGCCAATCTGTTAACTATCGGAGCCAGCGGTATTACGTTCAAAGTCGATAACCTCCCTCCGGGCACTTATCGCGTGCTGAGTTACAACACCAGCCTGCTGGCGACCGGTTCACTCACAAACCTGGACGTAGCCGTGGAGCAAGTCAGTCCTGGTATAGTTGCTGGTGAAACATCTCACCCAGGGAACGTAATAACTGACATTGGCCCTAATGGCACCCAGGACACTGTGCCATCCGGTACGTTGGTGACCTCGGTCACCAACGCGCAGGGTATCAGTACGCCTGTCATCGCGGGCGGCGTAGAGATTCAGGGGCAGTACGGCACTTTGCGTATCAACCAGGACGGCAGCTATACCTATACGCTGACAAACACCTCGTCGGCGGTTCTCGGACGAACCGAGAACTTCAGCTATACCATCACCCACAATGGCGTAAGCGATACCGCACAGTTGGTGGTGACGCTGGGTAATCCCACGCCAGCCAGCACCGTCACACCAACCGACAACACGGCAACGCTAACCTACACTACAGACGTTGAAGCGGTTAACCACGGAGCTTCATCGCAAAATGGGTTATCCGTACTCAGTATTGGCGTGGGAAATGTGTTGGATGCGAATTTACTCGCCAACATGTCCAACCCCATAATCTTTGAGGTTGATGACGGTTCGACGCGCACCATGACGTTACAGGCCAGCGTCGGCGGCGTGGCGCTGCTTTCGACCTTCGACTTGTATATCTACAAGTTCAACGATATCACCCAGCAGTTCGAGCAATATAAGGTGGAGAAAACCTGGCTTACCGCGCCGCTGCTCGGCGGGACTTCCGCGCAATTAACCTTAACGCTGCCGGGCGGCGAGTACCTGTTCCTGCTTAATAATGCCAGCGGTGTGTCCGTGTTGACGGGCTATACGCTGAATATTTTGCAGGACTATATCTACGCGGTGGAGACTGTCAGCGCCACCACGGTGGGCAATATCCTCGAAGATGATATTGCTCCTGCTGGCAGCGAGGTAACCCAGGTTAACGGCGTGTCCGTCGCTACTACTGGCCTGACGACTATTAATGGTGAGTACGGTGTGTTGACCATTGATACCAACGGCAACTACACCTACAAATTGAATGCAGGCCAGGGTGCAGACAGCATCAAAACGCCGGACAGCTTCATTTATACGGTAACCGCACCAAATGGTGATACAGGCACTGCATCCCTTAACATCACCGCCACGCCGCGCACCGTCGATGCGATTGATGACACCAGTAAGCTGATGGCGGTCAGCACCGTGCAAAACACAGCGGCTTACTCTGACACGACCGTTGGTTCAGCATCATGGAATACGGCTTTGCTTGCATCAACCTCCGGCACTGGCAGTGGAACATTTGTGGTCGACAGCAACACTGTGCTTCACGATCCAGTGCTAAGTTTTAACGTCGCGTCGCTCCTGTCTCTGGGAGGATTAACCGTTAACTGGACGTTGAGCGGCCCAACAGGCATCGTCAAAACCGGCTCGTTTAATAGTGGACTTTTACTGGGTGGCGTGGCGAATATTAATTTGAGCGGCACCGACCTGCAGGCTGGCAGCTACACACTGAGCTACACAGGCAATATGGGGCCACTTGCTGCGGGGCGGATCACTATCACCCCGTCCATCACCGGTACCACCCTCGATTTGGACAGCTATTCAACCCTCGCGGGCAGCACGGTTCAGGGTAACCTGTATGACGGCACCGATGCCTCCGGAGCCATGGATCAGTTAGGCACCGTCCAGACGCTGTTAACCCTCACCGGCTTTAACGGCAGCACCGCAACGCTTGATCCGCTCACTAACAGCAGCGCCTCCGCAACCATTCAGGGTCAATACGGCAAGCTGCAAATCGCTATCGACGGGGCCTATACCTACACGCTCAATAACGGGATTAACCCGGCTTCGATAACCTCTAAAGAAACATTCACCTACACCCTGAACGACCAGAAAGGCCACGCCGATAGCGCAACGCTAACCATTGATATGAATCCGCAGTTTGTCAGTACCGCACAACGGGATGTGATTACCGGCTCGGCCTATGGCGACACGCTGATTTATGACTTGCTCAACGCCAGCAGTACCACTGGCGGCAATGGCGCAGATACGTGGAAAAACTTCTCGCTGGCGCAAGGCGACAAGATTGATATTCACGACCTGCTCACCGGGTGGAACCCGGCTAGCTCCAATATCGCCAACTACCTCAATGTCGCCACCAGTGGCAATAACACGGTGATCTCCATCGACCGTGATGGCACAGGCCTGGCCTACACAGCTGCCCCACTCGTCACGCTGGAGAATGTCAACACCACGCTCGAAGAGCTGCTACAGCAAAACCACATCATTACCTGAATAACATCATCAACAAATACCCCGGGTGCGCAGACGCCCGGGGAACAAGAAAAAGTAGTGCCATTTAATAGGGATGAACTATGGGAAAATTACAGTCCGTGGCTTTATGGCTTGCATGTAACCTGCTTGTTGCTCAGGGACATGCCGATGACACGACGCAATACATAAGCACTCAGGCGCTCTCTGAGCAGCAACAACTACCGGCGCTTGATGGCTCATCCAGCCTGCCACTAAACGCCCCGGCGCCAGGAACACTGACCCTCAACGATGCGGTGAACCGTGCGGTGAGCTGGCACCCGAGCATTTATGAAGCCATCGGCAAGCTGGCCGGGCAGTCAGAACAGGTTAACGTCGCAAAATCAAAGTACTACCCGCAAGTCACGGCTGGCATGAATAACGGCTACAGCAACAGTTATACCGACAGCGGTTTTAGCCCGTCGCTGGTGCTTTCCGTTTCGCAGATGCTTTACGACTTCGGCAAAGTGTCGAGCCAGGTACGCGCCGAAAGCGCGGGCGTAGCCCAGGAGCAGGCGAACGTGCTGGTGAGCATTGATAACGTTGGCCACGACACGGCTAACGCCATGATTCAGGCGCAGATGTGGCAGCAAATGGTCACTATCGCCAAAGATCAGCTTGATGCCCTGAGCGCTATTGGCCGCTTAACCGAGAAGCGCAACGACGAAGGGGCGACGTCGATGTCAGACGTGGTGCAAACCAACGCGCGTATTGAATCCGCCCGATCGCAGCTGATTCAATATCAGGCCAATCTCGACAGCGCCCAGGCCACATTAATGAGCTGGCTGGGCTGGAACAACCTCAACGGCATCAGCAACGAATTCCCGAATAAACTCGCCAAAAGCTGTGAGATCACCAAACCCGACGACCGCTTAGTGCCTGCCGTTTTAGCCTCCTGGGCGCAGGCAAGCGTGGCGCAGGCGAATCTCGATTACGCCAACGCGCAAATGACGCCGACCATTTCGCTTGAGCCGCAGGTTCAGCACTACCTCAACGATAAATATGCCAGCCATGAAGTGCTCGACCGCACGCAATATTCCGCGTTTATCAAAGTTGAAATGCCGATTTATCAGGGTGGCGGCTTAACGGCGCGGCGCAAGGCGGCAAGCCACGCGGTGGAAGCGGCGCAATCTGGCGTGCAGCGCACCCGGCTGGACATTCGCCAGAAACTGATGGAATCGCGCAGCCAGGCGCTTGGTTTGATGGGAGCGGTTCAGGTGTTGCAGCGCCAGGAAGCGTTAAGCGCGCGTACCCGCGAACTTTACCAGCAGCAATATCTGGATTTAGGTTCCCGCCCGCTGCTTGACGTGCTGAATGCGGAACAGGAGGTTTTCCAGGCCCGTTTCGCCCAGCGACAAATCCTCAGCCAGCTTCATCAATTGCAGCTCAATTGCCTGTATAACAGCGGGCGATTGCGCAACGCATTTGGCCTGGAGCACCGCATTATCCAGTCGCTGGAGATCCAGCCATGAGCAAAATCCCGCCTCCGGTTGATGAACACCTGAACGAACAATCGCTGAGCCACTGGGCGCAGTTGATTAGCCACGTCGCCGCGCATTACCGCGTGGTCTGCTCACCCGGCACTATTCAGGCCAACGCCCCGTGGTTTAAAGACAAAAACATGCTTTCAGCGCTGACGCAGCTATCGCGCCAGGCGGGGCTTTCATTTCACATGCTGAGCACCCCGGAACGGGCGATTGGCAAATGGCGGTTGCCGATCGCGGCCTGTCTGAACAACGGGCAGCTGGCGGTTATAGAACATTTCGACGGCGAAGATAGCGTCGATATTTGTGTGATTGACGACCAGCGCCAGACCAACCGGGTATCGCTCGCCAGCCTGCTGCCTGAAATCCGTTTTGTGGCTGCACTTCGCCCGCTATCGGCACTCAAAGACAGCCGTGTTGATGCGTATATTTCGCGCTTCAGCCCGGACTGGCTCAAAGAGCTGGTAATGCAGGATTTGCGCCCGTACGGCCCGGTGATGCTGGCGGCATTTTTGATCAACGTGCTGTCGCTTTCCGGCATCCTTTTTTCGATGCAGGTTTATGACCGCGTGATCCCGGCGCAGTCTTACCCCACACTGTATGTGCTGGCGTCCGGCGTATTGCTGGCGGTGATATTTGGTTTTGTGCTGCGCGTGGCGCGTGGCCATATTATGGACGTGCTCGGTAAACGTGCGGACATGCGCATTTCCGACCGCGTGTTCAGCCACGCATTACGCCTGCGCAACAGCGCTATTCCCCGCTCCACCGGCAGCTTTATTTCCCAGCTTCGCGAACTCGAACAGATCCGAGAAATGATCACCTCATCGACGATCTCGACGATCGTCGATCTCCCCTTCTTCTTTATGTTCATCATCGTGCTGGCCGTTATCGCCCCGCAGCTGGCGTGGATCGCCCCCGTGGCGGTGGTATTAATGATTTTGCCCGGCCTTTTGCTGCAAAAAAAACTGGCGATGCTCGCCAATCAGTCGGCGCACGAGGCCACTTTACGCAACGCTGTATTAGTGGAAAGCGTGCAGGGGCTGGAAGACATCAAGCTGATGCAGGCGGAAAACCGCTTTTTGCAGCAGTGGAACAGCTACATTCGCATTACGGCAGAGTCCGGCCTGCGTACGCGCCAGCTTTCACAGGGGTTAATCAGCTGGGGCATCACTATTCAAAGCCTGGTGTATGCGGCGGTGATTTTGTTCGGCGCACCGCTGGTGATTGAAGGCGATATGACCACCGGTGCGATGGTTGCCGCATCCATGCTGGCATCGCGCATGATTGCGCCGATGGCAAACCTGTGCGGCGTGCTCGCTCGCTGGCAGCAGGTCAAAGCGGCAAAACAAGGCTTGGACAGCATTATGCAATTGCCCGTCGAAACCCAACGCGGCGAAAGCCTGGTGCATCAGGATATTTTCCACGGCCATTATCTGTTTGAAAATGCGCATTTTCGCTACCACAGCGACGACCAGCGTATCCCTTTGCGCATTGCTCATCTCGAAATTCAGCAGGGCGAGCGCGTGGCGGTGCTCGGGCGCAACGGCGCGGGGAAATCAACGTTACTTCAGGCGCTGGCGGGCGGCGTTGATTTGATCCGCGGCGATGCGCGGCTCGACAATCTGAGCATGACGCAAATTGATATGGCGGATTTGCGGCGCAACATCGGTTTTATGAGCCAGAACGCCCGCTTATTCTACGGCACGCTGCGCGAAAACCTTACCCTTGGCGCACCGAATGCCAGTGACGAAGAGATCTTCGAGGTGCTGGAAATAAGCGGTGCCGGTAATTTTGTTAAACAACTGCCAAAAGGACTCGCGCACCCCATTATGGAAGGCGGGACGGGGTTATCGGGAGGGCAACGCCAGTCCATTTTGCTGGCGCGTATGCTGTTGCGCTCCCCCAATATTGTGTTACTTGATGAACCTACCGCCTCGCTGGATGACCACACCGAACGCGAATTTATTCAGCGCCTGGGGCAATGGCTGGGGCATCGCACGTTAATTGTCGCCACTCACCGGGTACCGATGCTTGAACTTGTGGAACGGGTGCTGGTTCTGAAGGAGGGGCAGCTGGTGATGGATGCGCCGAAAGCTCAAGCGCTAAGTAACAGTAACAACAGCCGCGCCACCGTACAGGCAAACGAGCGGGAGTGGAAAAATGAAAACCAGTCAGCCTGATATCGCCATTGATGACCCGGATATGAAGCGTGAAAATGAATTTTCCGGCGCCAGCCGCATCATTATCATAAGCGCCTTACTTTTTATTTTGTTCGGCATTTGGGCATGGTTTGGCAAACTTGATGAAGTGTCTACCGGCACCGGGAAAGTGGTTCCCGGTTCGCGTGAGCAAATTTTGCAGTCGCTTGACGGAGGCATCGTCACCGAAGTGCTGGTACACGAAGGCGATAAGGTCGAAGCCGGGCAAATCGTCGCCCGCCTCGACCCGACCCGTTCCGAATCCAACGTTGGCGAAAGCGCTGCCCGTTACCGCGCGTCGCTGGCCTCCAGCGTGCGGCTTAACGCAGAAGTGAACGACCTGCCGCTGGTATTCCCCGACTCGCTCAAAGCCTGGCCGGATCTTCTTGCGTCCGAAACTCGCCTGTATAAAAGCCGCCGTGCACAGCTCAACGACTCCGCATCCGACATACAAGACGCGCTGGTTTCGGTAAATAAAGAGCTGGCGATTACCCAACGCCTGGCGAAAAGCGGCGCGGCCAGTAACGTTGAAGTTCTGCGTTTACAGCGGCAAAAAAGCGACCTGCAACTCAAAATTACCGACCTGCGTTCGCAGTATTACGTGCAGGCGCGCGAGGCGCTTTCCAAAGCTAATGCCGAAGTCGATATGCTATCGGCGATAATCAAAGGCCGCGAAGATTCGGTATCGCGCATGACGGTACGCTCGCCGGTGCGCGGTATTGTAAAAAATATTCAGGTGACGACGATTGGCGGCGTTATCCCGCCTAACGGTGAAATGATGGAAATCGTGCCTGTTGACGATCGCTTGCTGATTGAAGCTCGCCTCTCCCCGCGTGACATCGCGTTTATTCACCCCGGCCAACGCGCGCTGGTGAAAGTCACCGCCTATGATTACGCCATTTATGGCGGCCTGGAAGGTATAGTTGAAACTATCTCGCCGGACACTATCCAGGACGAAGTGAAACCGGAAATCGTCTATTACCGGGTATTTATCCGCACCCACCAGGACTTTCTGGAAAATAAAGCCGGACGCCATTTTTCTATCTCACCGGGAATGGTGGCCAGCGTGGATATAAAAACCGGGCAGAAAACCATCGTAGATTACCTGATCAAACCGTTTAACCGCGCCAGTGAAGCGCTGCGTGAACGTTAACCGGGTTGAGGGGTGGTAACCCATGATACATCTCTGTTATACTCCGCCTGACACTTGTGGGGCTGATTCTGGATTCGACGGGATTCGCGAAACCCAAGGTGCATGCCGAGGGGCGGTTTGCCTCGTAAAAAGCCGCAAAAAAATAGTCGCAAACGACGAAAACTACGCCCTAGCAGCTTAATAACCTGCTAAGAGCCTTCTCTCCCTAGCTTCCGCTCTTAAGACGGGGATCAAAGAGAAGTCAAACCCAAAAGAGATCGTGTGGAAACCTTGCCTGGGGTTGAAGCATTAAAACTAATCAGGATAGTTTGGTAATGGCGTGTCTACCCGCAGTTGCCCGGCGAATGTAAAGATAGACTAAGCATGTAGTACCGACGGCGTAGTAATTTCGGACGGGGGTTCAACTCCCCCCAGCTCCACCACTTTTTAGTTGTTTGAAGTACAATGAAGTCTACTAAGCCCGCATAGCACAAGCTTTGCGGGCTTTTTTACGTCTATTGTCGTCCAGTGAGAATTGCTGAGAACTATCACATATGGCACCCTGAATGGGACCCACTAAGAAGGGTCCAAAAAACGAGGGTCCCAAAATGGCAAAAATCGCTAAGAAGCTCACTGACACTGAAATCAAAAGCACCAAGCCAGCCGACAAAGAAATCAACTTGTTTGACGGAGATGGTTTGATACTACGAATTGCTCCCCTCTCGAAAGGAGGAAAGAAGAATTGGTATTTCAGGTATGCAGTGCCAGTGAGTAAAAAAAGAACCAAAATGAGCCTTGGGACCTATCCTCACCTTACACTGGCAAGAGCCAGAGCCTTACGTGATGAATATCTTTCCTTTCTGGCAAATGGTGTTGATCCACAAATCCATAACAACGATAAGGCGAAGGCATTAAAGAGTGCTACTGAGCACACTCTCCAAGCCGTAGCGCGGAAATGGTTAGATGAGAAGGTAAAGACATCAGGTATCTCACAAGACCATGCAGCAGACATCTGGCGCAGCTTAGAGAGAAATGTCTTTCCTGGTCTGGGTAATGTCCCTATCAATGAGATCCGGCCTAAGCTCTTAAAACAACACCTTGATCCTATTGAGCAACGAGGGGTGTTGGAAACTCTACGCCGCATCATTTCCCGTCTGAATGAAATCTTCCGGTGGGCAGCCACTGAAGAACTTATTGAGTTCAACCCGGCTGACAACCTTGGCCAAAGATTCAGTAAACCAAAAAAGCAAAATATGCCTGCCCTTCCCCCAAGCGAATTGCCAAGGTTTATGGAATCCTTGACGAATGCTTCAATCCGGTTGGAAACACGTATGCTAATTGAATGGCAATTGTTGACATGGGTTCGTCCGGGTGAAGCCGTTCGTGCAAGGTGGTCTGATATTGATACAACCAACAGCATTTGGAACATTCCTGCTGATTTTATGAAAATGAAAAAGCCTCACAAAGTTCCTTTGAGTAAAGAAGCTTTGCACATCCTTGAATTAATGAAATCAATAAGTGGGCATAGAGAATGGGTTTTCCCCAGCATTAAAGCGCCTCTTAATCATATGCATGAACAAACAGCCAACGCAGCTATTATCCGAATGGGGTTTGGAGGCGAACTTGTAGCTCACGGTATGCGTTCGATTGCAAGAACAGCGGCAGAGGAGTCAGGTAAGTTCAGAGCTGAAGTTCTTGAGGCAGCACTCGCCCACTCTAAAAAAGATGAAATTATCGCAGCATACAATCGTGCAGAATATCTGATAGAACGACAGAGTTTGATGCAATGGTGGAGTGATTACGTTCAAACTCAAAGAGCTAAAGCTATCGCTGCTTGACTGATACAGGGGATTAGCAAGAAGGATAGGGATAGCCTGGAAAGCCCATATGCTGACGAATGCCCCTTAGCTAAAACATTCTCATCGGATTGAAAGCGCACATGTACATAAAACCAGTATAAAAACATAAGGTTATATAACTAAACTTTGATACGTATGCTTCCATATGTTTTTAGTGTTTGATATGGTGAAAAAAAGATACTGATGTTTTTTTATGCTTTCATTGCTTGTTTCCTTAGTGGGCTACCATATGGATTTCTTTGAAAAAACTAATGCTGACAAAAATTCAATAGGTTTTACCTATCAAGATTACGTTGCTTTAAAACATGCCTTAGAGCTTAAACCAGAAGAACACATTGGGATTGAAGTTTATGACGATCTCCATCTTGAGAGCATCGAGGGTCATAAAACTTTGGTTCAAGTTAAACATTCAATTAACAAGTCTAATATAACTAATAAAGACATAGACTTATGGAAAACATTATATAATTGGTCAGAGGCGATTAAGACCATAGGCGACAAAAGCATTAGCCTTATTTTTTACACTAACAAAGGTCTTACCTTAGAGCCTGGTATCGTGCAACTTTTGACTAACGACACTAAGGACATTGAAAAAATAAAAGATGAAATAGAAAAGATAGAACAAGATCATAAAAATAAGTCAGATGACCTCTATAAGTATATTTCTATCATAAACTCACTCGATAGCAATTCTTCTAAACGTTTATTTAATAGTATAAGTTTTCAACATAGCGAAGATGGGATCATCCGCCAAATAAAAACATTACTAAAAACATTAGCAATCCCTGATGATAAAATAGATGATGCTTTTAATTATATTTCAGGTGCTTTTTTTAAACATAAATATGATTTGGTTAAAAATCACACCAAAATAAATATAAGTTATGATGATTTTCGAAATAATTTGGGAATAGATAGGATTATTCAAATTTCAAGAAATTGTATAAATAATTTCGACCAATACTACGATTTTGAATCTGCATACCCAACTAACGTTGAATCAAAGATATCTTACAAACAACTCAAAGATTTGGATTTGAATAGCGATTCAATCGTAAAATATATAAATGAAATGGCCAAAACAGAAGCTTTCATTCAAAAATTGCAAAGCTCTGGAGATTTAACAACTCAAGAAGAAAGACTAATATATCTAAAAGCGCTTGATGAATGGCAATCACGTCATTCAGCAACGTATATACGAAGCCGTTTTACAGAAATAAATGAAGATCATCTTAATAAAGCCTTCTCTGTCTATACTGAATTGACAGGAAACTGTAATATTGTGTTGGATAAAAATCAATTACCTAAATCTATGACTACAGGAACGTTCTTGCTCCTTTCAGATAAGCCCAAAATAGGATGGCTTCAAAACTGGGAGTCAGTCTATAAATGAAAATATATAACAATGAGCTTTTGGGTATATTCTCTTTGCAAGAGGTGTTATCAATAGCATCAAATATTGAAATAAGCAATGCAATGCTAATTTTACCAATTATATTTCATAAAAAAAGCTTAGATTACCTTGCCCACAAGAGAACCAATACACTATCTTTTCAAGATCTACTATTAACCAAGCCCGAAATAATAGTATCCATAAATAAAAGATTCTATAATTTCCTTCCATCCTCAGTTAATTGTGTTTCATTGTGCCTTGAAAATGGAATAGCTGAATTAGAACACGGTAAATTAGCATTTAAAAACAAGTTAATATTAGATAATGCGATCCCGTTTATTGGCAAAAGAGCCGTAAAAATACAGGCAGCATCTATAAATGTTGCACGTTTATTATTAGAAGAACCACACAATATATATGACATTTGTGGAGTTAGATTATAATGCAGATTACTAATATTTTAATATGGCAAATTGATTCAACCTTGAGGAATTTAGAACTTGAGGAAAATAAGGTAAATGTAATAACAGGTGATTCTGGCAAAGGGAAATCCTCAATACTGGCTATCATTGATTATTGCCTTTTATCCTCATCATCTGATGGTATATCAAAAACAAATGTCGATAATTTTGTAAATTGGTATGGGATTAGATTAAGTATAAACGGTAAATATTTCACTATTTGTAGAAAAGCGACACACTTTGAAGAAGATGATCTAGTTTACTTTGACAAAAATGGAGACATTCCACAAATCCCTATTAACAATATCAAAAAGGATGTTTTAAAAGAACATCTGAATTATGAGTTTGGTATTAATAGTTCTCTAAAAATCCCTTATGGTGGTAGATTCATACAACAAGGGTCAAAAGTATCCTATAGATATTTTATCCCGCATTGCTTTATAGATCAAACAACACTAACCTCTTCAGAACATCTTTATTCGAAAATCTCTGATTTAAAGACAAGAGAGCGTATTGACCGAACCTTTGACATGGCTCTTGGCAGTGAAAACGCCGAAACTATGATAATGAGAACGCGGTTAGAAGAATTACAAAGGAATCTTGCTCGTATCGAATATAAACAGTCGGCTAGCAAAGACTCTTATTTCAATTTCGAAAGTGAAATAGAATCATTATACGACAGGGCGTATTATTTTGGTTTAATAAGTGGAAACAGCAAGAATGAACCAACTGTAAGTGATAAACTTGAAAATTTGAAAGCGATAGTTAATTACAAGAATATAAACGAAATCCCAGCAATTAATGAAAGAACAAAAATTGAAAAAGAACTTTTCCTCTTAAAAAAAGAACTGACAGACATTAATGAATATATAGAAACAAATACTGAATATAAGAAGTTTTTAAAAGACAACCAAGACTCTCTTTTAATAGCCAAATATTTAGATGATAATTATAGCGAAATATTATATACAAAAAACATCTATTCAATCATTAAATCCTTATTGAACCAAAGCTCAGAGATAAAAAAGGCTATAGCCGAAAAAGGACAAAACTCACTCATATCAAAAACAAATGCTAAGAGAAAAGAGTTAGAACTTAAAATATCATCCTTGAGTAAAAAACTTGCAACTGTTAGTGATGAAAAAATCACACCAATCGAGCTTTATCGGTTCATGGGTGAACTCAGCTCTGAAATTAAACGGATAGTTGTTCTCCCTAAATATGATTATACTGATACTATAGAAAAGATAACTACTAAAATTAATGAGTTAGAAAGCAAGATAACAGATAATAATGCCTTTAAAGAATATACATTGAGTTTACTGAACGGAAAAATAAAGGAAATATTCAAACGGATGCCTTTAAAAGGATTTGAGGATGCAACTCCGATATTCAACAAGGCAAAAAAACACTTGATTTGATAAATAAAAATCAAGTTGAAAAAATGATAGATATTGGAAGTGCTTCTAACTATATGTATGTACATGTAGCTTATTTCCTTGCACTTCACGAATTGGTAAGAGATAGAAAAGTACCGTGGGTTCCACGATTCTTAGTCATTGACCAGCCCAGCACTCCATATTTTAGTACTGCTGGTAAAAAAACTGATGACTTTGCAAGTCTTGATGCAGCCCTAAATGAAATTAATTCTTTTGTTGAGAAAATGCGGTCTCATGGTGGTTTCCAAATAATACTGTTAGAGCATATTGAAGAGTCTTATTGGCTTGACAGAGAAATGACGAACTTTACTCTTGTTGATAATGAATTAAGAGGCAATTATGGTTTAATTCATTTCAAATAAAATTGTACAGAGATTATGAGGGCACTATGATTGCATAAATAGTGCCACAGCTTATCAGCTACGGGGTTTATAACCAACATCCAGAGTAAATTTTGAAAGTTCTTAAAAATGTTCAATAAACAATGGTGGTGTAAGTTTCACATAACACCACCACATAAGATTTTAAATCCATCAATACACTCAAATTGTATTTATAATGTGGTAATTAGAATGTTCTTTTCTCTCCTGAAATTATTCGATAAGGAAATTCAATATTTTTAATCAACCGTTTTTCGGCTTTTTCTTTTCCTTTTTCTTTTTGGGTTTTTCGTGATGCGAATAATATATCTTTGGTTTCAAATTAAATCCTTCAACAACTTCCTTCCAAGTTTGAACCGCTAATAAAAATTGAATAGAATTGATGTCAATCAATTTTTTGGCTTTTGTAGTAGTTGAGATCCATAAAACCACATCAGTAATTTTCTCTTCAAATTTTACTACTCCTCTTACTATAGTTTGAATTGTAGTTTTTGACTGCTCAATATTATAAATTAGATCATGCGGTTTATCTGATATCTTTACAGCAATAATCTCTCCATTTTTATAAAGATCTGCAACTTCAACATTGTAGTCCTTTCCATCATCACGTAAGGATGGTATTTTTTTGAGCTGGCGATCTAGAAGTATATAACCTTTCTCAACAGACATCTTTTCATTAAAATAGTACTCTCTATATTCTAATTTGTCTTTAGAAGTTCCTTCTTCGATTTGTTTTATTTTTTCAGCTTGCCATGCTTTGAATTCGTCTTCCTTTAGAGCATCTTTAACCTCAAATTTTATACTGGCTAAAGAGGTAGACAAATACTTCATAAAGGCAGAGTTAAATCGACTCCACCCTCCCTTCTTAAGGAAGTAGTGCTCACTGCCATCGCTATAAGTAATACTCAATATTTCTTTTAGCGAGGCCGTATGACCACTGTTATTTTCATTAGTTATCTTAACAAAAACTTTATTGATATCCTTTATGTCGTTGTTTTTTATAAATTGCTTAACATCTGTTATTTTTATATCATTAACCTTATCTGCTGATTGAAGATACTTTCCACTCCCCTCAACTTTTGTGTGCAATTTAAAAAATGTCAAAGAATTATTAATTACAATAGAGGCACCAAAAGATTGAATCTCATCTATAATAACATTTACATCATCTTTAATGATCGATTGAAGTAGATAATTATCAAGCTCATCTATCTTTGACTCGTCAGTGATTTTTTCCGATTTAGGAAATTCGATTTTCTCTTTGGTTGCCAACGAAGAATCAATATCATTGAAGACATCTACTAATGCAGTAGGGGCACCATCTAAACTTAGCTGTATTGAATCAGAAAAAGTTATATTATTACATCCCCACTTGTCAGTTTCTTTGGCTTTTGTTTTAAGATGTTCGATGGATTCGCCAGGAAAATATGATCCTTGCACAAACTGTGAATATGACGATGCCTCCTGACTCTTTCCCCCACAAAAGAATCTACTTTTCTTGAGCAAAATATTTTCATCATTAGCTATACGCATTGCCACATTCAGCCCAAAGTCTGCTTCAATAAACTTGCTGAGATAAAAATGTGATTTACCAAGACTGATAAGATAGCAATTCTCAGGGTCCTTTTCTTTAAATCCTATTAGCAGGCCAAAATAGAATATATTATGAGGCTTTTCAATTTCTTCATTGAAGAAATCACTAAATACATCCCACCACCATACTTCATTTCCTTTTAACTTATCAGAAAAATAAAATTTGAGTTGATAAGATTGATGTAGAATAGTTTTTTGTTCGACAAGCCCTTCTTTAATGATTTTTTTTGTCAATTCTGGAAGACTCTTATATGGCATTCTATATATGTTATAACTGACTGACATTTAATCGCCTCTGAAATATATATTCATACAAGTTAATGTTAAAATGAACAATTTTAAATATACTTAATTTATCGAGCTAAAATACTCAATGAATTTAACAACTGTGTATCCAAGGTTTCACTTGTGGGTACTGGCAGTCCGTTCGCAATGCGATAATTTTTTATTGACTGCCTTGTCGAAGGCCCCATTATGCCGTCAATATTTCCGTTGTAATAACCTTTGTCCAGCAAAGCGAATTGAACCCGCATGATTAAGCGCTTACGCTTCTCTGTACCAGAAGTCAGCCCATTACTTGCACGGTTAGCTTCTGTAGTTCCAACAGAATTCGTAGTAGTAGAGTTGTTATTGTCGTTAGAACGAAGCGAACGCACAGAGGAAGAGGACGATGAGGAACTTGTTCCTGAACTTGAAGACCCAGATGAGCTTGGTGAGCTGTATGTTT
Organism: Buttiauxella warmboldiae; assembly: GCF_003818135.1. Classification (GTDB taxonomy): domain Bacteria; phylum Pseudomonadota; class Gammaproteobacteria; order Enterobacterales; family Enterobacteriaceae; genus Buttiauxella; species Buttiauxella warmboldiae. The sequence goes on along the minus strand of NZ_RPOH01000064.1, from coordinate 66,238 downwards.
TTGGATAATAAGGAGTGCTGCCACCATAGTACCCGCCACCTGATGATGATCGGTGAGAACTATGGCTTCGATGGGAGCTATGACTGCGATGCCCTGCAATGTAGAATGGAACTTCGGTGTTAAGTGGGGCTATCACTAAATCATGTTCATTAAGAGTCATACCAGGCAAATCACTTGCTCCGGTGGATGAATCACTTGCCCATACAGAATTATTGAGCGCCAAAAATCCCGGAAGTAGAGCAGCAAAATTAAATTTTTTCATAAAATTGGTCTCGGTGGTTGATGAAAACGGCCTGTTGAGGAACTGAAATAACCAGTACAGGAAGACTTCTGAGTGCATTCATCACATTCTTTAGGATAGTAATTTTTCCAATCAGAGATCGACTGAGCAGCAAGCTCCCAAGCTCTTTCGGGAAGATGACACAAAGGATAATTAAAAATTGTTAGAGGTATACCTGACCTGTGCGCAGCGTCTATGGCGGAGATTATTTTCTCACTATAACTGCTGTGCTCAATGAAGATTGTTGACCAGTTCTTTCGTGCCCAACCGATAGATTCCAGCCCCATAAGGGAAATCTGATTGATGTTGGAGAACACACGGCCAACGAACTCTACAATATCATCCAATTCTGTATAGTTAGCCAGTGTCGGAATAACTCTAAGTTCGATATTAATCCCTGAGTTTCCTGCATTAATTAACCCCTTAACCGTTTCATTAAATGCGCCATCATTCCCTACCAGATGATCATGCACAAGTGGTCTTGATGAGTAGAGCGGGATACCAAAGGTGATTTTTATCTTTTTGCTTCGCTTTGCCATTTCCTGAGTAAAGTTGATATCAGAAAATTTGCGTCCGTTTGTTAAAACATGCAAAGCAGTATCTGGTGAATTCTCGATGATAAAATCAATGAAGTGAAGGAAATCATCTCCATACAGCAAAGGTTCTCCACCGCTGACCCCAACAACTCCATCCAAACCAAATGAAGCTATAGCAAGAGCTGATTGGGTAAGTAGCCAGTCATCATTTGATTTCTTAGGTGGCTGCGAACAAAACAGACACAAGTTATTGCAGCGTTCCGTTACTAAGACAGTATTATGATTGGCTCTGCGGGACAGAATTACGCGTATCATATTGCCATTGTTGATTATCCCAATATCTCCATCTTCAATTGACTCATATAATTCAGTGCTAATAACAGAGAAATCAAAGCATGGTTGAATGGCATCATTATTGCCTTCAGCAACTACCAGTAAATTGGGTAAAAAGAATAAAGGGTTCATTGGTTTTTGTTTGCATAACCGATAGAACCCCGTGGGCACATTCTTTTTTGAAGCAAAATGAAAGATATCGTTCCTAATAACCTCAGACATATGCCCATCCTTTTAGCATCTCAGCCTTCGGACCACCTTCTGAGATGCAGTTCATCAGATACCTGAACATCCCCTTGTGATACTGACAAAACGTTGAACGACTCCTATCACCGACAGGCTCACCCTGTACACTTATGTTCTGGCATGGATCTGCACCGCAAAATGGTTGATATGCACATGTATCACAACCCGGCAGAGCAAAATTGAACGATGAACTCAACACTGCGTTATAGTAAGGACTCTTAGAAAATGATAGCGTTTTAACCTCACCCGCACTGAACTCCGTTTCAGGGTTCACCTTCTGCAACATACGGCTCTCATCGCTACCATATACTCGACCGTCATAATTGAAAAGAATACTGTTAAGCACGACCCCGCTTGGCGACTTTAAATCCGCATAACCACTAAAGCCGGGATTGAAGATCCTTTTCAGATGAATGGAGGCCGAATGTTCCACAACCCTTATCCCTTCATTATTCATCTTAAGGATTTCATCTATCAACGAGGCATAGAAACTGAAGTATTCCTCCATAGAAAATGTGAACGATGCTTTTTGTGCAAACCCATAGGGACTAACAGGTCGGATAAACATGTCCTTGAGGCCAAGAGACAAGTGAGCCTGGACAATCGATTCAGGATGCCTAATGAGATCTTTAGTAACTGTAGTAACCGTTGCAACGCGACCAGCGCCTAAAGACCGTTTGATAGCCTCTACCCCTGACACTGTTCTACTGTACGCAAGCCCATGACCAAGAATTCGATTACTGTTGTGAACAACTTCCTCACCATCAAGCGAAACAGAGAACGTTATGTTCCTATCTCTCGACCATTCAAGCATATCCTCATTCAAGACAGACAGGCTTGAAGCTACCACCATCTCAAAATCGGTGCTTCCCAGCGTTTCAGCACATTGCTCATAGATAGACTGAATTAAATCGAACCGCAAGAGTGGCTCTCCACCCTGTATCTCTATCTTGTAAGGTGGAGTTGATAGTTTTTTGATAGTAGAAATGATATCAGGGATGAGAGCGGGATCTAAATCATAACCAGAGGCGTTCACTGAAGCTCTACTGACCTGACAATACTTGCAGGTATGGTCGCAACGTAATGTGGGCACAATCATGAAAATTGGTCTGATCGCCAGTTCATTCATCAATCGTTTTGCAAAAGCAGAACTTAAAGCATAGGGAGCAATAGCTGATGAGCTTTCGTTGGTTATGAACAGCTTGCTTTCGAGTGCGTTTGATTGTTCCGCACTGATTTGCTCATCAGAAAGATCAAGCAGCTCTTGCTCATCAATGAAGTGATGAAAACCAGCGAGGTTGCTTATAAACACCTGTCCATTAGGCAATCTATCAAAATTGAATGGCATCAATTCCATCACGAAAGCCTTTCATCGACACTGCGAAGCACTTTATGGACAATAGAATCTCTCAACGCCCCTGTTTTATGCTGTAGTTTTTCTCGCAAAGTGTAATCATTCAGCAGCCTCTCAAATTCATAGAGGCATTCGGGACTATCGTTTTCAAAAGAGACTGTCCAGGAGGATATATCTTCACAAAGCTTCCACTGAGTAAGCGAAGTCATCCAGTACAGGCTATTGCGTATAACCCATTCAGAATAAACATCTTTTTTTAACATCCTTTCGCACATTGCCATTGCCTCACAAAACTAATAATCACAATCAGCAACCGCTTTAAAGCGGATTTTTCCTATAGAAATGAGGATACACCATTTAATTAATATGTTACAGGATGTTAGTATCTGAATGGCGACTCTGAAAAATGATGTTGCTTATCCTAGGATAATCAATGATGTTTTCTGATTATCATATGCCGCTTGAACCGGCAAACAGCTAAGAAGCTAACATGACGTTAAACGCAGGGGGTTTCAAAGAGTTGTTAGTGGCTCATAGTATGAGATGTATCCCTTCAGTAATCACAATGCGAAAGGATTCTGTACTGACTTAATCGAAAAAGCATGGGCCTGAAGCGTTGACACCATTGATGTCAAGGAAGCCTACAATCGCTTTCAATACCTTGAGCAACCTAGAAAGATGAGAGCTGGTGGGGGTGAGGATGAAAATTTAACTTCTTATGTGAAGATAAGTATGCGTGCAATTCTGATCAACACAAGCATAAATCAGAAACTACAAGCAAATGGTGCATCAGTATAAATCACACCGACTCAAGCCGCTGATTGATAAGGAATAAATCAACAATATAATACAACCTACCTATGAGCTACTTTTATGTCTTTAAGTTAGTAAATCATTATATTTAATCTTTCATTACTTTATGCTATAAAAATGATTGCGTGATTGTTTTTTCTTAAAAAGGATTTAGTCAAATGAATCATCCTCAGAAAGGTAGTTATATAAACAATAAAGAACTCGATTTTGTAAAGACAGAGTATCTTAAATTCACTGAATTTCTCTGCTCAGTAATAGGAGAGAATAGATTTAAGAAAAGCAAGTTTTGGTTTTTTCAAAAGCAACTTAGCAATCTAAGTGAATTGGATTTAGTAAACCAAACTAAGTTATTGGCTGCCATTAACAAATATGGAAGGTTACTGCCTATTTTTGCAGGTGATATAGATTTTTTAGAGAAAAATTTATTAAAATTAGTAAGTGGAAATCATTCATTCTCTAACTTAGAAGAAGAACACAATGATTTTTACTTTGAGTTTGATATGGCTTTGAGATACTTATTAAGAGAAGATCAAAAAGATGTAAACATTACAAGCGACTGCGACATTATTATTGATAATGACATTGCAATTGAATGTAAATTTTTACATAGCGAATCAGGATTCGAGCAAAATATTAGAAAAGCAAACAATCAAATAATAAAAAGAATCGAAGATGGTTTAGCTACAAGGGGATTCATCTCCATTGACATATCTCATTTAGTATCAAAGGAAGAGATACAAAATTTCATTAATTCAATATTTATTGAGTTTTGCGACCAATATAAGAGTCTTGGAACAAGCCCTGAAGATGCGCAATCACAAATACCCCGCAATAAGAATTTCGAAAAAATAATACAGGGCTATATAAATCAAAAAATTGAATATTATTATCATAAAGCTAAAAACACATATGTACACTTCAATCTTGATCCGAGAGTATTTGGAGTATTCTACCAATATGAAGACGTTTTTTTATTAGATTCGCATAAACATGCAACCTGCATACCTATTAGAACAGGTTGCTATGATATAAATGATGAATATATACACCAAAACCCATCTATAGATGAAGATGAGGTAAAAAAAGAGTTTTATTCCTTGGCTACTGGGATTTAATTCTTTTAAAAATTCTATCCCTTTGAATTCATTGGGATAGAATAAATGATAATATTATGAGTATCCATACCAGATATTAAGAAAACCATCTCTAAGCCTTATAGCAAAAGCTCTGCCAGAAAAAACGTAAAGAATTACGTTAAATATAGATTTTTTTAAGATTTAAACTTTACAAATCTGAGAATTAACCCCCATAAATAAGAAGGCTGTCATTTTATTTCAGGCTACATGCTTTCTTGAATTTTCGATAGTTAATTGAATCCATTCGTCTACTTCACTTTCAATGAAAGCAACAGAGCGCGCACCGATTTTAACGGGGGAAGGAAAACGATTTTGGTTGATGAGGTGATAGATCCAAGCTTTACCGTATCCAGTTCGATGCAGAACCTCTGGTAAACGAATAAGGCGGGTATTGTGCTGATTCATAGTCGTTTCCTCTTGTGTCGTTTTGATGGGTATGACTATACGAATGAATCAGCAAGAAAGAGACAGAAGCTGAGAACGCCAGAGCTAATAGAGGTTAGCCTTAGTCAGAATCTGAGATTTTCATCACCTCTGAAACTCTGATCTTTTTCAAATGGCTGTTCTTGTTGATGAACAGATTAAACTGGCGAATAAAAGGTATACTCGCCGCCTTCAAAGCAAGGGGTTTGTCTGTATCCCTGATTTGGTGGTTCAGGCGAGTGTTGATCTCATCATCGTCATCTGTATATAACAGGCGAGAAAGGCGGTCTTCTGATATACGTACTTTATGTAATTTTGACCATACCAGGATGTCGATCATGGGAATGAGTCTGTAATTAATGATTTTCTTGATGGTGCCATAGCCAAACCTGATCGAATCAGATGTATCGGCTTCGATACCCCGTACTTTACGCCATTGAGGAAGTGCAGCCTTTAGGGATTCAGCGATCTCTTCATCTGTCCCGTTTGCTAGGTCGATTTCGACCATGACAGTATCCCTGAACAATTTTGGCAAAACTTCCGATACAGGGCTATCGAGGAATTCTCTGTTAACAGAATACTCATCGCTTCCATCCCAAAAAAACAGTGAGTTCCGTAATCCAACTATGCTGAGTTGAGCCAGTCTTTCGGTTGTCGTCAAAAAGAAGTGAGGGGGCTGGTAAAGAGTATCCTCTCTTGTGAGATAGCCGAGATGCTTTTCTGTGATGAGAAAGGGCTTTCCAGTGAAGATCCTGTCGATGTAGAGCCTTACGGCTTCTGCTTCAAATTCTTCATGATATTGTTTGAAGAACAATGTCCTTGCCAGCAATTCATGGTAGAGGTGTATAAGCGGAAGCTCTTCGAATCCGCGATATGTATCTATATCCAGCCACTTCTTCACCTCTCTCGTATGTTCAACTGACCAGTTTTTCATAACGATCTCCAACAGGCATTAGACTTAATGTATGTAGCAAACGTAATCGACATGTTAAAGGAAGACCAATGAAATGAGTTCAGATGCCATCAGGAAGTTGAACCAAAAGGTTTGATATTTTTTGATACAGTTCGCTAACGGACTATTTTCAGGGGGTTATGCCGTTACGATTTATGGTTCCTTTATAGAACCAAAGGTAAAGTCAGAAACAACAGTTATCTAGAAAATTCAATCAAATAGATATCTAGTTACAGGGACCCCAGCCCGATGAAGTCCTGAAAGCCCTCATGGCACAAGCCCTGCGGGCTTTTTTGTGCATCCAATTTGTCCCGCGAAGTCTGACGCAAACTAATTAAATCCGAACCTTTTAGGCACCTTGTTAGTCACCTCATAAAGCTTTATTGTTTTTGAGGTGCCTAAACCATGGAAAACTGGCCAAAAAACTCTTTCCGTTAGTGATTGCAGCCGTTTTAGAGCCTATCCCAGTAGGCGTAATTGGCGTAGCCAGTTTGAACACGGAAGCGCGGAGAAACCGGAGCGTACACGTAGTACGTGAGGATTTCGAGCACTGCCCTGGTTCAAAATGGCAAGTAAAATAGCCCTAATGGGATGAGCTCTTATTGTATTCAGGAGATATGATGGCTACCGCGTTACTGGTTATTGATATGCAAAACTTTGTGACAGACAGAATAAATCGCGGAGTGGAAATGTTCCCTCATAACGCGATAGATAATATGCGTGCCATTCTGGAAATATTCAGAAAAAACATTAGCCCAGTGATACACATACGGCATCACTCCACCGAAGAGGGATCGTTATTGCACCACAGTTCCCCCCTTGCTCAGCCTGTAAAAGAGTTTGAAGAAAAATACGGTGAGCCTGTATTTGTAAAAAATACCTCTTCCGCATTCAGCTCAACTGGGCTGTTAACGTATTTAAAAGACCATCAACTCTCAGCGTGTGTTGTTATCGGTGCCGTCGCTGGATTTTGCGTCACTTCAACGGTCAGAGCCGGGGCTGATGCTGGTCTTAACATGACGGTGATTCAGGATGCTGTTATTAGTTTTGCACTTAAAGGTGATGAACCTGGGGCAAAACTAATCCTGGATGTCACACTTGCGCTTCTGGCTGCGGATTTTGCTACCGTGATAACAACAAAAGAGTTAAGTGAACAGCTATCAAGAAAATAAAAAACTCACCAAAATACAGCCCAAACACCATTCTGTGTAAATGCCTCTTCTCCGTAGTGACCGTCCAGGCGGTCACCGAACTCAATAATAAAATGGCCATTGCCATGCACCAGTCCCAATGCCATCGTCCATTTCTGTGAGGTCGCCTGGATCGGTATCCCAGCCCTCTCCTGCCGGAGTAATAATTCGTGCCCGCCCGACAGTCACAATATCGACGAGTTTCACCTCTTTCGGCAAACGCACCGCCTGACTGCGGTTACTTTTAAAAATTGTCGTCTTTTCCATTACTACCGCCTGCGTTTAAATTTCGTACCACTGTCAGCGGTAGTATCCCCATGGGATATGTCAACGGGATATATAAAATACCAGAAGCACACAATTCTATTAAAACAGTGAGACAGTGAGACAGTGAGACAGTGAGAGGCAAATATAGCAGTAATAGTGGCGCGGTTGCGGTAAGTATCAATGAGGTTGTCACCCGAGTTAATTACGCCGCCTGTTTTTCCCGCTCCTGATTTAGCATCACGCCATCCCGGCGTTGCCAGCGAGTTAAAGCCCGAAGATAACCACGCTGGCACATATTCCAGCGTGCAGAACAGGGGTTCCAAATACGCAGCAAGATAATACCGCATTAATAATTAAATGATTTTTTCTCAATCCAGGCCCCCTACTCCATTGATAATAAATGCCAGGAGTGGTTCATCTGCTGATGCAAAATACGCGCAATCAGAATATCGATATCACGGACAACATAAAAAATGGTATGTCGCTGAAATTCAATGCGCATCACACCTGGAACCGCAGGATAATCTCGCCCCATTTCTGGCATTCCGGCCAGTGTTTCAAAAAATGCCTCAAGCGCTTCGGTCCTGGCCTTCACCAAATTTAACGAGCATATAGCCATAAATGCTGATGAAGTCGTTTGCTACCCGTTCTGTCAGCTTATACATGATGCTTCAGCTTTCTCTGAGCGGCAATATCGCGCAATGTCAGAGATTTTCAGTTAGGTGCTCAGGCTCATTCATTAGCAAAGCGACCGCCGATAAAGTCCACATATGGCTGTTGTTATTTCTTTAGCCTCAACAACTGGTTAAGACCTCCATATCATGGTGCTTTTAAAATATCCCAAACAAAGGATTTTAATCACTCTGCTACTTAACAATTAGCTAACTAAAAAATCACTTCTGAGACAAAGCCATTTTTAATACATCAGCTGGGTCCAACGATAACAGATGAGCAATATGGGCAAACTCAATAACATCCAGACGACGTTCTCCGTTTTCCACTTTTGCGATAAATGACTGGGGCTTGCCCAACGCTTTTGCCAGTTGAGCCTGCGTCATCCCTTTATCACGCCTGGCAGACCGCAATGCCGTTATAACTAACTGATATTCAGAAGAATAAATTGATGGCATTTTTTAATATCCGATTTTATATCCAAAACAGGATAATCAATTAACGCGGTAATGATAAAGATATGAAGTTGTCTGTGATAGAAAAAATAGGTTTCAGGGCCTGAGATACTGCCATTAACATAGTGATTATCTCCATACAGTTGCTGCTGGCACTGATATTTACGGTTTACGGGCAGCAGATGGAACATGGCATGCCTTACCATTTTGGTTTCTATTGTCTGCACAATAGTATCGGGTGGAACAGGTTTACTAATAAATCTGGGATGACAACTTTATTGACACTTACAGACCTCATAACATTATTTTTTATAACGGTCCACGTTTTCAACGCACTGAGTCACTTCTTTCAATACCTGTTTTAATACCTGGCTCCTCTGCGCAACAGGCAAAAATTTAAATAAATGAAGAAGTAATTCCGTATCTTTAAATAATCCGTCTTCAGCATTCTCTCTCACTGAATCTCGAACTTTTGTATCGTCATCTTCGCCAAGAAGCCATGAGGTACTTCTGCCTGTAATCTGGGATATTTTCTGTAGTGTTAATGCTCTCGGCCAGGCTTTACCATGCAGATACTTCCTGATTGTCGTCTCAGTGACACCACATTTTCGGGCAAAGGAAGAATTACTTTCTCCCAGCATGGCTTCCGCCAGTCTGTCTTTAAAAGGACTTTTGTGATCTACGTCCAAATTTTGTTCTTCTTTTTTTATCATAAAATCGCACCAACCACTAACAAATTGATTTTTAAACATTTAAAAAAACAAACCTCTCGAACTTAAAGTCGAATTTAAACTTTACACTCGACCTTAAGTTCGATAAATTTAACTGACTGTTTTGCAGACACCCACACGCTGCAAACCTAATTCCTGAGCATCGCATAACCCGGGCAGAACTGTCACGCCTTCGCTCGCCCTGAAAATGCCTTACCTCACAAAAAATCAAAATTAACAAAGCGTTGTTAGATCTGCTTCCTGATATTTTGAATAAGGTAAACATAATGGTTAAACAAGACTGGCATCCCGCCAATATCATCGCCAACCTGCGCAAGCAGGGCACCAGTCTGGTAGCGGTTTCGCATAGCGTAAGGCTGGCCTCCTCCACGCAGGCACATTACCCGGCACGCCCGTTGCTGAAAGGTGAATGGCTGATTGCTACTGCACTGAATATTCATCCCGTCACGATCCCTCACCTGCATCAAGCCACCTGTAACCCATGGTTCTTTAACTACATTCCCGGCAGAGTTCCGGGCACACGTTTCTTATAAATCATTAATTTCAGACGGTTACATAAATTTCATCATTTTCTTGCGTGCTCTTACACAATAAGGATAACGATATGAAATTGTCTGTGATGGAAAAAATAGGTTTTGGAGCCGGAGATATGGCCATCAACGTGGTGATTATCTCCATGCAGCTGCTGCTGGCGTATTTCTATACTGATATCTATGGCTTACGGGCGGCGGATGTGGGAGTGCTGCTGATGGTTGTCCGTATGATCGACGCTATAATTGACCCGGCAATGGGCATGCTCACCGATAAAGTCTCCACCCGCCAGGGCCGGTATCGCCCGTGGCTGCTGTGGTTCGCCCTCCCCTTTGGCTTCGCCGTATATTTGATGTTTATCACGCCGGATATTGCCTATATGGCCAAGCTCGCCTGGGCATACTTCACCTATATCTTCATGACCCTGGTCTATACGGCGATAACGATTCCTTATATTTCACTGATTGGCGTTATCACCGACGACCCGGCCGAGCGCCTGAGCGCCAACGGTTACCGTTTTGTGATGACCAAAATCGCCGCCTTTTTAGTCACCATTGTGGTTCCTTTCCTGGCCGTGTGGCTGGGCCACGGCAATAAGGCGCTGGGGTATCAGCTCGCCATGGGACTAATGGGCGCGATGGGGACCCTGTTATTTATATTCTGTTTTATCACCACCCGCGAGCGCAGCGAGCCTGAACTGCCTGCGCTCACGGTCAGACAACAGTTCGCCATTTTACGGCGTAATGATCAGTGGCTGATCCTGGGAGTCGTTATCATGTTGATGATGTGCGGCTACGTTATTCGGGGTTCGGTCGCCACCTATTACGCCAAGTATTATTTAGGCGGCGGCGACAGCCTGATCTCCCCCTTCCTGACCACTGGTGTAGTGGCATCCATTCTTGCGATGGTTGCCGCTACATGGGTGACCCGCTTCTGGGACAAAATAATCATGTTCCGTTACACCCAACTGATGACCTGCCTGCTGAGCGTGGCGATGTACTTCTGCGTCGGGCAATCAAACCTGATCCTCGCATTCGTCTTTTTCTTCCTCATTAACTTTTTCTGCGATATGCAAATGCCCGTGTTCTGGTCATCCATCGCGGAGGCGGTGGATTACGGCGAGAAGAAAACCGGGCTGCGAGTTTCCGGGCTGGCGTTCGGCGGCATCCTGTTCTTCCAGAAGTTCGGGATGGGGATCGCCGGTGGCGTGCTGGGTTTTCTGTTAAGTCACTTTGGCTATCAGGCTGACGCCCAGCAGAGCACAGATTCCCTGACCGGCATTACGCTGATGATGACGCTGATCCCCGCCTTGTTCCACCTGGCCATCGGCTTGCTGATGAAAAAATACCTGATTAATAACCCCTACTATCTGGATATTCAGGCAGAGCTGGCACAGCGCCGGGCATAGGAGAAGAAGATGAATACCTTAAACAGAGTCTGGGTGACGGGCGATGCCTCCGTGGACTTAGTGCCCGGAACAAAAGATACCTATCTGAAATGCCCGGGCGGTGCCTCGGCCAACGTCGCCGTCTGTGTGGCGCGGCTGGGCGGCAACTGCGGATTTATTGGCTGCCTGGGTGATGATGATGCAGGGCATTTTTTGCAGCAGACGCTCCGTCAAAATGGCGTGGATGTGTCGTCCCTGCGTATCGACCCCCGGCAGACCACCGCCGTGCTAATCGTTAATCTGGCGCCGGACGGTGAGCGCAGTTTTACCTATCTTGTCCACCCCGGCGCTCACACGTTTGTTAGCGTACAGGATTTACCGGCATTCTCCCCTGGTGAGTGGTTTTACTTCAGCTCTATCGGGCTAAGCGACAGTCCGGCGCGCGAAGCTTGTCTGGAAGGCGCCAGCAGGATGCGGGCAACCGGGGGCCACGTAATGTTCGATGTAAACCTGCGCATCAGTATGTGGCGCGATCGGCAAGAGATTATGCCGTTGTGTGCCGAAGCCATCAGCCTGGCTTCAATCTGCAAGGTTTCTGCCGACGAACTGTGCTGGATGGGCCAGGTAGAGCGCTGGCAGGATGCACGCGACCTTATTCGCGATCTCGGTTGCGGCACCGTGCTGATTACACTAGGGAAAGCAGGCGCCCTGCTACTCACGCCTGACGGCGAATATGCGTTTCCTGCGCCCGATGTTCACGCCGTGGACACCACCGGCGCAGGCGATGCGTTTGTAGGAGGGCTGCTTTATACCCTGTCCAGGCAAACCAGTTGGGACCACAGCCTGCTGACCGAGGCCACCGTTAATGCCAATGCCTGCGGCGCAATGGCGGTGACGGCAAAAGGGGCAATGACCGCACTGCCATATCCGGATCGGCTCGCCGCTTTCCGCGCCAGCCATCCACAGAACGAGAATGTGAAAGCGTAAGGAGCCATTGATGAGTGCCGAATACCAAAAAATACTGGGCTGTCTTATTGGTGCCGCCGCGGGGGATGCAATGGGAGCCGCGACGGAAGTCCGTACCCAACAGCAAATCCGCGACTATTTCGGCGGCTGGGTGACCGGGTTCGAAAAACCACCCGCCGATACCTTTGGCCGCTGCAATGAAGCCGGGATGTGTACGGATGATTTTATCCAGGCAAAATACATTATGGATGCGCTGTTGAACCATCATCGCCAGGTGAGCGATGAAGCAATGCGCGAAGCTTTTCAGCGCTGGCTGGCGTATCCGTTTTACGCCAACTTTACCGGCCCCACTACCCGTGCCGCAATGAGAGCCATCTTCAATGACGCGCGGGAGTCATTGCAGGGTGAACTGGAAGGAGAGAAACAGTCCGTACAGATTATTAACAAAGGTAATGCCGAAGCGACCAACGGTGCGGCAATGAAAATCTGGCCTGCCGCCGTGCTGCATCCCGGTAATATTGAACAGGCCATCCGGTGCGCGCTTGATATCTGCCGCTTCACGCATAATAACGTCCTGGCAATGTCCGGTGCGGCAGCGATGGCGGCGTCTATCAGCGAAGCACTTAAAGGCGTAACCAGCGCGGGGAGTATTATCGCCGCCGGGATCTATGGCGCAGACAGCGGCTATACATTAGCAGCGGAACAGGGGGCAATGATGGTCGCTGGGCCGTCAGTTGCCCGCCGTATTGAACTTGCCGTCAGCATAGGTAAACGCCACGCCAGCTGGGAAACCGCGATTGTCGAAATCGCTGATATCATCGGCTCCGGCCTGCATGTCAGCGAGGCGGTGCCTGCGGCATTTGGCCTGTTCGCGTGCAGCCCGGGGTCCGCCGTTGATGCGGTTATCTCCGCCGTTAACATCGGCAATGACACCGATACCGTCGCCACAATGGTGGGGGCGCTTTCCGGTGCCTTCCACGGTGCAGATGCTTTTCCCGCTGATTATTTAACCACGGTAGATCGCATGAATGATTTCAATCTGGCAGCCCTCGCCAGACAGATCGCCGGGTAGCATGGTGTTCTGCGGGAACGACAGCAGTGAGCAGTCCGCAGAGCAACGCCATGGCAGAACGATTCGTAAAAACGATGAAAAGTGGCTACATCACCTTCATGCCAAAAACGGATATTATGGTAAAGACATCCCTGTCAGTACAGGAAGGTATGTCTTTAATTTTGCTGAATAATTAAGTAAATATATTTAGCTATAATATTTTTCTACTGACTCCAAATTATTCCAGGCCAACAATGCAATTCTTGCCGGAGTTTTTAGCTTGATAAAGCCGAATATCTGCTTTTTTCAATATCTCATCAGTGGTTGAGCCTTCATGCCACGCTGAAACACCACAGCTAAAGGTTACATTCAAACCCTCTTCACGCCATTGTTTTTGTTCTAACGTTTTCCTCCAAATGTCCAGTAGCGTATAGAACTTCTCATAATTATTCTCTGGATATATGACAACAAGCTCTTCACCGCCAAATCTGTATATATTACTGAAAATGTCGCTACCGACCTTACTAAGGTAGGTTAGTACAACGTCACCTGTATTATGCCCGAATGTGTCGTTAACAGTTTTAAAATTGTCAACGTCAATAATAGCGAAATAGAATGAATTTTTAGCGCTGACAAGATCGTAAAAATCAGCATCGAATTTCTTTCTTGTAAACAAATTAGTAAGACCATCCGTTTCGGCATCATGTATCGCGATCTCAAGTTTTTTGCTATTTTCTCTCAAAGACTCAGAAACTGTCTTAATGCTATCCCCTTTTTCATCAATGGAGAGTCCATTTATGTTTAAATAAAGAGCAGTAATAGCCTGTTTAAAATACAGTTTGATTATGAACAGTAAAACTAAATAAAATATTAAACATGCCAAGGAGGTCAAGAAAAAGAAATACTTTTCAGCACTACCGTGTTTTTTAAAATTAGCTTCATTAACTATACTGAATGCAATCCATTCGGGGTTGTCATAAACGCGGTAAAAAACATACGATTTTGTTGCCACATCAAAAAAATGACCTTCGGACTCTTTCGCCCGTTCTATCCAGGCCTGGGGTATGGCCCTTTTAAATAATTCTTTAGTATTGGAATACATAAGTAAGTTGCCATCATACGAAACAACTTTAAATCGGGCATGGTATGGAGGGTGATTGTTTTTTATCAGCGCGCTTAAATTGTGTAAATCCAGATCAAATGCAATATTACCTACAAACTCCGAATGGTCGTTAAAAATATTCATGCTGGCAGTAACTGCCATGCCATTATTATATTTAGATGTTTTGTCTATAGCTTTGTATGGAACAGAGAATCTTATCTCATCTTTCCTTGCTGAGACGGGATACCAGGGTCTTTCTTTTACATTAAATTTTTCCGCGTGGTTTTCTGGATAAATTGTGTAGTTACCTTCTTTATCCGATAGAATAACTGCTTCAAAAAAAGTTGTTGAGTTTACGATAGATGGAATTATCGAATTCAGTTCTGTATGTGAGGGGGATATATAACCTTCAATATCTTTTGAAGTCAGCTGCCCTAAAAGAGAATGAAGTAATAACTGCATTTCCTGGATAGGCCTTTCTATAGCATTCCTGGCACTATTGTCATTAAATCGAGTCATGGTCTCGATAAAATCATCTTTATGTCTTATGTCCATAGCTATAAATGTATACAAGAACATTATAAAAAATGGAATAAAGGTGCAAGCGGTTAAAACGCAAATACTTTTATGTGATATGGTGTTCTTCACTTGACTACAATGCTCCATGCAAGTTATAAATAATACGCTGAACAAATTAATATTTTTTATTTTGAGTGCTGCGTTAAATTAAGACGACCAAAATCAACCAAACTTAAATCTCTGTTAAAAAATTAGTATACTGTTGATTAGCTGGCGAATTTATGCCATCACACCCAATTAGCCGATCTTGAGGGAGAATATTCACTGTTGAAATTCCCTAATGGCCTATGCGTATAACACCAAAACAGGTGGCGTTCTGGCCTCTACGTTCTGCCCGTACAGATGAAATCTGCCTTGAACTGCTGGCTCTGCTCACACCTTTTACTATCGGCATGATAACCAGAGATGATTGAGGGGGTTTTGTACCAGAGAAGTGCCGAAGAACAAACATCTGATCGATAAGAGATTCACTCAGCGTATTGAACGTATCAACCTGACGTTAAGAACCCGCATTAAGCGCCTGGTTCGAAAAACCAGCTGCTTCTCGGATTCAATTGAGTGACATGAAAAACCATTGGGCGTCGATTAAAAAATACATGTTCTACTAAGGGGGGGCGCCATTACCTTTTTTCTTTTACTACAGTGCCGGATTAATTCCAGTAACAGTATGGCACTGGCTACTTCAGGAAGGCGCGTCCATCATATCGCTGTCATTCGGGGTGGGTACTGTATTTTGAGGCCAAAATAATATTGCGGTGACCGGGTGGGTCACCGCAATATAACTATTCTGCGCTACGTGATACATGTGCTGCTGCAGCTTCATTCGCACGTTGACAAGCTTGTGCCAAATTTTCGCCTTGTGACAGGGCGTTGCACAACACGCCGACAAAACAATCTCCCGCGCCGTGAGTACTGATTAATTCGACAGGAATTGCTGGAAGGGAACTAGCAGATTCCCCCTTCAGACCGAATGCTACACCGTACTCACCGGCAGTCACCACCACAGCGGGAAAGCGTTCGCACAACTTTTCAGTTGCGGTACGTGCAGAAGCCAAATCAGTCACGTCAATCCCACTCAAATCTCGTGCTTCCACGCCGTTAACAACCAGAATATCGATGTTACTTTGCAATTCCTGGCTCATCATTCGTGCGGGCGCAGCATTAAGACATACTATGACACCATGCTTATGGGCTTGTTGTGCGGCCAGAACATTTACAGATTCAGGTACTTCATTTTGCAAAATGAGCAGTTGAGTCTGCTGCCATAATGCGGCATCAGAAAAAGCGCTTTCAGGAATATGATTGTTAGCGTTTGAAACCACCACCGCGCCGTAATCTCCTTCGGCATCACTAATGGCGACGCTCATGCCAGAAGGAACCTGTTCAATAATTACCAGTCGACTGATATCAATGGCATTAGCAGTGAGAACATCGCTTAAAAATACGCCATGAGCATCAGCTCCAACCGCGCCTACAAAAGCAACCTGTGCGCCAGCCCTTGCAGCGGAAACAGCCTGGTTCCCACCTTTACCGCCGAATTTATAGTGGCAACCACTGCCAATAACGGTTTCACCTTTTTCCGGACGATGGTGCGCCTGTAGCATAATGTCGTAATGCAGACTGCCTGTGACTACTATTTTGCTCATGCTAGTACTCTCTTAGATCCTTGACCGCCTGCTGCGTTTTCATCAGGTTTTTTTCCGCTTTCTTCAAATCCTTTTTGGCGATAGCGACAAACAGCGCGTCCAGGATATTGAGCTGCGCAATACGCGATGCGGCATTTTCCCCGAGCAGATGCGATCCTTGTGATGTGGAGTTGAGCACCACATGCGAATTGTGCGCAATAGGTGACTCGGCATAGTTGGTGATGGCAATTGCTTTGGCACCGTTGCGGGTAGCCAGTTTAATCGGGTCATTCACGGCTCGTGTGGCACCAGAGTGACTAATTGCAATAACCACATCATCGTCAGACAAAATGGCGGCAGACATCAGCATGGTATGAGCATCGTCATGTACTGACGATTTAATACCAATTTTCAAAAGCTTATGCGACAGATCGCGTGCGACAGTGGCCGAGCCACCGACGGCGTACATATCGATATAGCGCGCTTTAAATATGATCTCAGCCGCGCGATCGAAGGCCGCAATATCGAGTATTGAACTGGTTTCCTCGATAGCCTGGATTGATGTCCGAAACACTTTGGCCAACAATTGTTCCGACGAATCCTCAGGCTCAATTTCCGCATGCAGATTAGCTACTTCAGAATGGTTGTAATAAATCAAACTGCTTCTGAAATCACGAAAACCAGAAAAGTTAAGTTTCTTGGCAAGCTTGACCACCATCGCCTCAGAAACATTATTCTCCTGAGCAATTTCTTTTAACGACGTTTGCTCAGATAAATTGGTTTTTAGCGTGATTGACTCCACAACCTTTTTCTCCAGCGGAGTCAGATAGGGTAATCTCATACGAATTTGAGCACCAATCGCTCGTGGATCCAGCTTCATTATTTGCCTCGTGTCGCTCTGTCAATCAACATTGCTATGATAATAATAAGGCCTGTAGCAAGCAATTGATAAAAAGCCTGGATATTCAATAATGTCAAACCATTACGTAATGCTCCAAGAATTATTGCCCCGATAATCGTACCAAGAACGCTACCTTTCCCCCCCATTAATGAAGCGCCACCAATCGCAGCTGCAGCAATCGCATCAAGCTCCCATAAATTTCCTAACGTGGGTTCAGCCGCTCCCAGACGTCCAATTAAAATAAGTGCGGCCAGTGCTGCTAACACTCCAGAAAGAATATATACAGTGACTTTTGTTCTTTTTACCGGCACGCCTGCCACACGCGCGGCTTCTTCATTCCCGCCCACCGCAAGAATATACTCACCCAGAGGGGTCTTATTCATAATCACCCATAAAATAAGAGCAATGACTACCACAATAATAATTGGCATGGGAATACCAAACACCAGACCATTTATTACGCTGCGAAATTCCATTGGAATGCCAAATATTGGGTTACCATCGGTGAAAATCAGTGCAATAGCACGAAACAGTGACAGGCCACCCAGGGTTACAATAAACGGTTGTAAACCCGCATAAGCGACAAGCGTTCCGCTGAATACTCCACATAATGCACCGATACCTAACGTCGCCAGTACGGCTAACGGAACGGGAACACCTGCGACCATCAGCGTTGCGCCAAGCACGGCTGAGAGTGCAGCGGCAGGGCCAACTGATAAATCAATACCGCCTGAGATGATAACCAGCGTCATTCCGAGAGCAATAATGGCATTAATTGATGACTGCTGCAAAATGTTAAGCAGATTGGGTAAGGTAAAAAATACCGGAGACAAAAAAGAGAAAGTGATAATAATAATTAACAAACCAATAAGCGTTCCGGCATCTCGTACATTAAATTTAAAATGTGATGTAACGGATGTCGCTGGTTGAGTATTACCTTGTGTGATCATCATAGTAACCTTAAAAATAAAAGGGGAAGTTAATTTTTCATATCCAGATCGCTGATAGCAAACCGGGCAATATTTTCCTCTGTAACATCTTCACCATGTAATTCCCTTGAAATCCTACCTTCACGCATAACTAACACGCGGTCGGAGATCCGGATAATTTCTGTCATTTCAGATGAGACGACTATTATTGCCTTTCCCTGCTGAGCCAGCTTTTCAATCAGATTATAAATTTCTGATTTGGCACCAATATCAATGCCACGGGTAGGTTCATCAAAAAGAAATACCCTGGCGTCAGCGGCAACCCAGCGACCAATGATCACTTTTTGCTGATTACCTCCGCTTAGTGTGCCAATGGGTTTTTCAATATTCATGGGGCGTAGCTTTAAGTCAGTCATCACATCAGTCGCGACCTGATTTAATCTACTTTTCTTAATCAGCCCACTTACAGTGAATTTCCGCATTGACGGTAGTGCGAGATTCATTTTGACCGCTCGTTCTTTAATGATGCCTTCCTTTTTGCGGTCTTCTGGTACTAACCCGATACCAGCGCGAATGGCATTGGCGATAGTGAGTCTCCCCAACACGGCACCTTCTATTGCTATCTGCCCGCTGGTGGATTTATCGATACCGGCAATCAGTTTCAAAAGCTCGGTGCGTCCGGCTCCAACCAGGCCGGCAATACCCAACACCTCGCCTGCGTTAACCGTAAAACTGGCGTTGACGACGGCTTTATCACGACCAAGGTTTTTGACTTCCAGCACCGGCTTTTCAGTAACATAAGAATTGTGCTGTACCTTATCGATTTTACGTCCCACCATTTTGGTGACGATGGTCTCTTCTGTTTCATCGCAAATGTTAACCACGCCGACCTGCTTGCCATCACGCATAATGGTTGCACGATCGCAGACTTTAAAAATCTCATTCATTTTGTGCGATACGTAAATCAGCGCCACATTCATTGATTTGAGATCGGAAATCAGCTCAGCTAACCTGTCAAATTCGCGTGGTGTCAGGCTGGATGTTGGTTCATCCATGGCGATGATTTTCGCGTCATCAAGCAGTGCGCGGGCAATTTCCACGATCTGCTGCTGGGACACTTTGAGATTCTTAATCGGTTCGTTGGGATCGATCGTGGGATCGAGGCGCTTAAGGATCGTCATCGCCCGTGCGTACTGGGCTTTTTTGTTAACGAACAGACCTTTGTACCTGGTTAAAGGCCGACCTAAAAACATATTCTGTGCAACGGAGAGTTCAGGAACGTGCTGCAACTCCTGGTGGATCATGGCAATACCAGCATGGCGTGCAGACAGCGGGCTTTTCATCTGAATAACCTGACCTTCAACACAGATCTCACCGCTATCCGCCCCCCTGACGCCGGACAGGATATTGAGCAATGTCGATTTTCCAGCGCCATTTTCGCCAATTAGCGCATGCACTTCCCCACGTTTAACTGAAAAATCAACGTCCTGAACGGCAATGGCATTGCCGTAGGTTTTGGTGATACTACGCATCGTTAAACAAAACTGTTCCATACACCCTCCGTTGCCTGGCTTTATTGCTGTTTCAGCAGTTCACGTAGCTTGTCGTTATCTTTGGTGGAAAATGCATCTGCATTTTCTTTCGTGATAAGCGCCTGTGGAGTCGAAACTACGCGAGAGATTTTCTGCCCATCAATCAGACGCAGCAGCACTTCTATGGCAACTTCGCCCGTCAATACCGGGAAGCTATCCACCGTGCCAGTTAATTCACCGCGCTTAATGGATGCATAAGCATCAGAAATACCGTCAGTGCCGAAGACCGCAACCTGGGCAGATTTATTGACCGAGCGCACGGCTTCAACGACACCCAGCGCCATGCCGTCGTTATTTGCGTAAAATCCTATTAAATCAGGATGTTGTTGCAAAATGGTCGCCGCGGCATTATAGGCACGCTCGCGGCTCCAGTTTGCCGGGATACTGGCGACAAGCGTAAATTTACCGTTGGCGGTAATCGTTTCACGAAAACCGCTGGTGCGTTGGCCTGCGGCATATACACCTGGCTGCCCTTCGATAATGGCTACTTTGCCTCCTTCAGGGTGGTGTTTGATGAACCAGTTCGCAACACGGACCCCGTTATCTTTCTG
The DNA here is from genome assembly GCF_003818135.1 of Buttiauxella warmboldiae. Lineage (GTDB taxonomy): Bacteria > Pseudomonadota > Gammaproteobacteria > Enterobacterales > Enterobacteriaceae > Buttiauxella > Buttiauxella warmboldiae. The sequence goes on along the minus strand of NZ_RPOH01000064.1, from coordinate 45,636 downwards.
CACATTGCCCACATACCATGCCGCAGTTGGCATGACGGCATCATTCACGTTGACGACAGGAATTCCTTTGCTTTTCGCGGTCTCCCAGGCTGGTTGCAGATTGGCATCGGTTTGCGGCGACACCAGCAGGCCGTTAAATCCTTGAGAAAGAAGAGTTTCTGCAATTGAAAGCTGGCCTAGCTGATCGTCTTCATTTGCCGCAGCCTGGTAGGCGAGGGTAAAACCATTCTTTTTCGCTACGTTTTTATAGCCCTCACCCAACGAGCGCCAGTATTCGTTGGTTAACGTTTTCGATACGCCGCCAATTTTCAATTTACTGTCGACGGCGGGCATCGGGCCATATTTACTGGCAAGCTCTGTCCAGTCCGTACGATCGGGTTCGGTATCGGAATGCAGTGGAGGAAGTTCCGCGGCGTAAAGGCAAGAGCTGAACAAGGTAGAGGCGAGTACAGAGAGTAATTTTATTTTCATCTTTTGACCTTCAATGTTTTTGTAGGAGTAAAACACCGGTAGTTCACGAATCAGCGAGCCAGCATGATGTCATTCACTATTTGCTGTGATGTAACAGCATCCTGACGCGCGATCGCAGCTGATAGCTCCGGATTGTTGTTGAGTTTTTCGCTCAGTTTTAAGAAACGTTTTACGGTCGCGATATTGGTTTCAGCTTCGCGTACCGGATCGAGACCACTTGCGTCCGGGAAGGTATCGAAGTAATACGCCCCCTGATAACCATCGCGTTGCATTTGCCAGATAAATTCAAGTGTTGCACGAGGATTGACTGAGCCGACCATCAGACCATCGTCACGTTTGCCCCAGCCGTCATTCAGATCGAGACCCAATAAACGCGAGCGCCGTGCAACCATTGCGGCGGCGTAAGCCGGGATTTCGTTAGCGAAAAGTACGTGTGCAAAATCAAGCGTAATGCCCAGATTTGGTGATCCCGCTTCCTCTACGGCTAACAGGCAGGTCGTGACGTTCGGGAAAATACTGTAAGCACGAGGTTCATTGGGCTTATATTCAATGCTGATATCGACATCCGGCGCGTATTCAGCGACTTCACGTACCGCGCTGACGGCGTCTTCCCACATCTTTTTGTAATCAGCCTGGAAGCAGTAATCAAAGCCATCCTGCCCCATCCAGAGCGTCATTAATTTGGCCCCAAACTCGCGCCCGGCATCAATACCTTGCTTGGTCAGCTCAATGGCCTGGCGGCGAATTTTTGCATCCGGGTGAGTAAAGGCACCGATTTTGAATTCAGGAGCATCCCAGCGCATTTGCATTCCGTTAACCGCAAGGCCAGCCGCTTCGATGGCCTGACGCATGGTTTTAACGTCAGTGGTCATGTGCTGGGGATAGTTTAAATCCAGGTGAGTCAGGCCGTTCACCGTTCCGGCACGTTCAATCATTTGCAGTACCGACGGTTTACCCTGCAAATCAGGCCAGTACATATGTGGACCGGAGGCAAAAGAGTTCAGGCGTGTAGCAAATTTCAATTCTGACATGGGAAGTCCTTCCTAAATTGGTTCGTAAAGTACTTTCTTTCTTCACGATAATTTGTGAAGTAATGATTTACTATCATCAGGGGAGTGCTTCCGCAAGTTAATTGCGTTGTAGGGGAGAAATTTTGCGAGGCTATTCACGAAATCAGGATGGATGGATGGGGGAGTCTTTGATAAAGCTGTACGCCTGACCTGAATAACGAGTATTTGAGTGAGTGTGCAACTAAAGGAGAGGATTCTAAATCTTCGATGTAAGCAATAACCCTTCTGACACTGAGAGAGGGCAGCGGCGTCTATCAGACCAGCGATTGAGAGCGTAACCAGCGCGGAGAGTATTATCTGCTTTGGAAAACATAACCAAATTGCCAGCGTTATCGGCAATGGTCATTACCACGTTTCATAACTTATCCATTTATATTTTCATGGGAGTTTTCGGTAGCGTAAAAATAACATGTATTAATTCGTAGTGATTTTTCGGATGCGATCCCCTCCATCCTCAGCAATATAAATATCTCCCGTAGGGCTTACCGCCACACCATTGGGATAATTAATGCCGGCCTGAAGAGCATGACCATCAGTGGAGTTACCCTGCCCGCTACCAGCAATGGTTGTAATATGCGTTGCCTGTGCGTCAAAAATAATGGCACGGATCCTATTATTCATACTATCCACAACCAGAACCGCCCCCTTTTTATCTATCGCAACGCCATACGGAGAGTTAAATTCAGATAAATTTCCCGCGACGGTAGAAACAGTAGCAAGCTTGTCTGCGAACGAAATTTTACGCACCCTATTATTGCCCCGGTCGGCAACATAAATACTGCCAGTTGAGTCAAGCGCTATGCCAAACGGGCGGCTAAAACGTGCGCTAAGTGCTGGGCCATCCTGTTTCCCACTGCCCCCAACGCCGGCAACGGTACTCACTCTGGTCCCCGTAATTTTACGGATACGATTATTGCCGCTATCAGCGACGTATAAGTTTCCAGCAGCATCAACAGCCAAACCGGCCGGGTTTTTAAAACGAGCAGATTGCAAGGCCCCATCAGCAAAGCCACTATCGTTGCCAGCAACGGTACTCACTAATGCCTGGCTGCCAGAACCCGTTATTTTACGAATTCGATGTCCATAATATTCTGCGACAAATACATTACCACTCTTATCCACGGCAACGCCGGTGGGATAATTAAACAATGCTTGTGCCGCAATGCCATCTCTTGTTCCCCGATGAGATCCCGCAAGCGTACTGACAACTAAGGTACCGTTAACGGAGCTTATTTTTCGGATACGGTGATTTTTGCTATCAGCGACAAAAATATCGCCCTTATCATCGACGGCAATACCGCTGGGCCCACTAAAAAGTGCGGTTGCAACCGGGCCATCTTTGTAGCCTCCCTCAGAGCCAGAAACAGTATATAATTCCCCCGCGCTTGTATTACCAGCAACGGTAATTATCAAAGCGGAAAGTAAAGCCCTTAAGCGAATAGAAGAGAATGCCCATGGGATCATTGCCATAAAAATTTTTTCACTCCGATTGATACATTTATTACCTGGATGTTCAAACCCGGCGTCGGGAAAGCACAAGCGTTAAGGTAGTAGCTGAATATCTTTTTCAAATGTTTTAAGCATTTTGAGGATTTCTGACCAACAAATTGCCATTTCTCGCCAATCATTTTCAGCCAGGCCTGACAGGTTTCGATGAAGATTCTTGCAATTGCATTTCATCTACACTCGAATTATCAAAACCTAACCGGCCGATAAATGGCAACCGCAGCGCCGGTTGCTTAATATCAACACCAAAATTCAGCCCCAGTAAATTGATTTCACCCCCCTCTTCCATACCGAGCGTAAAGCCCAAAATACCAAGCACTGAAAGCTGTACACCACGGCCAGAAGGAGATAATCCAATCGGATCGGCTAAGCCACGATAATCTTTACCAATGGCATTGGCCGGAAGATCCAGCTTAAGGCCGGGAACCTCTCGCCCAATATGCGCCATAAACGTATTACTATTAGGCCCTGGCCATGCCTTATAGGTGTTTGAGTAAGGGTACGCTTTTATTGCCGCTTCAATTTTTGGGATCAAACCTTCGGCCTGACTACCGCGGATATCCACAAAACGTTCTGGTTGCTTACCAAACCAGTAACCATCGGGGACGGCATAGTCCCTGCGCACAAAATTGGGGCCAAGCCAGCCAACAACCTCATAACGGGTAAACTGGGCTTCACCAGCACGCTTAAAAATAATCCATGGATGCACCGCGACCAAACCACGCCAGCCGTATGTGGGTGCGGCATAAATCTGAATAATAGCGTCATGTTTCATTTTTACCGGGTCTGGAGACATTCCGGCAGAATCACGGCGTGCCGTTGTCCAGCTATTCGAGGCGGAGTCCACTTTGGCCTGCGAATTTTTTATATAACTAGCCAAAAACAATAAAATTAATGCAAAACAAAAAGTTAACCATTTAATAGCCATCATGATAGTTAGCCACCCGTAGCAGAAAGTCTATTCCACAAGGCAATCGGTGAAATGAGTATTTCCAGGATAGTCCTCGAGAAACAGAGCCTGTGGAAGATAAGAGTTATCCTGTACAAGATATAATCGTTACCCGCTGCAGGCCTCCACCCTGGATAGCCTGAGCGGAAGATATCTATATGTAAGCAGCATAATTTTCCGCTGTCTGTTCTAAAACGATCGGTTTATCCGGAACTTCATCCTTCCACCAGGCCCCTGTAAACCACTTTGGCTTCTCGGGGCATCTTAATAAGGGCAGGCTCAAGCTTTCCCGCGTTCTCCCCCCTTTTGATGCGATCGCTGAGTTTCATAAGCAGGAATATTAAATTCGATCGTTATCACAATTATGAATCACCTCAACCGGCGCTTCTTGACAGCATGGTTATTTACCCTCAATGTAACTATATTAGTTACACAAATCAGGCGTGGTACTTTCATGTCATTAAAAAAATTAATCATCACTGACAAATCTTCTGTTTACGTCGAGGTAGTAAATTACGGTGCACGCTTGCATCACCTTGGCAAACACGCCGGGCATAATGTGGTCGTCTCACCGGCAAAGGTGGCTCACTACTTATCTGATAAAAACTGGATGGGTGCGACTATCGGGCCGCGTGCACACCTGCTACGTGATGGTTTATTTCAACGCCATGGAGAAAAGTTTTATTACGATAGAAATTTTCAGGGGCATCACTTACACGGTGGTCGCAATGGTTTCCATTGCCATTACTGGCAAGTGGAAAAACATACTGATAACGTTTTACAGTTGGGGCTCACATTAAAAGAAAGCGGCCGCTTTACGATTCAGTATCGTATTTCAAAGAACACCCTCTCAATAACCTATCAGGCAAAAGTAGCAACACCGACGTTAATTAATATCACCAACCATGCTTATTTTAATCTTTCAACCGAAGATCGAATTTATCAGCACTGTATAAAAATTGATTCTCCAGCGGTTGTCGAAACTGATGATAAAAATCTACCGCTACCAACATCATCTTTGGTGGCAGATAGCATCCTCGACTTGCAAAAACCCAGGAGTCTTAATAGCCTGGCAAACATTAATATAAATAGTGAGTTGCAGAAAACACAGGGTTATAACCACTGCTATTTATTGAATAAAAACTCAGCGACAGCTGCTGAAATCTCGCACCCAGATGTTAACTGGCGCTTGCAAATCAAAACCTCCAGACCGGCAATACATCTCTTCACTGCCAATAACCACAGAGCATTGCTAAAAACAAAACCGTGGCGGCATTCATCATTATGTCTCGAACCGGTATATCCCATTTCAGATTATCTACTTGGAGATGCAGCTTTATCATTAACGCACCCTCAAAGGGATTATTGTGAAACCGATAGTTATCAATTCATTGCATTTTAATCAACCGTGAGAATAAACAATGAAATATATTAGCGAACCCGCACGTGATATTCCAGTAACTAAAGTCTGTGACGTATTAGTCTGTGGCGGTGGCCCGGCTGGATTTGGTGCAGCCATTGGCGCAGCCAAAGCAGGTCAGAAAGTGATTGTGATTGAGCGCAACAGTATTATTGGTGGAATGGCAACCGCTGGACTTATGAGCCACTGGACAGGAAATACCGAAGGTCCGGTGCTTGATGAGCTTCTTGAGCGAGCTCGTGGCAGCCACACTGATTATAATTATTTTGGTGAGAAAATTCTGCGCTCGAAATTTATTATCGACCATGAAAAACTTAGCCTGACAATGCTTAAAATGCTTGATGAACACAATGTAGAAGTGATGTTTTATACGCAAATCTGCGATGTGATTATGGATAGCAACGTTCTTCAGGGAGCGATCGTGGAGAATAAATCCGGCAGGCAGGCCGTGTTGGCAAGCAAAATAATTGACGCCACAGGTGATGGGGATGTTGCCTGCCGGGCTGGAGCCCCGTATCAATTAGGCCGGGAAACGGACAACGCCATGCAGCCAGTCACGCTGATGATGCAGGTATCAGGTGTGGATTACAGCCGCGCTATTTTCCCTGGGGAATTTGAAGATAATGTTGATGTACCTCGAGGAAAAATCCAGGACTTAGCCCATGATTATTTTGAAAATCCAATGGGACATGTCTTGCTTTATCCTTCCACCGTAGAGGGGATCGTAACGGTTAATATGACAAATGTGACCGGTATTGATGGAACCAATAATACAGATATTTCACGTTCTCAGGTCAAGCTGAGTTTGCAAGTGGAACGCGTTATCGATTTTCTACGTGAATATGCACCAGGCTATGAACAATGCCGCTTATACCGTACGGCATCAATGATAGGCGTCAGGGAGACACGGCATTTTTCTTGTGAATATACAATAACCGCTGAAGATATTGAGCAGGCTAAAGTATTTGATGACTGGATTGCCACTCGCTGTTATTTTAACTTCGATATTCATAATATTGAGGGTGCCGGGCTGGATAAAACCGGTCGGCAGAATGACTTTGTTCAAACGGAGCGTTATACCATTCCAATGCGTTCGCTGATACCGCTAAAAGTTGAAAACCTGCTGCTGGCAGGGCGCTCAATTGGTGGCACGCATATGGCTCACTCCAATTTCCGCGCGATGGCAATCTGTCTTAATATAGGTCAAGGCGCTGGCGTTTGCGCCGCCATTGCAAATAAAAACAAAACCAGGCTACGTGACAATTACTATCCGGACGTTCGTAAGGAGTTAATTAGCCAGGGTGTTACGGTCTAACGCTATCTACGTCATGTAGATAATTTGCTACTATTAGCTCTATGGAGAATGAACATGAGCCTGATAGATTATGCTGTGTTATTTATTTTCTTTATCGCAATGGTTTTTATTGGTCACGTAACTTCGAAAAAAATGGTTAACACCCGTGAAATGTATGCCGCGGGCGGGAAATCCCCGTGGTGGATGTCCGGAATATCATCGTATATGACCATGTTTTCTGCCGGAACATTCGTGGTATTTGGTGGCATTGCCTACCGTTATGGGGTGGTATCCATCGTATTATTAATGACCATTGGTATTTCCACATTTATTGCCGGTTATTTTTTTGCTGCGCGATGGAAATCACAGGGGTTTGATTCCGCTGCGGAATTTATTGCTCATAAATACGGTAAATTTGTACTGCAAGTGTTTACCTGGCTTGGTATGGTCACCAGAATGATCGGCGTTGCTATCGCCTTATATTCAGTATCGGTAGTCGTGTGCTCGCTTATTCCCCTCGGCAAAGAAAATATACTTGCCAATGCCGAGGGGATGATGAGCGTGAATTATATGATCCTGATTGTCGGTATCGTACTGGTTATGTACACATTTATGGGTGGATTGTGGGCTGTTTTGCTTACCGACTTCACACAGTTTATCGTACTGACATTCTCTGTGCTCATCGTGGTACCGCTGATTATTTCGTATGGTGGTGGCATTGAGACAATTATTGCAAAACTCCCCGCCGAACATTTTAGCCTTACCCATAACGAGTATACAGGTTGGTTTATTTTTGGCTGGCTTCTCACCCACGTGTTTAAGATTGGTGGGGAATGGGCCTTTGTTCAGCGCTATCTCTGTGTCGCCACGCCGATTGACGCAAAAAAATCCGCCTATCTGTTTGGTGCGTTGTATGTCCTGACGCCAGTACTGTGGATGCTCCCTCCGATTGTCTATCGAACGATTGATCCTACGGCGAATCCCGAGCAGGCGTATATTCTGGCAGCAAATATGGTATTACCGGCAGGCGGAACCGGGCTGATTGTGGCATCCATGCTGGCGGCAACGGCAAGTATGGCATCCGGTGAGTTAAATGTGTTTTCAGGAGCATTAACAACCGAAGTCTATGGCAAAATCATACGCCCCGGATCTTCCGATAGAACATTATTACGCGTGGGTAAATTTGTTACGGTTCTGCTGGGAAGTATTGTCATTTTGCTCAGCCTGGCTATTCCGTATCTCGGCGGAGCAGAAAAAGTGGTCATTTTAATTACTACGCTATTTGTTGGGCCAATGGTTATGCCTGCGCTATGGGCGCTGTATGTCAAACCCGTGACGAAATGGCACGCATGGCTGACGATTATCGGTACAGGGATTATGGGTCTGTTACTGCAGGTGGCGTTTAAAGATAGCGAATGGGTGAAAGTGAATCTTCCGGTGCTGAATCTGGTCGTGGGCATCGGTACCCCACTGTTAATGTTGCAATGCACAACCTTATACCTGAGAAAAAAACAGCAGGCATTAACCTCTGTTGTGTAGCCTGCCCCCCCCGACCCGGCAGCCGTTGCCGGGTTATCTTCTTAGACAAGGGATTGGACAACGAAAATTATAGTGTTTAAAGTAAGTTTTTCGCTTCTGTTCAGAGATTATCAGCGTGTCAGCCCAGCCAAATCAAAGCATTATCCACGGTATTATCTGCCTGCAAACGCTGGCGGCCAGTCCTGTGCCGGTCGGGTGTCGGGAACTTGCCCGCCAGGTTGATCTTCCTGTCATGACGGTCAATCGAATCCTGCGCACTTTGATGTACATGGGGATGGTGGTGCAGAATGAGAAAAAATCCTACCTTCCCGGCCCGGCTATTCATGTACTGGCAGCCCAGTCAATTCACGGTTCAGAACTGATGAATCGGGCTCTTCCGGTTATCGAAAATTATCTCCCCGTCAATCATATAGTGTCTGTTGGCGTGCTGTGGGGAGACAAAGTCAGCTATCTTATCCACGCGCTACCGGAACATTCTTTCTCTCAAAGCCTGTTAAACAATCACTTATTTGATGTGACTCAGTCCACCATTGGGGTGATGCTGCTATCGCGTATGAAAGATGAAGAGATTCTGCAGCTGCTGGGAAACGAGCGTTTTGACGAGGTCAAAGAACCAATAGATTTTGCGCGCATAAATGGATACGCGAGCCGTGTACACAGCTCGCCGCAGGAGCGGACAATAGCGGTAATGCTTGATGAAAAAAATCATGCGGCGATTGCCCTTTCTCGCCTGCATATTCGTGATGAAAATGAACTTGAGGCCTCCCTTAAAAGTTTATATGAGCTGCGGGATAAGATTATTGGGCAGTGAACCTGAAAGGCAGGGACACTGGCTCAGTTACCAATAGCATCGTAAACCAGGGTTATTCATTTTATTCGTGCATACTTTCGCTATCCTGCTGAAAAAACATTCAATGATGCCCTGGTATTCAGCAGGTTATTACAGACACCTCACGTTTAATGGCATCAGTTCCTTGAAAAACACTTAAAAAAATATATTCCCACATCAATATCTGCTGGGTATTTTATTAACATTGGTCAATATGGCTCTTTTGGTCGAAATATACCCACCTTCATTAAGTGCAGAGATGATTTTTGAGACCGAACTTCGGGATATTGGGTGTCGTTCCATAATATATTTAAATATAGAAGTGTTTTTTCTAATGTCTTCTGGAAGTGCCCATATCTGCTCTAAGCTTTTTTTTATAATGTTGTAGTTATTTATATTAATGCTGTTGCTTAAATGAATTGATTCATAAACATCAATTACAAAAGATATTACCTGGAAACACTCCTTCCATAAATTCAAATTATCGAGTGCATTGACAACCTCAGCATTACTTTTAACCAGAAAACTAACTTCCGTATCAGATTTCATATAATATTTTGAATCTTCATGAAAAACGCCAGTTAATCCTATGCAAAACGGATGACTAATGTTAATCAAAAGCTTATCATCATTTTTATGATATAGCGAAATAAGACCTGACTGGCTTTGTTGAATAAAGCGAACTTCTGACAGCAATCAGGATCAGATCACCATATTCCTGATCCACTAGCGGTATCCCGTGGCAAAGCAAAAGTTCAAAATCACTAACTGGGCGGCCTACAACAAGGCTCTCGTCAATCGTGGGTCTCTGACATTCTGGCTTGATAAGTCAGTCGGCCATTCAGGCCTGGTACGACGAGCCAAAAACGTCTTCACGGGGGCGTTCACAACGCCGATCCCCCATCTATCGTAGCGAGTGGCGTCAAATACAGAACACCATTTTCTGTCATTGGCAGCCTGGTCGCCTGAAACACAAACACAAGGATCGACTATTATTCCCCTGCCCACTGGCACAATTAAGAAATTTTAGTGACACAAAAGAACGGCTGGCATTTCTTAATGATTAATGACTCGCACTACCTCGCTTCAACACCAATGTCGGTACGCTATTGTTTTCCTGCGCTGCTGCGTATAAATCTGCCTCTGCGGCCTCGGAGATGACCCGATCTAAACCAAAAGTGTGCCAATCCCGCAGTACCGTATGGCTACGAATTAAATCTTCGCCTTCATACTGATCAAACTGCATTCGCCAGCGCATCAGGTCCGTTCCATCAACGGGAGCGCCACTCATTGAGATCTCATAGCGCTGGGTGCCCAGCCGGGTATTAGCCACTTGCTGTTGCGCCACGCACAAGGGGGAAGAAATCGCCATGGTATCAACCACAATGATCCCCTCAGGGGCAAGCAATGAAGAGGCTTTGGCCCAAAAACGGACTCTTTCCTGCGGCGTAAAAAAGCCCACACAGCCGGAAAGTAAAATAATGTCGACAGGCTGGTCGATTTTCAGATATTCAAAAGTGGAGGGATAAATACTGACGCAGTGGCGTAATGCAGCCTCGCCCAATACCCGCGTCATCAGCGCGATACGCATAGCGCCAGAAGGCTCGACAGCATGAATATGCACTTCAGGATAGAGTTTCTGGAGCAGCGGCAAACTTTTACCGCTTCCGCACCCCACATCAACCACCCTTTTCGCATACGGCTTGTGCGTTTGCAGTATCCTGACAAAATCCTCCTGTCGGCGAAGCCAGTGTTGTTCTGACATCAGATCGTAAAATTCGGCAGAGATCAGGTAGGAGAGATCTTCATTCATCATCATGTTCAATTACCTCTCTTTGGTTAATGTGCATCCGGTCTGCGGCAGCGTAATTCCAGCCCTGCGCCGACATCGCGGGCGGCAACGTAATACGGTAGTCAGCACAGATCGCGCTAAATTCCTCATCATGCGTTATCAGCACCACCACGGCGCCCGTGCTCGCCAGCTGCTTCAGGCGTGCCGTCACCTGATGCAAACCTTGATAATCCAGCCCGGAAGTAGGCTCATCAAAAATAAACACCTCGCGCTGCTCCAGCAGGGCCAGAGCTAATATCACCCGCTGCTGCTGCCCCCCAGAAAGCACCATAGGGTGTAGCGTCAGCAGCTCGCTCAGCGCCATATCATGAATCACCTTATCCAGAGTGTGTGCGCTGGCATGATGCCGTCCCATCTGCAGTTCCTGCGCCACGCTGGCGCCAAAAAGTTGGCGATTAACATCCTGCATGACCAGAAAGGCGCGACGTAAACGCTGCCGCAGCGGAAAAGGTTTTCCATCAAGCAGGAGCTTATCGCGCGTCTTTTCCAGGCCTGCAATTCTGTTGGCGAGCGTACTTTTCCCCGCGCCATTTTCACCGCACAGCGCCGTAATGCAGCCACGCGGAAAATACAGCGCTCCTCTTTCGGGATGGTGATAAGACATCCCACTATCACCAGCGGGCGGTTCGGGAATCTGCGCGCTGGCGGGCCGAGTCAGCGCCCGCAACCCCTGCCGACGGCGCAGCGCATCATCACGCTGCCAGAACTGGCTGGCGGGAATATCTTCAACGATTTTTCCGCCTCTGAGCCGAATAACACGGTCAACCACATCACGTAAAAACCAGAGACGGTGTTCAGCAATAACGATGGTCATACCGCTCGCCCGCAGGCTCTGTAGTATGCCGGTCAACGCCGCGATACTTTTTGCATCAAGACCAGAAGTGGGCTCATCCAGCAGCAAAAAAGCAGGCTGGTCCATCAGCGCCGAACCTATCGCTATGCGCTGCAGCTCCCCTCCGGAGAGCGTAAACATACTGCGGCTCAGCAAATGGGCGATCGCCAGATGCTTTGTGATACCGGCGGCCCGCGCCAGAATTTCATCCGGGTGTTGTCCTGCATTCTCACTACCGAACGCCAGTTCCCCCAGTGGATCGGCGCAGAAAAATTGACGGCGTGGATTTTGATAAACCGTGGCCACCTTGCGCCCCAGCTGCCAGAGTTTTTCCCGTGCCGGAACGGCACCGTTAATGCTGATATGGCCGCTAATCTCACCGGGGATAACCTGCGGCACAATGCCGTTGATCAGGCGCAGCAGAGTAGATTTTCCGCAGCCGCACGGCCCGGTTAACAGCACACACTCTCCCTGCCTGATAGCCAGACTGACGTTATCCAGCGCCGGACTATCCAATGCGGGAAACCTCACGCTGACCTTATCGAATAGCACACCGTCCATCACCCTCCTCCGCAATAAAAGAACAGCGCCACCAGCGCGATGCACAAAAGGCACAGCAGCAGGTCTGCACTGCCGAATTTGAGCGGCAAAATCGAAGATGGCGTAACGGGGCTGCCCAGCCCACGGCTGAGCGCAGAGGCGGACAGGGCTTCTCCGGATCGTAACGTCGCCCCGATAAGCGGGATCAAAATAAACTCCAGCGTTCGCCACGGGTGCAGCAGTACACCACCTTTACCCGGCAGTCCACGCATGCGTATCGCGCCGCGAATCGCCCGTTGCTCCTCCCATATGACCGGAAAAAAACGCAGCATAACCGCAAGCGGGATTGTCACGGCTTGCGGTATCCGCAGGCGATTCATTCCGGCAATCAACAGATTGGGCGGCGCCGCGCAGATAAAGTAATACCCCATAAATCCCGCAATGAGCCAGGGCCGCACATACATAAACGCCGCCAGCAGCACCATCGCACCGGAAGGCAGACTGCCAGGCCTGGCGATGGCAGTAAGCAGTCCTAAAGCGCCAATGCAGAATGCCAGTATCGCAGCGGCACGCCAGCAGTGCCGTAGCGCCAGCAATACACACACCACAGCAGTGCATACCATCTGGAAAACCCCGCCTTTACCGGTCATCACCAGCGTATTTATCACCAGCAGCGCAAATATATTGGTACGCACATCGATGCTATAAGCCGCTGGTACCAGCAACGTTTTATCAACCATTTTTCTGGGCCAGCCCCGCCTTCACAAAATGCTTATTGAGCATGACCAAGCCAATCACCGCGCCCAGCAGGCCGGAGACAAAAATCCCCACCAGCGTCCAGCACACCACCGATACGGAAAAAAGCTGCGTAAAACTGTGGGCATATTCAGCGCCCAGCTGTTGAGCAACCTGCGCTTCCATCTCCTCACGCATAAACAACAGCGGCAATATCCCGCCCACGGACCAGAGATTGAAAACGCTGTAGCCGAGGATCGTCAAAACTCTGCTGTGGTTTTTTCTCGCCGCCCGGCAGATGACATCGGCAATCGCACCGGCCACCAACGCCGAGGCCAGCGTCAGTATGTAGTCCCCGGCAAGCACCATGATTACGGCCAGCACCAGCGCCATTAAGCCAATGAGTCCTCCCTGCTTCACCCGCGTCAGATAGAGCATAAAAGGGATGCCCGCAACCAGGCCGGACAGCGATTTAGTCAACGGGATCAGAAAGGGAGAAAACACCGCCAGCATGTTAATCACCATATTGATAACGATGATCATCACCGAAAAAATACCGAGCGTAATGAGTTCCTGGGGCCGTATCGTCATGGAAAAATCTCTTCGTTATGCCGCATCGGCGGCGGCGAAATATGGCTATGCCAGAAGCGAGCATAGCGTCCTTGTCGGTTGATTAACTGTTGATGCGTACCCTGCTCGCAGACCTGGCCGCCATCAATAAAGACAATCTGGTCAGCCGCTTTCACCGTATTCAGCTGATGGGCAATAACCATCACCGTCGCTCGTCCCTTCAGGGTATTGATGGCACGCGCAATCGCCATGCCCGTCAGCGGGTCCTGCGCAGCAGTGGCTTCATCGAGCAACAACACGGGGGCATTCTTTAACAACGCCCGGGCGATGGAAACGCGCTGGCGCTCACCGCCAGAAAGCAGACGCCCTCCTTCTCCTACCGGGCTGTGCCAGCCCAGCGGAAGACGGTTAACGATTTCCGTTACGCAGGCCAGATCCGCAACCGCCTGCAGCTGTGCCTCGCTGGCTTCCGGGTTCCCCATGCGAACATTGGCTTCCAGCGTGTCGTCGAATAGGTAAACGTTCTGAAATACCAAAGAGATAGCGTTCATCAAATCGGCGTGCCGCAGCTGGCGAATATCCTCGCCGCCAAGCGTGATGCGTCCCAGGTTGACATCCCAGAAGCGGGCAACCAGCCGTGTAAGGGTGGTTTTTCCGCAGCCGGAAGGCCCTACCAGCGCCGTCAGAGAACCAGGGGCAATCGCCAGATTGAAATCCCGAAAAAGCCAGGGAGCGTTTTTGTCATAGCGGAAGGCAACGTGTTCAAAAGAGAGGCCATAGCGGGCGGGCATCGCATGCGGCACCGCCGCTTCAGGCAAAACCGGGAGTGCTATCAGCCGAGTCACGTCATTAAGCTCGATTTGCGCGCGCTTAAATGCCGTGCCCATCTCAGAGAGAATTTTCAGCGGGCCAATAAATTGAGCGCCCAGCCCTATCAGAACAACCGCCCACACTGGATCCAGCTGCGAGCTTAGCGTCAGCCATACCGCCACGCCGACCACCAGGCCATAGATACCCTGCACCACCACCGACTGAGCAATCAACCCAAGCACCGAGGACCATAAAGCCTTCACCGTAGCCTGCCACTGGCGGTCAACGGCTTCGGTTAAGGGAGGGTATCCTTTACTACCTGGCCCGCTTAGTCCCGCCTGACGTAGCAGCATCTGATGATCGATAAACTCCAGCAATCGCGTATCGGTCTGCCGTGACGTCACATGTAGCTGTTCCTGCCCGGCCGCATTGCGTCGGCTTCCCCACCGGGCCGCCAGCCAGATTAGTGGTGCCCCTGCCAGCAACATTCCCCCGATACGCCAGTCCAGCACGAGGCTCATCAGCGCAATTGTCAGTGGCGTGATGATATTAATAATCAGCGGCACCAGTAGATCCATCACCGTTTGCGCCACAAACAGCGTTCCCCGCACTGCCACGCCGCTGGCGAAGCCTGTAGTGCGCGAGGTAAACCAGCCGAGTGGCAAAGCCACCAGTTGCTCACCCAGGCGACGATGCATCACCACCATGATGCGCATTGCCTCATTAAAACCGCGCATCGTTACCCAGGACTGAAGGATGCCGTTAACTAGCGATCCTGCCAGCAGGCACAAACAGCCGATAAGCGCGGCGTGTCGGTCAGCGATGAAAAGCGCATAGACAACGGCAATAAAACTGCCAAGAACCAGCCCCTGAAAAACGCCAGCCAGCGCCACGCAGATGATAAAGCGCCAGAATTTAGCCCCTGCCGCGCGTTCATCCAGCTGCAGCAACGTTGCAATCATATCGTCCCCTCCGTCTGTCGCTCGGCGATAAATTCCCGCCACAGGCAGGCGTATTGCTTATCGTCAGCCAACAGCGTCTGATGCTTACCGCGCTCTCGTATCTGGCCTTTATCAAGCAGCACGATTTGATCTGCGCCCTGGATTGTCGACAAACGGTGCGCAATCGCCAGCGTTGTCCGTCCACGGGCGAGATTGGCGATGGCTTCACGGAGCTCAATTTCAGCATCCGGATCAATAGCAGAGGTTGCCTCGTCCATAATTAAGATTGGGCGGGCAGCAAGAAACAGCCTTGCGATCGCCACCCGCTGCGCTTCCCCACCTGAAAGATGCGCATCGATCCCGGGCACCGCATCATACCCGCGCGGTAGCGCCATAATTCGCTCATCAATCAGAGCCGCCCGCGCCGCCTGACGAATGGCCTCCAGCGGTACGTCCTCCATTCCCAGGGCGATATTTTGCGCCAGAGAAATAGCCGGTAGCGCAGGCGTTTGTTCAAGAACGCCCACTATTTCGTAGAGCTGAGACAGGGGAATTTGTCGGATATCGTGTCCGTCAATGCAAATCTGCCCGCAGCTAACATCCTGCTGGCGGGCAAGCAGGCGTGCCAGCGTGGTCTTGCCTGCTCCAGAAGGCCCGACCAACGCCGTAAAGCTACCGGCAGGCAGAGTCAGATTGATCCCTCGCAGAATCTCCGTCTCGCCGTAGGAGAATCCCACACCTCGCAGGGTTACCTCACCCGCACCCGGAGAAACCCGCTCTGTGGCATCGGGGAGTTCCTCCTGGCTGAGCAACCTCTGAATATCGGCCGCAGCAACAAATGCAGCGCTCCGCACCTGACTCGCCAGCGCCACCGTCATAATTGAGGCAGGTAGCAGCATCGCCACCAGCGTAGCAACCATGATTTCTGCCGCCGTCATCGTGCCGCTTTCAACTCCCCACATCCCCGTCAGCAACATGAGCAAAGCCACTACCGGGGAAGAGATGGCAATAATGGCAACCGACTGAGCCTTCATCGCCGGGCGCACAAGGCTGCTAAAATCGTCGTGAAAACGACGCGAAGCATCGGTAAATCGCTGGTAACCCTCTCCTGCACGACCAAAGACTTTAAGCACCGCAATACCACGAACATAGTCAACAATGATGGCGCTGATCTCAGCCAGCTGGAGGGAGATTTGCCTCATGATGTCGCGCATGCTGCCACGCGCCAGAAGCGTCAGTATCAGGAAGTAAAGCGCGACGGGCGCACAGGCCGTAAGCCCCAGCCGCCAGTTGAGCGTAAAGCAGAAGCAGAGCCCCACCAGGGGGGTCATAACAAGGGCCACCCCTTCCACCAGGCTATGCGCTACCAGCTGATGCAGCGCCTCTACATCGTTTTGAATAATCTGCCGGGTGCTGCCGGAGGGCCGTTCACTGAACCATATTGCAGGCAATCTACCCAGCTTATCAATAAGCTGCATGCGCAGAGCGCGCTGCAGACTGGCATCAGCAAAGTGTGTTATCGCCAGCGCAATCGCCCCCAGGCCGGACTGCAATCCTAGCCCGATGACAAAGATCCATAACGACCGGGAAACCGACTCCACAGCGGTCTTCCCCATCAGCCCCTGGGCCATATCGACCAGTGACTGATAGACCAGCCAGCCACTCAGGCTGGCTATGATTTGCATAGCAACGGCAATCAGCATGGGAAGCAAAACCGGCCTCAAAACCATCAGCAAAGGATGAGCGTGCAAATTCAGCATGACAGGAGTTCACTCAAATAATGCGGTAATGAAGTATCAGGGGCGGCGAGATAAAAATGCCCGCCTGGCAGACGCCTGGTGCGATAACGTCCATGACTTGCGTGACGCCAGCGCTGAATCGTTGCTCTATCAATCTCGTTATCATCCTTGCCGTAAACCACGGTTAAGTCCGCCACCGTACCTGACTCGGCCCGGTAGGTTTCCAGCAGCCGATAATCCTCCCTCACCGTGGGTAAAAAGAGCTGACGCAGCTCGGGGATCGCCCAAAGAGCATGGTGCGCCGGGTTCTGGCGCTTCATATCAGCAATTAGCGCCGCATCGTCCTGTCGGTGTAAACAGGTACCGGGCGGGCAATCAGGCGGGTTTTGCCCTGAAACAACCGTCATTATCGAACGGTCTGGCGTCATCTTTTCCAGACAACGTACCGTTTCCCAGGCAACCCATGCGCCCATGGAATGCCCGACCAGCAACGCAGGCATAGCGTTGTCCAGAAGCAAATCGAGATAAGCTGCGCATTCACAAGCCAGCGCCTGAAGTGTGGCGGGCGGCGCGTCACCCAAGCGGGCATCACGACCGGGGTAAGTCACCCCCCATAGCTGATGATGAGGCAACGTTTTTGCCCAATGCGCATAGAATCTCGGGCTGCCGCCCGCATGGGGGAAAACCACTATCGCAGGCGCAGAATGCCTGGCTCGGTTATCAATGTTACCGAGTGACACAATGATGCTCTTCACTCATCCTCCCTGTCCGTAATCCCCAGGATGCGCCCTATCGGCGCAGGCGCAGCCAGGCTCTGCTGCCTGGGATGGCCCGCACGCGTACATATAGTTTGCCAGAGTTGCAGTACCGCCAGCTGCCGCTGCAATCGGGTGCTGTCATGGGTATCTGATGCCATAAAACGCGCCAAAGATGCACGAATGGCCGCAGCCATATCGCGGTACACATGCTCAATGCCGGGAGCGGTCTGTTGCGGATAGGCCAGGAGCAACGCTTCGTCCTCACTATCGCTTCGACTCGCCGTCAACGATTGGGGGGGCTGCAAACGACGCTCCCAGATAACCGGCCCATAGGGCGAGTGCAGCATGAGCTCGCCGTCATCACTGAGTAAAACGATCTGCATTAGCGGCTGGGAATTATCGTCAGGCGAGGCAGCATCAAAACGATTCATCAATACCATGTCGACGGCAACGCCCTGCCAGCTGCCGCTAACCAATATTTTTGCAAAACTGGCCATCGGCGTGACGGTGATAGCCGGAGACGGTGCGCCAAGGAGCTCAGAAAGCACAAACAGCGCACAATGCAGCGTCTGCACCGACACGCGCATCTCGACTGAACGCAGAGAACTCGCGACAGCAAGACGACGGGCTGCCCGCAGGAAGCGACGCACGGATGGCATCTGGTCATAGAATGGCGTGACGTGAAAGGGAATGCCCCGCAGCTGTGCCACCCTGAGGGTGTTCACCATTTCTTGAGGATGTACAGGCAATTCCTGCAGCACCGGGATATCCGCTTGCAGCAAACGGCGCGCGATATCATCCCCTTCACCGCCTACAATAGAGGAACGCACCGCAACCACGGCACAGGCAGGACGCGAGCGGGTCAATGCCCGATCGATAGCGGAGAAGTAGTCACAGGCAAGCGACTGCGCCAGCTGGCGCCCTTTTTCCCCGCCGCGTCCAATAATGGCACGGAGCCCTTGTCCCTGTAGTGCCCGCGCATAATGAGCCCCAAAAGTCGCACCAACCACCCAGATCCCCTCACCTGGGCGCATCTGAGATGAGGTCATAATTCTCCCTCCTCATAGACTGACCGATTCTCCAGAGGCTGCCAGGCAATTCGCACGCCCCCAGGGGGGCACTGTTCCCATTGCGACCAGATTGCCAGCGCCTGAGGATGTCCGGAAAACCAGCTGGCACCAGGCGATATCCCGCTGTCGATATTCATCACCGACCAGGCGGCCACCTCTCCCGTAACCTGATAGCTGTCATCACAGGTCAGATAAGTGCGCAGACCCTGCTCCGGCAGGGACTCCTCACGCCCTTCTGCGCAGAGACAAAACCAGGGTGTTCTCCCGGCCAGAGCATCAGCGATCTTTGCGGGTGCAGCTTCAGGTACCGAACCTGCCACCATCATTTCATTCAGCAGTCGGCTAATATCTGCCGAATCAGTGATGTTGAAACCAGACAGCGAGCGCAGGTTCAACACATTTACCGCCAGCGCCGCTTCTTCGTCCACAAAAGGGTGGGCATTCGCTGTGGCGGGAAAGCAGTCAGGAAGCGCAGGCACATTCTCAACCCGGCTCCACCTGTTCTGGCACAGCTGCATCCCCGGATGCCCCGTGCGCGCGTTCACCGCTTGTAAATACTCCTTTAGTCCGGCCGGGGTCAGCGGCTGTAAACCGCCGGCAAAAGTCGCCACCTCAAGCCCCTCCGGATGCATAAATCGGCTGCTCAGGGCACGAACCATCACGCCGACCAGCCCAGGCTGAATCCCCGCGCCAAAAAGCCCAGTCCAGCCGGCCGTAGCCAGCGGAGCGTGCCAGCGCGAGATAGTCGCGGCATCGCCGCCGGGTTCAATGAACAGCCCAGGAGCGCCACACTGTGCTAAAAGCTGCGCCGCCACCCGGTCAATCAAGCGATATGAAGGCCCTGCACACTGAACAAAACGTCTGCAGGCACAGACCTCCGCAGGCCATGGGGTATCTGCCAGCAGGTCGAGCTCAGCAAAGTTGAGACGCGTTGAAGCCAGATGGGCAAAACGGGAGTACAGCTGCGGCAGGTGACGTCCGGTGGCAAGCACCGATGTTCCCTGTCTTAACAGCGCCCTGACGCAGGCGATACCAACCGTCCCGCCAGCGCCTAAAACCACAACCTTATCGTTCATGCCCATGCCTCGCTCAACAGGGTGGCAATAGCGTTTGCGCCGTCCCCCTCCAGACAATCAAAATGGTTCCCGGCAATATCACGAATGGTCAGTTCTCCCAGGCAATAGTGCTGCCAGAATTGCGTCATATCCTCCCTCAGGGTGGGCAAAAAGTGGATTTCGCCACGCTGGCGCAAAAAAGTGATGTTCCCGACGTAGCCAAGCCGGGAAAAAGCGCCTACGGCCCGCAGGCTGGCAATGTAGACCGCACGCAGCGCCTGTAGTGTGAAAAGGTCGAAGCCGGATCGGGCGGCCAGTTGCTCAAGCCGATCCTGAACATCCTGCGGTGCCTGGGCTATCACAGCCTTAATCTGTGGAAAATGCGCTGACAGTTCGGCAATACAGTTTTCGGGAATGCGATCGCCATAAGTTTCGCGGGCCAGGTTAATCAACGCACCCAATGCGTTTCCGGAAAATCCAGACCGATATCCGCAGCGGGCCGCCTGAGCAAACGCGCCAGCGAGAAGTCCAGCAGAGTGTCGTCTTCAATAATGAACGGAATACGATAAGCGCTCGCCACGATAAGCTGTTCAACCTGAATACCGGCCTCCGTCAGCTTTTCGGCCATCACGGCGGCAATCAATCCGCCCATACAGTAGCCAAACAGCCAGACCCGGCGAACCGGTTGCTGCCGCAAGGCCTGAACATAGCGTTCAGCCAGCGTGTCGAACAGTGATTCTGCAGGCAGCGTGAGATAGCCATCGCCAGGGGTACGACTGATACCCAGCACCATCGGGCGCTCGTTCGCCGTCTCCAGCGCAGCGATCAGCGAGCGGTAGGGTTCCAGCCCCCCGGAACCATCGTGAATCAGACAAAGCACCTCGCCTGCACGTGATTTTCCTCCCTGCGAGCATGCGGGCAGAAGTTCACTCACCGCAGAGAGGTCATTTCCGGGTTCGGGGGCAGATATGCAGGCGGCATATTGCCAGACCACGCGAGCGCAGTGCTCCAGCGTCGGGTCGGCGACAACCTGACGCAGCAATTCATCCCAGGCAATGTTGTCCGCTCCCGGTATCGTCTTGCGCAACCCGCCGACGCACTTCGCCAGCAGCAACGAATCCCCGCCAACGTCAAAGAAGCTGGAAGAGGGGGTCAGCCTATCCGGGCTATCCAGGCCCAGCACCGCCGCCCAGACTTGAGCAACCGCGCGCTGACTGTCATCGAGTGGCTGCGCAATTGGCAGCAAAGAGGTTGGCGTAACCGAGGTTGGCAAATGCTCGACAATCGCTTTCCGATCGACTTTGCCGTTGGCAGTCAGCGGCAACGCATCAAGAATCAGTAACCTATCGGGTATCATCCAGGCCGGGAGACGCTGGCGCAGCAGCGCATTAAGTTCATCCACCTCCAGATGTGCACGATGAACCGAGGAGCGCGCCCAGATGACTGACTGGTGGATCATCCGAATAGCCTCCTCTGCCGGATCGCTCGTCAGTGCATCGTCAGGGAACATCACGCTGTGCTTAAACGGAGAATCCGCCAGCGCACGCTGCCAGCTCTCACGGGGATAAAAAGCCTCTCCGGTTGCAGCGCGCTCATCGACAAAATCTGTCAACCCTTCTTTAAATTCCATGGTGATCATCAGCGGCGCGTTTGGTCGCGTGGCATCAACGATCGCCAAATCCCCACCGGGTGCCAGCAGGCTATGCAGCTGGTTTAATGCCTGGGGGATATGGCGGGCGTTATGCAATACGTTAGCGCACAGGGCAATATCCCATGATGCCGGGACAATCCCCTGCCCGGCAAACGAACCATTCAAATCGAACCGTCGGGTAGTCACCTCGGGCCAGCGATCTGCGGCTTCATCAAGGAAGAAGCGAGAAACATCGGTAAACAAATATTCAAACCTCAGCCCCCGCTCCTGCTGCAATTCCCGTAACCGCTTAATAACAGGCTCAGTGGTTCCTCCCACCCCTGCGCCAAGCTCAATGATCCTCAGTGGACGACATTCGGTGATGGCTCGCAGGGCATGAGCTTCAACGCCCGCCACGATCAGCTGGTTAAGATAGCGGTTAATTAAATTACCGCCGTAAGAGGCTCGCGCCACCTCCATCTCTCCTTCCGGGAAGAGCAGCGTCAGCGGATCGACCTCTCCGGAGACAACCTCCTCCAGCTGCTGCAGACACAGCTCAACATAGGCAATCTGCTGGTCGCCATAATTAATCTGATGCGCCAATGCTTTGGCCTGGCGCCAGAGATGCTGCGCCATATCAAGCGATATCGTCTCCCGCAGCGGCGCAAGCCGGTCCACATTTTCGTGCAGCAACCGATCCCAGCGGGCCATCAGCGCGCGGTGTTCTGGCCTTACGCTCACATTTCGCTGCCGAATATCCTGCATCGCCACCAGCGCCGCCAGCTCCATCGTCTCCATCAGCCGTGTGAAACGCGGAGCATCAAGCGTCGCGATGCAGACCTGATGCTGCCGGACGATCGCTTCAACAACACGGTTATCTACAGCGGCGTCGTGAACGCTGACGGGCGTCACGACCGCCAGCAGCTGATTTTGCGGTGTCATCATCGCGGCAGCATCGCCGACCTGCGGGTGGGACTGCAGGACGGCAGCAATTTCACCAGGCTCAATGCGATGGCCATGGCGCTTGATCTGATCGTCTTTACGGCCTAAAAACTCAATCTCGCCGCTCTCAAGATAACGGCCAAGATCGCCTGTCAGGAATGCAGGCAGACCACTCTGTGCCAGCGTAATAAATGCGGAAGTATCGGCTCCCAGATAGCCTGAGCTGACGGCAGGGCCAATGATAACAATTTGGCCTATTTGCCCGCAGACCGTCTCCTCGCCGTCGACATTCAGCACTTTCATCACCTGCCCGGGCAGCGCCCGACCATAGGGGATCGAGCGATCGTAGCGGCTACCGGGCAGCACTTCGTGATAATTGGACCAGATGGCCGCTTCCGTCGCCCCACCCAGCGCGATGAACCGGCAATCAGGTACCCGCTGGTGCAGTTGCGCGGGCTGCGTTACCGGGATCCAGTCACCGGACAGCAAAGCAGCCCGCAATGTTGAAAGGGGTTGCGGCTCTTCAACCTCCTCTGCTGGCAGAGAATCCAGCAAGAGTTGCAGCTGCGCCGGAACAGAGTTCCATATCGTGACCTGGTGCCGTGCCATATCCTGCACCCAGGATTCAGGGTTCGTCGTAGCCCCCGCAGAGGGGATAACCACTGCACCGCCTGCCTGCAGCAGGCCAAAAATGTTAAAGATAGCCAGGTCAAACGAGGGGCGGGAAACGGCCAGCACCCGATCGTTCTGCTGCAGATTCAGCATCGCCTGTAATGCATTCAGCGTGGTCAGCGCCTGACGGTGAGCGATCGGCACGCCTTTAGGTGTACCGGTCGAACCGGAAGTGAAGATAATGTAAGCGATCTCATCAGCTGAAAACGGATGATTGCCTTCGAGTCCCAGGGGAGATTCGAAGGCGAAGGAGGGGATCTCCTGTGCCGTCAACCAGTGCTGACGGCGTTCAGGATAGCTGAGCTGTAACGTGTCGCAGATGACCTGCCGACGTGCCTGGGGCCAGCCAGGATCAAGAGGGACAAACGCCACTCCCGCCATCAGCGCCCCAAACTGTGCCGCAACCTGTTCAGCACCGGGTTCCAGAACAATCAGTGCCGTATCGCCCGCCTGGCTCCCCTGCGCATAGAGCGCGTCACGCCAGGCACAGGCGCGACGGATTAAGGCGCCACGGGTATAGCGGACGTTGCCATCAACCAGCGCCAGCTTGTCCGGCGCCTGCTGCGCAAGGCGACAAAAGGATGAGATCAGGCTTTGCTCCGCAGTATTTGTCGCGGCTGGCAGCGCTATATCCAACGCTTTGTGCGTCAGTGCCGGCTGAGACCAACGTGCGGGGGAGTGTGCCAGCGCCGTGATGGCAACGCAGAAATCGCTAAAGGCAGCATCCAGCACGGCTTCGGGGTAGCCACCGACTTTGGCATCCCAGATAATCGCCATTCCCCCATGGAGATCGGAGAGCTGGATATCGAGCAGAACCTGCGGTGTCTGGCTCAGCCCCTTTTCCAGGCAGGTGCGGTAAAAGCCGCACTCCCCGTCCCCTGCTCCCAGAGTCGAAGTCAGCACCACTGGTGTCGCACTACGCGTCCGGCGATCGCTATCCGTCAGCATGCGTAATACCTCAATTCCCGATACCCCAGAATAATCCAGCGCCTCGAAGAGCTCGTGCTGAGCATCGGAGGCCACTTCAGCCACATTTTTTTGCCCATCGTGCACCAGCGTCAGTAGCACCGTGGAAGTAAAATCACCGACGATGCGCATGCTATCCTCCACCAGCGGCTGACGATCCAGTACCGTCAGCGTGATTCGCGAACGCGCCTGTTCGCCATAGCGGCGAGCGACTGCGCCCAGCACCGCCAGCGCCACGGCGGTTGGCGTGACGGCGTGATATCGTGCCTGAGCCAGAAACGCCCGCCATCTTTGTTCATCCAGCGTATAACTGCGGCGACGATAGCTCATCTCGCCTGCGGTATCCGGTGGCGCTTCGCCCAGCTGCATTGCCGCCGGAAAAGTGGCCGCTTTTTCTCGCCAGAACGTCATGGCGCGCTCGCGGGCCTGCTGGCCTGCCGGAGTTGCACGCAAGCGCTCAACGTGCAGCACATAATCACGGAACGACAGCGAAGGCGGTTGTAGCGTCAGGTCGGGCTGATTCAAAGCCTGGAAAAAGTCGCTGAGAATGACATGAATACCAATAAAATCGGTGATGATCAGATCGACAGAGAGATGCAGCGTTGCCCGGTTACCCATGGTGACAATATGGGTCTCAATCAACGGGGGCGTCAGGGGATCGTAATGACGATGCCTCAGGCGTTGCCCAACCTCCTCCCGGGTGAGATCGAAGTCTTGTGCCGTGGCGCAGACCGAGACACCGAGCGGTACGACAACCGAGGGGTCAATCCGCTGCCAACCCTCGCTGGAGATACGCGCCCGCAGCATGGCGTGACATGAAATCATTCGCTGCCAAGCGTTCTGATAGTCGTCAGCTTTCCAACGCTCCGGGCTAATAATCTCCAGTTCAGCATAGCCGTGGCAGCCTGTTCCACCATTCTGCCAGGCCTGAGTACGCCCCAGCAGGTAGGCCCCCTGCACTTCCGTCAACGGGAACGGCTCTTCACTCTGCTCAGGATAGTGACGAAGAGCATCCTGCTCGCGTAGCGCGGTGATAATCTCCGCTTTTTTATCACTGACTTGCTGGCGTAGCTCGGGGCTGAATACGCCCTCCGGAGCACGGAAGCGCAGCTTATCGCCGCTTACCCACAGCACAATGTTAAGTTGCTGTAGTTGTTCAATAAAAGCGTTCACCGCGCTCATAACATTCCCTCTTCAAAATCCTTCATGCTGGTCGCCGCCACGGCCTGTTCGCTGGCGCTTTTTGCGAGCAGTTGCGCAACCTGTTCGCAGAACTCGCTGAATCGGGGATAAATCAGTAGCAAGCGTAAAGAGATCCCCGGATCAATTTCCGCCTGCAGCGTACGGATGCAGCGGGTTGCCTGTAGCGAATCTCCGCCCGACTGGAAGAAATTGTCGAGCGTGGCACCCTCTGCTTCAGGCAGATGCTGACGCCAGATACGGGCAATGGTGGTGGACAGGGCCGTGATTTCGCACTCTATCGGCTCCGTCACCGCCACCAGTTCCCGCAGGCGCTCAGCGACACCAGCTGTCAGAGTGTCAACCCGTTCAGCTGCCAACAGTTCAGTCACGTAATCCACCGTGATATGCAGCCCGCGAATGTCATCATGAACCTGGAAATCCATCGCAACCTGCGGCGTCTGCGAGCGAGCATACGTCAGGGTACCGAAGCCGAAATCATCGGATCGGTGTATATCTGTCGCAAAGCCTAAACCGCTGGTGAAGACCACCGGGAATAGCCCCGCCATCGGCTCACCTTGCTGACGGACGATCTCTCTGGCAATGCGCAGAGTGCTGACCTGCTCCGGCCTGTCGTGGATCGTCAGAAGCCCCTGATGAGCCACTTGAGCCTGCTCCAGTAGCCGCTGACGGCGCTGTCCGGAACCACTGCCGCCAGGCTCTGGCGCAAAGGCTACCAGCCCCAGTTGAGTAAAATCGCCTACCAGGGAGGCGGCGTCAGGAACATCAGGATCGCGCTCAAAGGTGGTGACATTGAGGCTGAATTCTGGCTCAAGAGCGAGTTCAGCAATTTCCAGGGCGTAAGCCGCCAGCAGCAAGGCGGTGGGAGTCACCCGATGCCGGGAAGCCCACTGACGCATCGTCTGCCACAGGCTCGCCTCCAGATGGTGAGCGCTACGGGCAAAGTGCATATCATTCACGGCCGCCAGCGGATTTAGCCAGGGCAAGCACGGTGCGGGCGGCATCCTCTTTACCGCAACTGGAACTGTTTCACGACATGAACGGCGATATTGCGCGTAAGTCGTGACGGCAGGCGGGGGCAGCGTTTTTCCCTGGTAAATCGCCCCCAATTCCCGCATAACCAGAAACATTGAGATACCGTCGAGCATCAGGTTATCCATACCGATACCGATGGTTTTGCCATCCGGCGACAGGCGTACGCGTAACGGATAGTGCTGGACGGGATCGGGAATTTCAGCCTCGGTCAGAGCACGCACATCCGCAGTCACTTCTGGCGGGCAGACAGCCTGCTCGCTAACCAGACCAAAAGGCTCTCCGTTCTGCCAGACGATCCGCGATCGCAAAGCATCATGGCGAGCGATCACCTGGCTGAGCGCCTGCTGCCAAATGGCAATATCGATCCCTTCAGGTTCAGAAACTGAGAACTCAAAATAGCAGTGCGATGCTACGCCACCCAACAGCTGATCCGGGGATCGTCCGGCCAGATAGGCCTTTTGCAGGAGAGTCAGTGGATAGGTTGTGAGCTGTTCACTGAGTGCGAGAGGCGGTTTCTGAGCATAGGGACTCTGGGCCAGGATCCACGCGACAAAGTCAGCAAACTTTGGATGGTTAAACAGATCGGCCAGCCGTACCGATCCGATCCCCTGCTGACGCAGCGCCATAACAATTTGGGTCGCCCCCAGAGAATCTCCGCCAAGCGCGAAGAAGTCTGCCGAAGACGCAGGAGGCGAACTCAACCCCAGCACCTTTTTCCAGCATGCCGCAACCTGCGCTTCCACCTCCACAGGCGCCGGATTCGGCACGAAAGGCTGCGGCCAGGCTTGCGGGATCTGGGCAAGCAACAGCGTGGCCTTAATCCATACCAGATTCTCTGTCGGGTGCAGCACCTGCTCCAGGCTGGCACCGATCTGCTCCAGACACCGTCCCCAGGCTGAGGGGGCCAATAAAGGAGATTGTCCGTTATCTACCAGGGCGGGATTGAGTAAAGCGGCAATCAGCGAGGCCGCATCAGGTTCGGTTACTTCCAGCACATGAATATGTGTTGGTGCAACCTGATGCTCCATACGGTGGATATCTGTTAACCACCCAAGCAAGGTACCATCCCTGTGCAGGCTTGCCGGGGCGATAACCACATCAGGTATCTTCCCCTCTGTCGGTTTGCGGTGAGCTGCAAACGCGTTCAGCACCTCGCTCCCTTCATACTCATCCAGCCGTAGCGGTAGCCCGCGCTCTGCTGCTGCTTCTACTAACGCCTGCCCGAACACGCCGCTACCCGCGCCGAGAATCAGCACGCTCAGCGCTGAACGAGCCGGATGCAAGCGCAGAGACTGCGCGCGCAGATCGGCAATCAGGCAATCAAAAAAAGCAATCTGTCTGAGGGAGGCCAGCAAAAGCTGCTCCGGCGCAAGGAACGGGTGTTGAAGAAGATCGTTACGCGGGCGCTCACCGCTAATGCAGGATGCCAGAAAATGGCCCACCTCACTCCATGCCGGGTCTGCCGCTGGCAGATCCAGCTTTTTCCAGACATCAATAACCGGTATCAGGGCAGCGGGAACCTTATCTATAGCTCTGAGCGCTGCGGAAATCGCACGTCTGCCTATTTGATCCCCGTTAAACCCGGCTATCGGTGGCGCAGGTGAAAAATCAGGTTCGGCAGCGATTTCCCCCCCTCCCCGTTCCTGCAACAACTGCGACACGAACAAACGGTGAGCGACCATGAGCTGCGACTGATCCAGGATACCGGCGGCATAATCCCAGCGAATCTCAAGCCCGTTCCCCCTCGGAAGCACCTGGCAATCGATAAGTACGCCGGGGGTGCGGGTGTGCGACCAGTCAATTCGTGTCTCCCGCTGGTTGAGCGTTTCAACCTCCGGAATACCTACCGTACTGGTAAAGACAAAGGGATAGACCGCCCGTCCGCGCGCGGCGATGTAACGATCGTCAGGCGTTCTTCCAGCAACGGCCTCTCCCAAACTGTGGGATACCTCCCTCACCGTAGAATTTGCTGTGTAACGGCAAAGACGTAACTGAGTAAACTGTCCGAGAGCCTGCAGCGAGCCCGATGGTCGCCAGCATATCGGCACCACTATCACCACCTGCTGGCGATCGCAGAGAATGATAAGCGACTCGCCCAGGGCTTTGAGGATCAGCGCGGATAAGGTGACCTGCTCGCGTTGGGCCTGCTCTTCAAGCATTTGCCGCGCCGTATCGCTCAGATGCCAGGTCAGCGATTTGATACGGCTGACCGCAGGCATCCCGGAAATCGCTGACAGCACCGGGGGCTGCCACGTTTCCGCATCCCACTCTGAAGAGGAAACTGCCTGCCCGGCTATCTGGCTTGCATAAAGTAAAAACGGCGTAATATGGCTCTCAGGTTGGGAGGTGTCTTGCTGGCCTGTTACCCGTTCAATTAGCGCCAGGATTATCCTAATCAGGCTCAGCGCATCCAGACTCAGGTAGTTAAACATCACCCCGACTCGTGTCGGATCGTCTTCAATAGCGACCAGCCTGACCGACGGATGTGCCCGGGCGTCAAGGGGAGCGTCCGACAGATAAGCCTGCAAATTCTCGCCTTCCGGCAGGATCGCCAGCGGGACGGGCTGGGGGGTGACAATCTGCTGCTGTGCTTCCGTCCGAACCAACCTGAGTGCCGCCGTTTCCCGGATAAGCGCATCAAGCGCCTGCTGCCAGCGCACCAGAGGATAGCCGTGCTCATTGTGAAGAATGATAGAAAACACGGTATCGCAGCGGCTAACGCCGGGGATACCGTCGGCACCGAGCGCATAAGCTCGCTGTAATGACGTCAGCGGGAACGGATCGAGAAGATCTGATCGAATGCTGCCATCAACGGCACGACGCACTGCGCCAGTCTGGCAGCATAAAGCAAAATCATTGAGGGTGCTGGCGGCAAAAAGCTCACCAACGTCAACCTGCACTCCCTGCGACTGTAGCAGGACGCAAACGCGCGTTGCCGCCAGGCTATCGCCCCCCAGCGCAAAAAAGTTATCGTCAGCGCCGATCTCATCCCGCCCCAGTACCTGACGCCAGGCCGCCAAACAGCAGGTAAAGAGAGACGATGGCGCAAGCTCAGTATCACATGGCGCTACAGTTTCTTCACTCTCCAGCTCCTGGTTTGCCCACGCGCGGTCGATTTTTCCGTTTCGACTGAGTACCAGCCGATCGCGCATCAGAAAACGAGCCGGTATCATATAATGCGGTAGCTGACGGGAGAGAAGCGGGGGCAGTTGTTCCGTAAGAATATCGCGGCCCACAAGCACCGCTCCCAGCGCACGCCGCTGGCGAATCGGCACCACCACCGCGTTATCGATGCCCGGCAGATTTTTCAGTGCCTGTTCGATTTCACCACATTCAACACGGTGTCCCTGGATCTTGACCTGCGTATCCAGCCGTCCGACAAAAAACAGTAATCCTTCACGCCAGTAGCCCAAATCACCGGTACGGTACCAGCGTGTCTCACCACCTGCCGCTGTTTCCCGGGCATAAACAAACCGCTCGGCGGTACGCTCAGGATCACCCAGATATCCCTGCGCCAACCCCTCTCCTCCGATCCACAGTTCCCCAGTCACGCCGTCTGGACAATCCTCAAAGCGTCCGACATCCTCCTCGCGTACCACACGATACTGCTGCCCGCTCAGCGGCAAACCGTAAGGCACCGAGGACCAGCGCGCTTTCAGATCTTCGGCACTGCGGATCACATATTCATTGGACCAGATCGCGGCCTCAGTGCTGCCTCCCATCGCCACCAGGACCGAACTCGGGGCAACCTTTTGTAGCTCTGAAAACAACGAGGGCGCAATCCAGTCCCCGGAACAGAGCCAGGCACGAACAGAGGGCAAACGATCCGCCGCTGCCGACAGCATTGCGGCTAACGCCGGTACAGAGTTCCACAGAGTTACCTGATAAACCTTAATACGCTCAGCCCAACGGAAAGCGTCGCGACGCTCATTCTCATTGATGGTGACAATCTTTGCACCTGCGCTGAGCGGCCCGAAAATGTCATACACGCTGAGGTCAAAATCCAGAGAAGAGACCGCCAACAGCACGTCTCTTTCCGTTACCTGGTGGCGAATATTGACATCAGCGATAGTGTTATTCGCCGCCCGATGGGCGATCGCAACGCCTTTCGGCTCCCCGGTTGAACCCGAAGTAAAAATAACGTAGGCCAGCGCCTCCGG
Source organism: Buttiauxella warmboldiae (assembly GCF_003818135.1). Lineage (GTDB taxonomy): Bacteria > Pseudomonadota > Gammaproteobacteria > Enterobacterales > Enterobacteriaceae > Buttiauxella > Buttiauxella warmboldiae. The sequence goes on along the minus strand of NZ_RPOH01000064.1, from coordinate 15,051 downwards.
GTTATCACCGCCTGCCACCGCCCGGGGTTCGGTTAAAGGCATCTGCTGTTCAATCTGTTCAAAATCCACCGCCGTCAGCAAATAGCGCATACCGGAACGCTGGCTAATCTTGCTCAGGCGCTCTTCCGGCATATCCATCCCTACCGGGAGATAGGCGCATCCGGCATACAGTACCGCCAGCGCAGCCACAATCTGCGACGGACCTTTGGGCAGCCGAATACCGATAATCTCTTCAGGAATAGTATGGGTGACCAGGCGAGCTGCGAGGCGAAGAGCCAGTTGATCCAGTTCTGCATAGCACCACTGCCGCATCTGCTGGTGACGCAGTAGCGGATCGCAAAGTTCGGGGGGCAAATCAGGATCGTTGGCCGGACTCACCAAAGCGAGAGCCTGGGGACGAACCTGCACCTGCCGCCTGAATCCACTGAACAGCATTTCAGGGGGACTCGCGGCAGGTGTTGAGTTGACTGCTGTTCGCCACGCACGCGCGGCGCGCGGCAGAACGTCATCTGGCTGACGCCCCGCGATGACAGCATCAATCGATTCTGTCAGCAGCGCGAAAATCCCTTTTTCCACATCAGCAGGGATCGCTGCTCGCCGGACATCAAAAGCCACTTCTATCTCGTGCTCTGTCAACATAAATACCTGACAGTCAATCACCACCTGCGGCGTTTGTCCCCACATACGGGGCTGGCCAAAAGTATCAATAACCTGGTTATCAAAAACAGGCTGTTGTGCAGCATAGGTAAAGATATAGGGAGAAACGCCGGGGTGCGTACAGGAGGCATCGGCAAGAACGCTGCGCAGTTCGGTTTCACAATCAACACCGCGCAACAACCGATAGCGAAGGTCGTCATGGGTATCTCGCACCATCGCCTCCAGCGACTCCAGCCTCCTAGCTCGATGAGCATAAGCGACCGTACGCTCTGTCAGTTCCATTTCGGTACCCGTGACTGATAGGTTGGTGACAGTCACGACAAAATCAGGGATGGCGCTGTATTGACGCAAAGCTCTGGTATAAAGCGCCAGAACCAGAGCTGAGGGCGCTACGTCTAATTTAGCCGCATATTCCCGCACTCGGCCCCACTGCCGGGCATCATAAACACGTGAACGTCTCAGCACGCTGCCAGTCAGACTCTGTTGTTCAGGTCTGAAGCTGGTAAAAGGCAGATCGGGAGGGGGAGGAAGGTCTTCCATACGCGCAAACGCCAGCTTTTCCAGCCGCTGCTGGTTTTTCTGGCGTTTGCGCGCAATACGCAGCTGATTCTCATGCAGACGCTGATAAAGCTGTTCGGGATTAACGCACTGCGGCGGTAATGTTCGCTGCTGGTAAAACTGCATAAAATGGTGCATCAACGCAGAAAGCCCTGCTAAGTCAACCACCGCCAGCGATATCGCAATATGCAGAGTCGATCTGCCATCGTGCCAATGCGTTAGTTCAACACCCCACAGGAGACCCTGAGTTAAATCAATAGATTGTGAAAACATGCGTTCCCGGAGCACAGACTCATGCTCCGACGCCTGAGAGCGATGTCGATGGTGTATGGTTAATTCAGGAACCCTTTTCTCCCCCTGTATCAAATAATCTGCATCCAAAAAGCGCCATCGTAGTGCCGGAAGGTTGGCGATATTATTTATCGCCAGCCGCAGTTTCGTCTCATCTAATCCCTTACCGGTAAACGCCAGGCAGGCGACGCATTCCACCCCTCCCAACGGTAAAGCCAGCTGCCGCCCCACAAAATACGCGCGTTGGATCTTCGTGGTGCGATAACGCGTCTGACCTGATGTGCAATCTGATTCTGACACCGATAATCCTCCTGCTTTACCACTATGACATGTTGCTCATTACGCCCGCGTTACCTCCTAACTCCCTAAAATAAAAATAATTATTACTTAATCGCGAATGGTTGCCCGCTTTAATTATTATGTTATAACATAACATCAATCTATATTCTGCAAAGGAGAATGGCAAGATGAAATTCCACTCTTGGTCAGTGATTAGCTGGAGCATGCTGGTTATGATCCCCCCCGGCTATGCCGCAGCGCCGGATAAATCTGGCCAGCAACCGGTTGAGACAAAAGAAGAGGTGTTAACGGTTGAAACGACGGTCAACGCGCGGTTTGTGCCGGAATCAAATCGAAAAATTCCTTTTACCGTCAATCATCAGGACAACCTTGCTCTGGAGCAGGGGCAAATCAAAGATGGACAAAGCCTGCTATGGCAAACACCGGGGCTGGCACTAAACACCGACGGGCAAAATCCCGAATCCTCCATCAAGATCAGGGGAGTGGGCTCGGTTAACCAGGTCAGTAACGATGATACTTCGGTTGTTACCATGCTAAACGGCGTGCCGGTTCCGGTGGGGAACATCACCAGCCGCCTGCTGGATATCGAGCAGGTAGATATTCTGAAAGGACCACAGGGAACGCTGTTTGGACGCAACAGCGAGGCGGGAGCAATCAATGTGACGTCAAACAAGCCAACTAGCTTATTTACAGGCCATATTGGTGGTGAATGGGGAACCCGTGGGCATGCTCTTGGCGAAATGGTGGTGAATGCACCGCTGACCGACACGCTAAATAGTCGCGTGGCATTACAGTACGACCGCAAAGATGCCGCGTTAAAAAATGAGCAGGACGGTAATCGGCCACTTAGCCATCCGCAGAATCTCACTGGCCGAGCCAGCCTCGGCTGGCAGCCGGGCGAGCAGGACAGCCTGCTGCTAACTGTCGATCATCAACGCCAGCGCCATAATGCCGTGGGCATGACGCTGTTAGATGGTAGCGACAAAATCAGCCTGCCCAAAGGCTCAATGGACGACTGGGGAAACGACACAACCCTGACCTTTAACTGGCAGCACCGCTGGGATGAACTTCAGCTCACCAATGTCACCGGCTGGGGGAATTACTACCACTCCTCCTCAGGGCCGACTATTGATGCGCGTACCAGCCAGCGTCTGTATGGCACCCACTATAATTCATGGCGGATGTTCAGCAACCGGCAGAAACAATTTTTTCAGGAGCTACGTCTGGGCTCAACGGCCGGCAGCCCTCTTTTCTGGGTATCCGGCATAAATTATATCCACTCCGGGCGTACCCTACGACATAACGGCGGCTGGAATGAGATGCCCGGATGGGAGAGCGACCCGATGAATGCGCAATTTCAACGGCGTTTTACCAACAACAGTTTTGCCCTGTTTGGCGAGACAACCCTTCCCCTCACTAACCGGCTGGATTTAACTACCGGCCTGCGCCACACCTGGGAAAAATTAGCTTATCGCGCCCGCTGGAATGCCAATCCGAACTATGCAGGCCAGGGCCCAACGCAGCAGAACGATAACCAGACGCTGTCTGAACGTTATTTCACCGGCCGCATTGGCCTGAACTATATGCTAAGCGATGACTGGAACCTTTATGGCTCATGGTCCAGGGGGCACAAATCGGGCGGATTCAGTAACTGGGATACCAGTATTGCCAGCGGAGAGCCTTCCACCCCTTATAAGCCCAGCACCATTAACAGCTATGAGATGGGCGCGAAGGCGCTGATTTCATCGCTTAATCTGGAGCTTAACCCAGCGCTGTTCTACAGCCGCACTCATGACGATCATTACTATACTTTGCTCGACCCCAGCCGCAGTTTCGCCACCGTCACCGAAAACTTTGATACCGAAAGTAAAGGTGCGGAGTTCTCCGCCACCTGGAGACCTGACGCTGACTTGATAGTGAAAATGGGCGTTGACTACACGCTGGCAACGCTCACTCAGCTCCCTGAAAACAGCAAGTCTGGCGGCAAAAAGGGCAACCGCATTCCTGATGTACCGCGTTGGGGGGCCTCATTCGCCACGGATTATTCGCGTCCGATGCAGCTGGCGAACTTGCCCGTGGTGTTTAACGCCAACCTAAGCTATCGCTACGGCAGCCCGCGTGAGGCTGATATTGGCAATAATTTCGAGCTAGGTGAAACCCACTTGCTTAACACCCGCCTGGGTTTCAAAAGTATCTATGGCGATGTTTATCTATGGTCCACCAACCTGTTAAATAACCGCAGCCCGGTTTATGGATTCTATTATCCGGCATTAGATCCAGCTTATGGCGGTACGGGAAAGGATGCGCATGTCGGAACAGTGAGAGAAGGCCGGGCGGTGGGAATCAGCTACCAATATTATTTCTGAGCATTTAACAGAGTTAGTTTCATTAATCACAGGATGAATAATTATGCTGACAATTAGATATAGCAAGTTAATTTTACTGGCGGCCGTTTCGTTTTATGCCACGCTGGTTGCCTTTGGTAATATTACTGACTACCAAACAAATTTTGATTTTGTGCAACATGTGCTGATGATGGATACTATTTTTCCCGATGCCACGATAAAATATCGGGCCATCAATAACCCGATGTTACATCATCTATTCTATTTGATAATCATCATCACTGAATGCGTCATCGCAGCAGCTGGTTGGTATGGCAGCTGGATGATGTTATGCGCCCGTAAGCAGTCAGCAAAAACCTTTAACCATGCAAAACGCTGGGGCGTGATAGCATTAACGCTTGCTTTTATTCTCTGGCAGGTCGGATTTATGTCGGTAGGCGGGGAATGGTTTGGCATGTGGATGTCAAAAACATGGAATGGCCTCAATGCGTCCTTTCGGATTTTCACCATGGTAATCCTTATTCTGATTTACCTCATCATTCCGGACAGAGACGAGAAAAAACCTGAATCAGCATAAAGTTAAAGATTATTTATGTGATTTCTGCCACGCGGCTTACTGCGTGGCAGAAATTATATTCTGAATTATTTTCCTTCACTGCTGCTGAGTAATTTATCAATGGTAACGGCGACAATAATCAATGCCCCCATAACGATTTGCTGGTAGTAAGTTTGCACGTTCATCAGGTTCAGAATATTACTGATCACGCCAATAATTAGCCCCCCCACCACCACGCCAAAGACGCGCCCGCGGCCACCAAAGAAACTGGTGCCGCCAATAATGGCTGAAGCAATCGCAAAGGTTTCAAAACCAATACCTGCATTGGGTTCAGCGGCAGCGGTGCGTGCCACGGTAATAACACCTGAGATCCCCGCACAGATCCCGGAGATCATAAATACAACAAGCGTGTGATATTTAATATTGATACCAGAGAACCAGGCGGCCTGGGCATTGCCACCAATAGCATAAATATTACGACCCAGTTTTGTATGGCGAGTAATAAACCAAAGAATTACCGCCATCACCAGTGCAATAATGACCGGTACGGGAATAGAAAACAGGTTGCCCGCGATAGCATCACCAAAAGCAGGATCGAAACCAAAAACCGAACGAGCATCTGAAATAATCAGCGTCAATCCGCGGTAAACGGCCACGGTTCCTAACGTGATAATAAAGGGATGCAGCCCGGTCATGTTAACCAAAAAGCCATTGATCAGCCCCAATACCGCGCCGAGCATCACCCCACCGACGAGAATCGCTATCCAGACAGGACAGCCAGCCATCATCATTTGCGCGGTAACCATACCGGTTAACGCCAGAATAGATCCGACGGAGAGATCGATACCTGCAATCAAGATGGTAAAGAAGACCCCGCAGGCCAGCAGTACCATCACCGAGCTTTGCAGCAGGATCTGGATTAGGTTGTCACTGGTCAGGAAATATTGCGGAGAAAGAATACTAGAAATAATAAACAGACAGATCAGCACGCCAACAATACCATATTCCTGCCAGAGCGTCGAAAAGTTACGGGAAGGATTATTCACTGCCGGTACAATCACATTTGATTTACTCATAAAGCACTCCGTAATCACAATGCTGTTCAGCACGCGGTAGCCGCATGCATAATTTTTTCTTCCGTTGCATCTTTATTATCCAGACAGGTGACTATCTGCCCATGACGATAAACGACGATTCGATCGCACACCGATAAGAGCTCTGGTAATTCAGAGGAAACCATAATAATTCCCCGACCGGCGCTGGCCAGCTGCCGCAGAATGGCATAAATTTCAGCTTTAGCACCAATATCAATGCCGCGTGTGGGTTCATCAAAAATAAACAGATCGCTCTTTGCTGCCAGCCATTTTGCAATAATCGCTTTTTGCTGATTCCCACCGGAAAGTTGCGTTATCGACTGTTTCGCTGACGCACAACGTATATTCAGTGATTTTTTATACTGTTCACCTAACGCTTTCTCTGCCTGATAATCAAGTCTTCCCAGAGAGAGTACATGGCATGATGATTTCACGTAGGGCAGAATGGATATATTTTCCGCGACGCTAAAATTATGGAAAAAGCCGGTACGCCGACGATCTTCCGTCACAAAAGCGATACCTGCACGGATGGCATCGGTTGGGTTTTTAATGTTCAAGGGTTTACCGTTTAACGTCAGCGTACCTGCGCGTTTAGCCCTGACGCCGAAGATAGTTTCCATTAATTCACTACGGCCAGCCCCCATTAAGCCAGCAAAACCCAGAATCTCGCCGCGGTGCAAATCGAATGAAACGTTATTGACCTTGCCATCTTTTGAAGCCAGCGAATCAACTGCAAACACCTTCACGCTTTTATCAACATTCAGACCGTCAGGCCGGGCATGGCTGAGTTCACGCCCAACCATGCGGGCAACCAGCGTTTCAACAGGCGTGGTTTTGGCGTCCCAGGTCCCCACATAACAGCCATCTTTGAGAACAGAAACGCGATCGCCGATAACGGGAATTTCTTTTAATTTATGGGAGATATAAACAATCCCCATCCCTGAGCGCCGTAAGTCATTAATAATGGCAAACAGCCTTGCCACCTCTTCATCATTCAGGGAAGACGTTGGCTCGTCCATAATAATAACGCGGGGATCGTCCACCAGCGCTTTGGCAATTTCAACCTGTTGCTTTTCGGAAATAGAGAGTTTGCCAACCAGCGTTTGTGGCGGGTGATTCAGCCCAACACGCGCCAGCGCTTTTCTGGCTTTATTGCGCATAAATGAGCGGTCAACCACGGGAATACCCAGAATCTTTTTCGTGGGTATACTTCCGACAAACAGGTTTTCCTCAATTGACAGATAGTCAATAACCGACAATTCCTGGTAGATAAGCCGGATACCAAATTCCCGGGATTGCGTTGGCGTTAGTGTATTCCAGGCATTATCGCCGAGCACTATTTCGCCAGAGGTCGGCGCGTAAATACCGGAGAGGATTTTCATCAGCGTCGATTTACCGGCACCGTTTTCCCCTAACAGGACATGCACTTCACCCGCTAAAATATCAAAAGAGACATTTTGCAAAGCAACGGTGCCTGCGAATTTCTTAACGATGTTATTAACCGTAACAAGCCGGGTCATAATCTACCTCATTGAATCCAGGTAACCTCATCAGGGGATAACAATGGGCACAGCCGGGTGAGCTGTGCCGCTGCTGTTACTCGTCAACCCTGCCATCTTTAGTCACAATGTAGGTATCTACAGGTATAAATTTAGGCTCGGCTTTTGGGTCCATAGGGACTTTGTTATTGACGGCATCCAGCAGCATAGTCAGTCCCATTGAACCTATAGCCTGCGGGTTCTGGGCAATGGATGCCGTCAGCTCGCCACGTTTGATCGAGTCACGAGCCTCAGGGGATGCATCAGTACCTACAACCATCACTTTGCCCAGTTTCCCGGCATTCTTAACTGCCTGTACCACACCCAGCGACATCACATCATTGGCAGAGTAGATGGCCCGAATATCCGGATAACGCTGTAAAATATTTGCCGTCACGTCCATCGCTTTTACGCGGTCCCAGTCACCGGGCTGGCTTGAAGCAATGGTGACTTTACTGCTGCTTTTAAGCCCGGCTGTTACGCCACTTTTACGCGTTTCGCTGGCAAAATACCCCGGTTTACCTTCGATGATAGCGACTTTCCCCCCCTCTTCGCCCAGCTGTTTGACTATAAACTTGCCCGCCTTTTCTCCTAACATCACGTTGTCAGTGCCGGTATAGCCAACGATACTACCGCCAACGGAACGCAGCTGTGGAATATCGACTTTCTCATCAATATTCACCACGTAAATACCTTTCTTATTCGCTTTAGCAATGGCTCTGACCAGGCTTACGGGCGACGTTGGCGCAAGGGCGATGCCCTTATAATTCTTATTTATTGCATCTTCCAGAAGGCGCAATTGCCCTTGCGGATCGGCATCGCTGGCAGGAGCAAAGAAATCAACGCTTACGCCGCGTTTTTTCGCTTCTTCTTCAACACCTTGTTTCACCGAGAGGAAAAATGGATCGGAGAGAGATTTGAGAATCACGGCAACATCTGCCGCCATAGCAGCCTGCGACACGGCGGATAACAGCACGCAGGACAGAGCAACGTTACGTAATTTCATGGTGCATTCCTTTTGTTATTGTGACGTTCAGAACCGGGTTCGGGGTTAAAATTATTGCGCCAGAAATATTTCCGCTTCCAGCATGGCGCACAGGCAGTGGTAGACCACCAGCGTGTATTCCTGGATACGGTAGGTTTTGTCCGCAGGCAGGCAAATCACGCAATGGGCTAAGCGTGCGATTTCTCCCCCCTTACTCCCTGTAATGGCAACCGTTTCCATACCGCAGACTTCAGCAATTCTGGCGGCGTTCAGCACATTCTCTGCGTTACCAGAGGTGCTTAACGCCATCAGCACGTCGCCCGCTTGACCATAGCCGTAGACCTGCTGGGCATAGACCATATCTGCTGCAACATCATTGATAAACGCGGTGCTAAAACTGGTGTGGCTTACCAGTGAAATAGCCGGTAAAGCCCCCTGAAGATGGCTGGCAAGATAGTCTCCGCGATCGGGCCAGGCCGCTTTGATTTTTTCCTGAACGCTGGCGGGTAGCGTCCGTGGCAGCACGAACCCCTTCATCAACTCTCCGACAATGTGCTCACAATCGGCAGCACTCCCCCCATTACCACAAAGCAGTAGTTTATTTTGCTGTTTAAAACAGCGAACCAGAATTTCCCAGGCGTTGACAATCGACGGTTCACAAACCTGCAATGCAGGCGTATCAATGAAAGTTTTATGCAGAATCTGTTGGGTTGTTGTTTTCATCAGGACTCCAGCTTAATCATTAAGCGCTACCGCAAGGGCTGCAAAATCACCCACGTTATCACCCAGCTCTGCCGGGACTATCTGACAAACGGAAAGCGAGGATGCCAGACATTCACGTTGCAAAACGGCCTGGGCGGAAGGCCAGAGCAGCTGGCGACAGCGAGTAAAAATCCCACCAATGACAATGACTTGTGGATTAAGCATATCAATCAGTATCGCCAGCCCCTGGCCCAGTGACTCACCACTTAACGCAAAGATTTCTTTTGCCAGCAAATCTCCTTCCCTTGCAGCATCAGCAACGAGGCGTGCATCGAGTGCTTCAAGCGCCGTAATATCAGAGCAGAATGAAACGGACTGCCCCCTCTGGAATTTTTCATAAACTTTACTTTTAGCCAGTTGAGCAATGCCGCCGCCGCTACAAAACCCCTCAAACGATCCCATCTTGCCGTAACCCACTGGCCCAAAGCTTGCGAGGCGAATGTGTCCAACTTCACCCGCCATGTCATTACTTCCCGAATAGAGCTTGCCATTGAGGATCATCCCCGCGCCAAGTCCCGTGCCAAAAGTTAAAAACACCGCATTTTCATAGGCACGGGCTGCGCCAAATCGCCATTCAGCCAGCGTGCAGGCATTGGCGTCATTTTGTAATTTTACCGGCACATTGAAACTTTCTTTGAGGATCTGGACAATCGCAATATTATCCCAGCCAATTAAATTTGGCGGTGATAATATAACACCGGCTCTGGCATCAAGCGGACCACCACAGCTTATTCCAATGGCGTTAATATTTTCTTCTCTTAATGCATTCTGGTTAATTATTTTTTTAATCGATGACTTTATTTCATCAATCACCTTATCAACGCATGCAAAGCTGGCCGTACCAAAAATAATTTTATCAACCAGTGACACCCCTGCCTCATTAATCATACCTAATGAAATGGCACACTTGGTCCCACCAATATCCACGCCTATAATTCGTTGATTCATGACACCTCTGAGAAATATCAATTAATAAGCCACCGCGCTACTGATACGGGATGATTGTTGAGGTTACCGCAAGATTTATATCGCAAAAAAATAGTTAGTAAATGTAGTTTACTAACTAAATAACCTTTTTTTAGCAATATGTGATTAACATCTCAACACAAAAATAGTGAACAAATAAAACCATATAAATCAAAATTTTATAATAAATTCAGTCATAAAAATCTCGTTTACCATGGGTTAAGCTTCACCTGAGGAAGGATGTGAGGATAGAGTTAGCGATTAATTTCAGGAGGAGGAATATTGATTACGGGTATGTTATTCTTCGTTGGAATGACGAAAACCAGCGCCAGGAAAAGGTAAAGCATGATGCAAGTGAAGAAGGGAATGAACCTCAATGACATAAAGGAAAACAATCGCCTTTCTATTCTACGACTGCTTGCAACCCATAAAATGATGTCTCGTGCTGAGCTCGCCCGGCACACAGGTTTGACAAAGATGACATTGTCAAACCTGATTCAGGAAATGATTGCTGAAAATCTGGTTGCCGAGTCTCAGCAGCTTTCTGATGACTATCAAACCGGACGTAAACCAGTTTTATTGATGATAAGCCCTGAGTCATTTTGTATTTGTGGTGTTTTAATTCGCAGGGATAGGCTAACGCTGGTGACAGGTGACCTCGCGGGCAATATTATTGATAAACAATGTGTGGATTACCCCCAGGAACTTAATAATGAAAGTCTTGCAGCTTTAATATCCGAACATTACCTTAACCTGATAAAAAGGACATCCCGCCCAATCATTGGCATTGGAGTTTCTTCTATAGGCCCGCTTGATGAAATTCGTGGTCTTCTTTTACATCCCCCTGAGTTTGGTGATGTCAGCAACTTTGACGCCGTGGGAATACTCAAGGGCTTAACCCACTCACCTGTTTTCCTTATTAATGACGCTAATGCCGCCGCGCTGGCAGAAAAGCTCTACGGGACAGGGAAAAATATCGAAAATTATCTTTATATCCATCTAATGAACGGCATCGGGGCTGGTCTGGTTTTAAATGGCAAAATGCATACCGGCAATATCGGGCAAAGTGGTGAAATCGGCCATACCTCAATTAATTTTGAAGGCCCGCTCTGCGCCTGTGGTAGCCGCGGCTGCCTTGACTACTACACCAATATTCACAACCTTCGCAAGCGTATTACTGCCCTCAGGGAGCTGAATCTCTCCTCTCAGTTACTACAGCAAACGATGCCTTCTTTAACCGACATCATTGATGCCGCCCATCGGCAAGATCCGCTGGCCGTTTGCGTACTGGATGAGTTTTGCCGCTTTCTCACCTGGTCCCTGACCAATGCGCTGGCGCTTATCGATAGCGATTTCATCATTGTCGGTTATGAACACAACGTGCCGGGTGATTTTATTGAAGAAACCCTGATTCGCAATATTAGCCGTTCGCCTGGCTTTAATGAAAATCGCCAGGTGAAAATTGTGCATTCGGTTTTTGGCTCCAGCGCACCGTTGGTTGGCGCGATTGCCATCGTCAGTGAAAATATTTTCAACGGTAATATTAAGCTTTAAGTGGAGCCTTGAACTTTACCTGACGGGCCGGGAATGAATCCTGGCCTTTGCGAATTGTGCCAAACCAGGCGGGCGACAAGTCCGTGCCGCAATCAATAATCTCTCTTTGCCTACCCATTTATCGCAGCAAGCCGGGTATGAGTGGGTGTATCTGCGTGTTGCGTCTCCAGCTTTGCATTGCTACCCAATAATGATAAAACAATAAGTTAAACACCCCATTCAGACTTCACCCGCTGCCGTCGGTATTATTGATACGAAAATCGGCTGAGATAAGGTATAAAGCCGCATGAAAATCCCAAATCGAATCCAACCTCTGGTTATGATGGCCTGATAGACGATGTGCTGCAGCGCCTGAAAAGCGGCAAAGAAGCTGACGTCTACACCGTTTTATGCGGTGATCAAATTCAATGTGCCAAAGTGTACAAAGAGGCTACGCAACGTAGCTTTAAGCAGGCCGTGCAGTACCAGGAAGGGCGTAAAGTCCGTAACACCCGTAATAGCCGTGCCATGCAAAAAGGCTCAAAATTCGGACGCAAGCAGCAGGAAGAGTCCTGGCAGACGGCGGAAGTCGATGCGCTATTCCGCCTGGCTAACGCCGGGGTACGCGTCCCGCAGCCCTATCTGTGCATTGACGGGGTGCTATTGATGGAACTGGTGACTGATGCTGAAGGGGCGGTCGCGCCACGCCTTAGCGATGTCACCCTGACGGAAGAAAACGCCGTTGCTGATTTCGCAACGATGATCCGCAATATCGTGCGCATGCTGTGTGCCGGTATTGTGCACGGTGATTTATCAGAATTTAACGTGCTGCTTGATGCGCAAGGCCCGGTGATTATCGACTTGCCGCAGGCGGTGGATGCCGCCGCCAACAACCATGCGGAAACCATGTTCGCACGTGATGTGAATAACATCACCGCCTATTACGGCCAGTTCGCTCCGCAATTGCTGCAAACCCGTTATGCGAAAGAGATCTGGATGCTGTTTGAAGACGGCAAGCTAACCCCGGAAACCCCGCTAACCGGCCTCTTTGTCGAAGAGAAGCATGACGTGGATATGGATTCACTGCTGGATGAAATCACCACGGCAGAAGATGAGTATTACGACCGCCAGCGGGCAGCAAAAGAACGCGATCAACAGTACGATTGATAAAACCATTGATAAAACCGCAGGGCGGGCTCGGTGATGGATTGCACCGGCGGAATGGTGTCTGGCGGTACTTTAGAGGCAGAGTCTGCCTGGTTAACCTGTTTATATGATGTCTTGCTGGTCGTCACGGTGCACACAGTGACGTGTGATGGTAATAACGGTGGCAAAGCATAAACAAACCGTCTTTACAGGTTTTTTATTGCCTGTGACCCTGTAGTTGCCTACACAAATGTAAATACAATGGAGCCACGCATATGGCAACTATGAACATCCGCATTGATGACGATTTAAAAGTGCGTTCTGGTGCAGCGCTTGATGCATTAGGCATTACAACCTCCGAAGCCGTACGCCTGGTCCTTGAGTACGTTGCGCAAAATAACCGCTTACCGGTGCAGGTCGCATTACTGGCAGACGAAGATGCTGACATCATCGAACTGGCGCGTGCTCGCCTGGCTAATCCGGGCAAACGGATACGTGTAAAACTTGATGACCTATGAAATTGAATTTTACGAAGACGCTTTCGAAGAATGGCACAGGCTGGATGCCAGCATACGCGATCGGTTTAAAAAGAAGTTAGCGAAATTGGTCGAAGACCCACACTGACCCGCTAACCGACTGCGGGGGCTTGAAGGTTGCTACAAAATAAAGCTCCGCGCCGCAGCTGTCCGTTTAGTTTATAAAGTCGAGGATGGTGAGTTAGTCATATTGGTAGTGGCGGTCGGCAAATGAGATAAAAACGCAGTTTACGACACCACCTACGAACGACTGTTCACTCCGAGATAGTGAAGCGATCAACACAAATCAGACTGTGTTCTGTATAGCGTTTGCCGATCGTTGCTCTGCACACCTTCCACCAGCGACTCCCGCTCCAGGGCTTTTAGCGCTGTTCTTGCCGTATTGTCAGAAATTCCCAGGCTGACGGCTATCTCAGCCACAGAAAACAGCTTGCCCGGCGTCGCGCTCAGGATGTTCAACGCTGTGATCTGGCGGGGAGTAAGTCGCCCCAGCGCGCCGGACTCAAATAAAACTCTATCCAGTGCGGCACGCCGCAATACCAGCCCTTCAACGTGTGCCAGATAACCTCTTACCGCGCGGGTAATAACGCTTGCCTGGTATTCCAGGAAATAGGTTAAATCCATGCCGTCACGCTCGGTGTTCTGGTAACTATGCGCATATTTCACCGATGAGGCGTGCAATAGCGTGCTGATCGAGATGTATTTGAATGCAGCATAACCGTGCCTGAGCATAAACCAATAGAATAAAGCCCGGCTGGTGCGCCCATTGCCATCCCTGAATGGATGCTCATGGGCAATCATAAAGTGAATGGCGCACGCCTTGATGAGCGGGTGGATATAGGCCCCGCCGGTGTCGTTGACAAAGTCACAAACCATCTGCAGCCGTTCCGGTATGGTGTCGGCCTTTGGTGGCTGGTGGACAATGTTTCCATCATAGTCGGCTATCACAACATCATCGGTTTGCCGGAACGTGCCCGGCGTGTATTTGTCGTCATCGATGCCGTCCATGCCCACGGCATGGAAGTGCCGGATCAATTCTACGGTCAACGGCTCTTTAAGGTGTACAGGGATTTCGGCCATTAACCGCGCATTGCCAGCGATCATGTGCTCATCTTCGGTACGGGGTTTACGCCCGGTATCCAGCATGTTGCGCGCCACCAGCGTGGTTGTGTTAGCGCCCTCAAGCTGACTGCTGGTAATCGGTTCGTTTAGCAGCAGCTCGCTCAACTCAGCGCCTGCGCCTCGTAATGCCGCGGTTTGCTGGTTTAATGCCGCCTGGCTGGTGGCGGTATCCACCAGGGCACACGCTTCGGCAATGCCCGGCGTGATGTAAAACCCGGCCTGTTCCCCGGCTTCGTTATGGAAGTTAACCCGCTGTAGCGCGGCATCTCTCGCCCGGCGCGTGAGAGTCCAGGCTAGTGCAACGTCTTCCCCGCGCTTTACCCGGTGACGAAAATCGCCAAATGGCAGATAGCGCCCTTTGCTATCCAGAAGGCGGCTGTAGTGCTGGTGGCTCTGAAATTGTTCTTCCGGGATGCCGGAAAGCGGCAAAAGCGCGGGCGGCTTCATCAATCTACCTCAATTTATATCATTATTGAGATAGTTTAGCCGCTGGGGCGGTGTTTTGCTATTACCCTGGTGCGCTATCTCAGCGGGCAGGAGGTGAAATCGGTCTACGCCGTCGGGCAGAAGCGCCTGCTGGCCGCCCGGGGTATCGACACCCGGGACAGCGTGCAGAGCACCCTGCTGATGGAAGACGGCAGCTCATGGGTGGTGGAAAACGG
>NZ_RPOH01000063.1 GCF_003818135.1 Buttiauxella warmboldiae | reverse complement strand
GGCATCCATTTTGTTCAGTTTGATACCGATGCTCTGGCCATCATTGGCACCAACCTGAATATCCAGGGTCTGGTCGGAGCTCAGCACCTTCACGCCGTTAAACTCCGTCTGTTCAGAGATACGGTTGATTTCCGCCATGCGCGCGTCAATTTCAGACTGAATGGACTCGCGGTCAGTTGTAGAGTTGGTGCCGTTCTGAGCCTGCACGGTCAGACGACGGATATTCTGCAGGTTGTCGTTGACTTCGTTCAGCGCGCCTTCGGTGGTCTGCGCAATAGAAATCCCGTCGTTGGCGTTACGGGATGACTGAGTCAGGCCGTTAATATTGGCGGTAAAGCGGTTGCTGATGGCCTGGCCCGCCGCATCGTCTTTGGCGCTATTGATACGAACGCCGGATGACAAACGTTGAATTGCCGTTCCCAGGGAAGACTGGGATTTGTTCAGATTATTCTGGGCCAGCAGGCTCAGTGCGTTAGTATTAATAACTTGTGACATGGGAAGTTCCTCAGATATTTATAATGCAACGTCCAGGCTTTTAATAAAGCGCCTGAAACAGAGTGATGTAATATGTTATTCACCTATCTAAATATCGGTGGAACTTAAAATGGCTAAAATATTTTTTATATTTTTTTAAATATTCACGCTTAGTTAATAAAATAGCGTCAGTTCTGTCGCCTTTTCATAGAATACAGGCTCAGAAACATCGTCCTAAGGCGCTACGAGGATAAACGGCGGGATATAAAGTGAGGTCCATAGGTACGTCTGGCACCCTAAGCAATTCTTTTTCGCAGATCATAACCAGCAAACTCAGGTCATATCGGCAGTCCCGAGCCGCTGTAAACGTGCCTGGCCTACAAAAACTGACGCAAATGTTACCTCGTGCACATCATTGGTCATATTTTTGGGCAGGTTTGCAAATCAGTGAAAAGGTCATCGGCAAACAATTGACTCGGCGTACAGAAGCAGACATTAATAGCAAGACCCCTTCCAGTCTCCCGGGAGGAAGTGGGTGGGTTCAGGAATACAACTTAGCCGCCTCATCAATTGATATGCACCTCATTGATCATCCTGTAGCAAGGACTTAGCCCCTCTGCAAAGAGGGGCTAAGATTACTGGCCTATTTTTTTGCGAAAACGTTTTGCGAAAACACCAGCTTTATCATTAGCCAGGCGCTGACCTTACCCCTCTTTCCCCATCCCCGTCTGCTGAATCAACATCAATGAAATGCTATTAAACCAGCGGTGGGCAAAGCTCTGACGCTCGCTGGCAACCGAGATATCCGCAAGATTTTCCCGGCCGACCGTCGCCGCATTGCCTGCACCTTCAATCGATACGCGATACCAGACGCCCTGCGGACGCAGATCTTTGGCCTGCGTCGTCGGGTTGAGCGGCACCGGGCCGCCGTGATCTTTTGCCAGCAGCAAAGATGGCAGGCGCGTAACCACGCTATGGTCGATAGAAACTACGCGTCCGATAAGCGGTTGCCACTTACCGTGCTGATAAATTTTGGCCTGAGCTCCCACGCGTAAACGCGCCAGATCCTCTTCCCCCACCAGCGCTTTCACCCGCCAGCGTTCGCTGTTCACCAGCGTGGCGATGTGCGTAGTGGGCGCGACCCAGCTTCCGGGCTGCAGAGAAACATCGCGATCTTCGATACGCCCGTTAGCGGCAGCCACTAGCCGCAGACGGAGCAGCTCATTATTGCCCGCGCTTTGCTGGAGCGAGTACTGACGCGCCATTTGTTCAGCGAGTATCTGTTTTGCCGGCCCATCTTTATCAAGCCCTAACGCCCCCCGTGCGCTGAACTCCCAGGCGCGACGCATCTCCTGCGCTTTGCGCAGCGATGTTTCAGGCAGCGGCGCAATAAGCTCAAACAGCGGCTGTCCTGCTTTCACTTCCTGCCCGTCGGTGACGAGAGTTTTCTCAAGACGAGCGCCGTATGGCGTATAGATCGGCTGGACAAAACCGGCTTCAATGACCCCAGGCAGGCTCACTTTATTCGACCAGGGCACGAAAATAACCAGCATCCCGGTCATCACCACCAGCAGCACTCTGCGACGGTAAAAAGGCTGACTTTCCTGGCGGCGAGCCCAGCAGGTTTTTATTTCTCCGAGCATGGGTCGCACCACGAAAGTCGCAATCTCTATCAAAAACAGAATTACCCCCAGGGCCTTAAAAAAGGCGTGGTAGATAATGACCGCGATGCCGATAAACAACAGCAGGCGATAGATCCAGGTGGCAAAGGCAAATACCGTCAGAAAACGGGCGAAGGCCGGGGTAATGTTATCGGGTTTGGGATCGTTAATCCCGAACAGGTGCCAGCGCAGCGCGCGTTTCGCCCAGTTTCCCGCGCGTTCATGTAGCCCCGGAAAATCCAGCCAATCGCTCAGAATATAGTAGCCGTCAAAACGCATAAACGGGCTGGCGTTGACTACCACCGTCATAATCCAGGCGGTGGTGGCAAGGAAAAACAACGCGTTTTTGACGCTGCCTTCCGGGGCGAATGACCACAATAATGTCGCCCAGGCCGCCAGCACCAGCTCCGCAGCAATCCCGGCGGCGGCAATCTTTAGCCGCTCGCGCGAACGAATTAGCTTCCAGCTCTCTCCGGTGTCGGTGTAGGCCATCGGCAGCATCACCAGTAACGCGATCCCCATATGGCCGACCCGCACGCCATGCCGTGTTGCGGCAAGCGCATGGCCCATTTCATGCCAGCATTTAGAAAACACCAGTGCGATAGCAAAGGCCAGCGCGCCATGCCAGCTCACCGAATTGTGCAGGGTAGCGACCACCGTATCCCACTGGCGTGCCGCAAGCACTATGCCGGTTATCGCCACAAACAGCGTTAGCCACAGAAAAGTTTTGCTAAACAGCGGCTGCAACCACGGCAGCGCTCTACGCAGCGCTTTTTCCGGGTGAACCAGCGGAATGCGGATAAACAAATAGCTGTGTAACAGCCACTTCCAAACCGATGATGCCGGGTGGTAACGGGTGCTACGCAGCAGCTGCTGCTGTTGTAAAAACAGCACGAAAGCTTTGATATCTTCGGCATCGACGTTTAGCGTGGTTTGCTGGTTGATCGCCTGCGCTATTTTCCCGGCATCCGCCAGCTGCCAGCGTTTGAGGATCTCAATTTCCAGCCAGCCGAGGCGGAAAAACAGGTTGCGCACCGGATCTGCGAGGTGCCAGGCCGGAGATCCGTCTCGGTTGCTGCCCGCGCTATTAAGCCGCAGCTCATCACGTAGCGCAGGCCACGGTGGAGCAGTTGCCGTACCGCTTATCACCAGCCGCTCCCGGCACGTAACGTAGCTATCGGGCGGCGCAGCAGCAGGTAGCCGAGTAATGCCCAGTCCCCCGTCACGCGAGCGGTTCCCTGCAGGCCAATACGGGCGACGCCAGGCTCATCTTCCAGCGTGCCGCGCAGCAAATAGCTGGCCACGCCGTTTGGCGCTTCCACCGTTTGATAACCGGCGTATCCCAGCCTGGCGTTTAATGAATCCAGCGGCGCAACTTTCAAAAAGATTTTCATCGGCGCGCCGCGCTTCAGGTTAGTGGACTCGCTCACCGGCGCCCAGGCTCGAACGCCAAGACGGCCAGGGTCTGCCAGCAAGCCAATGCGCTCGCCGGTTTGTACTGGACGCCCGGCCCAGTCATCCGGGTCGGAATAGACAAAAACGCCGCTTTCCGGGGCACGAATCGTCAGCTTTTCAAGGTCGCGGCTGAGCGACTCAACTTCAACTTTTTTCTCGCGCCATCTGCCTTCCGCCATGGCCAGCTCTGACTTCGCCTGCTGATCTTCAATCGCCTGCTGGGATGCCTGATGCAGCGTGATCTCCGCGGTTTTCAGCTCCGCCTGCGCCACTGCCAGACGGTTATGCAGCGTGGTGTCGTCAAGCGTGGCCAGCACCTGCCCTTTCACCACATTGCTATTGGGCAACACCACCATACGCTTGATAACGCCGGAGTCAGGGGCGGCAATCACCTGGCTGTGCAGCGAGATAATTTCAGCAGGCACCAGCGTGTATTCACGCACCGGGATACACAACACCAGCAGCACGGCCAGCACGATATAGCCAGAACGCCGCCCGATATTGCGTTGCCAGAACTGCCTGAAACGGGAGGGGCGCGCGGTTAACGCCCACCAGGCGTAACCGTATAAACCGCTCAGCTGCAGCAGGGCAAACTCCGCGGAGGCAGGAGCGAGCGACGTTGGCCATGGCTCATCGCGCCCTAAAAACCAGAGCGCATGAATTTCGCCGTCGGCGCCGATTAATGGCAATACCCAGACGTGTGCAGGTAACCATTCACTCCACTGCGGGGCGAGGGCCGCGCTGAGCTGTGTGGGCGAAAGCGCCAGCACGCGCGCCTCCGGCGGTAATGCCCGGCAATCAGGGGCAATCTCTTTGGCCACCTCAGAAAGCCACAGGGCATACGGCGTATTGTTGTCGGTATCGCTTAACCCGGAATGCGCGATCAATTTTGCGCGGTTGTTCGGCGCAAGGGACAACAGCGCCGCCTGACGGTAATCCACCAGCTGGCGTGTTTCATTGCATATCGCGAAGCCCAACTCGGCGGAGTTGCTTATGGCTTCTACCCTTGCAGCTAACTGGTAGAAGGCTGTACTTGAGATCACGAATTGGCAGCTCCGCTTGTCAGGCAGCGGTTTTCATCCGCCGGGCAGATAGCAACGGCCTGGCCACTCATACCCGGCAGTACGTCATCGGTTTTTTCCGGGAAACGGGTTTCGATTTCGATGGTCTGGCTGACGGCATCGACTTTGCCGCTAATGTTGGTCACGGTCAGGGGATATTGCTTCCCGGTTTCACCGACTGACGCATTAAGCTGCGAGCCAATTTTCAGCCATGCCACCCAGCTTGAGGGCACATTTAAGCGCGCACGCAGAGTCCCGTTACCGACCAGGTCAATCACCGGCGCACCGGCGCCTATTCCCTGCCCCTCTTTGACGTAGATTTTTGCCACGCGCCCGTTGAACGGCGCAACAAAACGGCACTGTGCCAGCTGGGCGTCGAAAATCCCCATCTGGCCTTTGGTACGGTTCACCTCTGATGCGGCTAACCCCACTTCCAGCGCGGCTGCCGATTGCAGCCCCTGCAGCTTGGCTTTGGCTTCATAACGCAGCTGAGCGGCCTGAAACTCCGCCTGAGCGGCGTTCTTACGCGCCACCAAATCGCTACAGTCCATGCTGGCCAGCACTTTGCCCTGCGTGACGGGATCGCCCAGTTGCACATTGATTTTCGCCATTCGCCCCGCCACTACGCTGGAAAGCGGGCTTTCACGGTTAGCGAGCACCAGGAAACGCACTCTGGTGCTGCCTTGCGCTGCGGGCGCTTTTACCTCAGCGGGAGCCGCAACAGCAGGGTCCGCGGCAAAGCCCGGCGCGGAAAAACCGATAAGCGTAAATAGCAGCGTAGCGATGCTCTTTTTATGGTTATTCATATACAGCCTCATGGCGTCGCGGTCAGAACGGGCGTTGCCCCAGCAAGCCTTTGTAAATCGCTGGTAATCGAGAGCGTTGCCGCTTCAGCCAGCGCGCTGATGGAGCGCGTGCTGGTTTCGTTTGGTAGGTAGCTGGTGTATCGACGGGTTAACACTTCCGCGCCGGTCGCATCCCTGACGCGCATCGTCCACACGCCTTTACGGGTGCCGTTGCTGGCGCCGATGTTAAAGCTCATTTGCAGGTTGAGGCTGTTCGGCGACGGCTCAAGCGACAGGTGGTTGGCTGCAATCACCCGGCCCACGGACTGCTCAATGCTGGCGCGTGATACGCCGGACGGCAGCCGTGCGATCTGGATTGCAATCGGGTGTTTTTCCACAGCAATACCGGCAGTATGGGCAAATACGCTGCTTTCCTGCTGGCGTAAACTGGCGTTAATTTGTCGTGATAGGCTGGCAACGTCGGTTTGATTAACCCGATCCGGCAGCAAATCGATACCGACGGAGTTCAGCACGCGTCCATAAGCCGCCTGCGCTTCCGCATAGGATGACGCTTCCTGGAAGCGCGAAACGATGGAGCGCGCCTGGGTGCGCAACGTTTCCAGATCGCTGGTCAGGGAGTTATCGGAACCGGCGCGGGAAATACTCGCCAGACGTTGATCAACCAGTGCCGACTGCTCTGCAATCTGGAAGTCATAGGAGGCCAGCTTATAGCGCTCGGTCGCCACGCGAACCTGCGTCAGAACCGCCATGCTTAACGCCATGCGGCGGGCATCTTCGGTTTGGGTACGGGCATCGTTGGCGCGGCTGATGGCCGGGATGCTCAGCAGTTTGAACAGGTTCATCGAAACGCCGATGCCCCCCTCAATCCAGTTGTTATTGTAGAGATAGTCGTTGGAGTCATAATTCAACCCGGCGAACAGGTTGAGGTTCGGGAACAGCGAGGCAATCTGACGTTTGGTTTCATAGCTATCGATACGCGTTTTGTAATCTTCTTCACGCAGCTCCGGGCGGCGTTCCAGCGCCATTTGCTCAAGCTTGTCGATATTGGTCGGTGCAGGAGCCAACGGCGCTGGCGTGTCCTGCAGCACCAGCGGAGTGCCCGGCGGTAAATTGATAAGGGCGGTCAGCTCGCTTTTCGCCAGCTCCATTTGCTGACGTTTCTGATTGAGCAACGTCATGGCGTCAAGCAGGGCGCGCTGATATTCCAGCCCTTCAATGGGCGGCAGGATCCCGGCCTGTTCTGCTTCACGGGTTTTATCCAGCGCCTGGGCAATTTGCTCGGCCAGCGGCTGGGTTTCGTCGAGCAAACGTTGTGCGCCTAAGGCTCGCCAGTAGGCATCACGCACTTCCTGGACAATATTTTGCAGCACTTTGCGGCGGCGCTCTTCGGCGATATTCACCTCATCGGCCTGTTGTTTGGCGCGGAAGTAGCTCATCCCGAAGTCGAGCACGTCCCAGGAGAAGGTGGCGCTGGAAAGATAATGTTCGCGCTCCTCAGAGGTGGAAGGACGCAGGCTTATCACGCCATCGTCGATACCGACACTGGTGCCCCCCGAGTCGTTATCACGCCAGCGATAGCCCGCATCCGCCATCAGTTTGGGCAGCATGTCCTGTTGCGAAACCTCCAGCAAACTGCGCGATAGCGCGGTTTCCATCATTTTCAGACGGTAGTCGAGGTTATATTTTAACGCCCGGGCCATCGCGTCGGATAAGGTCATCGGGCCACGAAGCGCCTCTTGCCCACGGTACATTTCTGCCCTGTCGCGATTCACGCGCGCTGTTATCTCATCCTGAGTTAACGGTTCCGGTTTAATGGTGCCACAGCCTGCCAAAATCAGTACCGCAATCAACCCGGCAATCGGTTTGACTAACGGCACACCACGTTTTTTTTGTCCAGCCACCATGGTTGCGTTCATCGTGATTATTTCCATCTTAAACAGTTGCTCTGAGCCTCTACCGGCGAGTGATTGTCGGGACCGTAATCTGCTTTCCAGACGCCAATATGTGTTTTTCCAGCGCAGCGAGCTGCATGGATAACGGTGGTGCTCCCTGTGCGATAAGCACTGTTGGCTCATCCTGCGGCGTTTCCTGCACCGCTGGGGGTTGCGCAAACGAACTACGCTCATCGGCCTGCCCGATAGCAAACGGGCCAAACGTATTCCCGAGGGAATTTTGCCCAAGCCCGTTGCTCTCTATGCCCGGCAAGCTGCGCTGTTCACGGCTGGCGCTATACCACCGGGTGAACAGCACTGCCTGCTGCATAACCGGCGCATTGGCATGCTCTATACCGTAGCCATAGGCGGCAAATCGGCTGTTCAGCCGGGTCTGCAGACCCGTAGCGTCGCTTTGTAAATCATAGACGAGTGGCAGAATAAACAAGCCCGGCTCATAGCTCTGGCCGTAGGCGGCGAGCAGCGTCTCTTCTTCACGACCAAATAACTGATCGCCATCAGGGCGGTCGGTGTTTGGCATGGCGGTAATGCCATGAATAAAAATGGTCAACCGTGCTTCGCTTACGTCGCCGTCGCTATCGACAATGGTGTAAACAAACACGTCGCTCAGGGTGAGGTTCGCTTCAAGCGCAGCAACGCGCGGATCGCTGCTGTTCACCTGGTATTGCCAGTTGCCCTGACGGTCGAGTAACAAGATGCCGTATTGCCCGCGGGTATTGCCGCCGGGGGTGCCTGTATTGCCGGTATTTTCTGACGCGACTGCGGTGACAGGACCATTAATCGCCGCACCATCGGCACCGATGCGGTCATCGCTAAACACGTTGCCGCTCGCCGACTCCTGACCTTGATCCTGCAAAATTTCCACACTGTTATCGCTGGCGCCAGGACGATCGTTAAATACCGTAATGCGCAACTGGCCGATAGTGACGCCGTTCACCTGCACGTCGTAATCGTTATGGGTGCTGACGAGTCCCGGCTGCGACACGGCTTCACGCAGAGTGAAGCGGTAATCAATACGCGCTTCGCCATCCGCCGGGCTGTAATAGGCCAGCAGCGTGATGGTGCCGGTCGCGGTTTCGATAGTGATTGGCGACAGCGGGTTGAGCTGCAGCAGCTGTTCGCCGGTGATGACCCTCCCCTGGAATGTCAGCGTTTGCAGTTTATCCAGCGACAATATATCCAGCGTGCCGCTCGCCTCCTGCCCGCCCGGATCAAACGGCGTCAGTCCCGACTCCCTGACCTGAATTTCTGCTGACGGAGCCACCAGAATGCGTAACGTGCCGTTAGTTTCGCCGACCGGGTAGCCGTCACTGACGGTATAAGTGACCACAGGTACGAAGCCATGCCAGTTGGTTTGTGGCGTGAAAGTGTAGCGGCCATCGGTTTGTACCGTCAGGCTGCCAATCCCGGCCAGCAGCGCGGTTTCGCCCGCGTTGTAGCGAGTGCCGCCCACCTGGAAAACAGAAATATGCAGCGGGTCACCGTTCGGGTCGCTGTCGTTGGTTAAAACGTTGCCGGAGATCGGCGTGTTTTCGGGGGTGATCACCGCTTCCGGGTTAACAATCGGCACCAGATCGGCAACGCGTACTACGACGGTAGCGGTTTCCAGAATGCCACCGCTCAACACCGTGTAGGTATAACTGTCTGCGCCGACATAACCGAGGTTTGGCGTGTAGGTAATTTGGCCGTTTTCAATGCTGACGGTACCGTGGTTGCCCTGGGTAATGGCGACGATGGCTTTATCACTGTTGCTGAAGGTGTCGTTTGCCAGCACATCGCTGGTGACCGAACTATTGCCATTGACGGAAATCAGGTCGTTAAAGGCATCCTGAACTGGTGTGATAGTGATGCTTAACGAGGCGCTGGAAACGCCACCGGTATTGCCATCGCTGATTTGGTAAGCCACCACCGGCAAGGTACCGTGCCAGTCCGCAACCGGCACAAAATTCCAGCGGCCATCAGCTTGCATGGTCAATACACCCATCCCGGTGAGAGTGAGCGCAGTGCCTGGCGTATACGGTGTGCCGTTGACAGTAAATTCGGTGACGGTGAGAGCATCTTTATCTGCATCATCCGCATCGGTGTCATTGGCCAGCACATTGCCGGAGGCGGTGCGGTCTTCAGGCGTGGTGCTGGTGTCCGGGATCGCCACAGGTGGCGTGTTGGTCATATCCACCGTCACGGTAGCTGTTTCGTTTATGCCACCGCTTGTCACTGTATAGATAAAGCTATCGCGGCCAACATAACCGGCAGCTGGGGTGTAAACCACTTTACCGTTAACAATGGTGGTGGTGCCAAATGAGCCGTTGCTGGTGGCAATAATTTGTCTGTCGCCATTTTCGAAATTATCGTTAGCCAGCACGTCAATGGCTACTGGCACACCCGCGTGGGTGGCGCTGCTATCATCAACAATATCGGCCACCTCGGTCACCTCCAGCGTTAATGTGCTGCTGGCTGTGCCATCGATATGACCGTCGCTGATGGTGTAGGTAATCACGGGGATCGCCCCGTACCAGTCAGCCACTGGCACAAACTCGTAGCTGCCGTCTGCATTCAGCTTTAAGGTGCCAATATCGTCAATAGTGACTTTTTCACCCGCCAGATGCGCCACGGTTTCCCCTGGCAGAGTAAAACTGATGACGCGCAAGCTGTCGCTGGCATCGCTGTCTGAATCATTGGTCAACACATTACCGCTGAGCGTTGTGTCTTCGATATCCGTTTGGGTGTCCGGGGTTGCTGCAGGCACGGTATTAGTGACCGTAACATTCACCGTGGCGGTTTCAGTTTTGCCACCGCTGGTCACGGTGTAAGTGTAGCTATCGGTACCCACATAATCCGATGACGGTGTATAGGTCACCTCGCCGTTGCTGCCAATGGTCACGCTACCGTGTTGTCCTTGCGTAACCGAGGTAATGGTCCTATCGCCATTTTCAAACGAGTCGTTGGTCAGCAGGTTCTCTGAAGAAGAGGTTCCTGCCTGCAGGGAAAGTGAATCATCAGTGATATCAACCACCGGAGTGACCACAATATTTACCGTCCCGCTAGCACTGGCGCCGCCGTTATCGTCGGTGACGACATAAGTGATTTGCGGTACGGTACCATTCCAGTCTGCCACGGGAGTGAAGGTGTAATGGCGGTCGTAGCTTAGCGTAAAGGTGCCGACGCCCGGAATATCTGCCGTGGCAGTACCGAAGTTACCTGGCGTAAATACGCCTGTTATGCCATTGACCTGGAATGAAGTTACGCGCAGTACATCGCCGTCAGCGTCGCCGGTGGTCAGTAAACCCGCCAGCGCTGGGCCGTCCTCATTCATCGTCAGGTTCATCGGCGTGGTGTTCGGTGCTGTGTTTTCCACCACCACCGTCACGGTACTGGTTTCGGTGATGCCGCCGCTGGTAACGGTATAGGTAAAGGTATCGGTGCCCACAAAACCTGGCGGTGGGGTATAGCGAATGGTGTTATCGCTCAGCACCAGAACGCGACCCAGCGTTGTGACATCACGAATAGCCGTAACGGTTTGATTGACGTTGGTAAAGGTATCGTTACCCAACACATTGATAGTAATATCATTATCGGAGTGGGTGCTGGCATTATCCGGGAGAATATCCTCCACCGACTGCACCATAATAACCAGCGTTCTGCTCACCTCACCGCCGATATTGCCGTCGCTGGTGGTAAACGAGATAGGTTCAACGGTACCGTTCCAGTCAGCGACTGGCGTAAAAGTGTAAAGTCCGTTGCCGCTGACAAGTATTGTGCCTTTGCCATTAATAGTGGCTGTTTGTCCCACCTGATACGTCACGCCGTTAATGGTGAAATCAGTCACCGTCAGCCTATCGCCGTCGGCGTCAGTGGCTCCTTCCAGCAAATTGCCATTCACAATGGCAGTATCTTCCGGCGTACGCCGCACCGAGTCGCGGGATTCAGGCACGGTATTGGTCATCGTGACATCTACAGAGGCTGTTTCTGCAATACCGCCGCTGAGCACTGTGTAAGTAAACGCGTCATCACCGACATAGCCAGCATTGGGGGTGTAAACCAGCTGGTTGTTTACAATAACCACGGTGCCGTGCTGTGGCGTGCTCGTTCCAGTAATCAGCAGATCAGAATTGCTGAAACGATCGTTGGCCAATACATCAATAACGATCTCAGTGCCTGCGTGGGTAGAGGCGGTATCGCGGGTAACATCCACAACGGGGCGCACCGTAATATCCAGCGAACTTTGCGTAGGTGGCTGAGCCGTGCCATCTGAAACGTTAAAGGTGATAGTCGGTACCGCGCCGTTCCAGTCAGCAACCGGGGTGAAGGTATATGTGCCGTCGGCATACAGAACAAAGGAGCCGACATTGGTAATCGTCGCGGTGACGCCTGCCGCATAGTTCGTGCCATTAACCTGGTAATCAACGACATCCAGCGCATCGCCATCCGGGTCAAAAATAACACGTAAGGCGTTGCCGCTCACCGGTATGTCTTCATCGGTTGCAACAAACTGGTTACTGGCCGTTGGCTGCGAGTTGGTCATCAGAATAAACACGTTCGCTGTTTCGGTCACGCCGCCGCTGGTAACGGTATAGGTGTAACGGTCGCTGCCAACAAAACCAGCTTGTGGAGTGTAAATCAGCTGGTTATTTACAAGGGTGACCGTACCAAACTCAGGCTGGGTAAAACTTGTCACGGTTCTGTCGCTGTTGACAAAGGTATCGTTCGCCATCACCTCCGTGGTAATCACGGTGCCGGTATGGGCGATTTCAACGTCATCTTTGATATCTTTTACGGCATTAACGTGGATACCCAGGGTTCCGGCAGTATCGCCGCCCATATTGCCGTCGCTGACGATATAAGCCACCGCAATATCACCATGCCAGTCACCGCCGGGCGTATAGGTATAGCTGCCGTCGGCATTAATTTGCAACGTGCCGTGGCTGCCCGCCAGGGTTACGGAAGCTCCCGCCTGATAAGTTTGCCCCTCAACGGTAAAACTTTTCACCGCCAGCGTATCAACCGCGCCATCTGGATCGCTGTCATTACCGATTAGGTTACCTGTAGCGGAGGTATCTTCGTTCAGCGAGACCGCATCGTTTACGGCTACAGGCGCGCGGTTAGTGACGTTAATCGTTACCGTAGCCGTTTCGCTAACGCCGCCGCTGACCACCGTGTAAGTGTAACTGTCGGTGCCGACATAACCCGCATTCGGCGTGTAGGTCAGCACACCGCCGACATCAGTTAATGTGCCGTGGCCCGGCTGTGTGGCGACGATAACGTTTTTATCCGTATTGCTAAACGAATCATTTGCCAGCAGATCGCTGGCGTTTTTCACCAGCGGAACATTGGCGTGAGTAGTGAAGGTATCATTCTGAATATCAGCCACTGTCGTAATAGTGACGGAAAGCGTCGCGGTATTTGACCAGCGCGAGGTGGGATCGCTGCCATTGGCGACATCCAAAAAGTTGACGCGCTGATTAACAACCTGCGCTAGCGCGGGGTCGGCAGTGTCCGAGGCGCGGATCTGCAAGCCGCCGGTCACCGGACCGTGGTAGTCAGGCAGAGGGACAAAGCGGATCAGAGTCGTGCTGGCGAGGACAAACGCGTTATTTTCAGCCACGTCAGAAGGCACGGTGCTCCAGCTGGTTCCATCCGTACTGTATTCCCAGCGGCCTTTGCTCGGGTCAGTGCTATTGCCGTAGATGCCGATAAATCCCAACGCGCCACTGGCGTTGCCACCGCCTGCAATAGCGGTTTGATTATCGGTTGCATCCCCGTATACCGACTGGAACAGCTGCCCGATGGTTTGCGCAGTTGAGGTATCTTCCGCAATGGTCAGCGTCGTGTTGCCAAGCGTCGGGCGGTCGTTAATGTTGGTGACGGCGATACTCAGGGTAATCACGGTTGCACTAAACAAAGAGCTGCCGCCGTGGCCGCCCGTGGCGTTAAGATCCACTTCGCTGCCATTAACCGGAACCGCAGGCGTCGTGGAAACATCGCCGTTGTTATTGGTTTCGATCAGGCGCACGCCAGGGGATGCCGAATTGCCAAAGTAATCGGCAGCCGGAACAAAGCGCAGCATCGCATCGCCGTTCAACACCAGGGCATTGGTGTCGCTACGTGCGCCCACCGCCAGCCATGTCGCGCCATCAAGGGAATATTGCCATTCACCCTGCGCCGGGTCCAGGGCGAGCTGTGTAATAGCGATGCCGTAGAAACTATCAGCGCTGCTGCCGCCTGCACCTCCGGTGCCGGTGTTATCAATGGTATCGCGATCGTCGTTGTAGAATCCGGAAAACAGGCTTTCGACGCTGCTGCCCGCAATGGTACTAGCGGTTTTGTCTTCTTCCAGCGCCGGGAGGCTAGCCGAAGGCGTGCCAACCACCACGGGCGCGTCATTCACCGGGTTGACCGTAAAGGTAAAGGTGCGCGTGGTAATCAGCGCAGAAGAGGTGCCCGTAGGACCATCTTCGTAGGCCACCTGGCCCGGATCGGCCGTCGGGTCGGTAAATCCTGGCAAGACGAGCGGGCGCGAACCGGAGTTACCGCCATCATTGACGGTCACCGTGACAGCAAAACTGCCGTTCCAGTCAGCCGTGGTGGCGCTGCCTGGCGCATCGGGCAGGCTGACTTTCAGCCCGGTTAGCCAGCTGTTTATTTGCGTGTAAGATCCGCTAAAGGTTAGCGTGTCTGTTCCCGCCCCTGTCATAGTGCCACCGTTGCCCGCGGGCGCGACAAAGGTAAACCCGGTCGGAAGTTTTACCGTGGCCGTGAGGGTCTGACTGCCCGCATCCACATCGCTGAGGACAATCGGCGGTAAAGTAACGATGGCGCCGCTTTCATCGGTAGCAAGGAGCGGGCTGCCGCCCAGTTCGATGCGCGCCGGATCGTTAATACTGCTCTGGAAAATAGTGCGGTAAGCCGAGGCTACGTTCTGCTCAAGCCCTGAAGGAATAGCCTGATACGGGCTGACAGCCGCCACCGGCACCGGTATGGTGCCGATGCCATTCGGCCCGATATTGTTACCGCCGTTGGCGGTAGTCGTCAGGTTACCGTTAGCATCACGCACGCGATCGTCAACGATAACTTCGACGCGGAAATAGCGATCCGCATCATCAATCTGGATACCATTGATTCGCACCTGCAGCTGGGCGAGATAAGCATTGATTTGTGCAACTGTCCCGGTGATCACCAGCGGTGCATTCACGCCGTTGGAAGGCGGGTTAACGCCATCCGGGCTGGTAGCCTGCACCGTGACGCCGGTAGTGGTATTGAGCGAAGAAATATTGATGGCGGAGTTTTGTTGATCGCGATACTGCCCTATGGGGAACGGCGTGCCATTTTCATCGGTGATCCGCACGGTGACCTGCACCCAATCCTGCTCGCCTGCCGCAATGCCGCCTGCATCGGTAACATCCACATCGCCAATCACAAAACCGCTGACGCTGTTGCCGCCAGGCGCATTGTTATCAAGCAAAATCGTGTCAGATGGCGCGGTAACGGTTGGCGGATCGTTGACAGGAGTCATCGTTATTACAATCTGCACATCGCGAGGGGCGCTGCCAGTGTTGTCACCGACGGTGGCAGCCGAGGTATCCAGATGAACATTTAGCGTGATATCCCCTGCCGCCGCGCCGTTTTGATCGTGGTTGGCATTCGCCGCGCTGGCGTATGTCAAGCCGCTGGTCGGATCGTTTAGCAACGCCTGAATGGCGCTGGCGGTACCGGTCAGGACCAGGGTCCCTGAATTATCGCCCGCGATCGTGACGTTATTGAATACGGTATCGCCCGTTGCGCCGCCAATGCCCAGACTACCTTGCGCGACGGTTAATGTCACGGTTACCGGTTTACCAAAAGCATTGGACTCCACATCGCTGATGACAAAATTTCCGCCGATATAAGTGGCCTGATCTTCGAAGGTCGTTTTGTTAGTATCGGTGACGATAAGCTCGCCGGGATCGTCGATTTCTGAGGCGTTAATCACCACCTGGCCGGCGGAAATATTGCCGTTATTGGCTGGAACGCTATCCTGATACCAGTTGTAGTTTCGGCTATCAACCATACCGGGCGAGGCACCAAAATCGGGAGTCTCAGGCTGGTTGACCGGCCCACCGTTGGCCCCCGAGGCTAGCTGACCGTTACCGGTACGCAAACGGTCATCGGTAATGACTTGTACCTGGTAGCTGGCGTTGCGGTCGTTCGGGAAAAGCACGGTTAAACCGGCAAGCGCTGCGTTTATCTGTGCGACGCTACCGGTTATCACCAGGTAACCATCGAGCCCGCCGCTGATTAACGCACCGCCGGCGGTATCAGCCCGCATGACGATGCCGTTATATTCGGCCTGGCTAAAAGCGCTGCCGTTGGCGTGCAGCAAACGCACCGTGGTCTGCAGAACGTCGGTTGCGCTTGAGCCGCTGGCGGTATCCGGGTCCGCAATGGTAAAGCCGCTGACATTATGGGAAAGACCAATATCAATCGGCCCGGAAGGGGCTGTCACTAGCGGTTTATCGTTCGCAGGGGTGACGTTAATCGCAAAGCGATTATTGGTTTGTTCTCGATCGCCATCGGACAGCGTGAAGTTAAAACCATCGGTATTGATACCGCTGCCGGCGATCTCATCACCGTTGTGCAGGTAGTAGAGATAACCGTTATTAATATCCGTCTGGGTGAAAGTAGAGCCATTACCGATAAAGCTGAAATTAACCCCGTCACGTGAATAGGCAAGACGCCCGTGGGCGGGAGCAGAGGTTAACGTAAACTGCACTTGTTCGGCGGAGCTGTCCGGGTCGTAAGCCTGCAGCAGAGAACTATCAAGCTGGACATAACTGCCTTCGACCACCGTCGCCGGGTTATTGGCTGGCTGATCACCCACATTATTTGGCGCATCGGGCGGTACCACGATATCCGGGCTGTCCGGCGTCAGCGGAATTTGCGGGCTGTCGTTGACGTTGGTGATAACAATACCCACCGTGGCGTTGCTGGCGGACTGTAACCCCCAGCGATCGACGGCATAAGCGACAAATTCGGTGCTGCGCACCTCCGAGCCGTTGCTGACAAAGCGCAGGCCACTGCTGTTATCGTCGGTTAACAGGCTGGCATCAAGGCGTAATGTGCCAATATCGGCATCCGTTATTGTTACCCAGGCGCTGCCGTTGAAATATTGCAGGACTCCGCCAGCGGGCAATGTGAGGAAGGCAAATTTCAGCGCGCCGGGGCCGGAGGCATCGTGATTAAAGGCGTAGTTATTTTGCCCATTCAGCTGTGAAGCATTCTCCCACGCGCTTGTGCTATTGGCGTCATCCGGGTCGCCAGGCCGCAGCTGCGAGCGGGTGATAACTACGGTATCACCTTCCACTATCACGGTATTAGACGAGCCGCTAATCTCAGGGGCATCGTTAACAGGCGTCACGAAAACTTTCATTTCCGGCTCCCAGGTCACCGCAACCGGGCGGCCCAGGGCGTTCAGCCTCACTTGCCCTGCGGAAACCGAAAAGCGGCCATCAAACTGGAAATGTTCGCCGCCGTCATGGCGCAGGCTGATTAACCCGTTATTCAGGTCCGCCTGGGTAAAAGTGCCAAAAGGGTTCACCACGGTGAAACCGCCATTGCCGTCGCTTTTCAGCACCGTCAGGCCAGTTTGGCCACTGCCGCTGCCCAAAAAGGTATACACAATTTGCTCCGGACCTACGCCCTGAACAACGTAGCTCATGCCCGGCGTGGCAGCGCTAATATTGCCGGTTCCTGAAAGGGTAAATGTCCCCCCTTCCAGAAGAGTGCCGTGCGGGGGATTGCCAGGGTTGGTGACATCGACACCGATATACCCGGAGTTGTTTTCGATTGGCGGAATAGTCAGCGGTGGCGTTTCGTCTGGCGTCGGGTTATTTGTCACCGTCACCAGGTTCAACGTGAAAGCGGTGCGGGTTAGCTGGTCGGTAGCGGCATCGCCATCATAAATCCCGCCCTGGCGAGTAAAGGTGGTGCCATCCGGATTCCAGTGCAGCGCGGTGGAATGGTCGATGACGCGGAAATCAAACTTGTCGACTCCGCCGGGGAATGCGTTCAGAAACTGCACATAGGCAACCCGACCTTTGACGACATCATCCATGGTAAAGGTGTCGCCGGTTTGCATTCGCAAACCATTTAGCGTCAGATAACCGTGGGTTAGCCCGGCAGCGTCAACAATGAAGCTGACCCGGTTCGCGGGGGAGTCATCATCCAGAGCGCCCAGCATTTCAGGTAGCAGCACAACGCTTGCCAGGCCCGGTGTGACTTGTGCCTGCAGCGTGGAGCCCGGAATTAAGAACGGGTTATCATCAACCGGTTGAATATCAAGCCGGATAAGCGCAGGGCTGCTGGCAGGCGTGCCCGTACCGCCCCCCTGGTCAGTCACCTGCACCCCAAACGTATCCTGCGTATTGCCCTCTTCGCCGTTGTTCGCATAGGTCAATAAATGGCGATCGGCATAGTCAATTTGCTGGCCCTGTATCACCGGCACGCCATTAAAATAGAGCGTACCGTGAGTGGGCAGCGAAGTAATCGTCAGCGTCAGAGCGCCATCCTGCGGATCGCCGCCGCTGTCAGCCACAATATATTGCCCGACATTACCGGTATTCACGGCATTGGCAGGCTGCCCCTCATAGACAATCCCACTGCCGCTTACGCTGGGTGCCTGGTTTTGCGGAGTCATCGCCAGCGTTAGCGTCACCTGTGCGGAATCAGCAATAGGCGTTGCGCCATCGTTGACCTGTGCGGAAAAAGTGTCGGCGGTATTTTGTGAGCTGCCGGTTGCGGTGTGGATATATGCCAGCTTGCCATCACGCACATCCTGCTGCGAAAACACGGAACCGACGCCCAGACGAGTGCCGCTTAGCGTCAGATAACCGTATTGCGGTATGGCCGTCAGGCTGTAGATAATCTGCGACGCAATTTGCGAGCCTATCTGTAATTCAGGATCGAGCGCCGCAAGTACGTCCTGCGTGATGATCGTACCGGCGCCGTTATTTTCCGGCACCTCTAACAGGCTGGCGTTGACCACCACCGGATCGTTGGCTGGGGTAATAGTGATATGCGTCTGGACATAATCAATACCCGTGCTGCTATAGACGAAAAAGTCGACATTGGTGGTAGCGGATTGTTGCCCAAGTTCGGTATCGCTGGCGGTAAATCCGAGGGCATTTAACCAGGCTTGCACGCTGGCTACCTCGCCGCTAAACGTCAGAAATTTTCCTGTTTCACTACTGCTGACTAAATCCCCCGCCCCCGGATTGGTTAACCGGACCTCCACCGTGACGTTCGCATCGCTGCTGGTGATGGCAAGGCCGCTAAATTGCCCACTCTCCGCCCCCGGGCGTAAAGATGAGGGCTCTGAAACCACCATCTCTTTTACGTCTGCCGTAATTTCTGTCGCCTCCAGTACGCCTGCGTACCCCAACGACAAAGAGCGCGTTTCAATCACGCCGGTATGAGATTCGAGCGACCAGTCAGCGGCGTTATCCGCACTGCCCGTTTCGTCATTTGAGGCAGCCACATCAGCATGGGTGTAATCCGCCATGCGGGTAATCAGCAGCGTATCTTTTGCCGTGACGTTGCAGCCGTACAGCAAAATATCGCCGTCGGCGGTGAGCTTCTCGCCAAGATGCGCTAATTGTTGTTGATACTGGGCAATATTTTGAGCGTTAAGCTTGTCGCGACCCAGCGTGATTTCATCGTTAGCGCCGTGGCTGATGATATGCATCGCGCTGATATTGTTATCATTTTTGAGCTCGTCATTAATCTGCTCAAGCCCGGGCTGCGCTGAGTCGAGCACCAGCACGCGGCTGCCTGCGGGCAATTGATTCACCAGCGATTGCCAGTTCTGTACGTGGCTATCAACCACATAAACTTCGTGCGGCGCAGTATTGCCAGCTGGTGCGGTGATTGACGCAGGCGCAGGCGGCACCAATACCGCCGTGGCGACCTCTGGTGCCTTATCATGATGCGTGGTATCGAGCGGATTATCCGCATGATTTGCCGCCTCAGCGACAGCCGCGCCATCAAACAGCTGGCGCGATTCCAGGGCGAAACGGTGATGGCGTGGACGGATAGGATTGTCGTTTCTTGATCTGGACATAGCGCATCACTCTGTTAGCGGCTTCGATAGCATTAACGATAATGATACATCTGATTTACATCATTCGACGTGTATTAGTGCACTTATTACATAATTTTTACGAATGTATCTGAGATTATTCCTGGTGAATTTTTCAGACTAGCCAATGGATTTGCTCTCGACGACGAAACTGCGCCTACAGAATGAACCGCTGAATTAATGTCGCAGTTAACAATAAATAACCGCCACCTTGCTCTTTCTGGTTACTTATCAGCATCAAGGGATGATTCTCAAGCGGCACAGCACTGTAAACAGGGTTAGCCAGTGCACAGGAGTCAGGAGATAACTCATTGCTTAAACAGCAGTCAATTCATTCAGGGATTTGAAGTATGAGGGATAAAAGAAATCGTTGGTGACTTATTTATGTTAACAAGGCCGATCTTCGCAATAAAAAAAGCCATCGAATATTCGATGGCTAGTTTCATAGGCTATCAATCTTTAACGATTGGTTTGCGCCGACGGCTTGAGTACCAGCGTCTCGCTATCAATCTTCGCACTGCGTTTTAAGGCGTATCCAACAACGAACACCACCGCAGCACAGGCGAGGAACAGCAACCGGCCCCAGAGTGGGTTTGGAATCAGCATCATCGCAGACAGCCCAATCGCCATATAGATGGTCAGGTCGCCCAGCTTGTTACGCTGCATGCGGTCAACGATGTCCTGCGCGTCATCTTCAACACACTCGGTTTCCACATCTTTAAAGAACGCGTCAGTTGCGGCAACGTTTTTGTCTGTCTGCGGCTTATAGAACAGCGCGCTCAGGCAGAAGAAGCCACCGGTCAGCACAAGGTGCGCAACGATTGGAATGATGGTTTTCAGCTCGCTGACTTCGCGGCCCGTCAGTTTCTCAACGCCGAACCAGGACATCACATACTGCGGAGTGAACACATCCACCACCATCCAGGAGACGCCCAGGCCGAAGACAACGGTCGCCCACGGTGCCCATGAAGGGGTTTTGCGAATCAGCATACCGAAGAACAGCGGCACCAGAATCGGTGATTGCAGCAGGGTAGCCACCTGCATCATCAGGTCAAACAGGCTGAGGTGCTTGAGCGAGTTAAAGAACTGCGCCATAAAGATAACCAGCAGGCCGTTAACCAGGCAGGCGATTTGACCCGCGCGCAGCTGCTCTTTATCGGTCGCTTTGCCTTTACGCACGATCGTGGCGTAGAAGCT
This sequence comes from Buttiauxella warmboldiae, assembly GCF_003818135.1. Lineage (GTDB taxonomy): Bacteria > Pseudomonadota > Gammaproteobacteria > Enterobacterales > Enterobacteriaceae > Buttiauxella > Buttiauxella warmboldiae. Next base: position 25,522 of record NZ_RPOH01000063.1, on the reverse strand, counting down.
ACGCACGAAGATACCGGAGTTACGGTTCAGCGCGGAGTCCATCGAGGACATGGTAGCGGCGAACAGGCCCGCCATCAGCAGCCCTACCGTACCCAGCGGCATTGCTTCACGAGCAAACACCAGGTAAACCGCATCGCGTGCTTTAGCACCCAGTTCCGGGTATTGCGCGCCAGCATTCGGGTACAGAATCGCCGTTGCCCACGGTGGGATAAACCAGATCACCGCGCCCACCAGCATCATCAGCAGCGCCATCAGCGCCGCTTTGCTGGCGTTTTTGGAGTCTTTCGCATTCAGGAAGCGATAGGATTCCTGCATGTTGTTGATACTTTGCAACTGCTTGACCACGAAGAACAGGAAGGTGCCCACCATCAGTAACGGATAGTTCATGTCCGGGCCGGTAAAGAAGCCAGACGGGAACTCGGTTACGATATTTGCCGGACCGCCGACGGCCCACAGGGCAACCACAGCACAGGCGACGGAAATCACCGCAATAACCAGCGTCTGAATAAAGTCGGATGCCACCACGCCCCATGCGCCACTGAGCATAGAAATGGCCAGCACCGCAAGGCCGGTAATCCAGATAGTGGTGATGATATCTGCGTTAAAGACCGCAGAGGCGAATACGCCAAGGCCATTGAGCCACACGCCAGCGTTAATCACGCTCAGCGGGATAATCACCCAGGTAAAGAACTGCTCGTTGACCGGGCCAAAACGGCGACGCACCGCTTCAGTTGGGGTATCAACGCGCATTTGACGGAAGCGGCGAGCGAAGTAAGCCCACGCCAGAAGATAAGCAAACATGTTGCCGATAAATACCGCCAGCACGGCGAATCCATCGGTAAAGGCCTTGCCCGCAGCGCCTGTGAAGGTCCAGGCGGAGAACTGCGTCATAAACGCGGTTGCCCCAACCATCCACCACAGCATCTTGCCGCCGCCGCGGAAGTAGTCGCTGGTGCTGTTATTGGCCATTTTTTTGAACAGGAGGCTAATCGCCACCATCAGTAAGAAATAACCCGCTATTACAATGTAATCGTAAGACATTGTAGTTCCCTATGAGTTATGCCCTTCATACTTCAAGCTGCATCCTTGCCGCTGCGATGTAACCAGAATTATTTTGGGGAAAGTTTGAATTGGAAACATTAAAACACGCAACCCCATAACTTGAAATATCGTTTCAGTATTTCTTTTTAAATAGCCGATAACGATCATATTTTTTAAATTTTTTTGTTAACGCGGGCGAGATGTTTCTTAGCGAATATTTTAAGTTAATGGTTAAAAAGGAAGAATATTTGTAATTATTTTGTTGCTTGAAAAATTGGGATTTCTCCGCTATTGCGCTGTAGCCCTTTTTCTTATCGTTCAGAGACTCCCTTTCATGAGACTGGCTTATGAATCGTTATTCCACTGTACTGCTGCTCGGCTCCCTGACCGTGGCAACCGCCGCCCGGGCCGACGCGCTCGACGGCCTGTTTGAGAGTTCGATTGTAGGATCTATTTCGCAGGCGATTAACGACGCTTATCAGCCGAATAACAGCCGCAGCGATGATAACGAGGAGAGGCGCTGGAACGATGACAGCCAACGCAGAAATGATGAAAGTCGTCGCCAGTATGAAGAGCGCCTGCGCCAGCTTGAAGAGCGTCACCGCCAGCTCGATGACCAGCAGCGCCAGCTGGATAATCAACGCCGTCAGCTTGAAGAAGAACAACGCCGTCTGGACGATGATTTTCGGTAACGGATGCGGGAGCCTTTCCAGTTTGTGCTGACGCCTGCGGCAAAATCACCCGCTAAACGTAGCCTGTACAGCAGCGCCGTCCGGTATTAATCCACCCGAATAACCATCCCATCAACCGCCGCCTCAAACCCTTTCGGTAAGGGGTTTTCCATCAGCCAGCGGTCAAACTGGTGGCTGATATGCGTCAGGATCACTCTTGGGCAACCTATCTGCTTATTCAGCTCGATAACCGTATTTAAATCGCAGTGATTTTTGGGCGTTTCGGCGCTGGGTTCGTGGCTGCAATCAATCACCACGACCTGCGGTTTATTGTTCGCCAGAAACCTCAGCGTCTTGTCCGGCAGGCCTGCGGTATCGCATAGCCACGCCACGCGGCTATGTGGCGTTTCAAACAGATAGCCCAGCGTCAGTTTTGAATGGTTGAGCGGCACAGGCGTAACGCGCAGCGCTTGCAGGGTAAAGCCGACGAAAGGCTCCAGCCGGTGGCTGAAATCCAGAATGCCGGGATGTTTAAACAAGTCGTCACAGCCTTGTTCATCGGCGGGGCCGTAAACCGGGATCTTATCGCCCACGCCCCAGCGTAGCGGGAACAAGCCCTGAACGTGGTCCATATGGTAATGAGTCAGCAAAAACTGCTGAAACTCCCCTGGCTGCCAGTGGTCGATTAAATCGGGAATGCCCGCATCCAGCAGCGTGACCGCATCGTTAAACTTCACCACTGCGCTACACGGCTTGCGGCGATATTGTGGATGATTGCGGGCGCGCTCGCAGGCGGCACAAAAACAGCCAAAAGCGGGAACCAGCTGCGCGCCGCCCGTACCGCTAAGAGTTAACGTCAGGCTCATGAAGGATCTCCACGGCTTTGGTAAAACGGAAATGGGTATGCTGATACCCTTCGCGCTGATAGAACCGGTGAGCATCAAGCCGTTTAGCGCTGGTGGAAAGCTCCGTCAGCTCGGCTCCGGCAATGCGCGCCTGCTCTTCGGCCCACGCCAGTAATTTACTGCCCACGCCGTGGCCGCGTGCCTGCGGCATCACCACCAGCTCCTGAATTTCCCCCACCCAGTTCACATGGTGCAGATGAAACTGCATATGCAAACCGACCATTCCCACCGTTTCACCGTTGAGTACCGCCAGCTGGTAGCACAGGTTATGGTCTTCGAGATTTGCCGCAAACCCCACGTTAAATGCCTGACGGTTAAACTCCGCCTGTTTCAGTTCGCAAATCAAAGCATAAACATCATTGCTGTCGGCAAGGGTGGCACGGCGAAATTCAAGGGTGTCAGACATGGCGGGGTTCCTGCGGGCGAAAGTGGACGATATTGGCGTTGCGCTGGCTTTCGATCAGCCGCATAAACAATATGACAGACTCCGCCAGACTGCCATCATTGTTCAGTATCAGACACTCGTCCAAACCCGGGGCATACAGGGCCGCGCGCTGCAGCCGCTGTTCAATCTGCTGCGCGCTTTCACGCCCGCGCTGCTGCAGGCGCTGACGCAGCACCTCGGTGGAAACATGCAGGCAAACGGGCACCAGCGCGTCGCCGTAACGCGCCCGCGCCTGGGGCAGATGCTGGCGCGAACCGTTGACCACCACATCTAACCCGCTATCAAGCCAGATATCCAGCTCTATCCCTACGCCATAACGCTGGTGGTGTGCCTGCCAGCACAGAGCGAACAGCCCCTGCTGCTGGCGCTGCGTGAACTCTTTTGCACTCAGGGCGATATGATTTTCACAGCCTGCGTCGGCTGCGCGCGTGATGTAGCGATGCGCCACCAGCAGCTGATTATTTTCCTGCTGGCGCAGCGCGCCGAGCAGGCTGTCTTTCCCGGAGCCAGACGGCCCCATCAACCAGACGATTTTGCTCATCAGAACACCCGTGTTCCCTGACGCCAGACATGGCCGATGTGAATGTGGTCGCCGTGCCGATGCGCCAGCACCATATCGGCCCGTTTGCCTTCTGCCAGCACGCCACGATCGTCCAGATTCAGCGCTCGTGCCGGGTTGCGAGTCACCAACGCCACGGCCTGTGGCAGAGTGAAGCTGTTTGCCTCGTCGTTGGCGATACGGAATGCGGCGTCCAGCAGACTCGCCGGATAATAATCAGAGGAGAGAATATCCAGCAGGCCGGCTTGCGCGAGCTGATGCGCCGCCACGTTGCCGGAATGCGAGCCGCCGCGCACAATGTTTGGCGCCCCCATCAACACGCTTAAACCATGCTGGCGCGAAGCCTGTGCCGCTTCAAGCGTGGTAGGAAATTCAGCGATCGCACTACCCAGCTGGTGAGATTCCTCCACGTGCGCCTTTGTGGCGTCGTCGTGACTGGCGAGCGCAATATTGCGCGCGCGGCACTCGGCGGCAATCACCAGACGATTTGGCTGCGACCAGCGCTGCGCCAGCGCCAGCTGTTCGGTTTCGTAGCTGTCCATTTCGGCGTCGTTAAGCTGGTATTTCCCCTGGTAATATTCGCGATATTTTACCAGGTTCGCGAACTGGCGCTGGCCCGGGGAGTGGTCCATCAACGACACCAGCGACACGCCGCCGCGCTCAATCAGCTGCTGAAACAGCGGCAGCGTGGAGTGATGCGGCAATTCGCAGCGCAAATGCAGGCGGTGCTCGGCACGGTTGACGCCACGCGCCTGGCTATCCATCACCGCGTTAATCATCTTTTCAAGATTTTCCAGGCGGTCGCCGCCGTCGCGCACATCGCCCAGCGCCACGGCGTCCAGCACGGTGGTGATCCCGCTGGCCACCATTAATGCGTCGTGGCTGCTCATTGCCGAATGGGCGGGCCAGTCCACCTTTGGCCGCGGGGTGAAGAATTTATCGAGGTTATCGGTATGCAGCTCGATAAGCCCCGGCAGCAGCCAGCCACCTTCGCCATCCAGCGCCTGCGGCAGCTGGCTTGGGCTATCGGCAAAGTTACGAATCACCCCGTCGGCCACTTCCAGCGAGCCGCTCACCACTTCGTTTTCCAGCACCAGTTTGACGTTATTAACGATCATTTTCGGCCTCGACGGTTGCCATAGCATGCAGCCTGTCTGCCACCAGGCTGCGCACGCTTTCATCGTGAAAAATGCCTACTACCGCAGCGCCTCGCGCTTTGGCCTCCAGAATTAACTCCACCACCGCGGCGCTGTTTTTCGCATCCAGCGAAGCGGTCGGCTCATCAAGCAGCAGGATGGGATAATCGACAATAAACCCGCGGGCAATGTTGACACGCTGCTGCTCACCGCCGGAAAACGTTGACGGCGCCAGGCTCCACAGGCGCTCCGGTACATTCAGCCGCGTCAGTAACATTGACGCTTTGTCTTCACAGACCTCACGCGAGACGCCCAAATCCAGCAGCGGCTGCATCACCACTTCCAGCGCACAAATTCGCGGGATAACGCGCAAAAACTGGCTCACCCAGCCGATGGTCTGGCGGCGCACCGCCAGCACGTCACGCGCCGGAGCCTGCACAATGTCGAGCCAGTCGTCGTTATGCTTTACCCAAATATGCCCTTCGTCCGGCAAATAGTTGGCGTACAGCGAGCGCAAAAGCGTGGACTTCCCGCTGCCGGAGTGCCCGTGCAGCACCACGCACTCGCCGGATTTCACTTCAAGCGAAGCGTTTGTCAGCACCGGCAAACGGATGCCGTGCTGATGGTGTAACACAAAGGTTTTGCTCAGGTTTTCAACCCGTAATCTGGTCATCGTGCGCACCTAATTCTGAAGGACGGAGGAAACAAGCAGTTGGGTGTACGGGTGGTGAGGATCGTCCAGCACGCGGTCGGTCAGGCCGCTTTCTACCACCTGCCCCTGCTTCATCACCAGCAGGCGGTCGGCCAGCAGGCGCGCAACGCCTAAATCGTGGGTGACAATCACCACCGCGAGGTTAAGCTCGCGCACCAAGCCGCGCAGCAAATCAAGCAAGCGCGCCTGAACGGAAACGTCCAGCCCGCCGGTGGGCTCATCCATAAACACCAGTTTCGGGTGCGTCACCAGGTTGCGGGCTATTTGCAGGCGCTGCTGCATGCCACCGGAAAACGTGGTCGGCAGGTCGTCGATACGCGAGGCGGGGATCTCCACTTCTTCTAACCAACGCTCGGCGGTCGCGCGGATCTCGCCATAATGACGTGCGCCGGTTGCCATTAAGCGCTCGCCGATGTTGCCGCCGGCCGAAACGTGGCGGCGCAAGCCGTCCATCGCGTGTTGGTGAACCACGCCCCATTCGGTGCGCAGCAGGCGGCGGCGCTCGCCTTCGCTCATGTCGTAAAGCGAGGAGTCCAGGTAAACCACTTCCCCGTTTTGCGGCGCCAGGCGCGCGGAAATAGATTTCAGCAGCGTGGTTTTACCGGAGCCGGATTCGCCGACAATTCCCAGCACTTCGCCTGGGTACAGCTCGAATGATACATCGCTGAAGCCTTTGCCCGGTGCGTACAGGTGGGTCAGGTTATTGACCGAAAGTAACGGTTGAGTCATGAGCTTGCGGCCTCGCTGTTCTGGCGGCAGAAATCGGTATCGGAGCAGACGAACATGCGGTTGCCCGCATCGTCGAGCACCACTTCATCGAGGTAACTGTGGCGCGAGCCGCAAATCGCGCACGGTTCGTCCCACTGCTGGACGGTAAACGGATGGTCGTCAAAATCGAGGCTTTCGACGCGGGTGTACGGTGGCACCGCGTAAATACGTTTTTCGCGCCCGGCGCCAAACAGCTGGAGCGCGGGCATCATGTCCATTTTCGGGTTATCGAATTTCGGAATCGGCGACGGGTCCATCACGTAGCGCTCGTTCACTTTCACCGGGTAGGCGTAAGTGGTGGCGATATGGCCGAAGCGGGCGATGTCTTCATACAGTTTTACCTGCATCACGCCGTACTCTTCGAGCGCGTGCATGGTGCGGGTTTCGGTTTCACGCGGTTCGATAAAACGCAGTGGTTCAGGGATTGGCACCTGGTAAATCAGGATTTGATCCTCACGAAGCGGCATTTCGGGGATGCGGTGGCGCGTCTGAATCAGCGTGGCGTCAGCGGTGGATTCCGTGGTAGCCACATCCGTAACGCGTTTGAAGAAGTTGCGAATCGACACGGCGTTAGTGGTGTCATCCGCCCCCTGGTCAATCACTTTCAGTACGTCATTCTCGCCAATCACGCTGGCGGTAATTTGAATGCCGCCCGTACCCCAGCCGTACGGCATCGGCATTTCACGCCCGCCAAACGGCACCTGGAAACCGGGGATCGCCACGGCTTTGAGGATCGCGCGCCGCAGCGTGCGCTTGGTTTGCTCATCCAGATAAGCAAAGTTGTAGCCGGTGAGTGCCTTAGTCACGATTGCGTTCCTTTTGCAGACGTTTAAGCAGTTCCAGTTCGGCCTGGAAATCGACGTAGTGCGGCAGTTTCAGATGCGAGACAAAGCCCGCAGCCTCAACGTTATCGGCATGCGCCAGCACAAACTCTTCATCCTGCGCCGGGCCGGTTATGGTTTCGTCGTAGTCCGGCGCCTGCAGCGCGCGGTCAACCAGCGCCATCGCCATCGCTTTGCGTTCGCTCATGCCGAACACCAGCCCGTAGCCGCGGGTAAAGTACGGATCTTCATCGGCGGGGGCCACAAAGCCGTTGACCATTTCGCACTCGGTTATCAGCAGTTCACCGATGTTCACCGCAAAACCCAGCTCTTCGGGGATGATTTCCAGATCGACATAGCCGCTGCGAATTTCACCGGCAAACGGGTGGTTGCGCCCGTAGCCGCGCTGAGTGGAGTAAGCGAGCGCCAGTAAATAGCCTTCGTCGCCGCGCACCAGCTGTTGCAGGCGCGAGGAGCGGGAACATGGATAAACCGGCGGCTGGCGCGTGATGTCATCGGGCTTTTCGCCGTTATCTTCTTCGGCTTTTGCCAGCCCCTGTTTCGCCAGCAGGCTGAAAACGTGCGGAGCGGCCTCGGCGTGGTCATCCGCAGCTTTAAGCTGCGGCGCTTCGCCATTGGCCAGCAGCGTGAAATCCAGCAGGCGGTGGGTGTAGTCGTATGTCGGGCCAAGCAGCTGGCCGCCCGGCACGTCTTTATAAACCGCAGAGATTCGGCGCTCGATACGCATTTCAGCGGTTTCCAGCGGCTCGCTCACCGCCAGACGCGGCAGCGTGGTGCGGTAGGCGCGCAGCAGGAAGATGGCTTCCACCATATCGCCGCTGGCCTGTTTGATGGCGAGTGCGGCGAGTTCACGATCGGCAATGCCCCCTTCGGTCATCACCCGGTCAACCGCCAGCCCAAGCTGCTGCTCGATTTGCGCCACGCTAAGCTCTGCCAGGTTGCGATCGCCGCGGCGATTGTGCTCCTGAAGCTGATGGGCGGCGGCAATCGCCTTCTCGCCCCCTTTGACGGCTACGTACATCAGCACACCTCCACATGAGTGGTGCGCGGGATCGCCAGCAGGCGGTCACCGCAGGTCAGAATCAGGTCGATGCCCAGCGGGAACGGATGCGGGCGCTCGGTTAACTCGTGGATCACGCAGTCCGGCAGCTGTGGCGCAATCATGCGCTCTTCACGAATACCGGCGCCGGTCAGGCGCAGCATGCGGCCACCGCTCAGGCTCGGCACCTGCAAAATCAGGGTGGCGCTGGTATCAGGTGCGACGTCGGTTCCCTGCGCCAGCGCGTTGAGCTGCTGTGCGCTAATCGCGCTGTCGGCTACCGCGAACTGCGCGCGCTCAGGCGCTGTAGCAACCGGGGCGTTGGTATGAAAACGCACGTTTTGCTGCGTGACATCGTTGCTCAGCTCTTCGCTAATCCACACCGGCGTGTCGTTATCAGCAAGGGTCAGCAGCACGCTGGTGGTGGCGATATTCAGCGGCTTCCAGCCATGCTGTAGCGAATGCAGGGCGACGATCGCGCCCGGCTCGCTCATCGCTTTGAGCAGGCGACGGAAGCTCTGTTGGGCATCCTGCACGGGCAGGTTAAAAGCGGTCATCAGGGTCATGCGTTATCTCCGCGCACCAGAGTGAAGAAATCGACTCGGCTGCTGTTAATTTGCGTGCGGCGGGCAGCGAGACGCTGCTCCCGGTTGGCGGCCAGTGGCGCAATGATGGTTTCTTGTAAGGTCTGGAACTGAAGGCTTTCCTGCATCAGCGCGTCAATCACCGCACAGCGTTCGGCATGGGCTTTATCGCGCCCTGATAAGTAGCTGTAGCCGTAAGTTCCGTTGGCAAGCTGCACCACGGCGCGAGTTAGCGTGGCGTCGCCAGCAAAAAAGCGTTGCCCGGTTGCGCCCATGCGCGCCTGGATTTGTACCAGCCCGGTTTCCGGGGCGCGGATCGCCTGATAGTCAGGATTGAGTTTTTGTTCTGCCCACAGTGCGGCCAGCTCATCAGGCTGGCTGTGAGCGAGCACGGCCATCCACTGCTGGCGCTGTGCGGTATTAAAATGCGTTGCGTCCATCTAGTGCTCCATGGTGAATTCAATCATGTCGGCGCGCGTCAGGCTGACGGAGTATTCCGCAGGCGAAGCGTCACCTTCACGGTGGTTGAGAGTGCGCACACACAGCAGCGGAGCCATATTCGGGATCTCCAGCAGGCGACTTTCTTTGGCCTGAGCGCGGCGCGCGCTGATGCGTGTTTGTGTACGTTTAAGGCCGATGCCGAGCTGCGTTTCAATCACGTTGTGCAGCGAACCGCTACTGAACTGTCGTAGCGCAGGCCACCAGTCGAGGTCGGCAAAGTAGTGGTCGATAAGGCACACCGCGATACCGTTGACACGGCGCAGGGTGCGCAAATGAATAATGTTTTCGCCCTCATTCAAACCGAGTGCGTCTGCCACGTGGCAGGAGGTCGGGCGCAGCACCGCGAGTAAGCGCTCGCTGGTGGGGTGGCTTCCCTGGTCAAGCAGGTTCTGGCTAAAGCGGGCCTGTGAATTTAACGGGTAGTCGAACGGGCGCATCAGCACTAACACACCAATTCCCTGGCGGCGCTGCACCCAGCCTTTTTCCACCAGCTGGTCGATGGCGCGGCGTAACGTATGGCGATTGACTTCGAATCGTGCCGCCAGCTGGCTTTCGGCCGGCAGGTAGTCGCCACTGCGGTAGTTTTTACGCAGCTCCACTTCGAGCAGGGCGGCGATTTCCTGGTAACGCGTCGGGTAACTGGTCGGATGTCTGGATAAGTGCATTTTCAACAAAGCCTCGTTAAATGAAATGCTTACGTAACCGTTGCGACAGGAAATCCAACAGGCTGACGGTGATGATGATGACAATCATCAGGGCGCAGGTTTGCTGGAACTGGAATCCACGAATCGCTTCCCACAGCGTTACGCCAATCCCGCCGGCGCCCACCATGCCCACCACCGTTGCCGAACGCACGTTCGACTCAAAGCGATACAGCGAGTAGGAGATCAGCAGTGGCATCACCTGCGGCAGCACGCCGTAGATAATCTCTTCAAGTTTGTTAGCACCCGTGGCGCGAATGCCTTCTACCGGGCCGGGCTCGATGGCTTCCACCGCTTCAGAAAGCAGCTTGGAGAGCACGCCGGTGGTGTGAATAAACAGGGCTAATACGCCTGCAAAAGGACCGAGGCCGACGGCGACCACGAATAGCATCGCAAACACCATTTCGTTAATCGCGCGGCAGGCGTCCATCAGACGGCGCATCGGCTGGTAAATCCACCATGGCACCAGGTTGTCGGCGCACATCAGGCCGCAGGGGATGGAAAGCACGATGGCCAGCGCGGTGCCCCAGACGGCGATTTGCAGCGTAACGCCCATTTCACCGAGGTATTGCTGCCACTGGCTGAAATCAGGCGGGAAGAAGTCGGCGGCGAAGGTCGCCATATTGCCCGCATCGCGGAACAGGGTCAGCGGAGCCATTTCCGCGCCTTGCCACGAGGCCACGAGGACCGCTAACAAAATCGCCCAGGCGAGTAGCGAAAACCAGCTGCGTTTGGGGGCGGCGACCTGAATGGTTTGTTGCATTGAGAGCTCCGTGTTTGGGGTTTTCACCCTAACCCTCTCCCTGAGGCAGAGGGTTAGGGCTGTTTTTACTGAACCGCTTTATTCACGCTGCTCATCGCAGAGAGGGCGGCGGTCAGGCGGTCCAGATCGCTGAGCTGGTTTTGCAGCGCGCTGATTTTGGAGGTTTTTTCCGGCTCGGCTAACCCTTTGTTGTCCTTCACGCCTTGCATCTGTTTAAACAGCGCGAGCTGGCGAATCGGCACCAGTTGCAGGTCGCTTGAGGCACGGAACGGCGCCCAGCCCAGGCGGCTCAGCACGCTTTTCTCTTCCGTGGTTTTGCCGTAGCTCATAAAGAAGTCATAGAGTTTGTCTTTCGTGGCTTCGGAGAGGTTTTTACGCCAGACGATTGGGTCGCCGGGGATCAGCGGTGACTTCCAGATAACCTTCAGCTCTTTGAACTTGTCCGGTGCCGAATTTTTGATCTTTTCGAGGTTTTCGGTGTTGTTGGTCGCGGCATCCACCTGCTTGTTCGCTACCGCCAGCGCGTTAGTTTCATGGTTGGCGTTCACCGTACGCTTGAATTCATTAGGGGCCACGCTGTTCTTAGCGAAAACGTAGTATCCCGGGACGAGATAGCCGGAAGTCGAGTTAGGGTCGCCGTTGCCAAACGTCAGCTCTTTGCGTTTTGCCAACAGTTCTTGCAGATTATTGATTGGACTGTCTTTGTTAACGATCAGCACGCTCCAGTAACCCGGTGAGCCGTCTGCCGCTACCGTCTGGGCAAAGACCTGGCCGTTGGCGCGATCCACCGCTTCCATGGCCGAAAGGTTGCCGTACCAGGCGAGATCCACTTTATTAAAACGCATGCCCTGAATGATCCCGGCGTAGTCCGGGGCGAAGAAAGCATTCACCTTCACGCCCAGCTGCTTCTCCATATCCTTCAGGAACGGTTCCCACTGTGGCTTCAGGTTTTGCTGCGATTCAGTAGAGATAATGCCGAAGTTGAGGGACTTTTCCGCTTCATCCGCATGGGCCGTGCTGAACAACGTGCTGACGCTTAACAGGCCGGTAAAAGCGAGGGCGGCAACTTTTTTGTAGCTCATAACGATTCCTTGAAATAAATAGCAAAGTTGTTAAGCAGCCACCGCATCAACGCGATTAATGCTGCGATAAAGATTTCCCAGCCGTTCGCTGTCGAACGCCGAGCGGCTTCCGTCGTAAAACACATGACCCTGGCGCAGTGCGACAATGCGCTCGCAGTAGCGCAGGGCGTAATCCACCTGATGCAGCGTCACCACCACGGTGATGCCGTCCAGGCGGTTAATGTCGTGCAGCGTTTCCATCACGATGCGTGCGGATTCCGGGTCGAGTGAGGCAATCGGCTCATCGGCGAGGATCACTTTCGCCTGCTGCATCAGCGCACGGGCAATCGCCACGCGCTGCTGCTGCCCACCGGACAGGGTGGAGACGCGTTGCCAGGCAAATTGCGCCATGCCGACGCGGGTCAGCGCCTGCAACGCACGCTGCTTTTGTTCGCGGGAAAACCAGTTAAAACAGGTGCGCCAGAACGGCGTGGTGCCGAGTGCGCCAATCAGCACGTTTTCCAGCACCGTCAGGCGATTGACCAGGTTGAACTGCTGGAAGATGTAGCCGGTATGCGCGCGGCTCTTGCGGATATCGCTCGCCAGACGCCCTGCCCGTTGTACGGTGCGGCCAAGCAATGCAACGTGGCAATCTGCTGATTTGTCGGAGGTAATCAGGCCGCTCAGATGGCGTAAGAGGGTAGATTTCCCTGAGCCAGACGGCCCCAGCAGAGCGACCATCTCCCCTTCATTGACTTCTAAATCAACGGCATTTAACGCCTGATGCTGGTTGAAGGTTTTGCTCAGTTTGTTGACGCGAATAATGGTTTGCATCACTCAGGCTCCTTAAAAAGTTGCCTCATGGTGCCGATGAAATGTGACGATTTTGTTAAAGATAAATTTCGATATCATGAAGAGTGAGTGATTTGCGGCAGGACAGCAGGCTAATCAAACGCTTGTTATATTGCGACACGCTTCGTTTTTGCCTTTGCTTACCGCCATCTACCCGTGCAGGCAGGGAATGAGGGGAGCTTAACTTTCGAACTGACTGGCAGGACGAAATACCGCCCGGACGACGAATCAATCATATTCAAAGTTTTAATGTATAATTGCGCCACTTTTGGCGGATAACCGCTATTTTTCAGCTTATTTTTGAGGATATGACAATGACCCTCCCTCATTGCCCGCAGTGCAATTCCGAGTACACCTACGAAGACAGCGGCATGTTTATCTGCCCGGAGTGTGCGCACGAGTGGAATAACGCCGAACCGGCCCAGCAGATCGATGTGCTGGTGGTGAAGGATGCCAACGGCAATCTGCTGGCCGATGGCGATAACGTTACCGTTATCAAAGACTTGAAGGTGAAAGGCAGCTCTTCAATGTTGAAGATTGGTACCAAAGTCAAAGGGATACGGCTGGTTGAAGGCGACCATAACATCGATTGCAAAATCGATGGGTTTGGCCCGATGAAGCTGAAATCTGAGTTTGTGAAAAAGAACTAGCCAGGCTTGCTGACAAAGAAGGAAAAGCGTGGCTTATCCTTCTTTGTCGCTTTGCCGCCATCCCCTGCATCACGTCAGGCGTGGTGACGGTAGTCGGTTGGCGTGCGGTCAAACTCACGGCGGAAAACACGTGAAAAAGTTTGCTGGGAAACGTAACCGTAATCCATAGCGATATCAAAAATCGGCCGCTGGGTGCTGCGCAACTCTTTTGCCGCCATCAGCAGACGGCGCTGGCGAATGTATTCGCCCAACGTCTGACGCTTCACGGTACGGAACATCCGCTGAAGATACCATTTTGAATAACCAGATTTTTTTGCCACCACGTCAATGTTCAGCGGCTGATCGATATGATCGTCAATCCATTGGGTCAAAGTGTGAATAATGTCCTGATGCGCCATAAACCATCCTCAAGCCTGGTTGTTGATTAGCAGGTTCTGTTGGCTGCGAGTATAATTCCTCAAGTTAACTTGAGGTAAAGAGCATTATGGAAAAGAAATTACCGCGCTTTAAACCGTTACTCACTCCGGGCGAAGTGGCGAAGCGCAGCGGCGTGGCCGTTTCGGCTTTGCACTTTTACGAAAGCAAGGGGCTGATCAAAAGCAGGCGAAACAGCGGAAACCAGCGCCGCTACACGCGTGATGTTCTGCGCAACGTCGCCATTATTAAAATTGCCCAGCGAATCGGGATCCCGCTGTCGACCATTGGCGAAGAGTTTGGCGTGCTGCCGGACGGGCATACAATCAATAAAAACGACTGGAAAAAGATGTCCTCGCAGTGGCGCGAGGAGCTTGACCGGCGCATTAATACGCTGACGGCGCTGCGTGATGAACTTGACGGCTGCATCGGCTGCGGGTGTTTATCCGGTGCCGACTGCCCGCTGCGCAATCCCGGCGACAAACTCGGTGAACAGGGGACGGGGGCGCGTCTTCTTGAGGACGACTAAAAACTAAAGCGCCCGACTTCGGCGCTTTAGTTTATTCCCGGTCTTTGTCTTTCGATCTATCCCGCTTTTCGCAAGGAGGGTTTCCCCCGACATCAGCGTCCCTCAATCACACATTCTCAGGAGGTTCCGGATTGCGCTGACAACTTAAGTGTAGTCCCGCCCGGGCCAGTTTCAAGGCGGAGCTGAACATTTTTTATCCAATGCAACGCCCCACTCTGTCCAGCGTTTCCTCCTATAGTTAACGCATCCTGCTCAACTGAAGGTTAACTCATGCTTATCGTCCATCACCTCAATCATTCCCGCTCGCAGCGTATTTTATGGCTGCTCGAAGAACTCCAGCTGCCGTATCAGATTGTGCGCTACCAGCGCGAATCCACCATGCTGGCACCCGAGTCATTAAAAGCCGTGCACCCGTTAGGGAAGTCACCGGTGGTGGAAGATAATGGCCATATTCTCGCGGAGTCGGGGGCCATCATTGAATATCTGCAAGAAACTTACGATAGCGAAAGCCGCCTTAAACCGATTAGCACGCAAGACAAGCTGCGCTATCGCTTTTGGCTGCATTACGCCGAAGGATCGCTGATGCCATTGCTAATGATGAAACTGGTATTTGGTCGCCTTGGGAAAGCGCCGGTGCCCTGGCTGCTGCGCCCGGTGGGCAATGCGTTGGGACAGGGCGTGCAAAAGGCGTATCTGAACAAACAGATTTCGACGCATGCGCGTTATCTCGAAGATTCACTGCAAAAAAATCCGTGGTTTGCCGGGCAGACCTTTAGCGCCGCAGATATTCAGATGAGTTTCCCGGTCATCGCCCTACTGTCGCGCGGTGGCTTCCACGATCTGCCAAATTTGCAGCGCTGGCACCAGCAAATCCAAATGCGACCAGCCTGGCAGCGCGCCATTGAGCAAGGCGGGCCTTTCGCGATCCCATGAGTTCCTCGATTTAAAAATCCTCTGAGTGGGGAAACCGTGACCCGCATCTTGCAGCATTGTTGCTAAATTGCGCATCGACGATAACGTTTGCGCATCGGTCGACGATAATTTGACCGGGCAAACCCTTTTTCGCAAAAAAGCGGCAAAGTTCGGTTGAAAACCGGGGTAAGAAGGCCGGATAATCGTTTGCCTTAATTTTGACGCCCGGTTGGTGTGCGCGGAGTTAAACGTTTGCTTTTTTTGTGGCGCTCTTTTTGCCATAAACGCAGCACAGGGATAAATTCGATTTAAAACGTTTAGCTGGCAGTGGATTGTCCACCACGCATACCAACGTAATCATAAAAATCTCAGGGGATTTTTCACTATGTCTAATCATTCTCCGCGTGCAACCAGCGGCATCGACGCCTGGTTCAAAATATCTGCACGTGGCAGTACCGTTCGCCAGGAAGTGGTCGCCGGTTTAACCACCTTCCTCGCAATGGTCTACTCCGTGATCGTCGTACCGGGTATGCTCGGTAAAGCAGGCTTCCCACCTGCCGCGGTCTTTGTGGCGACCTGCCTGGTTGCCGGTGTGGGTTCTCTGGTGATGGGCCTGTGGGCGAACCTGCCGCTGGCCATTGGTTGTGCTATTTCGCTGACGGCATTTACCGCCTTCAGCCTGGTGCTTGGCCAGCACATCAGCGTACCTGTCGCGTTGGGTGCCGTGTTCCTGATGGGCGTGCTGTTCACCATTATCTCCGCAACCGGCATTCGTAGCTGGATTTTGCGTAACTTGCCGATGGGCGTTGCGCACGGCACCGGTATCGGTATCGGCTTGTTCCTGCTGCTGATTGCGGCAAACGGTGTCGGCCTGGTGATCAAAAACCCACTCGATGGCCTGCCGGTTGCGCTCGGCCACTTTGCCAGCTTCCCGGTTATCATGTCGCTGATTGGCCTTGCGGTGATCATCGGTCTGGAAAAACTGAAAGTCCCCGGCGGCATTCTGCTGACCATCATCGGAATTTCAGTCTTCGGCCTGATCTTTGACCCTGCGGTGCATTTCTCCGGCATCTTCGCGATGCCTTCGCTCAAGGATGAAGCGGGTCATTCGCTGATTGGTAGCCTGGACATCATGGGCGCGCTGAACCCGGTAGTGTTGCCAAGCGTTCTGGCGCTGGTGATGACCGCGGTCTTTGATGCCACCGGCACCATCCGCGCCGTGGCGGGCCAGGCTAATCTGCTGGATAAAGACGGCCAAATTATTGACGGCGGCAAAGCGCTGACCACCGACTCCCTGAGCTCGGTGTTCTCAGGCCTGGTGGGTGCAGCACCGGCCGCGGTTTACATCGAATCGGCGGCAGGTACTGCGGCGGGTGGCAAAACCGGCCTGACGGCTATCACCGTTGGCGTATTGTTCCTGCTGATCCTGTTCCTTTCCCCGCTCTCTTATCTGGTTCCGGCCTACGCCACCGCTCCGGCGCTGATGTATGTGGGCCTGCTGATGCTGAGCAACGTGGCAAAAATCGACTTCGCTGATTTCGTGGATGCCATGGCGGGCCTGATTACCGCGGTATTCATCGTGCTGACCTGCAACATCGTGACCGGCATCATGATCGGTTTTGCCTCGCTGGTGATTGGCCGCATCGTCTCTGGCGAGTGGCGCAAGCTGAACCTCGGCACCGTGATTATCGCCATCGCGCTGGTTGCGTTTTATGCGGGCGGCTGGGCTATCTAATCTTTAAGCAGCAGGGTGGTTTAGCGTCAGCGGCCGCCCTCTCTTCTGGCGCCTGCCGTAAGCCTGCCCGTCCTCCTCTCCTTTACCGCACGACATCCACTCTTTTCCTGTTTCCTTCCGGTGTAAAAAGTTGTTTTACTATTGGGTATAACAACATCCTGCAAAAAGGGTTTCACCCCCATCGTTCTCAAGGAAAGCATGGAAATTTTCTTTACCATTCTCATCATGACCCTGGTGGTTTCGCTTTCTGGCGTGGCAACGCGCATGCTGCCTTTCCAGATCCCCCTGCCGTTAATGCAGATTGCCATTGGCGCGCTGCTTGCCTGGCCGCATTTTGGTTTGCATGTCGACTTCAACCCGGAACTGTTTCTGGTGCTGTTTATTCCACCGCTGCTGTTTGCCGATGGCTGGAAAACGCCGACCCATGAGTTTCTCAACCACGGGCGGGAGATTATTGGTCTGGCGCTGGTACTGGTGCTGGTTACCGTGGTGGGCATTGGCTTCCTGATTGACTTCCTGGTGCCGGGCATTCCGCTGATCCCGGCGTTTGCGCTGGCGGCGGTGCTCTCACCGACCGATGCGGTGGCGCTTTCCGGCATCGTTGGCGAAGGGCGCATTCCAAAGAAGATCATGGGCATCCTGCAGGGCGAAGCGTTGATGAACGACGCCTCCGGCCTGGTATCGTTAAAAATGGCGGTCGCGGTGGCGGTTGGCACCATGGTGTTTAGCGTCGGTGGTGCGACTGTCGAATTCTTTAAAGTGGCCATTGGCGGCCTGCTGGCGGGGATTGCGGTTAGCTGGCTGTACGGCAAATCATTACGCCTGATGAGCCGCTGGAGTGGCGATGAGCCCGCCACGCAAATCCTGCTGCTGCTGCTGCTGCCATTCGCCTCTTATCTGATTGCTGAACATATTGGCGTTTCGGGTATTCTGGCGGCGGTCGCGGCGGGGATGACTATCACCCGTTCCGGCGTGTTGCGCAGCGCGCCGCTGGCGATGCGCCTGCGTGCTAACAGCGTGTGGGCAATGCTTGAGTTTGTGTTTAACGGCATGGTGTTTTTGCTGTTAGGGCTGCAATTGCCCGGCATTCTGACCACTTCCATCGCGGCGGCCAACGCCGATCCTAACGTCGAACTGTGGATGCTGTTCCTTGATATCGGGCTTATCTATTTTGCCCTTATCGGCGTGCGATTCCTGTGGCTGTGGACCATGAAACGCATCAGCCTGCGCTTTATGAAAAAGCGCCCGCTGGAGTTTGGCAACTACTCAACGCGCGAGCTGTGCATTGCTTCCTTCGCGGGCGTGCGCGGGGCGATTACCCTTGCCGGCGTGCTCTCCATTCCCCTGCTATTAGGTGATGGAACGCCGTTCCCGGCCCGTTACGAGCTTATCTTTTTATCGGCGGGCGTGATTCTGTTCTCGCTGTTTGTGGGCGTGATTATGCTGCCAATTTTGCTGCGTAACGTGGAAGTGCCCGACAAAGCAATGGCGCGTCGGGAGGAGCGTATCGCCCGTGCCGCAACCGCTGAAGTGGCGATTGTCGCAATTGAGAAAATGGAGGAACGCCTGCATTCTGACGTTAACGAAAACATCGACGACCAGCTGCTAAAAGAGGTGAGTTCGCGGGTGATCGGCAATTTACGCCGCCGTGCCGATGGGCGCAACGATGTGGAAAGTAGCGAGCAGGAAGAGAACCTTGAGCGCCGTTTCCGCCTCGCCGCGTTACGTTCTGAACGTGCCGAGCTTTATCACTTGCGCGCCACGCAGAAAATCAGCAACGAAACGCTGATGAAACTGCTGCACGATCTCGATTTGCTCGAAGCGCTGTTGGTGGAACAGCAGTAGCATAACTCCCCCTCACTCTGGCAATCTGCCAGAGTGAGATTTCGCAGCTCTTCAGCCCAACTCAGGGATAGCGCTGGCGACAGAAGCTACTTCAGGAAAAAGTGAAAAGCCCCCGCCTGGCTTACCCCACTCCCCACAGCTACACTTCTTCTACACTCTCCCGGAGGAATCAGCTATGTCTGTAAGCCCCTACATCTTTTTTGACGGCACCTGCGAAGAAGCCATCGCTTTTTATAAACAGGCTATTGGTGCCGAACTGCTGTTTAAAATGACGTTTGGCGAAATGCCAAAAGAGGAAGCCAACAGCGCACCTGAAGGTTGCGGCAGTGGATTTAACTGGTCTGACGATAAGATCATGCACGCCAATGTGCGCATTGGCGATAGCGAAGTGATGATGAGCGACGGCAATATGTGCGCCGATAAAGTGAAACACACGGGCTATTCGCTCAGTCTTTCCAGCAAAGATGTGGCCGAAGGCAAACGCTGGTTTGATAACCTGGCGGCCGGTGGCGATGTCACCATGCCCTGGGGGGAAACCTTCTGGGCGCAGGGATTTGGCATGCTGACCGATAAATACGGCATTCCGTGGATGGTGAATGTCGAAAAACCGATGTAAACCGCTGCCGGGCGGCTACCGTCTGATTCACCCCGGCGGTAGCTAACGTCAACTGAGCTTTTCCTCAAAGCGTAACAGGCGTCCGGCATTGCCTAACACCAGCAGGGTGCTCATGTTATGCAATAGCGCGGCAATCACCGCACCCGATGCCCCGAGCCAGCCAAAAGCTGCGGCGGCAACCATCACCAGCGTCCAGCCGAGGCCAATCATCACGTTCACCTGGAGGGTGCGGCGGCAGAGGCGGCTTAAACGCACGCAGGTTCCCAGGCGGCGCAAGTCCCCGCCGATTAATACGATATCGGCCGATGCCATGGCGATATCCGAGCCGCCTGCGCCCATTGCCACCCCCACCACGCCCGCTTTGAGCGCTAACGAATCGTTGATACCATCGCCCACCACCATTGGCCGGAAGCCATTGTCGATCTGCACGCTGACCTGATGCAGCTTGTCGGCAGGCAGCGCCCCGGCGATAACATCATGGATGCCGACGTTTTTCGCGATACGTTGCGCCACCGCATCGCGGTCACCGGTCAGTAAAAGCTGCTGCTTAAGCCCGAGATCGCGTAGCTCAGCCATCACGCTTGCCGCTTCGCTACGCAGGCTATCGGCCAGCAAAATCCAGCCACGGAAGCGCCCCGCCAGCGCCAGCCCCACTATCGGGCCGTCATGCGGCGGCTCGTCCGGTAAATCAGCGACCTGCGCTTTGAGAAGCTCATAGCGCCCAAGGAACGCCTCACCCGCGCGGGTAGTGGCGGAAACGCCCAGCCCCTGGTGTTCATGCACGTTTTCAAGCTGCGGCCACGCGCTTTGCGGGGCGATAGTCGCCAGCGCGCAGCTGACGGGATGGTTACTGGTAGAACCGAGACTTGCCGCCAGAGCCGACAGCGCTTCAGGAGATTCCCCCGCTTCAGACTGAAGCTCATAAAGCTGCAGTTTGCCGTGGGTAAGCGTGCCGGTTTTATCAATAATCACCGCGTTAAGTTCGGCTAACTCTTCAAGGAAAGCCGCACCGCGGATCAAAATGCCATGACGTGCGGCAACGGTTAACCCGGCGATAGAGGTGGCAGGCGCGGAGAGCACCAGCGCACAAGGACAGGCGGCAACCAGCACCGCTAACATAGCCTGGCCATTTTGCGTTAAAAACCAGGTGCTGGCGGCAATCAGTAACACCAGCAGCAGATAACGCCCCGCATAGCGCTCAAGCAAACGGGTAATCGGGGGACTGGCCTGCTCGGCGCTTTGCATTAACGCCACCACGCGCCCAAGGGTCGAGGTTTCACCGGTATGGGTGACTTCAATACGCAGGCGCCCATCGAGATTAATCGCCCCGCCATAAACGTTCATACCCGCTTTGACTTCCAGCGGCACGGATTCGCCAGTAATGGGTGCAGTGTCGAGACTCGCCTGTCCTTCAAGCACGCGCCCGTCGGCAGGTAGCCGGTCGCCAGCCCGTACTTCAACGATATCGCCAGCGACCAGTTCGTGATTGTCGATATCATGCAGGTTACCCTCAGCGTCAAAACGCCGTGCCCGGCTGCGGGTGAGTTTACCCAGCGCTTCAATTGCCTCCTGCGAGCCAATCACGCTACGCTCTTCAAGAATATGACCGACGATCATGATCAGCGGCAGCAACGCGGCGGTCAGCAGATCGCCCGTCGCCCATGCCCCCAGCAGAGCCAGAGCAATCAGCCGATCGGCGATCCCGTGCAGGCTTGGGTAGCGCAGGCTGTATAACGCGTGGCGCAACACCGGAATAGCAACCATCAGCGAGGCGCTGCCCAGCAGAATATCGGCAACGGCGACCTGTTCCGGCGCCAGCCAGCGCCAGAGCAAGCCAAGAACTAAGGTGCCGCTTGCGACCAGCGCCAGTATCAGCCGGCGAGTAATCTGCCGCTGCTCCTGCGGGCTCAGCGCGCCGCCGGGGTTAACTGTATGCGTGCTCATGGTTTAGGGGATTCCTTTTGTCCGGCAGCTTGCAGGATCAAGTTCGCATCATCTTTTGGAGAAACGGTAATCACGGATCCCGCCTGCGCCAGAATTGCGGCAATGCGTTCCCGATAAATACGGGCCAGCAGGTCAGGGTCGTGATGGCTGTTTGCCAGACGAGCCACCATCGCGGTATCGGACTGCGCTTTTGCCACCCTTTCACGCGCCTGCGCCTGTGCGGTCTGGCGAATCTGGTCGGCAAGCTGGGTGGCTTTCTGGCGTATTAATGAGGCGTCGGTATTCGCCGTCGCAATGGCCTGCGAGGCTTTCTGGCTGGCGGTTAACACGGCGTTGAAGGCGGTGACGGTAGTGGATGGCAGCGTTGACTGCACGGTCACCCGCTCAAGCGCGATCCCCAAACCACTGCCCGATTGCGCGAGGCGTTGCAGATTCTGCGCCACGTTGTGCTGCACATCAGCACGCAGGCGCTCACGCTGCTGGGCGACATTTAAATCGCCGCTGACCATTTCAGGGCGCGCAACCAGAATGGTATCCAGATCGCGTGCGGCGCAAACCGCAACGGCGGCACGTTCCACCAGCCGGTCGAGTGACGGTATCACATGTTCACCCTGCAACACATACGCCATTGGCGCCACCACGCGGTAAAACACGCTGATATCCAGCTGCACCACGCCAGCATCACCCGTCAGCAGGTAGCCGGACCCCGCCAGCGCATCGCTGCTGTCATCGTCGCGCATATCCGCATGCAGCGCGTCGGCCGAGCGCAACAGCGCTGTCACATGATGTTCAATCACGCGGTCGGGTGCGGGCACCATCACCACATCATCAACCGGCGCAGGCCAGGCCAGCAATAGCCCCGCTTCGGTAACGCGCTGCTGGGCACCAAAATGGAGCACCACGGCGCGACTGTCAGCAGGGATCTGGCGGATATTTGAAAACAGCCAACCTGCCGCCGCCAGCAGCGTCAGCGCATACAGCGCGTAAAAAGCCAGGCGTATCGACTGCGTCCACGGGCCTGCGGACTGCGTTGTTTGCTGCTCACTCATGCGTTTTGTCCAGCGTCGGCCCTTCTACCAGCAAACGGAACGGCGCGGCATCGGTGCGTAACACCAGGCGAGTGCTGGCATTCACCACGCCGCTAAGCGCATCAAGCTGGCGCAACAGGCTGTAAAGCTGAGGCGAGCTGGCGTATGCCTTGCCATAAATTTCCGCCGCCTGCGCCTGGGATTGCGCTTCAATATCGGCGGCCTGTACCTGCGCCTGGGCTTCCACAATACGCGCATCGCGCTCTGCCGCCGAGCGAATCTCTGCGGCGGCACGTTTGCCTTCAGCGGTGCGTTCAGTGGCAATGGTTTCACGCTCGGCGCGCATCCGGTCTACCGTGGCGTTGAGTGTCACCGCCGGGAGCGTCAGACGTTCGGTTCCTACCTGCACCAGGCGAATACCGTAGCTTTCCAGCAGCGGCTGGCTGATTTGCGCCTGCAAATGGGCTTCAAACTGGTTGAGCTGCACCTGCTTGCTGTCGGTATTGACCAGTTGTGAGAGGGTAAACCCGCTGGCGGTCGTTTCCAGCGCCGAACCTAAATAAGCGCGAATTTGCCGCGCCGCTTCATCGGGCTGGTTTTGCACCGCACGCATAAAGCGCTGCACATGCTCCGACGTGTTATCCACCTGCCAGACCGCATAAGACTGTACAATTATCCGCAGCCCGTCACGCGTGCCCACATCCTGCAAGCCGCTCGAGGTAGTACGCAGGCGCAAATCGACGGCGGTCGACATTTCAAACGGTGCGGGTATTCGCCAGGCAAGGCCTGGGTTTAGCAGCACGCGCACCGGATTACCAAAACGGGTGATAATCAGTGATTCGCCGGATCGCACCTGCACCAGGCTTGCGGCAGCGGCGAGAATAACCAGCAGCAAACCGGCAGCGGCAAGGCGCTTCCAGACTTTTGTGGCCGGAGCGTCAGAATCAGGGTGATGGCAACCACTGCTGCAACCATGGGAGTGTGAATGGCTCAACGGGAGGGCTCCTGTGTCGGTTTGGACGGGGCATCGCTACCTGCGGCCTGGCTTAACGAAGGGAACTCGCGCAGGTCGATAGTCGGCTGCGCGGTGGCGCCAATGCGGTGGTCGATAATTAATAGCGGGCTTTTGCCTAACGTCTGGCGCAGCTGGCTAAACCATAATTCGTCGACAAATACCTGGCCGGATTGCGCCACCGCCTGTTTCTGCGCGGCAAAACGCCGCGCCGTTGACTGCGCTTTACTGGTCACATCGGTGGCGTTGATCTTAGCCTGATTCTGGCGCGTGCTGGCGCTGGTTTGCGCGCTGGCAGCCAGTTCGGCAGCGTGCCCACGTTCGCGCGATATCAGGGCCTGAGCGGAAATTTGCGCCGCCTGTACGCCGTGGAAGGCGTTCGCCGCGCCTGCCGGTGGGTGAATGGCTTCCACCACGGTAGCAAGCAGCTCCACGCCGCTGTGCAGCCCATCGAGCTTTTGCTGCACCGCCTGCTTAATCTGCCGGGCTAAGTCATGACGCTGCTCGCCCAGCAGCTGTTCGAGCGTCATGGAGGAAAACTGGTGCACCAGCACCTGATTGGCGGTGCTGCGGATCAGCTCAGGCAGATTAATGCTGTGATAAACCGCGGCCAGCGCAGCGTTATCGGTTAAGCCAATACGCCACATAAAACGCACATCGCTATTAATGATTTGCAGGCTCTGCTGATTACCGCTTTGACCGGCAATCATCTGCGCTTTATCAAAGCTGTGCATCGCATCCCACAGGCGGTCAGCGTTCGGCGGTGCCTCTCCTTCAGCGCTCGCCAGCGGTTCAGCGCCAACGCTGGCTTCCTCACCGGCAGCTAACTCATGTACCTGGCCATTTTCCGTCAGCATCATCTGGCCAAAAGGCCACGGCAGCCCGTAATGCAGGCCCGGCGGCAGCACGGCGACGGGGTTGCCAAAGCGTTCATAAATGCCGCGCTGGGTTGGGGAAACCTGCTGCATTCCGGTTAACAGCCAGCCGCACAGCAGCATCAACGACAGCACCGGCAAGCATGCCCGCCGCAGTACCGTAAAGGCCCACAGCTGGCGCAAATCAATGCCAAAATGACGGTGCAGATTATGCTGTAACAGCAGCAGCGGCCGGGGCGGCCAGACAAGCTGGGTCGCGAGCTGGCTTTTAGCAAGAAACGCCGGCTCGATCTCTTCCGCCTGCGGCGGCGTAAACAGGGAAAACAGCCCGCGCAGCAAAAACTCAATCGCCACCGGCACCACAAGTATGGCGGGCAGGTTGATTAATAATGAGATGTTCGCCGTTGGGAAAATCAGCGCGGGTAAAGAGAGGAACTGTACCGCGAGAACCAGCCGCAGGATCGGCGCTATCGCGCAGGCTTCTGGCCACGCCTCGTTCACCGTAACGGCCAGATGGCGCTCCGCCACCAGCGCAGCAAACATCGCCGCCGCAATCATAGCTATCGCTACCCAGCGCAGGCTTCCCTCATCCAGCGCGAGGAACTGATTTCCCCACCCCTTCAGGGCGACAAACAGCACCAGTGCCGCCATAGAGGCCAGCCAGACGCCGTCACTTTTTAGAAAATCATTGATACGGCTAAGGTTGACGGGCATCAGGGCCCCGAGACGCTGATAAACCGTGGCGGATGGTTCAACCTCCGTGAGCACGGCCTCGGGCTCTATCGATGGCGCAAACTTCCCGGCACGCCACTGGCAAATGCGCTGCGCATTATAGAAGGAGACGGCGAGCAACGTGAGTACGGCAGCGTTAGCGCTTAATAAAGGTATCCAGCGTGATGATGGCTCGAAAATGCCTGTCAGCAGCGCCGTCACAATCAGCAAAAATATCGCAGCGCTTAACCCGAAAACGACTCTTGCAGCCAATATGGCCTGCGCGGGCGCTAAAGCGTAACAAGCCTGAGAGGTTAACGGCGAGGGATCTGCCGGTTGAGAATATTGGGAGGGCTGCATGGCATCATTACTTTCAGGCGCCCGGATTCGGCGTCACCAGGATTAATTGTTATCGTATAACATATCACAGGCGTGATTTATCCGTAAACGCAGCGCGGGTAACCGTTTGTACAGTTTGTGATAAACAGCAGATGGGCGGATAGCCAGAACGGCCACCCGCTGGAGTAAAAGGGATTAACTTTCAGGCTGATGACAAATCCCATGAGTTTCGCCAAACGAACTGAGACCATCCAAAAAACAAGCAAAATCAATTTGTTGATTTTCGGTCGATCGCCACAATGTAGGAAAAACCACGCTTTTTCCTGCGTTGT